>DASYAK010000082.1:0-1632 GCA_036501385.1 Gemmatimonadales bacterium | reverse complement strand
CCACGTCGACGGCGGCACTCAGGCCGCCAGCGGCTGGTATCACCATCCGGAAACCGCCGCGTACGTGCTCGGCCCGAGCTAGTGGCGATCGCAAGCGCGGCGCAAGCGCCGGGCGCAGCGGGTCGACACCATCTGCCCGCGCGCGATCGCAAGCGCGGCGCAAGCGCCGGGCCCAGCGGGTCGACACCATCTGCCCGCGAGCGCTCTAGTCGCCGGTGTCCAGCATGACGTGTGCGGACATTCCGCCGTCGATCGAAATCATTTGTCCGGTGATGTAGCGAGACTGCTCCGACGCCAGGAAAACAACTAGGTCAGCGACGTCTTGTGGTTGTCCGAGGTACGGCGTGAGCGTGGCGTGGCCGAGGCGATCGATGATGTCCTCGGATAGATGCGCGCGTACGGCGTCGGTCAGGATCAATCCGGGCACGATGGTGTTCGCCCGCACGCCGCGCTTTCCCTCACTGGTCGCGACGTACATAGTCAGGGCGTGCACCCCGGACTTCGGCACACCGTAGGCGAGGCGGGTCCGGTCACCCGATAGCGCCGCCCCCGACGACATGTTGACGATGGAACCGCCGCCGCTCTTTCGCATTTCGGGCACCGAGTACTTGCACATCAGCAGCTGGCTTCCGAGGTTGACTTCCAAAGACCGCTGCCACACGTCCAGCGACATCTCGCTGACAGTGGTATCCCGCGACAGGAAGCTACTGGTGGTCAGCGCCGCATTGTTGTGCAGGACATCGAGGCGACCGAACTCCGTCACCGTGGATCGCACGACATGCCCGGCCGTCTGCTCTTCTGCGAGGTCGCCGCCGAGTGCAATCGCCCGCGCCCCCGTTCGCCGAATCTCCTCGACAACCTCGGCGGCCTTCGCCTCGTCGATATCGACGACCGCGACGGCGGCGCCTTCACGCGCCAATTCGTGCGCCGTTGCCGCACCGATCCCGCCGGCACCTCCGGTGACTATCGCGACCTTTCCGGCAAGTCTGGACATCGAGTTCTCCCAAGGCCGGTTCTTTTCGGTGACGCTAAAGAAAGTTAGCCTGATCCAATGCCGCGTATTGCGCCAATCCCGATGCAAGAGCTCAGCTCACACTCCCGCGAAATCGTGGAGGCCGGCGTCGCGGCCGGACTGTATGCGACCCCGGTTCCCCTGCAGATCTTCGCGTATCGCAGCGCACAGCTCGAGCAGGTCAACATGGCCAGGACCCACCTCGGTGCCGGCACCCTGCTCGGCGGCCGGATACTGGAGCTGTTGCGTATCCGCAGCGCCCAGCTGGGCGAGTGCGAGCCCTGCAGCCAGTCACGCAAGCATGACTCGATCACCGACGAGGATGTCGCGTGCCTGCTCGCCCCAGGCCACGGCGCGCTGACGCCGCAGGAGCAGATGGCCGTCGAGTTCATCGACCTGCTCTCCGCTGATCATCACGCGATGGACGACGAGTTCTACAAGCGGTTGGGGGAGCACTTCAGTGCCGCACAGATCGTCGAGCTCGGGTTCACCTGCGCCGGGGTGATGGGACTGCACCGCTTCATCCATACCCTCGATGTCTACGGCGAGTCGACGCCTGTCATCGCCTACTCCTCCGACCAGGTCGATTCGTCGAGGTAACTACCCGCGTCGCTAGCCAC
>DASYAK010000081.1:0-5411 GCA_036501385.1 Gemmatimonadales bacterium | reverse complement strand
TCCCGGGCAGCGGAGTCGCGACGACAGGCGTCGGTGTTCCGCCGCTCGCCGGGACGCGGAAGAGTTGCGATGAAAAGGCCGTAGAAAAAACCAACGTGGCGCCGGCGTCGGCAAACGAAAAATCGGTCGCGCCGGTCGTACAGGCGAGGAGCTGCAACGCCGCACCCTGTGCGGTAATCGTCCCACTGACGATCGCGCTCGGCCCGATTTCCCAGACCGTGTCACGGGTGAAGCACTGCTTCGCCAGTTTGCCGGTGATGATCAGATTGACGCAGTGCTGCACCGAGTTGAATTGGCCCGCCAACATCACGAAAGTATTGGGCCCGGTCCATTGCGGGTCGGAGAACCAGGTGAACTGAACGCCGCCGACCGTCATCGGAGACGTTGCCAGCGGCTTCCGTGCGAACGGATGGGCGGTGTCGGTCAGCCACAGCGTGCTCAGCGGCTGCGGCGCCTGGTTCGTGCTTATGAACGACACCCCTTCGGCGAGAAGGAGACGGCCTGTGCTGTCCAGCGCGAACCCCGCGTAGCTGGAGTTGCTGTCGGCGCGCTGCGGACGATTGTCGCACAGCGCCCAGAGACGAGTGCCGCCACCACTTGGCAGCAATCCGACGCACCGATGGTTCGTCGCCGATTGATCAACGAATGCATACAGGATCCCGAGGCCATCCTGCGTCCAGGCCGGCCAGTAATCCTGGTCGGGATTGAGCGTCAGGGTGATATCGTTGCCCGACCCCAGCGGCCCCGAGACGACCGCTCCCGGCGTCGCGATTGAATCGGTATGACAGGACGCAACGGCGATCGCCGCGATGCACCAGAAGTGCCTGGCGACGGGCATCACCAACCGAATTGTTGCGGAAAAAAGCGGAGGGCCCGGGGAGCGTTCTGGTGGCATCTCTGGCCTCGCGACGTGGTGAGCTTCACAATTGCAGTCCGGCGTCAGTCCGATCCGATGCGCTCGCTCAATTCGACGCCGCGATCGCCGGCGACCAGCCGTCCACCCACGGTGTCATAGTCATGCTCGAAGACCACGCGCCACCCTTCGGCCCCGGCGCGACCGTAGAGCGATCGTTTGCTCTCGAGAGTACGCAGCGGTTCCACATCGTAGCCCATGATCCACGGAAGCGGAAGATGGTGGGCCGTCGGAATCGTATCTGCCGGATAGAGCAGCGTCTCGCCCTCGCTCCGGATCATGACCACCATGTGCCACGGCACGTGACCCGGCGTGACCATGACGTCGATCCCGGGAACGATTTCCGCCCGCTCGCCTTCGAGAAAGCGGTACCGATCGGCCTCGGCAACCGGAACGAAGTTGTGCGGCAGATAGCTCGCCGCCGTTCGCTCGTTGGGAAGGGTGGCCCACGCGTACTCGCGACCGTGCACGATGTACTGCGCCTTGGAAAACGTCAGCTGGACCCGTCGCGCAGGATCATCGGGCGCGATGAAGGTGTTGCCGCCGGCATGATCGAAATGCAGATGAGTATTGAACAGGACCGCGATGTCACTGGTGCGATATCCGAGGTGCGCCAGCCCGTCTTCGAGCGCCGTCGGTCCGTTGGCGCCGGCGTTCTCAATCCCGTAGATGTCGAGAAACTTCTCCGGTTCCTTGTTGCCGAGCCCGGAATCGACGAGCACCAGGCCGCCGTCGTGTTCGATCAGCAGCGTTCGCATCGTCATCCGGATGCGATTGCGGTCGTCGGCTGGAATCCGGCGCTGCCACAGCGGCTTCGGAACCACGCCGAACATGGCACCACCGTCGAGGCGTTGGATACCGGCATCGATGCCGTGCACCGTGAGACGCCCGACCCGCATCGTCGTGACGCGCGGTGCGGCCGGCGGCGGCATCGGGCTCACGCGGCCTGCTCGTTGACGGGAAGGCGATGCAGCGTTTCGAGGTCGGCAAGGGTGCGCGCGCCACGTTCGCGGGCGTGGCCCAGCAGTCGCTCGAGCAGCATTCCGGTGACGAGCGCATCGCCTGCGGCCCTGTGACGTGCAACGAATTCGAGCCCGAATCGCACCGCGAGCGCGCCGAGGGAGTATGACGGTTCGCCGCGCACGAGGCGACGCGCAAGCCGCACGGTACAGAGCCGCGGGCCGTCGAGGGTCAGGTCGCGATTGCGCCGGATCTCCGCCCCGACGAATCCCCAGTCGAAGCGCGCGTTGTGTGCCACGAAGACGCGACCGGCAAGCGCCGCCACCACGTCGTCGGCGATCTCGGCGAATGTCGGTGCGCCGTCGACCATCGCCTGGGTGATTCCGGTGAGTTCGCAGATGCGCGGCGGGATCTGGCGCCCGGGATTCACCAGCGAATCGAACACCACGTCGCGACGGCTGCCGTGGACCACCACCACGGCGATCTCGGTGATGCGGTCGTTACCGCTCGGCTGCATGCCGGTAGTTTCGACGTCGACCACCGCGAAGGCACACTCGTCGAGCAGCGGCGAGCCCTGGGCCAGCGCCACCAGCGCCCAGCGTCCGTCGGTCTGCTGACGGACCCTGGGATCGGCGCCGAGCAACGCGGCGGCCAGTCGTTCGGCGACGCCGACGGGGGCGTTGGGAAGGCCCAGGACCCGGCGCGCCAGTTCGGGAGCCGCGGCCGGACCTGACGAGAGCAATTCGAGCGCGCGGTCGGCCAGGGTTCCCGCTGGGCGTGCCTGCAATCCGTTCATGACCCCTCGTGAGTGTCGCGATGCTGAATGGCGTACGACAGCGTTTCGAGTTCCACGGCGAGGTTGACATTCTTGACGTCGATCCCCGGGGGAACGTGCAACTGCACCGGTGCGAAATTGAGCACCGCAGTGACCCCTGACGCTACCAGCCTGTCGACCAGTGCCTGGGCCGGGTCGGCCGGTGCCACGATGACGGCGATTTCGACCCGCTCCCGCCGCACGATCTCCTCAAGGTGCGCCACGTCGGCAATCACCACCCCGCCCCACCGCGTTCCGATCTTGACGGGATCCTTGTCCACCGCAGCCACGATATCGAAGCCGCGCGCGGCGAACTCGGCGTACTGCACCAGGGCGCCGGCGAGACGTCCCGCGCCCACCAGCACAACCCGGTATCGGCGATTCAATCCAAGAATCCCGCGGAGCTCGGCGGCGAGTGCATGCACGTCGTATCCCAGCCCGCGGGTCCCGAACGAGCCGAAGAACGAAAGATCCTTGCGGACCTGGGCCGAAGTTGTCCCGGCCCTCGCGGCGAGCGCTTCTGATGAAAGGGTGTCGGCGCCCTGTTGATCGAACTCTTCCAGAAACCGGAGATAGATCGCCAGACGTCGGACGGTGGAGTCGGCAATCTTGCGAGTCAGCATTTGTGAAATGTTTCACGAGCGGCGATTCATGGCAAGCGCGCTGGCCCGAGGCAGCCGAGAAGAGCGATGAATCCGCCAATATCGACATCCTCCGGCCGGATCCCGGGGTCGATTCCGGCACACCCAAGCTGGGCGACTGCTTCGTCGGCCGACACACCCCTGGCCTCGCGTAGCGCGCGCACCATCTGTTTCCGCCGATACGAAAAGAGCGACGTCACCAGTCGCCGGAACGCCGCGATGCGATCTGGCGACACCAGCGGCGGATCACGCGGGACGAGGCGGACCACCGCCGAGTCGACCTTGGGTCGCGGCGTGAAAGCCCCCTTCTCCACGGTGAACTCGCTTGCCGCGGTTGCCACTGCCTGCACACCGATCGTGAGCGCGCCATATGCGCTAGTGCCCGGCTCGGCGACGATCCGGTCGGCGACTTCGCGTTGCACGAGATAGGTGACCGATTCCGGCAGCGGCGGCGTCAGTGCCTTGGCAATGAGCGGCGACGTGATGTTGTACGGAATGTTCCCGGCCACGATCCACGGCTTCCCCGCCGCTGTCATCGGCGCGACGAGCTCGTGCCAGTCGAGCTCGAGTGCATCGCCAACTGCGAGGACGAACGGTGCACCGGCGAAGCGCCGGCTCAGGGCGGCACTCATTCGGTCGTCGCGTTCGATTGCGACCACCGCCGCACCGCGGTCGAGCAGCGCGGCCGTCAATCCACCCGGTCCCGGGCCAACTTCCAGCACGACATGATCAGGCCCCGCGCCAGTTGCCGCGGCGATCCTGGCGAGTAGCGCGCGATCGGTGAGAAAGTGCTGGCCGAGGGATTTGCGGGGGTGGAGCATTACATCCGCAACACGAGTAGCGTCCGATCATCGGCCGCCGTTCCACCGAAATCGGCGAGGTCCTGGAAGACTCCATCCGCCAGCGTCGCGGCCGGCGCATCGCGATCGCGTTCGAGACGGCTGAGGATCCGTGCCTCGCCGTAGCGTTCGCCGGCCAGATTGCAATGATCCTGCAACCCGTCGGTGAAGAGGACCAGGAGGTCGCGGTTGAACTCCCACGGGATCATCTGACGCGTGAAGCGCCCTGCCTCGACGAGACCGAGTGGCGGCGCCGTCGGATCGAGGCGCTCGGCATGGCCTGAACCCGGGATCCGAAACGCGTGCGCATGACCGGCGCTGGCGTAGACGAGGCGCCCGGCGCCGGGATCGAGGATGCCGTAGAAGATCGTGAGGAACATCTCGGTCTGTTCGAGTTCGTCGGCCAGCGACTCGCGCAACAGGGTGAGCATTTCGTCGGGCGGTGTCGTAGAATTGGCGTGAATCCCCGCCGCCGCAAGCACCTCGGCCGCGATCAGTGCCGCCGAAAGACCGTGCGACGCGACGTCGCCCAGCATGATGCCGACGCGTCGTCGCCCAAGCGGAGCAAAGGTGTAGAAATCACCGCCAACCGATGCGACCGCCTCGGAGCGTACGGCGACATCGGCATCACCGCGCAGCACCGACGGAGCCGGCATCAGCCGGAGCTGCAGATCGTGCGCGAGACGAAGTTCCTGCTCCATGCGCTGGCGATCGCGATCGCCGGCCGCGAGACGGGCATTCTCCAGCGCGGCTCCGATCTGCGTCGCGATGGCGGTGATCAGCTTGGTTTCCTCGCGGGTGAAGGCGCCGCCTCCGGCGCGGTCTGCGAGCGCAAGCGTCCCGATCACCCGCGACGGCTGACCCGATGCCGCGTAACTGATCGGTACAGCGACGACTTCGCCCGGAACCCATCCAGGCTGGGTCCCGGTTTCGACTCGCCCGCTGCGGAAGGCGCGCGCTACGACGGCGTCGCCATCGTCGAGCGTGACATCGGCGGGGACGGCACCTGGATCGGTGCCGAGCGTGGCCACACTGTGCAGGACGCCGCGCTTGGGATCGTAGACGCGGAGTCCGGCGCGCCGTGCGCCGACCACCGCGGTGACTTCCCGCAGAATCACCGACGCGACTTCCCCTACCGCGTGCGCTCGGCCGAGCAATTCACCGATCGAATAGAGGAGGTCGATCTCCTCGTATCGCGCTGCGAGTTCGGAAGTGAGCGCGGCGGTGGTGCGCTCCGATTCGAG
>DASYAK010000080.1:0-1851 GCA_036501385.1 Gemmatimonadales bacterium | reverse complement strand
CGTCCCCTTAGATTTGTTGGTTATGTCCGAACCGGTCCTTTCCGACCGTCTGGCCGTTGTCCGGGCCACGATCGCGGAACGCCAGCGAGTCGGTGGCTGGTCGCACCCGGTGGAAGTGATCGCGGTCACCAAGGGGCACGGGCCAGAGGCGGTGCGGACGGCCGCGGCGGCCGGCCTGAGAACGGTGGGCGAGAACCGGGTGCAGGAAGCACTGACGAAGCAGGGGGCGTCCGCCGATCTCGGGATCGCGTGGCACCTGATCGGAACGCTGCAGAGCAACAAGGTGCGTCACGTGATTGGGCGCTTCGCCATGATCGAATCAGTCGATCGCGTTGATCTCGCCCGCGAACTCGACCGCCGGATCGGCGATGGCCCGGTGCAGCCGGTGCTGGTGCAGGTGAATTGCTCGCGCGAGCCGCAGAAAGGTGGCGTGGACGTTGACCAACTCGAGGCGGTGCTGGCCGAGATCGCTGCGTTGCCACATCTCCAGGTGCGCGGGCTGATGACGATGGCGATGCTCACGGAAGACGAACGCGAACAGCGGCGAGCCTTCGCGCTGCTGCGTTCGTCGCGCGACGCGCATCGCGCGAATCATGCCGGGTTGACGGAACTGTCGATGGGGATGTCGAGCGATTATCCCGCCGCGGTCGAGGAAGGCGCCACAATGGTGCGACTTGGCACCGTGCTCTTCGGGTCACGTGACTGACGGCCGGACTGGAGGGGCTGCTTCGGAGCCGCGCGCTCGGGTTCATCCCGCGTGGCCCGCTGGCTCGGCCGACGCGCTCGAACGCGACCTGCTGGCGCAATGGGCGCGCGAAGGACTCTTTGCGGCGGTCCAGCAGCAGACGGCGACTGGCACGCCATGGGTGTTCTTCGAGGGACCGCCCACCGCGAACGGCCGCCCCGGAATCCACCACGTCTTCTCCCGTACGATCAAGGACATGGTCTGCCGTTACCACGCGATGCTCGGCAAGCGGGTCACGCGCATCGCAGGGTGGGACACGCACGGCCTTCCGGTTGAACTCGAGGTCGAGAAACAGCTCGGCTTCAAGGGAAAGAAGGACATCGAGGAGTATGGCGTCGCCGAATTCAATCGCCGCTGCCTGGAAAGTGTCTTCACCTATCGCGATGAGTGGGTGGAACTCTCGAACCGGATCGGCTACTGGCTCGATTACGATCGTGCGTATGTTACCTGCACCCGGCCGTACATCGAATCGGTGTGGGCGCTGCTCAAGAAATTGCATGAGCGCCAGCTGCTCTATCGCGGCCACCGTGTTCTGCCGTATTGTCCGCGCTGCGGTACCACGCTGTCGAGCCACGAACTCGCGCTCGGTTATGAGGAGATCCGCGATCGGTCGGTCTTCGTCACCTTCCCGGTTGACGACGACTCACGTCGCGAACTGGTGATCTGGACCACCACGCCCTGGACGCTGCCGAGCAACGTCGCCGTGGCCGTCAACCCGGAACTCGAATACGGAACATTCCAGCTTCCGGATGGCCGGCTCCTCGTGGCGGCGACAACACGCGCCGCCTTGATGAAGGAGCTTGGCGCCGGGGAGGAGCCGGTCGAGCGTTTTTCCGGCGCGTCACTGGTGGGGCTGCACTACCGTCGTCCGCTCGACGTCGTCCCGCTCGCCGCGTCGGGGGCGCACTCGATCGTCGTCCCCGGCGACTTCGTCACCGCCACCGACGGGTCGGGGCTGGTGCACATGGCCCCCGCGTTCGGCTCTGATGACTTTGCTTCCGGGCAGGAACACGGGCTTGCGCTGCTCAGGCCCGTGGCCGCCGACGGCACCTTCAGCGGAACGACATGGCCGGAGCTCGAAGGACGCCTGGTCACCGACGTGACAA
>DASYAK010000079.1:0-27639 GCA_036501385.1 Gemmatimonadales bacterium | reverse complement strand
CCATCGCTGAGCTGGGTCGCGTGATCAACGGCCGCCACGCCGGCTTCGACCGCAAACCGCGCCGCCGGTTCGCCGTCGTCGTGCACCCCGATGTTGGTGTTCAGTCGCGCGGCCTCGGTCACGGCCGCCTTCAGTTCGTCCTCGGTGTACTGGTATGGCGT
This sequence comes from Gemmatimonadales bacterium, assembly GCA_036501385.1. Taxonomy (GTDB): domain Bacteria; phylum Gemmatimonadota; class Gemmatimonadetes; order Gemmatimonadales; family GWC2-71-9; genus Palsa-1233. The sequence goes on along the minus strand of DASYAK010000079.1, from coordinate 27,478 downwards.
GTGGAAGTTCCAGAAGTCGGGATCGCCCGACTGATCGCCCATGCCGAGCGGCGCGCAGATCGGATTGCCGAGGCAGGGCGCAGACCCGGCGGGCACCATCTCGTCGTTGCCGGTTTCGTAGATCTTGACGAACGTCGAGCCTTCCTTGTGCTGCTCGCGTATGGCTTCGATCAACTGCTCGGTGTCGTTGGCGTAATCGGCGTTGCCGAGGACGTGCTGTTCGGGATTGAATCCCGTCGCGTCCTCGTGCCCACCCAGAATCGAGATGGCCATCCCGCTGATGCGGAGCCGGGGCCCGGGAATCTCTCCTGCATTGATGGCCCGGCGCACGGCCGCATCGGCCGGACCGGCCCCTTCCGTTCCCATGTCGCGCTCGGAGGTGAAGCCGGCCATCAAGTCGGCCCGCGCTGCCAGCGTCGCCTCGATGGTCCGCTGCGGCACGGATTCATCGACGGTCTGCATCCCCTCAGAGGGAGGGGCCGGATGCAGGAAGAGGTGCACATGCGCATCGATCAAGCCTGGCATCAGCGTCATGTCACCCAGGTCGATCAGCTGCGCGCCCGCGGGATGCGTCACTGATGCGCCCGCGGCCTCGATGCGGTCACCCTGCACCAGCACCTCGCCGGGGCTCACGATCCTGCCGAATGCGACATCGAACAGGCGCGCCGCGTGCAGTACGATTGATTGCGTGCTGGCTGCACGGGCGGATCTGCGGCCCTGCGCCGGCGCGACCGCCGGCGTGACGCCGAGCATTACGAGAGCGGCGATCAGACAGGCCGCTGTTTTCATTATCCCCTCCAGGTTCGTCGTCGGGTTCCGTGCTGCCGCGAATGTCATCACTGCGCCTGGCCGCCCGAGTAGACGACCTTCCCACCCACAATGGTATAGAGCACGCTCGCGCCAAGGATCGAGTCGTCCGGCACGGTCATAATGTCGCGCGACAGGACGGTGATGTCGGCCCACTTGCCCGGTGTCAGCGAGCCCGTCTGGTGCTCATGGAACTCGACGTACGCACCGTTGGTGGAATATGTCTGCAGCGCCTGCGTCCGACCGAGTTTCTGCTCCGGGAAGAACGCCGAATCGGTGCCGACCTTGTCGCGCGTCACGCTGCAGTGGAACGACGCGATCGGGCTGATCTCTTCAACCGGCACGTCGGTTCCATTGGTGACGACGGCGCCGGTCTTCCACAACGATTGCCAGACGTAGGCGCCTTCCTCGGCCCGCTGCATGCCGAGGCGCGGCAGCACGTACGGTGCGTCGGAACACTCGTGGATCGCCTGCATCGAGGCGACGACCCCCATCTGGCCGAAGCGCGGAATGTCGGCGGGACTCAGGTGCTGGGCGTGCTCGATCCGCCAGCGCAGCGTGTCGCTCTTGACGTGATGCTCGTTGAAGACCTGCTGATACACGTTGAGCGTTTCCTGGTTGGCGCGATCGCCAATCGCGTGCACCGAAATCTGGAAGTCGTGCGCGATGCCGATCTCGGCGATCTCCTTGATCCGCGACATCGGGGTGACGTTGAGTCCGGTGTTGGCCGGATCGTCGTCGTACGGCTTGAGCATCCAGGCACTCCGGGAGCCGAGGGCGCCGTCGGAGGTGATCTCGCCGATGGCGCGTACGGTGAGGTGTCCGTTGCCGTCATCGATCATGCGGTGCGCCACGAGCGAATCGATGTCGTCCGGGCGCGCTTCGTCCTGACTCACCAGGATGTAGAGGCGGAGTGGCATGTCGCCCGAGTCGACCATCTGCTTGATGGCATCGATCGTCGCGAACGACTCGCCCATGTCCTGAAACGTGGTGACGCCGTTGGCGAGCGCGTTCTGCGTGGCGAGATGGATCTGACGAATGAAGTCGGCGTGCGCCTCTGCCGGCGATCGCGCCGCCAGGCTCTTCGCCAGGGCAGCGCGCACCAGCGACTGGGCACCATCCACAAGAACTCCGGTCGGCCGGCCGCTGGCGTCCTTGATGATCCGTCCGCCAGGCGGGTTCGGCGTCGACGGGCCGATCCCCGCCAGCTTGAGTGCGGCGGCGTTGGCGATCAATGCGTGTCCGCTCGCGTGCCCCAGGATGACCGGATTGTCCGGCGCGGCCTGGTTGATCAGATCGTTGGTCTGGAAGCCTTCGACCACGCGGCCCGGAGAACGATTCCACTTTTCCTGGTGCCAACCACGGCCCTGGATCCAGGCTCCGGGTTTCGCCGTCCTGGCGGCGTCACCGACCATCGTGGCGATCTGCTGCCATGAGGGAACGCCCATCAGCTTCAGCTCGGTGAGCGCCTCGCCGAGTCCGGTAAAGTGACCGTGCGACTCATTGAAGCCGGGAATCGCGAGATGACCCTGCAGGTCGATGACTTTGGTCCCGGCGCCGATGTAGTGCTGGATCTCGCCGTCCGTGCCGACCGCCACGATCGTGTCGCCCGAGATGGCGATCGCCTGTCCCGCAGGGCGGGTCGAGTCCATCGTCACGATCTTGCCGTTGCGCAGCACCAGATCGGCGGGCGCGGAGGGTGCGGCGCATCCCGCGGTCGCCAGCATCGCCAGCAGGAGGAGAGCGGGAGAGGTCATCGCATGCGATCGGCGTTCGGTATTCATCCGTACCGGTCTCGGTGTTGGGGTGACGGGCGGTCAGCGATTGTGCCGAGGAAGAATACATCGACGGTCGCGCGGCGCGGTCGGTGAAGCGGGTCGAGTGGAGTCGCGACGTCACTGCCACTTCGCGGTGACGTCAAGCTCCCTTCAAGTGGTCCGTGCATGGTACATCCGGGTTCACCCCGCCCCTCATGCACACACCAGCTGCGCCGGCGTGACAAACTCTTCCGGCAGCGGGACTTGCTTGAGGACGTGACTCTGCAACCGCATAAATCCGTTCGCCGCGCGCTGGCAGTTCGCCATCAGAAACTCGGCGACATCTTCGCTATTGAGGTAGGCGCACAACTCGTGCAGTTGCGATGAGTCGGCCGGGACGAGGTAGTAGACCGAGTGCCTTGGGATGATCGTTCCTTCGTCGTCGACCACGAACCATGGCCGTGAGCCGATATCCTTGCAGAGAATCTTCGGCCGGAGCATCTCGCCAAGTGGCGGCGTTTCGTGGAAGGCATACCACGGCTTCCGGACGACGCAGGTTCGCTTCCGCAGCTGTTCATCTCGATCGGGCCGACGGAGGTAATCGCCGAGCGGACCGAGATCGGATTCCGGCAGCAGCCTCCCATGTGACGCGTATGGGACCAGCATCTGCAGCGTGATCGTGACGCGCTGACCGAAGACGAGCCCCCGCCCCGACACCGTCGGATGAGCGAACTGGCGAAGTGGCTCCGTCACTTCCTCGTCGCGAACGATATACACACTGTCGGCGCCGGTGGCGACACCACAACTGATCCGGACGAATGCCTCCGCCAGCAGATGTTTCGACGCCCGCGCGAGATTGCCGCTGACCGCTGGCATCCATGAGGCACCGCCGGCATTAAGGTGCACGGTCCGCGTAGCGCCGTTTCGATGAACGATGCGAGTGCAGCCATGCGTCGATCGCGAATCGACGGTGGTGATCGCTGGATAGGTCACCAGACCAGTGAACGACGCCTCGTCGATCAACGCGATCTCCTCGACTCCCGCCTCCGCCAACTTGATGCGCAGCCGCTCGGCGGTCTGCACGTAAAGGAACTTCTCCGGCGTCACAAAGACGAGCCGGCCGCCGGGGTTGAGGAGATTGAGCGCCTGTTCGAAGAAGAGCTGGTAGAGGTCGAACCGGCCGACAGCGGTCTGATATGCCCGCCGGTAGCGCTCCCGCTCCGGAACGGTAAGACCGGTGATCGACACGTACGGCGGGTTACCGACGACGTAGTCGAAGCGAGCGGGGCGACTGGTGAGAAAATCATCATTCAGCAACGCCACCTGCGAGACATCACCAATTTTGCGCCGAGCTTCGGCCTGTAGCGCCGGATCGGAATCGATGCCGACGATGCGCGGGATGGGGTGCCCTTCGCGCTCGCACCACCGGACGACTCCCTCGATGAAAGCGCCGGTGCCGCACCCTGGATCGAGCAGCGACTCATCCGCGCGCGGAGCCCGGTTGGCAAAGAGCTTGCCGACCATCAGGTCCACGAGTTGTGGCGGAGTCGGGACAAAGCCCTTCACGGCAGCTCCCTCAGTACGGCGGCATTCGGCACACCGGCAATATACCAAACCAGCCACCGCGCCACCGCGCTGAAAAACGCACGGTAGAACCTCTTGGCCGGTGCTGATCGGGCGCCTGAATCAGGCTCGATCGGCGGCGGCACTGTGCTTGAGGGCGGTCAGCTCCTGGCAGGCCCGGAAGAGGACGCGATCGAGCTGCAGGTGGGAGGGGACTGGCTCGACACGATAGGTGGTGAACTCCGTGACGGCTACGGGGCCGAAGCAGTAGACGCCGACGGCGTCACTCACGAGGAGGGCTTGATCCGCCATCCGGACGAGGCGGGCGCGGTCCTTCTCGCTGATCACGCGGGCCGCGAGGAAGACATACGACTTCGGCTTGGCGGCGCGAAGCCAGGTCGTCAAGTCGCCCGAGATGCTGGTCGGACTCGTGCCCTTCGACGCCGCGATCCGGGAATACTCTGCCTTGAGGTCGATCGTCTTGAACCCGATCTCCTTGATCCGTTTGTCGAGGTCGGCCGAGCCATCGCGTCCGGCGGGCTTGGCCTTCGGGGATCCGGGATGCTTCGGCGTGCCGAGGGCCTTGGCTTCGAGGACAAACTCGATGGGACCGGTGCTGGGATAGGTCACGTCGAGATTGTGGCGCGGGATGATCAGGCCGGGGACCTGGCCGCGACTGAAGAGCTGGATGCCGGCGCAGTTTTCGAGAAGGAGCGCGAGAAGATCATTGAAGAAATCGCCCTTGCCGTTCTGCAGGTCGCCCATGTCGGCGATGCCGACGGCGACGTTCTGGTCGAACCCTTCCATCCCGCGGAGGAAGAGGCCTTCGACTTCGTTCCAGGTCTTGGGGTTGAGAGCGACAGCCTCTTCGTACGCGGCCTTGAGGGGCGCGCAGCCGGGAGACGTCGCGACCTGCGTGCTGGTGGTGCGAGGGCGGGCGGGGGTTGGCATTACCTAGATGTCTTTCTCGTGCACCGATGGACCGGGCCCTTTAGAGCGCACAACCGTCCAGCCGCTCGAAACCCATCCTCCGGCGACCGTCGTCGGGCCGTAACTCTCCATTCGATTCTGATTCGCGCCGAGGTACAGAAACGTCGGGACGTCGATCATCGGAGCTCCACTAAGAATTACGATCTCGCCGGCTGCAATCGACCGTGCTACCGCAGCACGCGGAATGCAAAGCCCCATAAGGCTGGAGCCGATCGTTGAGTCAAACGTCGCCATCCATCTCACGGCATAAGACAATGTCTGAAGCAGCGCGAGAGGAGATCTGTTCCGCTTCACAAGACTGCCGACGGCGCGTAGAATAGCGTTCCGTTGCCCCGGGTTAACCCGGGCCCCCACGCTGTGCACGGCAAACCCACGCTTGAAAGCGGCGTACTGCTGAATTCGAGTTCTGAAATCATCTCGAGCGGATACCTCGAAATCGCTATTCGAATCGAGCGCATTCTCGATGAGAATCGTAGTTGGTAACAACTCATTCAGTCCGTGCCGCTTCGTCCATCCGACGCCCGCGAACGCATGCCTACGTGCCGGCCTCGGTAGCGTGAGGCTGCGAAATACGACGGTAGCCGAGGTTCGAACACGTTCGAGTACGACGGAAAGGTCGTCAGTGGGCCCAGACCCAAGGGTCTTCGCTAGCCATACATCCGTGCGATCTCCCGGCAAATCGGCGAGGCCTGTATACCCGAACGCAATGTTTCCTTCGAACAAGACCGCCTTGTTCCGCTCGTCGTCCATCGGCGCACCAGCGGAAGCGCCACTGAGCGCAGTGAGCCTCCTGTCTGACACCTGATAGACATGGGTCGGTGTGAGGCAGGCCAGAATAAGCGTCATGGGTCGAACCTCACGATCAATCAAGCCCGCGGCGAGCGAATGTTCGGACGAGTGCGGGCCCTTGATTGTCAGCCTAGGTCTTGCAGGTCGCCGCGCCGTCAACACCGATGGCGCTCCCGGCGAGTCGTCGGCCGGCGTAATGCTGCGGCCAAGTGCGACAGAAAGTCCCAATGTCGAGAAGGCGTGACCGTCGACGACCGCAGCGAGTCGTCTCCTGACAGAGCCGCCGCGACGCCAGTCGTGTTGTACCGAGGATCGAGGTCAGCATTTCAGAAACCTATTCCCTTCTCAGCGCGTGCGCTGCAGATCAGGAGCCGATCGGGAGATGGGACGACGGTCGAAGTGCGGCTGCCGCTCGCCGCGGCGCCGGGAGGATCGCTCGGCGAGTGGAGGGCCGGGCGGCAATGAAGAGACGTCGACAGAGCTCCAACTCTCACGCCGTCAGCAGATCTTTCGCTTTCTCGTCGGGAAGCGCCTTGGCGTGCTTTGCCGCGGCAAGCGTCGCCGCAGCGGAGCCCGCGCCGAGTGCCCCAATCACGGCCGCGGAAAAGAGCACTGACCTGATTGGCATCGACGCCGGCTGAAATGCCGAGCGCAGGAAGATTGACGGAAAGGCGAAGAGCGCCGCCGCGATCGCACCCCACAGTGCGGCGCGCGGGACCGAGAGGGCGTCGACCGATCGCTTCCGCTCAGCGATGGCGAGGAGCACGCTGAACATGGCGCCACCGACGAAGCCGATCGCGAAGCCGAAGAGCCATTCGACATAGAGTGAGTGACCGAGCGGTGGGTGCACCGGCCAGTGGCGAACGAGGCTCATCCACAAGATGAAGTCGACAAGCGCCAGTGCGGTACCCCATGCGATGCCCCAGAAGATGCCGATTCCAGCGAGGCCGCGGAGGGAGCGGGTGAGGGACACGGAGTACTCCTATTCCTTGTCAACGGGTCGTTGAGAAATATCCCCCGGCAGAACTGCAGGCGCCTCCAAATCCGGCGCACCCGCCGCGACCGCAAGTCGCGCGGCAAGCGCCTCCATCTGGCGCCCTCGCAACCGCGCCCAACGCGATACCTGCAGCGCACTGGCTGCCAGCAGGCCAAGTCCGACAGCCGTCAGCAGCAGCACCTCCGAGAGCGCGCCACCAAGATGCCCGCCGACTGCGCTGGTTACCGCGAGTACTGCGGTGATACCGAGTACCACGAGCCCGCCGGTGATTCGCGCGCGCGCAGCTCCATGCACCGAACCAACCCGCAGGCGATAGCCGGCGAGAACCGGCTCGAGGAGCGCGTAGAGATTGCCATTGGTCCACTGACGCAGCGAGCCATCGGACCGCGTGGTGCCGCGCGCCTTGAAGACTTCGCGCAATTCGACAACCAGGCGCTCCCATTCTTCGTCGCTGAGGCGGCGGTCGAGCGTGACTGAGCGCTCGACACCAATGGGAAGTCCGAGGAAAGTTCGCGACACGGCGGCGCGACGGACGTCGATCGTCCGGGTCGCCTGGGCGATTGCGTCGGGAGAGATACCGACTTCGCGACCGATCGCCTGAAGATCGGTGACTGTCAGCCCCTGCTCGCCAGCGGTAGTCTGGGGTGCGGCGTGCCCTTGGCGTGGCCGGTGTGGCAGCGGAAACGCGACATCTTCCCCTCGGCAATCCGCACCAGCGCGCCGTGGCACTCGGGACAGGTGAACGGAGTCAACTGGCCCAGCTCCATCACGCCCTTCTGGAACGCCGAATCTTCCGCGGCGATCTCCACTTCCTTCTTGATCCGGGTTCGTTCGTCGACGCCCACTGCAACCTCCGTCGCGGGCAGCGGCTGGAAGACCAGACGGCCCAGCAAGGTTCCGATTTCCGTCGACGGCAGGACGTAATTGACGTGGACATATTCCAGCGCGCTGCGGGGCATCTCCTCGAATCGCGCTTCGTTGGGTTGCTGCACCACCGTGACTCCGCCGAACCGTTCAATGGTCCACAGCCCCGACGTGCCGTCGTCGAGCGCGCCGCTGAGTACCACGCCGATCGCCCGCGGGCCATAGACGAACGCCGCGGAGCGGAAGAGCACGTCGATCGACGGGCGGAAGCGGTTTTCCCTGGGTCCGCGCTTCACGCCGATCCGCTGGCCTTCGATCAGCAGATGATGGTCGGGCGGCGCGACATAGATCATGCCGGCCTTGATCACCGCGCCATCGTCGGGATGGATCGCCTTGACCGGGCCGCTGCGGCTGAGGATCTCCGGCAGCGCACTCGCCACGTACGGCGGGATGTGCAGGACGACGAACACCGGAACCGGAAGATCGGCGGGGAGCCGCCCGACCACTTCGCGCAGCGCCTCGACCCCACCCGCAGACGCTCCGATGACGATACATCCCTGAGACATGGTCACGACCCCCTCCATGATCTCACGCCTGCAGCTGCGGCGTCCGGGAATACGTGCCGCGTGAGAGTCGTAGGGAGACGTGCCGGTCGACTGGAAGATGGACAGAGCGATCGGGGATGTTCGTTACGGCGTCGCGGCGGCGATGCCCATCCGGGCGAGCACCTGCTTGAACCGCGGGTCCTTTCGGAGAGGATCCATGAGCGGCTCGTAGAAATTCTCAGGGATGTAGATGTCATGCTGGTCGATGCCGCGGTTCAGCCAGGCGATCGCGTCGGTCTCGTCTCCGAGTGCCCCGTACGCGATCGCAATGTGGACCGGTGGAATGAGTTCCCCCTCTTCGCGCCGCCGCTCGAGCTCCTGGACGATCGCCTTCGCCCCCGCCATATCGCCGGAACCGGCCTGCGCCGAAGCGAGCGCCGCCATGACTTGCGGACGAAAGGCGCCGAGATCGGCCGCTCGCCTGAGCGAAATCATTGCCGCGGAGTCGTGCCGTTCCTGGATTTGCACCAGGCCCAGCCGGTAGTATGCCTGCGCGTAGTTGGGATCGAGGGCCAGCACCTCCCGGATATGAACTTCCGCCGAGTCGTTCAGGCGCATGAGATAGGACGTCCATCCCCATTCGATCCCGATCTGGCGCGACAGCGGGTCGAGCTGATGCGCACGGTGCATCTGCGCCAGACCTTCGGCAAGACGACCGCGACCAACGAGAAAATCACCGTACCACTGATGCCCCGTGGCGTAGGTCGAGTCGGCCGCGATGGCCCGAAGAAAGTTCTGTTCCGCGCTGGCCCAGTCCCAGGCGTAGATGGTGTTGCCATAGCCCAGCGCGGCATACGCCTCGGCAGACCGATGGTCCAGCGCCAGCGCTCTGTTGGCGGCTCCTTGCGCCTTTTGCCACGCCTCGATGGATGAGCCGACCCCGGAAAACGGGACAATCAGGATGTATGCGTCGGCCAGGGCTGCCCAGGCCTGCGCAAAGGAGGAATCGCGCGCGACGGCCTGCTCCAGGTAGTTCACCGCCTGGGTCATCCCCTGGCCGGTGCGGAGGTTCCAGGCAAAGCGCCCCTTGAGATACAAGTCATACGCCTGCAGGTCGCGAGTCGGCCGGACGGCAAGGGCCGAGTCGCGAGCCGGTGCGAGGCGCAGCCGGAGTGCCGCGACGATGGATCGCGCGACGTCTTCCTGCACTGCAAAGACGTCGGCCAGGTCGCGATCGTACGACTCGGACCAGAGCTGATAGCCATCCTTCACGTTGATGAGTTGCACGCTGACGCGAAGCCGGTTGCCACTCTTGCGCACGCTGCCTTCGAGCACGGCGCCGACGTCGAGTTTTCGGCCGACTTCGTGCACGTCGGCATTCTGTCCCTTGAACTGGAACGACGATGTGCGCGCGGCGACGCGGAGCCCGGACACCTGACTCAGCGCCGTGATCAATTCCTCGGTGAGTCCATCGCTGAAATACTCCTGGTCCTTCTCGGCGCTCAGATCGACGAACGGGAGCACCGCCGCCGATGCGAGGGAGGCGCTCGCCGACGGCCCGCCTCGCCGAAACATCGCGAATGCGGAGAGCGCCACCAGCAAGAGAAGTCCAGTGCCGATGGCGATCTGTGCGAGCATCGGGCGACGGAGGCGCGCGCGGGAGTGAAGCTCCTTTCCACCCGCGCTTCCGTGACCCTGTCCCGACTGCAGTGCGCCCGCAAAGTCGGCGGCGGTGGCGAAGCGATCGGCCGGCGATCGCGCGAGCGCCCTGGTCACCGCGCGCTCCAGGGTCACCGAGACATCGCGACCGGTGCGGACATGTGGCACCGGCTCCGTCAGCCGTTTTGCCAGGACCGCCTGGGGATTGGGACCGGTGTACGGTGGCTCTCCGGTGAGCATCTCGTAGAGCACGCATCCGAGGGAATAGATGTCGGTCCGCAGGTCGATGTTGCGATCGGCCATGCCCTGCTCGGGACTCATGTAGTGCGGAGTGCCGACAGAGAGGCCGCTCTCGGTGAGCCGTTCATCCGGTTCGCCGGGAAGCGTTCGCGCGATCCCGAAATCCGCCACCAGGGCGTGGTACCCACTCGCGAGTCCGCCATCGCGCGTCGGAAGGCCGCTGAGGAGGATATTCTCTGGCTTGATGTCGCGGTGGATGACACCGCGTTGATGGGCGTAGTGGAGGGCATCCGCCACTTCGACGCAGATGCGGACTGCGTCCTCGACGGGGAGCTGCTTCTCGCGCAGCAACCGGCTCCGCAACGTTTCGCCCTCGATGTACGGCATGGTGAACCAGAGCTGGCCGTCGGCGTCGCCGGAATCATGAATGGCGACAATGTGCGGATGCTGCAGGCGCCCACAGAGCCGGATTTCGCGCAGGAACCGCTCGGGACCGACAATGTGGGCGAGATCGGGACGAAGGACCTTGAGGGCCACCGGGCGATCGTGCTGAAGATCCTGCGCGAGATACACCGTGGCCATGCCGCCATGCCCCAACTCGCGCACGATCCGGTAGCGATCGGCCAGCGATGCCTGCAGGCGGTTCAGCATGCCGGGTAATCTAAGGTGCAGCGGTGCACCCCATAGTCCGGGGAAAGGCCGATGGCAATGCGCTCGGCGCCGGCCTGGTGGCGCGTTGCGGTGAGCCGAGCGATACTCTGGCGTGGACCAGCCGAAGGCGGGCTGAGTGGTGTGCGATCGCCCCCCCTGCGTACGTCAACTCCGCAACCCGAATCTGCGAGGGCACGATGCATCAGAACGCTTCCGTCATCATGGCCGCGCTGGGCAGCGCGCTCATCCTCTGCGCTCCGCGCAGTGCCCGCGCCTCAGCTCCGGTCGATCCGTGCATGCTGCTGACGACCGCACAGGTGAGCAGCGCGATTGGCGGTACCGCCCAGGCTGGCCAGCCGATCTACACCACGGGTTGCTCGTGGTCGTCGGAGTCGCCCAAGGCGATGGTCACGATCGCCCTCGAGAGCGACAGCATGTACATGGCGATGAAAGCGGCGAAGTCCCCGATGATCGTCAACACGGCGATCAGCGGCGTCGGTGACGATGCGTACTACAAGACGCTCGGCGTCACCTCGACGCTGACTGTGAAGAAAGGGAATACAGTGTTCGTCGTGCGAGTATACGGCATAACGGATCCATCGAAGCAGCGGGAGATCGAGAAGACGCTCGCGACCGACGTGGCGGCGAGGCTGTAGCCGGGCGTTTCGATCGTGCGCGTGAGCCGGAGCTCGATGGGCCCGCGATCGCTCGGCTCGAAGAGGCGCACTCCTCCGCCGAGCAATACCGGGATCAGATGGATGTCCATCTCGTCGACGAGACCGGCCGCGAGATACTGCCGCGCGATCGCGGCACCTCACCAGATGGCGACATCCTTTTCCCCCGCGGCGGCCCGGGCCTGCGACAGCGCGTCCGCGATTCCACCGCTCGCGAAATGGCAGGTGGTGCCGCCCTTCATCGGGATCGGCGCTCGCTGCTCGTGAGTGACGACAAAGACCGGCATGTGAAACGGGGGCGGATCTCCCCAGGGCTTCTCGCCGAACATTCGCCGACCAATCACGACCGCGCCCGACGTGGCGAACTTCTCCTCGAGTAGTCCGGCGTCCTCGGTCGTCCTGGCGCCGAACATCCAATTGTGCAACTGTCCCGGGTTGTCGCCCAACCGATTCCGGGCGCTTTCGTCAGGCTCGGTGATGAACCCATCCAGCGACATCGACATGCCGACGACGACCCTGGTCATGAATCACCCAACCATCGTGAGAAGTGGAACGGCGTACGTGTCTGACGAGTGCAATAGTGGCGCGGTGCGTCAGGTGCGGAGCGACGGCGTCAGGGTCACGCCGACCAGCAGTCCGTCAGCGCTGAGGAACCGCGTCACCGTCTGGCCCCATGGTTCCCGTCGAGCCTCCGCGAGGAGGCGATATCCCTTCGCCTTGAGTACGCGGCCAGCGACGGCAATGTCGGCGACGTCAAACTCGATCCAGGCAGTGGGCGCAGGCATGTCGGCCGGCCACTCCGGTCGCCCGAAGCACGACATCGCGGCGCTGTGCAGCGGCCACATGCCGAAGTTCTTTACGCCGTCGAGTCTGCTGGTGGTGAAATAATCCGGTTCGCCAGGTCCAGCCTTGACGGGCAATCCGAGAGTGTCGCGGAACAGGGTGAGGTTCGCCTCAACGTCCGTCACGACGGGGCCGAATCCGATGACGAACAGCACCTCAATTTCAGTCGACATCTGCTCCTCCGCCTCGTGAGCCACGCCCTCATTGCTGTTCAAGCGTGACGAGCTTTGGAGCGGTTGTCGCACAGGGCGCAGGGAAAACCAATTCGTCGCCGGGCGGCGGCGCGACGTTCAATCGATGCTTCGTCCAAGATAGATCGCTCGAACGGTGTCAGCCCGAACCAGAACGAACACACGCGAGGTGACCCCTGAACCTGACCAGCTCAATCCCTCCGGGTTGGACAATGCCATCGTCGGAGTTCCGTATAGTTGCCGTGCATGCGCAGCCGAGCTGCCAACCCTGAGGCCGCGCGCCGTCGTGTATCGAGGGGTACGAATCCATGCTCCATGAACAGATGATCCGAGAAAAAGCACCTCAAGGCCAGGGTAGAACCAGCTTCCGACCGGGCCGGCTTGCGACGGATCTGAACTGGTGCCGGCTGAGTCTGGTCTGCCCAGCACGCGGATGACCGCCGCCGAGTCCTGGCCAACCGAGACGCCAGCCACCACGAAGTCTCGACGGGTCAACGGCGGCGCTTGCGCGCCCGCGGACGCGGACGCGACAAAGATCGTGAGTGACGCCGCGCAGAGACGTTTCATCGAGCCGCTACAACGGCCACTGCGTATACCGTCCCCACGCCACCAGCAGCGCGAATACCGCCATCGGGACGACGTAGACCAGCGGGTTGGTCGCAACCAGTGCGAGCGAATACCGCGCGTACATCGCCGCGAGCGCCAGCGATTCCAGCGTGAGTGCCGCGGCGGCGAGCGGCGTCAGACCCGGCATCCAGTGCGTGGCGCCGGGGATGACCAGCAGCAGCCCGCAGACGATCTCGAAGACGCCGAGCACAGTCCATCCGGCGCGCGGCAGCGCGCTGGTCGACGGAATCATCGGGACGACCTGGAACGCGAATACCTTGTACGCGCCGCCCGCAAGGCAGAGGAGGGCGAGCACAATCTGGAGAACCCACAGGATGATGTTCATCGGCAAGACTCCCTGATCTGAGGGCCATTTGTTGAGACGTCAGGACTACGCCCTGCGAACCGGGTAGCGCAGTCGCGTTGCCCCGCACCTCCCGCGCTCGCATATTCGACCGGCAAGCTTCACAACCAACTGGGAGATTCCTTGCGAACCGGACTGCATCGGATGGCTCGGCGCGCGTCGACCGCCGCGATCGCGCTGGGCGCGTTGTTGATGGTCGTTGACCGGGCACCCGCACAGGACAGCTATCCGCGCCAGCCGGGGATCAAGATTACCCACTACACCTTCAACGTTGTGCTCAGTGACAGTACCGACGAAATCGGCATGACGGAAGTGGTGGATTTCGATCTGTCCCGCGCCGGCATTGCCGGGATCAATCTCGATCTGTGCGGGCCGCGCCCCAAGGCGGCCACCGCGTCGGGAGCCGGCGACCCGTGTGTTGGCCGGGGAGGCGCGGCCGCGTTGTCCGGGCAGGCCAACGCCGGAGGGGCCGCCACGACGACCGGGATGACGGTCACCGCCATCACCGATGGGGATCGTCCGGTGACCTTCGCGCAGCGGGGCGATCTGGTGGCCATCACCTTCGCGTCGCCGTCGCGCGCAGGACAGCACATGTCGCTGTCGCTCGCCTACCATGGCACCCCGGCCACCGGCTTTCGTATCGGCAACAACAAGTACGGCGATCGCTCCTTCGTCAGTAACGATTGGCCCAACCTGGCCCATAACTGGCTGGCCACGATCGACCACATCTCGATGAAGGCGCCCAGCACCATGAGCGTTACCGCGCCTCCCAGATATCAGGTGATCTCCAACGGCCTGCTGCAGCAGCAGCTGGATCTGCCCAACGGGATGCGGCGCACCACCTGGGACGAGAAGGTGCCGATTCCGACCTGGGAGTTCTCGCTCGCTGCGGCCCCCTACGCGGTGGATTACTTCGGCGAGTATCACGGTATTGCGATGTCGTCGTGGGTCTTTCCGCAGGAGCACGACAATGGACTCAAGGGATTCGGAGGCTTCACCCAGCCGATCCTCGAGTTCTACATCGATCACATCGGTCCCTTCTCATACGAAAAGCTGGCGCAGGTGGAAGCGAATACCGTCGGCGGCGGGATGGAACTGGCCTCCGACATCTTCTACGGCTACAACGGCATCCCCGGCCGGCAATTGCTGGCGCACGAAATGGCGCACCAGTATTTCGGCAATTCGGCCAGCGAGAGCGATTGGGATGACGTCTGGCTGAGCGAGGGCTTCGCCACCTACTTCGCGCTGCTGTATCAGGAATACCAGGATGGCCACGACGCGTACGTCGATGGCGTCAAGCGCAGCGCGGCCGGCGCGATCCGCTACGCGCTTGCGAATCCGCAGTCGACGATCGTGCACAAGAATCTCGCGATCATCGGCCAGGTGATCGCCAATAACGCGCAGATCTACCAGGGTGGCGCGCAGGTGCTCCACATGCTGCGCGGCGTGGTTGGCACGGAGACTTTCTGGGACGGGATTCGACTCTATTACAGCCGCTTCCAGAACAGCAACGCCAACAGCGACGATTTCCGGCGAGCGATGCAGGATGCTTGCACCGCCAACGCCGCTTGTCCGGCGGACGGCCGGGACCTGAGCTGGTACTTCCCTGAATGGCTCGACCGCGGCGGCATCCTGCAGCTCAACGGTTCCTGGCACTACGACTCGGTGGCCAAGGAGCTGCACGTCACGCTCGACCAGACGCAGACGCAGGGACTGTATCGGATGCCGATCGACATCGGTGTCACACTGGCGACCGTCACACCGGCGAACGGCGCGCCGGGGTCAGCGGGCGCGGCCGGTACTGGCGCTCGCGGTGGTGGTCGTGGCGCGACCGGTGCTGGTGGGCGTGGCGCAGCGAGTGGTGGTGGTCGTGGCGGAGCTGGTGCCGGCAATCAAGCGGGGCCGCTCCGCGTCGTCGTCGACAAACAGCACAACGAGTTCACCTTCCCGATGGCCGCCGAGCCGGCGGATGTGCGGCTCGATCCCGACAGCTGGGTGACGATGATGCAGGCGACGCTGGTGAAGCAGTAGGCTGACTAGACGCCGGCGGCCTCCAGCGGCGTGCGCGCCATGGGCTGTGCCGCACCATTGAGCACCAGGTCGGCAATCGCCGAGGCCGCGACCGGCTTGGCGAAGAGAAAACCCTGCCCGTGATCGCAACCCAGCGCCAGCAACTGCTGCCGCTGGTCGGCGTCTTCGACACCCTCGGCCACCGTGAACAGCTTGAGCGTCGCCGCCAGCGCCACGATGGTGCTGGCCAGCGCGGCGTCGTTGTCGTTGGTCGCCATCTGGGCGATGAACGCCTTGTCGATCTTCAGGATGTCGAGCGGGAACCGCTGCAGGTAGCTCAGGCTGCAGTAGCCGGTTCCGAAATCGTCAATCGCCAGCCGCACACCGACCGACTTCAGCTCGTGCATGCACTCCAGTGCGGCCGGGTTGTCGGCCATCAGCGTGCTCTCGGTGATCTCCAGGATGAGCCGCTCGGCCGGGAATTGGCTCTCGGCCAGGATCGCGGCGACGTCGCACGCAAAGCCGGGGTCCACCAACTGGCGGGCCGACACGTTCACGCTCACCGTGAGCGGCCGCCCGCCCGCCAGCTGCCAGCGTCGGCCCTGACGACAGGCCTCGCCCAGCACCCAGCGACCGATCGGCACGATCAGCCCCGTCTCCTCGGCCAGCGGAATGAACGTCGTCGGCGACGACATGTCGTGGGTGGGGTGCTGCCAACGCACCAGCGCCTCGACGCCGGTCATGGAGCCGCTGTCCAGCTCGACGATTGGCTGGTAGAGGACATGCAGCTCGCCGCGCTCCAGCGCGTTGCCAAGATCAGACGCCAGCTCGAGCCGCTGCAGGAGTGCCGCGTACATGCCGGGCTCGAACACCGCGTGGCGCCCCTTGCCCTCGTCCTTGGCGCGGTACATCGCCACGTCGGCGTTGCGCAGCAGCTCGTCGACGTTCTCCTCGCCGCGCGCGTGGGCCACGCCGATACTGGCGCGGACCGTCACTTCGCGACCCCGCAGCGCGATCGGCGGACAGAGCGATTCGGTGATGCGGTCGACTACCAGCATGGCGTCGTCCACCGTCGGCACGCCCTCGAGCAGCACGGCGAACTCGTCACCGCCGATGCGGGCAATGGTATCGCAGCCGCGGGTCGCCTTGCGCAGGCGATCCGCCACAATCTCCAGCAGCCGATCGCCCTCGCCGTGTCCCATGGTGTCGTTGATCGCCTTGAAATCGTCGAGGTCGAGCAGCACCACTGCCACACTCTCGCCGCGTTCCAGACGCGCGAGCGCATGCTCGGCGCGATCGCGCAGGAGGGCACGGTTGGCCAGCCCCGTGAGCGAGTCGTGGAACGCCTGGTACACCAGCTTGGTCTCGAGGGTGCGGTTCTCGTCCTTGAGTGCCAGGTGCAGGTGCCGCGTCTCCAGCAGGTTGCGAGTGCGCAGCAGCACCTCGGTGCGCTCGAGCGGCTTGGTGAGGAAATCCATCGCGCCGTCCGTGAGGGCACGCTCCCTGGTGGCGCGCGACGTATCGGCTGTGAGTACCAGGATCGGCAGGTATTCGTTGGGCCCCAGGCGCGATCGCAGCAACTCGAGCACCGCGAAGCCATCCAGATGCGGCATGTGCAGGTCGAGCATCACCAGGTCTGGCTGCACCTCGTCGAACAACGCCATCGCCTGCCGCGAATCGGTAATGCTGCGGGTCTCGGCGAAGCCGCCCGACAAGAGCAGACGCTCCAGCAACCGCACGTTGGCCTGCTCATCGTCAATGATCAGGATGCGGGCGTGGGCGATGAGATCATGGCTGATCATCAGGCGGCCTCGTGCAGTGCGAGAACATCATCCACCACCTGGATGAACGGTTTGATGTCGAGCGGCTTGGTGATGTAGGCGTACGCGCCGGCTGCCAGCAGCTTGTCGATCTGCCCCGGCGTGGCGTCGGCGCTCAGCACCACCACCGGAATGTTCCGACAGTCCGGCCGCTGGCGCAGCTGGCGCAATACTTCTTCACCCGGGATGTCGGGCAGGTGGAGGTCAAGCAGGATCATCTGGGGACGGTGCAGGCACGCCAGATCGAGCGCCAAGCCACCCTGCATCGCGGGAATCAGCTCGACGCCGGGTCGTTGCGACAGGATTCGCTGCACCAATGTCAGGTTCGACAGATTGTCCTCGACATAGAGGATCTGCCGGGCGCGTCCGGGAGCGGACTTGATCGCAACGGGACCCGAACGCGACATCTCTTCCCAGCGCGTGGTCTCGCTTGCGGCGGCGGGCAGTTCGACCCAGAAGGTGCTGCCCACGCCCACCTCGGTCTTTACGCCGATGGTGCCGTCCATCGCCTCCGCCAGACGGCGAGCCAGCGCGAGGCCCAGGCCGGTGCCCTCGACGTCGGTCTGTTCGGCGCCGAGCCGGTCGAAGGCGGTGAACATGCGGGGCAACTTGTCGGCGGGAATGCCCTGGCCGGTATCAGTCACCACCACGCGAACGCAGCCGCGAGTTCCGGTCTCGCAGGTCACGCGTACGCTGCCGCCGACACGATTGTACTTCACCGCGTTGGCGACGAGGTTGAGCAGGACCTGCTTCAGGCGCTGGCGATCGGCGTGCACCCACCGCTCGCTCATCGCCGCGCTGTCGGCCGACAATTCGACGTGACGCGCGGCGGCGAGCGGCCTCATGAGATCCAGCGTCTCGCCTACGGTCTCGGTCACCTGTACCGGCTCGGCCGACACCCGCAGCCGGCCCGACTCGATACCGGTGATATCGAGCACTTCATTAATAAGGTGCAACAGATGCTGGCCGGCCTTGAGCACGTGCTCGGCGCTTTCCTTCTGCCCGTCCGTGGTGGCTTCCAGCTCCATCAACTGGCCGAAACCGAGAATCGCGTTGAGCGGCGTGCGCAGCTCGTGGCTCATGCGCGACAGGAATTCGCTCTTGGCGCGGCTGGCCGCCTCGGCGGCCTGGCTCGCGGCGCGCAACGCCTCCTCGGCGCGGCGGCGCTCGGTCACGTCGCGGATGACGCCTGCAGTGCCCACGAGCTCACCCATCAGGTTGCGACTGGCCCGCGCGTGAACTTCGACCCAGCGGGAACCGCGCTCCCTGGTGCGATAACGCACTTCGTGGCGGCTGAACTCGGTGCGGCCCTCGATCAGCGCAGCGTATTGCTCCTCACTGGTGGCGCGATCTTCCTGATGCACGCTGTCGAGGTGCGGGGTGTCGAGACTTTCGTCGGGCGAGAATCCGGTGATCGTCTTCCAGGCCGGGTTGAGGAAGGTCCAGTTGCCGGTGACGTCGGTCCGGAAGATCACTTCGTCTACTTCGCTCACCACCGAGCGGTAGCGCTCTTCGCTTTCGCGCAGCGCCTCGGCGTTGGCGAGCTGGACACGGACCCAGTGGTCGGTGATGGTGCCGACGACGGTCAGGGTGAGAATCACCAGGGCGCCCATCACAACCGGTACGGCAAGTCCGGCGGTGCCGATGATCATGCTGCCCTGCGGCAGCGCGATCGATCCTGCATCCGAAAAACGGGCGGCGGCCATGGCGGTGTAATGCATGCCGGCGATGGCGACGCCCATGACAACGGCCGCGGCGACGCGCAGCGAGCGGCCCCGGCGGCTGTAATCATTGCGCAGCCAGCGGAACAGGAGCAGGGCAACCGTGGATGCGACCACCGCGATGAGCACCGAAGCGCCGACCAGCATCGGGTCGTAACTGAGGCGGGCCGTCACGCGCACCGCGGCCATGCCGGTGTAGTGCATCGTCACGACCGCCAGGCCGAGGCAGATACCGGCGCCGGCCAGGCCCAGCATCCCGACCCGGGCGCGTCCGGCGACCCAGAGCGCGAACGCCGATGCAGCCACCGCCGCCAACCAGGAGGCGGTCACCAGCGGCACATCGTAGGCAATGCTGATGGGGAGATGGAAAGCCAGCATCGCGACGAAATGCATGCTCCAGATGCCGCTGCCCATGGCGACGCTGCCGCCGGTGAGCCAGGCGAGCCGGGCTCGTCCGCGGGCCACGGCGACGCGGCCGGCCAGGGTCAGCGCGGTGTATGAGGCACACATGGCGATCGCAAAGGAGAGCACGACGAGTGGGGTGGCGTGCGAGGCGTGCAGGACATGTGGGCCCACGACTGCTCCGGATGACGGGTTACGGGCCGCCAGCCATGGGAGACCCGAGTCCGTAAGGGGCAAGGACCATTCCCGGCGCGAATGGTCATCCGGTGTCGACCGATCAACAGCTCATAAGCTATTGGCAGCCGTAGTGTTACGGTCGCGCCTGAGCAGTGTCGGAGGCCGCGCTGTCAGGCTTCCGTCAGTTGGCCAATGGCTTCATTTAGCGAGGGCGTGGTAGGCCCGGGAGTCCTCGCAAGCGGGCTTCAGGCGTTCTCGTGGTTGAGAAGTCTCGCCTCGAGACGAGCTTTGACCGCAGGCCATTCTGAGTTCAGGACCGAGAAGTACATCATGTCCCGGGCGCGACCGTTCTCCGCAAACAAATGCTTCCGGAATTGCGGGGCCAGGCGAGGCCGCCGCAGTCGTCGAACAAGAATATGTCGCTGCAGCCGAACCGTTGGCCTCAGCAGCAGCAAGCGCTTGTCAGGTGGCCGGCGTCTGCGTGGCAAGATCGCCGACGAGGCGCACCGCGCGAGCAGCACCCAGATAGGTCGCGGCAAACCGCCAGTTGGTCGCGGCCGCCGCAGGAGTCCCTAACTCGTATGTCGTGCCGTCCGTACACCACACGACCGAGTCTGCGAGCTCGAATAGATCCTCGACGTCGTGACCGGTGACAACCACTGCACAGCCACGCGAAGACAAGCATCGCAGCGCGTTGGCGATAAGCGATCGATCATGCGGATCGATGTGGCGTAGCGGCTCGTCGGCAAGCAAGCAGTCGGGCGCGCGCGCGATGGCCGTCGCGACTTCGGCTCGCCGGCGCTCACCGGTCGACAGGTCGCCACACCGTCGGTCGAGAAACTGGACGATGTGACAAACACGCGCCGCAGCCTCCGTATCGCCAACCCCGAACTGCCTCGCAATCGCAATGAGATGTTGACGAACGGTCCGACTCGGCGCCAGGAGGTCGCGATCAGGGAGATAGTAGAGCCCTTGCCGCGCGAGGGCGTGCCACGTTTGGCGAAGGTGTGCTCGCCCCTTGAATGTGACCGTGCCGTAGTCCGGTTGAAGCGCACCTGTCGCAATGTTGAGCAAGGTCGATTTGCCACACCCGTTACGACCGACCAGGAAGCTGATCTCTCCAGCGTGTACACGCAGGGTCGCGGCGGTGAGTACTGACCGTCCGGCGAACGCTTTGCCAATGCTGTCAGCGCGCAGTACGAGGGTCATCGCACACCAGCAATGCCGAGAGCAAGCTCGCCAAGCAACGCCGGGATCGTGGCAAGCATGAGGATCACGATCTGCGAAACGCCGAGGTTCGCCAGGAATCGATATTCGTTGCGACGGCGCGCATCGAGCAATCCCAAGGCGCCTACGCCCAGCGCGAACGCCAACGCAGTCGTCGGCAACAGACTGCCGGAGATTCGGCCCGACACTGCGGCCGATGTGGACACCACCAACAGCCTGGCGAGCAGCCAAAGCATGGCGCCACGAAGAAGCAGGCCCATCGCGAAACTGCGTTCGGGAAGCCTGACGAAGAGGTCGACCATCACGCCTCGATGAGAAAGGCCACCTAATGAACAGGCGCCAGGCAGCGGGCGCCGGACCGACGCGGCCAAGCGTATACGGCAAGGTTAATGAGCACCACCGCTGCAGCTAGTGCCCTTTGTGCCGATGGAGTCAGGCCGTTCGGGTAGATGATCGGGACCAGATAGTGCTGAATGAACGAGCCACTGTATCCCGCCGCGCCCGCCTTGACTGCGAGCGTATTCTCCAGCGCCGTGAGCGGGCAGCGGAGACCGGGCATGGCCTCGACATAGATGCCCCACCCAACCGCAAGAAGGTGGGGAACCAGGAGCCAGCGGTAGCGCCAAACCACGAGGCCGCCGCCCACGACAAAGAGTAGAAATGCAAAGTGAATGCAGACGGTCAGATCGGTGAGGAGGCGGTACCCCATAAGCTCCCGTGCGGCGGTCCGGCCAAAGGAGTGACGGCGATCCACGCAGCCCAACGGCGCTGCGCTTCCGCGGCGGCCGCGCCGAAGGCGCACTATCTACTGCGCGGCCGCCTGCAGCAAGCGCTGGTTAGACAACACTCCGCGTGATCACCGACTGAGCGCCGCGACGACCGCCTTGGGATTCAGCGCCGCCACCCGCAACAGGGCGCGGGCGGGTCCGTCCGGGACGCGTCGACCCTGTTCCCAATTGCGGAGCGTTGCCACACTGACCCCGATCATAAGGGCGAAGTCTTCCTGCGTCGCGTCCAGGCCATCGCGCACGTCGTCTGCGGCGAACTCCGTGACACGCGTCGGCCGCTGCTGGCCGCGACGGATGCGGCCCGCCTCTTTCACGCTGGCGATGAGTTTGTCGAATTCTGCCTTCTTCATTGCATCTCCTCCCGGACCAATTGTCGCAGGACCTCCACCTGGCTGGCGGTAAGATCTTCCTGCGTATTCTTCGCATAGGCGAGCAGCATGAAGAACACCTCGACCTCGACATACCAATAGTAGATCACGCGAATTCCGCCGCGCTTGCCATGCCCCCGCCCGGCCCATCGCAATTTGCGCAGTCCACCAGACCCGGGGATGACCGCACCCTGCTTGGGACGGAGCATGAGCGCGACCTGCACGGCGCGGTATTCATCGTCGGGCAGAAGCCCTTGCGGAAGCCATCAGTCATTGATCGCCCTTTCTGGCGACGGTCATGAGCGCCGCCGGGGCACCGGATCACTCGCGCCCGATGGCCAGTCCACCTCCGCGCCGCGTTCAGGCAAGGATTGCGGCGTCGGGCTAACGATTTGCGCTTCTCCTGCGAGGCCAGGTGAGGCCGCCGCAATCCTTAGATGAACGATACATCGCGGCGGCCGAGCCGCCTTGGCCTAATCGGCAGCAAGCGCGTGTTAGCCTGCACCCGGTACAGACCGGAGACATAGGTAACACTGTTTTCCGTACCGTCGGCACCGAGGAGGTGCCCCATGCCGTGGAAAGTGCAGACCCCTATGTCCGGACGCCGCCAGTTCGTGGATGAGTACGTTCGTCGGACCGTGTCGATGACCGCGCTGTGCGCCTGCTACGGCATCAGCCGGCGCGTCGGCTACAAATGGATCACGCGCTTCCCCGCCGAGGGTGATCGCCAGCTCCAGGATCGCTCGCGACGACTATTCCGAGAACAAACTCCATCTCACAAGGCGCAGAGTGTCGTGCACGAGCACAAAAGTCGCCGACTCGTCCGGGCCGATAAATGGCGAGGCATATTCCAACCCGGTGGTGTCCGCATTGGACCAAGAGCGAGTGGGTGCTCCAATGAGTGCACGCAGGCCGGCGCTGATCGTTCGGCCGATCTCGGCATCCGCCGGCAGCGCAATATCCGATGCGCTTTGTCCGTTGCGAGAGTGGCCCAACCTTACAAGCGCGCCGATCAAGCTATCGCGCCGGCTCCAGCTCTTGAGATGGACGAAGCTGTCCGACTCGGTGACGAGGATTTCTCCACCAGGCGACGTGTCGGTGCGAACGACGACAATGGCAGACGCGGGATGCTCCCGCCTGACCTCGTCGCGGCGAGGCTGAGTGCACGCTGCGAGTCCGACAATAGGTATCAGCTTAACGAACTGATTCATAGACTGCCTAACGACCTGCGCTTCTGCTGCCGGGGTGTGGCGGCGCGACGCAGTTTTTAGCTGTCAATCATACATCGCGCCGCGCCGACGCGCCCACGCCCGCTCAGCAGCAAGCGCTTGTCAGGTAGCCGGCTCAGGGCGCACTGTGACTTGGTCTGTGAGGAATCGATACGATTTCACTAGTGCCTCGAACGCCGAGCGAGCGGAGGCAAGTGCTGCTCGCGTTCGCGCCGACAGGACAACGACGGCGATGATCGTCCGCGCTGGGATGTACGCGACGAGTTCGACGTTTCCACTGTCCCCATGAAATGCCCGTACTTCCGCCGCGCGGCCATCAGCGGTTTGTAGCCGCATCGCCACGCTGACATGCATTCCGGGAACCACGTTGCTGAATCGTTCACTATCGGCGCGAATTACTTCGGGAACCGCGTCCACGACACCACTGTCGGGAACTACGGTATTGACGTACATCACCGCCGCCCCCGTGGTCCACGATTCGCCGCGTAGGTAGAGAACAACCGGCAATCCGTTATTGCGTTGTGAACGAACGTCAAGAATCCATCCGGCCGGAGCCTGCAGACTGAAGGCGTGGTGCGCCCCGTAGACGACAGCGGAGTCGCCAACACCAGCCTGCCCAATCAATGGCCGCACGCACAACGCGAGCGCAACCATGGCAACTCGAATGGAGATTCTCGTTGGCACTGATATCTCCGTAGGCTACCTAACGATGCTGCGCTTCTGCGGCGAGGCCAGGTGAGGCCGCCGCAGTCCTCAAACAAGATCATAGCGCGGCGGCCGAACCGCTCTGGCCTCGCCCGCAGCAAGCGCGTGTTAGCTCTCAGCCCGCCAACAGGTGCCGATCAGCGAACTTGCGCGGTGTCAGGACCTTGATGTGCCGCCACCCGGAGACGTCGAGCAAATCTGCATCGCCAGACACCACGATGTTAACCTGGGCCGCGACGGCGGCGCCTAGGAACTTGTCGTCATCCGGATCCGCGCTCACTCGTTCAGTCAGTGGCGCGGCATCGACTAACGTCGCGTTCATCGCGATGAGCGCCAACACCGGCGTGAGCGCCTCGCCTCGCGCCGGATATTTCGCGGCCAACTCTGCGCCGACCCGTCGATACTCGTCGAGAATGGCCGGGGAGAGCACAAGCTCGACGCGACCAGCGGCCCATGCATCCAAGAGTCGGCCGGGAACTCCGCCGAAGAAGATGCCCGACATGATCACGTTGGTGTCCACCACGATCCTCACCGGGAGCGGCGGACCTTCTTGACGGCGTTCGCCACGTCTGCCCGTGTCATTCCAGTCTGTTTCGCTGCCTGCCGAGCGCGGCCAACCAGGGTCGCGAATTCCTTGAGCGACGGTGGCTCAAGCAATTTGAAGATCACGACATCCCGATCGGCGATGACGACGAACTGCGCTCCGGCTTCGAGGCCGAGCTGCACGCGGATCTCTTCGGGAATGACCACCTGCCCCTTGGACGACAGCGTGGTGGTGGCGGCGGTAGTCATGGCAACTCCGGGCTAAGACTTACCAGTAAGACTATCGTCTGAGTCCGCCCGTGTCAAGCAGGATACTGTGGCTGGAGAGCTAACTTGTATTAGACCCGCCATTCCGCGCCGACCAATCCCCGCTGCATTCGCTAGAGTCTACCTAAACCGCCGAGCCTGCGTCGGGGTCGATGAGCGCCGCGTCCAGCGGGCTCCGGACGCCAAGGCCGCTGCGGTTGAGGATGTGGATGTAGATCAACTTCCCGATACAGAAACCGGAGCGCGGCGAGCGCCCAAAAAAACCTCGCTCGCGACCCCGGTCGACCGCGGCTCCAGGAAAAACCGTCAAGAAGCCCCCACAGTCGGCCGCGTCCGCCCCAGCGCCGATCGACCCGCCGCCTGCGACCCCGGTCATCGCGCCGCACCGACCGACCCGGAGGGCGTACGCCCCGATCCGCGCCCGATCGCTCCGACGATCGAATCGACCACGCGATTTATCGCCCCGGCCCCTGGGATTGGCGGCCGCACGGGTGGTTTTATCGGTCGCATGGCGATTCGCTCGAAACCACCGGGCGATTTCTCGCCGCCGCTCGATCTCCAATCGGGTCATGCGTCGAGACGAGGCGCCCGGCAATCCGATTGTCCCGGCGAAGGGATTTCCGATCGCGGTCGCATGGCGGTCGCTCGATTCGCATTCACTCCGGATCGGTTCGCCACTCCGATCGATCGACTCGACCGATCGCTCGTCATGCCGTCTCCGACGGCACGCCACGACCCGAGTTCGATATCGCCCGACGATGACGTGTGGCCAGCGCGCGACCGTCGCCGGATTGCCGCGCTGTCGGATGGCGGTCGCGAGTGATCAGATATCTGCGGCGAGGATTTCGATCGCGCAGGCACGCTGAATGAGGTCGTTGTTGAAAACAACGTCCGGATTCCGGACAATGTTGTCCTGATTCAGGACACTTCGGACGTTGCCGTATTTCGCATCTGATGTTGTCACAATCATTTGCATGTTGGCACACTCCTCGCCCATGACTCGCTCGGCGCGGTTGCCCTGGGCACCTCGCATTCCGACTGACATGCTGTTCCATCACCTGCCGCGTGCAACCCCAGGGTTCGTGCCGGCTACGGTCCAGGAGGACCTCATGAAGGCAGATACACGCAGGACCATTGCGATGGCGCGCCGGGCACTCGAATTTGCGCTGGCGCATCCCCAGGCCGACAGCGGTTACACCGCGGTGGTCACGCGACTGCAGCAGGAAGTCGCCGAGACCGACACGGTGGCGGCCATCCAGCAAAGCGGGGTCGAACGCGAGCACGCCGGAGTGGCGCGACGGCTGGAGTTGCGCAACGCGGTTCGATCGCAGCACCTGATCCGGCTCACCCGGCTGGCCCGCCGCGGGGCGAAAGAGCATCCCGAACTGGCGGGACGGTTCACCATGCCGCCGGGAAACGCGCCGCACCAGGACTTCCTGGTCAAGGCCAACAGCATGCTGGCCGACGCGATCACACAGAAGGACCTGCTCAGTACCATTGGCCTCGGCGACTCGTTCGTCGACGAGCTGACGCAGGCGATCACCGAAGTGGAACAGGCGACGGCCGATTCGCATGTCGCGCGGAACGATCACGTGGGTGCCGCGGCACAACTCGAGCAGCTGGCGGCGGTCGCGTCGATCGATGTGGCGGTGCTGGACACGTTCATGAAGCGGATCTACGACAATGACCCGATGGCCCTCGCGGCGTGGAACAGCGCGAAGAACGTGGAGGGCCCGTTCCGGTCACGGGCCGATTCGAGCGGGACCGTTCCCGAGCCGGCGCCATTGCCGGTTCCGGCACCGGCACCGGTGGCGCCGCCGGCGAGTCAGGAGCCGGGGACGTGATGGAGGGAAGGTGAATGACTTCGCACACGCTGATGCCGCTCACGCGATGAGGTCTGCTCGACGGGCGGCATCGGCAGCGAGGATCGCAACTCGGCGGCGAATGCGCGATTGTCTGTGGCGTGGCGGGCCGAATGGACGGCGCTTCTGCGGCGGTGCCTGCCGAGGCCGCCGCCATCCACTAGTCAAGTCAACTTCGGCGGCAGCCGAGCCGCCAAGGTACAGTCCGAAGCAAGCGCGTGTTAGGCGCCACCCAAGTACTGGATCGTCACCTGCCGACTCGAGTGCACGTCCTGGTTGGCCCGTCGCACGAGTGTCAACGATCTCCCCGGTTGCTCACTATCAGCGCGGAAGCTCCCTTGCTCCGTAGATGACTAACGCCACCGCAACCGGACCCACGATCCCTACGACGGAATGAACCGTGATCGCACAGGGAACAGTCAGGCGAGTCGAAGTTTAGCTCGATTCAAGTAGGGCTTCTTAGTTGGAGATGATCGTCGCCACGGACTCAGTCAACCAGACGGCTGCTTCAGGCTGTCCATAATCACCGGTAACGTACGTGTACGTCTTGGTGAAGGGGTTGAACTGCAAGATCGCGCGAAACTTCAATTTCTGCGGCTCTTGCGTTGCATACGTCGAACCCAAGATCTTCGCGTTCGAGTTGGGAGTATCCTCGACAAGCCCAATGACTAGTCTAAATTGGTCGCCTGGCGTTGCCCGCTTAAGTTTACACGGCTCGCTGCTGACAATCTCCAACAGCGACATGTGACCAACCAGCACTACCAACCAGCTGCCGTTCGATAGCGAGCCGTCCGCTAAGCTGCGCAACTTTGCGGTCGG
>DASYAK010000078.1:0-13399 GCA_036501385.1 Gemmatimonadales bacterium | reverse complement strand
CTCCTTATTCGCGCAACCAATGGCCGGTGAGCGATCCTTGGACTCCGTACGGGCTCTGGCCTCGCTTCGCTCGCAGTGACGGCGCGGCCTCCGGCCGCGCCGTCACTCCCACTCAATCGTCGCCGGCGGCTTGCTGCTGATGTCGTAAACGACGCGATTCACTCCCGCCACTTCGTTCGATATCCGGTTCGAGATCACCGCGAGCACCTCCGGCGGGAACGGGAACCAGTCAGCGGTCATTCCATCGCGTGACGTAACCGCGCGGAGGCCGATCACCTGGTCGTAGCTCCTTCCATCTCCCATCACGCCGACTGAGCGAATCGGCAGCAGCACCGCGAACGCCTGCCATATCTGGTCGTACAACCCCGCGGCGCGAATCTCCTCGAGATAAATCGCATCGGCCGCTCGAAGGATCTCCAGCTGCGGACGCGTCACCGCGCCGAGAATGCGGATCGCGAGCCCTGGCCCGGGAAATGGATGTCGCCCGACGACGTCCTCCGGGAGGCCGAGTTCGCGGCCCACCTGACGCACTTCATCCTTGAAGAGTTCGCGCAGCGGTTCGATCAACTTGAACGGCAACCGCTCCGGCAATCCGCCGACGTTGTGGTGCGTCTTGATGGTGACCGAGGGTCCGCCACTGGGCGAAGCCGATTCGATGACATCGGGATAGAGCGTCCCCTGCACCAGAAAGCCGATATCGCCGCCCACCGCCTTCGCTTCGCGCTCGAAGACCTCGATGAACCGGTGGCCGATCTTCTTCCGCTTGGTTTCGGGGTCGGTGACACCGGCGAGGTCGTCGAGGAAATCCGCCGACGCATCGACGGTGCGCAGATCGACGCCGAGGGCTCGGCGAAAGGTGCTCTCCACCTGAGCGCGCTCGTCGCGGCGCAAGAGGCCGTGATCGACAAAGATGCAGGTGAGCTGATCGCCGATGGCGCGGTGAACCAGTGCCGCCGCCACCGACGAATCGACGCCGCCCGATAACCCGCAGATGACGCGCCGATCGCCGACCTGCTCGCGGATCCGCGTGACTGCCGCGTCGACGAAGTGTTCGGGAGTCCAGTCGGGTTTGCAGCCGCAGATGTCGAAGAGGAAGTTCGCCAGGATCTCGCCGCCGCGCGGCGTGTGCGCCACCTCGGGGTGGAACTGCACCGCGTGCAGCGGGAGTCCGTCGTGCTCGATCGCTGCGATCGGCGAGTTCTCGCTCGACGCGGTGACGTGCCATCCCGGTGGCGCCTCGTCGACGTGATCGCCGTGGCTCATCCAGACCGGCGTCATGGCACCCGGTGCGAATCCCTTGAAGAGCGCTCCACCCTCCACCTTCACTTCGGCGCGGCCGTATTCGCGTCGCGCCGCGGGAACGACCTTCCCGCCCGACAATTGCGCCAGCACCTGCATCCCGTAGCAGAGCCCGAGCACCGGCACGCCGAGCGCGAGCAGCTCCGGTTGTGCTGTGGGCACGCCGACATCGTAGACCGAGTTGGGACCACCCGAGAGGATGACGCCCTTGGGGCGCCACTTCCTGATCCACGCCACGTCGCGCGATGGTGGGTGAATCTCGCAGTACACCCGCTGCTCGCGAACTCGCCGTGCGATGAGCTGGGTGAATTGCGATCCGAAGTCGACGATCAGGATCCCATCGGGATGGGGAGCGCTCACGAATCCTCGGCGGCAAAGGGGTCGGCGATTTCGTCGCGAAAGAGATCGGTCAGGCGCTCGCGCGGGCGAACCACCGCCCAGCGGCCGTTGTCGACCAGCACTTCGGCGGCACGCGCACGCGAGTTGTAATTGGAGCTCATCGCGAAGCCGTACGCACCGGCGGCGAGGACGGCGAGGAGATCGCCTTGCGCAACCGGCGACATCGGGCGTTCGAGTGCGAGGAAGTCACCGGTCTCGCAGACGGGGCCGACCACATCGAGCTTGATCGGCGCGGCACCCGATGCAACCACCGGAATGATCTCGTGCCACGCCTTGTAGAGCGACGGCCGCACCAGGTCGTTCATTCCCGAGTCGACAACGGCGATCTCGCGTCCGCCGGAGCGTTTGCAGTAGAGCACGCGTGTCAGCATGATCCCGGCACTGCCAACGAGAAATCGTCCCGGCTCGACCTGAATGGTGCAGCCGCTTGCACGCATCATGTCACGAAGCGGCGCGATCCAGTCGGCGGGATCGAGCGGCACTTCGTCCTGATAGCGGATGCCGATCCCCCCGCCGAGATCGAGGACGTCAGGTGCGTGGCCTTCGGCGCGCGCCGTTGCGATCAGTTCGAGGAGACGCTCCATCCCGGCCGCGTACGGCGCCGCCTTGAGGAGCTGCGACCCGAGATGCATCGCGACCGCGCCGAGCCGGATGCGTGAGGTGCTGTCGACGATGGCAAGGACATCGGGGAACTGATCGCAGGGAATGCCGAACTTGAGGCCGCCCTTCCCTGTGGTGATGTACGGATGCGTCTCGGCGGTGACGTCAGGATTGATGCGGACACCGATCGTCAGGTCTCGATCGTGCAGATCGACGAGCATCGCGATGCGCTCGAGCTCGGCGAGCGATTCGACATTGATGTGGCCGACTCCCGCCATCATCGCCGCGAGCAATTCCTCGTCGGACTTCCCCACGCCGCTGAAGATGATCTGTGACGCGTCGAATCCGGCCGCGAGCGCGCGAAGCATCTCCCCACCCGAGACGATGTCGGCGCCGGCGCCGAGCGTCGCGAGAAGGCGGAGGATGGCGAGATTGGCATTCGCCTTGATGGCGTAGCAGATGCGATGTGGAATGTCGCCGAAGACGTCGTCGAGCCGGGCGTACTGCCGCTTGATCGTCGCCGCGTCGTAGACGAACGCAGGAGTACCGACGGCATCGGCGATTGCGGGCAGCGGAATCCCACTCATGGCGAGCGCGCCGTCGCTCCCCGGTGCGAGCCCGGCATCGCTCAGGCGGGAGTCTAGTACGCTCGCGCCCACACCGCCTCGACGGTGGCTGGCCTGCCGGTCCAGATGCACTTCTCCGGCGCGGGATTCGAGCGGAACTCGGGCATCGGAAGGCAGCGGATCGTCGCCTTGGTCTGTTCCTTGATCTCGGCCTCGACTGCGGGATCGCCGCACCAGCCGGCGTACACGAAACCGCCGTTGCCCTCGATGAAGTCGATGAACTCCTGCTTCGACTTGGGCCCCCGCAGCGTGGCGGCGTCGCGCCGCGCCTTGGCCGCGTCGAAGAGGGCCTGCTGCATCGCTGCCATCTCGGTCTGGATTCGCGGGACGATTCCGGCCATCGGAATCGGTTCCTTGCCGCCAAGCCGACGCGCCAGCATGACGCTCTGGCTGGCGAGATCGCGCGGCCCGAGCTCGAGACGGAACGGTGCGCCGCGCGCTTCCCATTCGTAATATTTTGCGCCGGGTTTCATGTCGCGAAGATCGGCGGTCGAGCGGATTCCCGCCGCGCGCAATTCCTTCACCAGCGATTCGGCGGCGGCCGCGACCTGACTCCGCTCATCGTCGGTCTTCCAGATCGGCACCACCACGACCTGCCACTGCGCCAGGCGCGGCGGACAGACGAGCCCCTTGTCGTCGCTGTGCGTCATGATCAGTCCGCCGACCATGCGCGTCGACACTCCCCACGATGTGCTCCAGACGTAATCGAGTCCGCCCTCGGCCGTCTGGAACTGGACCTCGAACGCCTTGGCGAAGTTCTGGCCGAGGTTGTGGGTCGTGCCGGCCTGGAGGGCCTTGTTGTCCTGCATCAGCGCTTCGCAGGCGTAGGTGCGCAGTGCGCCGGCAAAGCGCTCTGAATCGCTCTTGGGGCCGGTGATCACCGGCATCGCCATCCACTCTTCCATGAACTTGCGGTAGATGTCGAGGATCAGCAGCGTCTCCGCTTCGGCCTCGGACTCGGTGGCATGGGCGGTGTGCCCTTCCTGCCAGAGGAATTCGGTAGTGCGAAGAAAGAGGCGCGTGCGCAGCTCCCACCGCACCACGTTGGCCCATTGATTGATCAGCACCGGGAGATCGCGCCAGCTCTGGATCCACTTGGCGTACATCGCGTAGATGATCGTTTCCGATGTGGGGCGGACGACGAGCGGCTCCTCGAGCTCCTTGCCGCCGCCGTGCGTCACGACGGCGGTTTCGGGCGCAAACCCTGCGACGTGCTGCGCTTCCTTCGCAAGGAAGGACTGCGGAATGAAGAGCGGGAAGTAGGCGTTCTGATGGCCGGTGTCCTTGAACATCCGGTCGAGCGCAGCCTGCATCGCTTCCCAGATGGCGTAGCCGTTTGGGCGGATCACCATGCAGCCACGCACCGGCGAGTAGTCGGCGAGTTCCGCTCGCATGATGACGTCGTTGTACCACGCGGAGAAGTCCTCGGCGCGCGGGGTGATTTTGGATTCAGCCATTGGATGTCAGGAGGGATGAGAGAAGAGAGACGAGAGAAGTCTTCGCGACGGCCTGCTGCGTCTTGGCCTGGAGATCCTTGAGCTGCACCACGCCCTGGGCGCGATCGTCGGGGCCGATCACCACGGCGAATCGAGCTCCGCGGGTATTCGCAAGATTCAGCTGCTTCCCGACCGCGGCGGCGTTCATGGCGTACTCGACGCGCACACCGCTATCGCGGAGTTCGTGGACGAGGTGGAGGACATCGGCGACATCGTCGGGAGTGACGCTGGCGACAAAGGCGTCGATCGACGGCGGGACGGCGGGATGCAGCCCGCGATCCTTGAGCAACTCGCCGAGGACGACGTCACCCATTCCGAAGCCGACGGCGGGAAGATCGGCGCCGCCGAGGGAAGCGAGGAGGTTGTCGTAGCGCCCGCCGCCGCAGATGGCGCGGAGGGTGCGTTTGGCGTCGAAGAGTTCGAAGACGGTGCCGGTGTAGTAGGCGAGGCCGCGGACGATGGTGGGGTCGATGTCAACCCATCCGGCGAGCCCCAGCGAGTCGAGAGCGACGGTCAAGTCATAGAGCGGAGACCCTTCAACCAATGCGCGATCTCGGGACGAAGTTTCCAACGTGCGCATTACTTCTTCGGTTCGGTCAAAACCCCAGCGTTCGACAAGCAACTTCATTCCGCCGGCGCGGTCCTTTTCGAGGCGATCAAGCGCACGAAAGACAAGATCCCAATCATCGCTTGGAACCTTGCAGAGCTGCAGGAGCAGGACCATTAGCCGCCGGTCGCTCACCTTCACCCGCACATCACCAGGCCCCAACCCCAACCCGCGCATGATATCAATCGCCAGCGCGATGATCTCCGCGTCGGCGAGCGGCCCTGCTTCGCCGATCAGGTCACAGTTGAGCTGGAAGTGCTCGCGCAGCCGGCCGCGCTGCTGGCGTTCGTAGCGAAAGAGCTGGGGGATCGAGAACCAGCGAATCGGCTTCTTGAGACCGTTGGCGCGAGCGCCGACCATGCGAGCCAGTGACGGCGTCATTTCGGGGCGGAGCGCCACCTCGCGATCGCCCTTGTCGGTGAAGTTGTAGAGCTGCCCCACGATCTCGTCACCGCTCTTGGCGGTGTAGAGGTCGAGCGGTTCCAGGGGCGGGCCGTCATACTCCTCGAAGCCGTACCGGGCCGCAACGTCGCGCCAGACGCGGAAGATGTGCGCCCGCAGCGCGAAATCCTCGGGGGGGAAGTCGCGAAAACCCGGTAACCCCTTGGGAATCATGGCACAAGATACATGGCGAAGGGTGCGCGGGCGAAGGGCGGGACTGTGACTCCATCGTGACGCAGACCCGCTCCCGTCACGGTCCCATCGCCAGGTAGCTTCAGACTCGTGACCGCGCCGCCGGCGTCCCCAGACACTACTTCCCCACCAGACCCACCACCGGAATCACTCTCCGGGCGGCTTCTCGATGGCCGCTACCGGCTCGGCGAGAAGGTCGGCGAGGGAGGGATGGCGATTGTCTATCAAGCTCGCGATGTCACGACCGAACGCGACGTCGCGATCAAGGTCCTCCACCCCACACTCGTTGCCGACGCCACCGCCATGGCGCGGCTCCGTCAGGAAGCGGCTCTCGGCGCACGGCTCACGCATCCCAATCTCTGCAACATCATGAGCTTCAGCGAGAGCGGCGAGTTTGTCTATGTGGTGATGCCGCTCCTCACCGGCGAAGCGCTCTGCGATCGCGCCTGGCGATCGCGGCAGCTCGACCTGGCCGCCGCCGCGGCTTTCGTGCGCGACATCGCCACGGGTTTGCACGCCGCCCACGAGCTCGGCATCGTCCATCGCGACCTCAAGCCCGAAAATGTGATGATCGTCGCGAACGGCGACGGCACCGAACGCGCAGTGCTCCTCGATTTCGGACTCGCGGCGGCGCAACGGGCGATCCCCCGGATGCAGAAGCTGACTCGCACGGGGATGGTGGTCGGCACGCCGGAGTTCATGAGTCCCGAGCAGATGCGCGGCAAGCCGCTCGACCGTCGCAGCGACATCTACTCGCTGGCGTTCATGACGTATGAATTGCTCACCGGCGAGCTGCCGTTTGGCGGGACGACGTTGCGCGAGATGGCGATGGCGCGGATGAAAGGTGAATTGATTTCAATCCGGAAGCAGCGTCCCGACCTGGCGCTTCCACCCGCGGTGGACGAGATCCTCGCCAAGGCGCTCGCCGTCGACCCGGCGGACCGATACCAGACGGCGCCCAGGTTCGGCGACGCCTTCTGGCGCGCGGCCGGGAACCGGCCGGCGGGGCGGCTCCTGGGGTGGCTGCGCCGGTAGAGCGGCCCGTGACATGGGCGTGACAGCGGAACGTTAGATAGTGATATCGATGGTGAACCTGTAGTAATGGATACCACCGCTACTTGCAGAGAAGAGGAAGCCATGGCAGACGAGGAGCAGCTGCGGATCGTCCTGACACCGGAACAGCGCGAAATGGTGCGCCGGATGTCAGGGCAGAACATCGATGCGATCGAACTCAACCCGGAAGACACCAAGAAAGGTGGCGGGCCGCTCAAGTTCTTGTGGCGCCTCTCGACGGCGTCGGGAATCCCGCGCCAGCGCTGGGGGATCGACGAGGAGGACGAAAAGAAGAAGTAGCGACGCCGCGGGAGTGCCGCTGGCGTCAAGGTGACACGCTTTTCATGAATATCTGATCGGTGGCGCGCGAGATGCGCCCGGCAGCACGCAACGCGTCTTCGGAAAAACAGATTTGAACCTTGCCTCCGGCGATATGTCAGCGGCGGCAGCGTAGATGGCCTCGACGGGCGGCGACGCGCTCTCTATGCAGGCGAAGCTGGGCGCGAGTGGCGGCGACGTCTTTTCGGTGGCCGCGTACAAGGATCCGACAGCAGCGTACGCGTCATCTCTCTCAGAAATATGAACACGTCGGGACGCGATGCTTCGTCGAAAGCGCAGATCACGGATGCTCCGGGTCGCGACCCGTCATCGGCGGCCACGAAGGCGGAATCGGCGGATGGGAAAATCTCATCGGCGCCTGACAACACGAACCCGACTGGCGACGATCTGTCATCGGCGCCTGCGAAGAGAGCCGCTGCGAGCCCCGATGTGTCGGCGCCGGCTGACAACTCGGGTGCTCCGGGTGGCAACGTGCCATCGGCGGCAGCGAACACGAATTCGCCGACACTGGATGCGCCCCCGGCGGGAGAGATATGAACACGTCGGGCCGCAACACGTCGTCTCCAGCTGAGATGATGGTGTCGGCCCGTTTCGATATCTCATCGACGGATGCGAGGATGTCATCGGTAAATCGGCATTGACTTCGACGGCCGCGCGGGTGAACCCGCAAGCTCTGCTCATTCCATCGACTTCTCGCGAGATGTCAGCTCTTCCGTCGGATATGAAGGCTGTAGAATGGACTTTGCCATCGACCGGCCGGTAGATCGATCCGGCGCGGGACGATATGGATGCGAAGGGCGTGTGTACGGATGCGGCGCGCGAGGAGTTGGATGCGAAGGGCGTGTATACCAGTGCGGCGCGGGAGGCAACGGATGCGAAGGGAGTGTATACCGATGCGGCGCGCGAGCAGTTGGATGCGAAGGCCATGTGTACCGGTGCGGCCCGGGACGAGACCGAGCCGGCGCGGTATCTTTGCGGTACCCATCGGGAGGCACCGACCCATGCGCCCGGCGCAGCAATCCGTCACGATCGCTCTCGGCACTCTGGCACTCTTCGTCGCGATACCAGGCGCCGTCACGGCGCAGGCTCTCCCCGGGCCGAGAGCGGGATTGAGTCAGGTCGCCCCGCCGAATCTGGCGGATACGCGGCTACCGCGTATCGCCGACGACAACCGTTTCGGTCATTGGCAGAAGGGCGCGATCATCGGTGGCCTGATCGGGGCGGCACTCGCCGTGATGATCAATGAGGCGCGCTACGACATCGCGAGTGATCACAAATCATTGCGGGTCCTGGAGTTCACGTTTGGCGGGGCGATAATCGGCGGGCTCATTGCGGCGAAATAGCAAAGACAGGGCGCGAGTGCGCCACATGTGCCTGTCGCCGCCGCCGCCTCGCGCGCCTCAGTTTTCGTTACGCCGATACCATGCGCGGTGCACAGGAAGTGTGCGGATTTGATGCACTGCCGTGCGGCCTGAGCGTCGCCGCAAGCGAAGGACACCCCAACCCGGAAGACTACCAACTTCGCAAAGTCGCCGATCGCGAGGAGATCTCCTAGGCCTCAACTTCCGACGACAACTTGCATCGCGGCTTCACTCGATTGGTCAGCGACACGGTGTTCCATGTCGGTGCGCAATGCCGCAATCGCGGTCATCAACTCAGCGCGCAGCTCTGCTAGCCGCTGTTTCAGTTTGGCCTCGAATCGGACGTAATTGAGTTCGTTCAGCTCGCGGACGTCGGTGCGAAAGGTCGCATCCATTTTGTTGAACCAGCCGACCACTTCGTTAACGATCTGCTCGCGGAACCGGTCATGGAAAGCCTTCGACAAGTTGGCCGTCACCTGCATCAATCACTCGGGTTTGAGTCGATCGACTGACCGTGACATGAATTGTCAAGACATTACGCTGGCCGACTACTCTAGCGGGAAGTCACATACCCTTCTCGGCTCACCGGCGCTTTGGGAATGGCCGATTCTATCTTGCCGACCTATCCCGAGACCTTGAGAGATGGGAGATTGCGCTGACTAGCAGAGACACCGGACCAACGGCCACCGCTAGCAGGGCTACTACGCCAAGAACCGATCCCGCATGAGTTCGACGCGGACCAAAGATGACTGCTCCAACAATTGTTGCCAGCGTGGCGATCGATACACCTATGGTCGCTGCAGGAGGAAGGCGAGCTTCCGCTGGACGTCGCCAATATTCATATGCTGTGATCGCACCCCAAACGAGTACAACCAGAACCATGACTTCCCACCAAGGCAAGAAACTGCGATCCATCAGCCTATAGATCGCAAAGCCCGCCGCGCACACGAGGATGCTAAGCGATACCGTCATCGGCGTCTGGCGGCGATGGCGCGCGTAGCCAAATCTCATTGCTTCCACCTGAGCAGATTGCCGCTCCGATGCATTAGACACCGTCGATCGAGTGAAACGTCGACCATTCCCACTTAGGCATGCAGCTAGGGATTACCGACAACCACCGAGGCGTGGTCCACATCGAAGAGAATCACAAGGAAAATATCTCCGAAAAAGCCGGCAATGAATCCGTACGCAAAATCACCCGCGACATCAATACCTAGAAACTCCAAGCCCCCCGCCAAGTCCTCGCTCACGTCCATTGCGGCCGTGCGCTCGGCATTCCCGAGGCGGGTGATTAGGCCCTGACCCACATTGATGATTCCCCCGACTACTCCACTTGCCAGCCAGCCTGGCCACGCTTCATAGTTCGCCGGCCCACTCCCAGATCCAATCGTAACAGTCGAACATGCAGGCGAAACCGAATATTGAGGACTCCCGCCATTCGCCCAGAAAGCGTAAAGATAGTTGAACACGACCGGGCGCAACTGCTCAGTCACATAGGTTGAGCCACTCAAGCTGGCGCTAAAGGTTGAATCAAAAGCATACGAGGACAAACCGTCGGCGAGTGCCCCATCTCCCAGTGTTGTGGTTGAAAAATCCGTGGAAAGGGTGCCCGAAGTATCGGAGACTGCGTCCTGAACCTCAAGAAGTGTCGCCGTAGCCGCAACGGTATCATTCGCCGGGTGAAAGATCGATTCCCCTTGCCGGTCGCTGTGCCAAGATGCCAATAACGCACGGCCTTGGTTGATGAGCGCGCGCGTTCTTGTAACGGCGGCCAGTACGCCGGGGAGCCGCTGAACCGAATCGACCAACCGCTGGTATGCGGATTGTGTCATTAGGTCGGGGCGGCGGTCGGCGTTCAAAAGGATCATTACTCTGAGGTGCAGTTGATCAGCGCTGACGGAAGCACCGCCGGTTTCGGCAGCGTCCTCAATCGCGCCGGATACCGCGTTCATCCGGGCGCCCACGTCCATTCTTGCTTCAGGTGTGAGCGCACTGAGCCGCGAATGGAGCGCTGCGGCAAATGCCTGACTCCCTGGGTCGACCGATGCGGATGGACGGACTGGCGCGAACGACGCTAGACTCGACTCGCCCGTGCCGGTCCTGCAATTCACCGAGGTCGGTGCCACTTCGGCCGGTGAACAGGCTGCGAGCAGCGCGCCTCCCGCGGCGAAAGAAAATCCCCAGAGCCGGGCCAATACCAGGCCGTCGATTTTCATCATTGTCGGTCTCCTTGCGAAAGGGAACAACGGCGTTCAGGAACGCTGACCGAATGTCCATCTCAGGTCCATCCCAAATGCTGGCGAATCCGTCGAATTATTGTCCCGTAGCGTGGTTGGTCACCCCCAACGACGCCGCAATCCTGAGCTCGCAAATATTCCAAAGTACGCTGGCTCTCAGCAGGCTGCACGCCCCGTATGGCGGGCACAATGGAGACAGGCCGACCGACGTGTGTGCCGCTTGAAGTTCACAGACGCGAGGAGCCGGCGACGCACAGCGCGCCGTCGATCGGAATGATCCTACTGGAACCTGACGCAACGCAGCGCTTGCCAGGTCGATTGACAGCACATGAATCCGTGGACATACTTGGGATATTCCAAGCCCGGCGGCTCATGTCAATCGAGCTACTACTTCCCGATTCCAGCGCCATGCAAGCGTACGACGGGCAGCCGAAGCTCGGAATCGGGGCGATCGCAGTTGTCCCAACGCCGATTTGTTTCGACGATTTCACGTCATTGACCGAAATCGCCAGCAGTTCGCCGTGGGTTCCTATTGGCTTGGTGCGTGACCCGGACGAATCACGACCGATCCTTGCGGGGAGGGGGGAGCCCCTCCCCAACCGCCTGCTGGTTGTCCAGAAGGCTCCAGCCGAAGAGCTTATCGCAGCGATCACGCGAGCGATTGACACGAGATTACCGCCGTCGGCCTCCCAAATCGCGACCTACTTCGACAAGCGCGTCCCGTCACTCGGTTCGTGGGTCCTGGATGCGATCCTCGACGAGCCATGGAAGCGCCACCGCGTCCGCCGTGCCCTTCACGACATTGGCGGATGGACGCCGGCGGATTGTCGACGCCTTTATCGTTGCATCGGCGGCTTCACCGCGGGTAACGCTGCTGTCACGCAGGAACGAGCAGCGGGCCTGCTTGGCGTCAACCGCAAGACTCTGTCGCGCTGGACGGCGGGATTCTTTGGTCTTCGACACGAAGGCGCGCGTCGGCTCCGGGCCTGGGAAGCGCTTGCAGAATGCGCGCTTCGCTCAAGCGGCATTATCAGCGACTGACCTGGTGCTCTCGCTTCGGTGCCGCCGATCGCGGGATTCGCGCAATAGTGGGATAGACGGCGGCCGGATACGCTGGGGGTCTACATTACCATTCATCGCGCACTAGGGGCAGATCCATTCTCTGCTACATCCGCAGGGATACCGCTCCTATTCGGTCGGCTAACGTTGATCGCATCTATCCTGGCCGGGGCGAGAACCCGGTGGGCTCATTCTCCAAGACTTAGAGGCTTTCTACCCCCATCCCCAGCGCCTTCATCACATCCCCCACCGTGTGAAACGACCCGGTGATGAGTACCGTCCCCGCCCCGCGCTGTACCCGCTCCAGCGCCGCGGCGAACTCCGGTACAAGGTGCCACTCGGCCCGCGCCGCCGGCCGCGCCGGATCGGCGAGCCACGCTTCGAGCCACGATAGATCCCACTTCCTGGTATCCGCGCTCGGCGCAATGGTGAGAATCCCGACGTCGATCGCCTGGTCGAGTTCCACCAGCATCTCGGCCCATTCCTTGTCGCCGAGAATCGAGACCAGCGCGTGAACCGGCCGCGTGACCGTGGCTTCGCGGAGCGTCGCAACCAGCGCGCGCATGCTGTCGGGGTTGTGCGCCACATCGAAGATCCACTTCCCGCGCCTGTCAAATCGCCCGGCGATCCGCGCGCGCGCGAATGCGGCTGCGATTTCTTCGCCTGATGGCCGAAGCGATTCCGGCAAGGCATTGAGAATCGCCTGTGTAACTGCGGCATTGCGGCTCTGGTGCGGGCCCACGAGCCCAAGCTTCCCGGTCCATTGCGATGCAGGCGGCACCACCATCGGTAGATAGGCGCCGCCTGGCGCTTCGCTCGCGATCCGCACCGCTCCCGCTTCGCGAATCACATCGGCGAGTCTCGCATCGGGCTCGCCGATCACGAACGGGATCGCTGGCTTCGCAATTCCCGCCTTCTCCGCGGCGATCTCCTCAACGGTGTCACCCAGATATTTCTGGTGATCGAGCGCGATATGCGTCACCGCGCTTACCAATGGGGTGATCACATTGGTGCTGTCGAGCCGCCCGCCGAGTCCGACTTCGATGACCGCAATGTCGACCTCGCGCGCCGCGAAGTGCGCCAGCGCTATTGCGGTGGTGGCTTCGAAGAAGGTGGCCTGGTGCTCTTCGATCGCGGGCCGGAGTGCGTCGGTCCACGCGGCGACCGCGTCTTCGGCGATCGGGATGCCGTCGACGGTGATCCGTTCGCGAAACGAGATCAGGTGCGGCGAGGTGTAGAGGCCGACGCGCAGTCCGTGCGCCCGGAGCGCCTCGGCCACCAGCGTCGAGACGCTCCCTTTGCCATTGGTGCCGGCGATGTGAATCGAGGGAACGAATTGCTGTGGATCACCGAGCGAGGCAAGAAGCGCGCGGGTGGTGTCGAGCCCGAACTTGATGGTGGTCGTGCGGGGGAAGAGGAAGTCGAGAGTGGCGGAGTAGGAGGTCGGCAAGGTCATGGCGGCGGATCGCTGTAACCTACTCGACCCCTTCTGCACTTGCGATCACGAGTCGGGCCGTACTACTAATCGTTGCCGGAGTCGTGGGGCTGCCGCTCCGCGCGCTTAAAAACGCGCTCGGCGGATCGACGATACTACTAATCGTTGCCGGAGTCGTGGGGCTGCCGCTCCGCGCGCTTAAAAACGCGCTCGGCGGATCGACGATCCTAATACGTGCAAGGCGCGTTTAAGGCG
>DASYAK010000077.1:0-20694 GCA_036501385.1 Gemmatimonadales bacterium | reverse complement strand
GGTTCGTTCTCGCGCCACGGATGCAGTTCGAGCGACGGCTTCCCCTTTCTCCCGCCGGCAAATCGATCGATCACGCCGTCGGAATCGCAAGTCACGTCCTGGATCGTCCCGCGGCGTGACGGCGCCTCCAGCAAGCGATGGATCGGCATGATCGGAAAGAGCTGGTCGATCGCCCAGTTGTCGGGGAGCGACTGGAAGAGCGAGAAATTGCAGAAGTAGCGATCGACCAGCGCCGTCTCCAGATGCGTCGTGATCTCGGGATAAAGCGCGCGATCGTCGCCGATCACCGCGGCGAGTGCATTCAGCGTGGTGAGATAGAGCTGCTCGGCGTCGGCGCGGTCGCGCAACGAATAGACGCCGCTGGCGAAATACTCCTGCGCCCGTCCCTTGGCGAAGACGGCGTCGTGAAATGCTTCCTCGACGCGGTCGGTCGTGAGCGTTTCGAGATTCTCCTTCATCTCGATCAGCAGCGGCTGGGCATCGTCGCCGAGGGCAACCGGCTGCGGCTCGAACTGCGATTCACAGTCGATCACATTGATGAGCAGCAGCGAATGGTGCGCCGTGATCGCCCGCCCCGACTCCGAGATCAGCGCCGGCATTGGCACTTCCTCGTTGCGACAGATCCCGCCGATGGTGTACACCACATCGTTGGCGTACTCGCGCATGGTGTAGTTCATCGACGCCGGCCGCGTGGTCCGCGACCCGTCGTAATCGACACCGAGTCCGCCGCCGACGTCGACGTGCGTCACGTCGAAGCCCATCTTGCGGAGTTCGACGTAATAGCGGCCGACCTCTTCGAGGCCTGCCTTCACGTAGCGGATGTCGGTGACCTGACTCCCCAGGTGAAAGTGCACCAGCTTGAGGAGGTGCTGCTTCCCCGTCTGCTGCAGCGTGTCGAGGAGCCGCACCAGTTCCACGGCGGAGAGCCCGAACTTCGACTTCTCGCCCCCGCTCTTGGCCCATCGCCCCGACCCCTCGGTCGCGAGCTTGATCCGCACGCCGACCGTCGGCTCGACCTTCATCTCGGCGGCAACCTTGAGCAGCACGTCCAGCTCGTTGAGCTGTTCCAGGACGATCATGACGGTATGCCCCAGCTGCTGGCCGATCAGGGCGAGGCGCATGAACTCCTCGTCCTTGTAGCCGTTGCAGATGATCAGCGAGCCGTTGCTCTCGTTGAGACCGAGGACGGCCATCAGCTCCGGCTTCGAACCGCATTCGAGCCCCACGCCGTGCGCCGCGCCGAACTCGACAATCTCCTGCACCACGTGACGTTGTTGATTGACCTTCACCGGATAGACCGTCGTGTAGCTTCCCTCGTAGCCGAATTCGTCGATCGCGACGCGGAAGCGATTGGCGAGCTCGGCGATGCGCGACTTGAGGATATCGGAGAAACGGAGCAGCAGCGGCAATCCGACACCCTGTGCGCTGAGATCCATCGCGATGTTGTAGAGATCGATGCCGTGCGGCTGGGCCCCGTCGGGATGAACGGTGACATGTCCGGCGTCGTTGATCCGGAAGTATCCCAGCCCCCAGCCGCGCATGTTGTAGAGCTTTTCGGCATCCTTGAGCGTCCATCGAGGCGGCTCGGCGGATGTCGGCGGAATGATCGGGGCTGCGGTTGCGGCCATCTCGGCTACTCCTGCGAGGCAAGCGTCTGGTCGGCCGGCCACCCCGGCGCACGGCGGGAAAAGTAAGACGATCGCGGCAGGATGTCGGAACCCCGGGGCGCGGCCTCCCGCCGCGACCGGTGCGATGACTCGTCTGGCGGTCGTCGACTTCCAATGCCAGCTTCACGTCACCGATGGGCGCTCTCGGGTGGGACTCATCAGAGGAGCCGCAATGCGATGGTCGTTCCGGATCTTCCAGGTCGGCGAAACCCGGGTGCTGATCCACTTCACCTTTGTGCTGCTGGTGG
The DNA here is from genome assembly GCA_036501385.1 of Gemmatimonadales bacterium. Classification (GTDB taxonomy): domain Bacteria; phylum Gemmatimonadota; class Gemmatimonadetes; order Gemmatimonadales; family GWC2-71-9; genus Palsa-1233. The sequence continues at coordinate 18,779 of DASYAK010000077.1, read as the reverse complement.
CGTGGTACGCCTGGAGCGGATGGAAGAGCGCCGGACCATCGGGAGCCGCCGAGCAGACGGCGTTCATCCTCCTCCTCTTCCTGTCGGTCCTGCTGCACGAGTTCGGGCATATCCTCGCGGCGCGCCGATACGGGATCCACACGCCGGAGATTCTCCTCTCGCCGATCGGCGGGATCGCGCGCCTGGCGTCCCTTCCCACCAAGCCGATGCAGGAACTGGCCGTCGCCCTTGCCGGACCGGCCGTGACGCTGGCGATCGTGATCGTCGGGCTGCTCGCGTTCTGGGCCTCGGGCGACGGCGGCCTCTTCTTCCTCGATCTGTCGCACGGCGCCCTCTGGCCCACGGTGATCGCGACGAACGCGGCCCTGCTGATCTTCAACCTTCTTCCGGCCTTTCCGATGGACGGCGGCCGCGTCCTGCGCGCGCTGGTCGCCACCCGCCTGGGCGCGCTCCGGGCGACTCGAATCGCGGCGCGCGTGGGCCAGTGTCTCGCCGTCGTGTTCATCTTTTTCGGATTGCGAGGCAACTTCATCCTTCTCCTGGTCGGACTCTTCGTCTTCACCGCCGCCCAGGCCGAACTGCGCATGGCTGAGCACACCGCGATCATGCAGGGATAGCAATGCGAATTGCCGTCACTGGAGCGACCGGCTTCGTGGGCACCGCGCTGACGCGCCATCTCTGGCAAGCGGGACACGAGGTGATCGGCGTGTCGCGCGCGCCAGACGCATGCACCGTTGTCTGGGATCCCGTCCGTCAGCAGATCGACGCCGCGAAGCTCGAGGGGCTGGGTGCCGTCGTACACCTCGCCGGCGAGAACCTCGCCAGCGGACGGTGGACATCGGCCAAAAAGACGCTCCTTCGTGACAGCCGAGTCCCGGTCACGCAGTGGCTGAGTTCCGTCCTCGCCGGCCTTCGCGACCCGCCCGCGGTGCTGCTCAGCGCCTCGGCGGTCGGCATCTACGGTGATCGCGGCGAGGAGATCCTCGACGAAGAGTCACACCCGGGCCACGATTTTCTCGCCCGGCTGACAAGCGACTGGGAGCGAGCCGCCGATCCCGCACGGCATGCGGGAATTCGCGTCGTGCATCCGCGCTTCGGGATGATTCTGTCTCCGGCAGGAGGCGCACTCGCCAGGATGCTGCCGGTCTTCCGCCTCGGCCTCGGAGGGCCGCTCGGCTCCGGCGAGCAGTGGATCTCATGGATCACCCGTGACGACGTGGTGCGCGGGATCGCGTTTGTCATCGGGCACAACGCCATCTCGGGTGCGGTCAACTTCGTCTCACCCGAGCCGGTCCGGAATGCCGGATTCACGCGGGCGTTGAGCGCCGCGCTCCATCGCCCCGCGATTCTCCCGGCGCCCCGGTTCGCGCTCCGCATCGCGTTCGGTGAACTCGCCGACGCCACGTTGCTGGCGAGCCAGCGCGCCGCGCCGCGGCGCCTGGTCGAGGCCGGATTCTCCTTCGAATCGACCGCGATCGATCGGGCGCTCCACCGGCTGATCAACCAACGCTGACCTGCCGCGGCCGTCGGCACGGTGCCATTCCGAAGTACCGCGCCAGCCTGCGCCAGCCCGTTACTTTGCTGCGATGCGGCCCCCGCCCCGCGCCATTGTGCTCCTCTCAGGTGGCATGGATTCCGCCACTTGCCTCGCGATTGCCCGCGCGGCAAAGTTCGAGACCTACGCCCTCTCCTTTCGTTACGGACAACGCCACGCCACCGAACTCGACGCGGCGCGCGCGCTCGCCCGGGCGAACGACGTGGTGGAGCACCGGATTGTCGACATCGACCTCGCTGCATTCGGCGGATCGGCTCTCACCGCCGATATCGACGTGCCGAAAGATCGTTCTTCCGATGAAATCGGACACGGCATCCCGATCACCTATGTCCCGGCGCGGAATACCATCTTCCTTGCCTTCGCGCTGGCGCACGCCGAAGTGACCGGGGCGCGCGACATCTACATCGGGGTCAACGCCCTCGACTATTCCGGTTATCCCGACTGCCGTCCTCCGTTCATCGCCGCATTCCAGGCCGCGGCGAGGCTTGGATCGCGTCTCAATGATGTCACGATCCGCGCACCGCTCCTCCATCTGGCCAAGCCGGCGATCATCGCGCGCGGTACGGCGCTCGGCGTCGACTTCGGGATGACGCGCAGCTGCTACGATCCCGATCCCGCAGGACGCGCCTGCGCCCGCTGCGACGCCTGCATCCTCCGGCTCGACGCCTTCGCCAAGGCCGGCCTCGCCGACCCGGCGCCGTACCAGGCTCGCTGACGATGGCATTCGCGGTCAAGGAGATCTACTACACGCTGCAGGGCGAAGGACGCCAGGCCGGGCGCGCCGCCGTCTTCTGCCGCTTTGCGGGATGCAACCTCTGGAACGGGCGCGAATCCGACCGGCGCGCCGCGGTCTGCCGCTTCTGTGACACCGACTTCGTCGGCACCGACGGACCCGGCGGAGGGAAGTTCGCGACCGCGGCAAGTCTCGCCGACGCGATCGCGGCGGCGTGGCCGGCTGACGATCACGGTGCGGGAAAACGGTATGTCGTCTGCACCGGCGGCGAGCCGACCTTGCAGCTAGACGACCAGCTGGTCCAGGAGCTCCACGCGCGGAATTTCGAGATCGCCATCGAATCGAATGGCACCCTTCCGGTCCTCGCCGGAATCGACTGGATCTGCATTTCTCCCAAGGCCGGGACCACGCTCGCGCAGACCACCGGCGATGAGCTCAAGCTCGTCTTTCCCCAGGCGGGTGCCGTGCCGGAAGCATTCGAGCATCTCGATTTCCGCTATTTCCTGTTGCAGCCGATGGATGGTCCTGAACGCGAAGCCAATACCCGGGCCGCAACGGGCTACTGCCTGGGCCACCCCCGCTGGGCGCTTTCGCTCCAGACGCATAAGTTCCTCGGACTGCCATGAACGGCTACAGCGACGACATCAACCACGCGTTCGCCTTTGCGGCGAAGTATCGCGCTCCTTACGCGCCAGTCGAGGGAGCGATGACCTTCTTCGCCCACCCCGCCAATGTCGCGGTGATTCTTGCGCGGCACGGAACCGATGAAGTGACGCTCGTCGCCGCGATCCTCCATCACGTGATCGAAGCCACGCCGCGGCGGCAGCACCAGGAGGTCTTCGCGAAGATCGAAGACAAGTTCGGTGTCGCCGTGCTCAACCTCGCGCGCGAGGCAGTCGAGGCATCCGACGATCATCGCGGGATCCCGCTGTCGTGGATGCAGCGCAAGTATGCCTTGATCAACCATCTCCTACTCATCTCCAGTCGCGCCCTCGACATCTGCTGCGGCGATGAGATCCACCAGTGCGGCACCGCCCTCGCGATCACCGAGCGGCTCGGATCGGAATACCTCGCGCCCAACGGCCTTCCATCGACCATCGCCGAGCTTTGTTGCTACGACGACATTCTCGATGCACTCGATCGCCGCGGTGACTGGCACACCCGCGCCATGAAGAGCGAACTGCACGCCCTCAAGGTCCGCCTCAAGTCCGCGCTGGAGCAGGACGGCTGACCTATCTTTCGGGATGGCCGTGACTGTCCCCGAAAGCACGCTGCACCATATCGAATCGACCCTGTCGCCTCGCTTCCGCCTCGACCAGGCGGTGGCGGCGTCGACCGATCGTTTTCTCTTTCTCGGCTGGGACACGTTGCTGCGCCGCAACGTGTCGATCCGCGTGACGGTGGGCGGCACCGGGGCCCAGCGCGGATGGTTCCTCAAGGAAGCCGAAGCACTCGGCCGCCTTGATCATCCGGCGATCCGGCATGTGTACGAGGCAGCCGTCACCGCCGACGTCGCGTACCGCGTCGGGAACTGGATCGAAGGCGAGTCTCTCGCCGATGCGATTCAGCGCGGCCCGCGACCGATTCCCACCGTCCACGTCCTGGCGCGCGACCTGCTCGGCGCGCTGGAGCACGCCCATTCACGCGGCGTTGTGGTGCGGCGGGTCGTCCCTGCAGGGTTGCTCCTCACCATGTCGGGTCGCGGTTGTGTCACGGATCTGCGGTATTGCAATCTCACGCTGCCCGAAATTCCCGCGAACGAGACGCCGAGCGGAACGCCATTTCTCGCCCCCGAGGTGCGCCGCGGCTCACCGGGCGATCCGACCAGCGACGTCTACACCGCCGGCGCGATTCTCTACTACACGGTGACTGCAACGACGCCGCCGATCGATTGCCGCGACCTGATCCCGCCGCGCACTATTCGTCCGATCGTCCCGGCGGCGCTGGAGCGCGTGATTCAGCGTGCGCTGCAGCCCGAGCCGTCGCGCCGCTACCTCACGGCGATCGAAATGCTCGAGGACTTCGCCAGCGAGGCCGGGACCTTCGAGACGCCGGTGGTGAGCCTCACGCCGCTTCCGGGCGACCTCGGCGAACCGTCACGGTGGGAAGGTCCGCACTGGGAGGCGCGTCTTCGCCGCGCCCTCGGCGACGACTACGAACTGCTGGCGCCCCTGGGAGAAGGCGGGTTTGGTCGCGTCTACCGGGTGCGCGACCTGCATCTCGAGCGTGAAGTCGCGCTCAAGGTGCTGCATCCGCATCTCACGCAGGACGCCGCGACTGTCGAGCGATTCCGGCGCGAGGCCCAGCTGGCCGCGCGGCTCACTCACCCCAACATCGTCAACATCTACGACATCTCGGGACGCTCGGGGCTGCTCTGGTACACCATGGAAATCGTCGACGGTCCGAACCTCGGCCAGCTCGTCGCTGCCGAGGGACCGATGCAACTCGACCAGGTGCTGCGATTGCTGCGCCAGGCACTTTCGGCGCTGGGACACGCGCATGCGCTGGGGCTGGTGCACCGCGACATCAAGCCGGAGAACATGCTCCTGGAGCATGACGGCTCGCTGCGGATCACCGATTTCGGTCTCGCACTGGCATTGCGCGGAGCGGGGCGTTTTGGCGGCGCCACATCACAGAGCGGCACGCCGCAGTTCGCCTCGCCCGAACAGCTCCTTGGCGAACGGGTCGATCAGCGCACCGATCTGTACTCGCTCGCGGCGGTGGCGGCCTTCGCGCTGCTCGGGCGTCCGCCATTTTCCGGCGGCACCGTCGAGCAGATCCTCGCCAAGCAGACGACCGATGTCGTCCCCGATCTGGCAGACGAGCGCCCCGATGTGGGCGAAGCGCTCGCGGCCGTGCTGGCGCGCGGGATGCTCAACGACGTCAATGCTCGCTGGGCATCGGCTCAGGAGTTCCGTGCGGCGATCGACGACGCCGTGCAGAAGGGATTGCGAAAAAAAGGGAGCGACCTGGCACGACTCGCCGCCAGGATTCTGGGAACGTAGGACGCGGCCTCTGCCGCGCCATCACTTGTGACGGTAGACCACCCGGCCGCGCGTAAGATCGTAGGGCGACAGCACCACGCTGACGCGATCACCTTCGAGCACCCTGATCTTGAACTTCGACATCTTTCCCGCGGCGTACGCCAGGATCGTGTGTCCATTGTCCAGTAGAACGCGGTAGTTGCGGTCGGGCAGGACCTCCTGGACAACGCCCTCCATTTCAATGCCTTCTTCTTTCGCCATCCAATCTCCGGATTCGGGAACCTCCCTGGCTGCGGGCGGGTCAGCGGGGTGCAAATCTGCCGGGGTGCCTGAGGCCGCGCAACCAGCGGGTCATGCGGCCTTGAGCAGCGCCCCTCGCAACTTTGCCATTTCCTCTTCCACCAGTGCCACGAGATCGCCAACGAGGCCGGCGTCGAACGAGAGCTGGACCCCGGCCTCTCGATAGAGATCCGGGAGGGGTCGCGTGGCACCGAGCGCCAGGAAGCGCCGGTACGCGGCGACGGCGCCGGCCGGGTCGAGCCGGGCATTGCGCCAGACCTGCAGTGCTCCAATCTGGGCGATCCCGTATTCGATGTAGTAGAAGGGATAGAGGAAGATGTGCAGCTGCCGGTACCAGCGCGCCACGCGCTCTGCCCTGAGACCGGTCCAGTCGATCCCCGGCTCGAAGCGCTCGCGCAGCGCCAGCCACGTCCGGTCGCGGACGGCCGGGTCGCCGCCCTCGGCGCTGGTGTAGATCCACGACTGGAAGGCGTCGACCGAGGCAATATGTGCCAGCGAGAGGAGCGCGTCTTCGAGGTGCTCCAGCCGCGTCGATATCGCGTCCGCTTCGCTGTAGTAACCAATTGGTCGCCCCAGGTGCGGTGCTGCGAGAAGTTCCATCGACATCGACGCCAGTTCCGCCGACTCGGCCCCGGGATGCCGCTGCCAGATGAATGGCTTGGCGTGCGACGCGAAGGCGTGAAAACAGTGCCCCGCCTCGTGCAGCAGCGTGGTGACATCTTCGGCGACGCCGGCCGCGTTCATGAAGACAAAGGGACGGCCGCGCGCGTGCAGGGTGTCGCAATACCCACCGGGAGCTTTCCCGGGCCGCGATTCAAGGTCGAGAAGATGCTCCGCCATCATGGTGCGGAACTGTTCGCCGAGAACCGGGTCGACCGTGGCGAAGATTCGAGCCGCCGTCTCCTTGAGTTCGCTTACGTCGCGATACGGCACCGGTGACGTTTCGCGCCACGGATCGATCGCGAGGTCCCACGGACGCAGCGCCGGCAACGCCAGGCGCGCCCGGCGATGCTCCAGGGTGCGCAGCACGGCCGGGACGACGTGCCGTTCGATCGCCTCGTGCAGCCGTTCGCAGTCGGCAGGCGTGTAGTCGAAACGGCACTTCGCCGCGAAGATGTACTCCTGGAAATCGTGGAAGCCCGCGTTCTGCGCCATCGTCTTGCGGAGCCCGACCATCCGGTCGAAGAGCGCGGCAAGATTATCGTGGGCTGCGACGTAGGGGAGGTTGGCCGCCCGCCATGCCGACTCCCGCACCTCCCGGTCGTGGCTCTTGAGGAAGGGCGCCAATCTTGGGAGCGGGACCCGTTCGCCGCCCCACTCCGCGGTCATCGTTCCCGTGGTCTGCTGATATTGCGCCGCAAGCCCCTCAGCCTCCGAGACGAGCGGCACGTTGGCTTCGCGGAAGATTTCGATCGCAGTGCGGAATCGCCGCAGTGCCGTCTGGAAGTCGGGCAGGTCGGTTCCGATGGCAACCAGGCGCTTGGCGAGGAGGACCTCGGCCTCCTCCAGGCGCGGCAGTACTTCCGTCGAGAAGCGGAGGTGGGCGGTCTTCTTGGTCTCGTCGGCGGTATCGCTGGTGTACGCGATCATCGCCAGCGACGCCGCCTCGGTGACCAGTTCGTCGAGCCGCGACCACCGCGCCAGCCATCCCTCCAGCGACGTGGCGTCGAGGGGGGCGAGTTCGAGGTCGCGGTAATACGGCGCAAGCGAGTCCCAGGTAGCGTCGGCAAAGCCGGCGCTGCTCTCAGGTAGTGGAATCATGACCATCCCATGATGATAACGCCAGCCAGGTCAGACGACTGACTCGGCTGGTGCAGCGACTATCCGGATGTGGCGAAACGTCACCCAGCTTACCATCGCGACGATGAATCCGCCAAGGATGAAGGGCGAACTCACCCCCAGCCGCTGGAAGGCGATCGTCCCCAGAATCGGCGCCAGGACCCTTGCCGACCCGGCAAAGGTCTGCGCCACCCCCATCATTGTCCCCAGCTCGGACGAGTCGACCGAATGGGAGAGGAGCGAGGTGATGGCCGGGAACATCAACGCTGTCCCGATCGGCACAAACGGAATCACTACCGCCATTAACCATACTGTCGGAACGAGAGGGTAGAGGAGCATTCCAACGGCGAGGAGGATCGTTCCGACGCGGAGCGCCCCGACTTCGCCGATCCTGTCGACCACCGGACCGAGGAAGACCGAGCGCATCACGAAGGACAACCCGCCGTAGTACATGAAGAAGAATCCGATCGTCTTTTCGGTGACACCGAATCGCGCGTTGAGCCAGAGCGCCAGCACCGCCGTGAGGAGCGAGAAGGCGAGCATCCCGACTCCGTACACCCAGATCAGCCGTTCTGCTTCACCAGCAGGGTTCAGAAAGACGTTCGCGGCCGCGTGCCAGACCGGCGGACGCTTCGTGGTCGACGCAACCCGGGCCGAGGCGGGGCGCGATTCCGGGAGCCAGATCCACGCGGCCACCACATTGACGAAGCAGAGCGCCGACGCAACGAAGCCCGGCGCCTGACTCCCCCAATGGGTCGACAGCGACGCGATCCCCGGGCCAATGATGACACCGGCGTTGGTCGCCGCCGACAGCCATCCCAATGCACGGGCGCGGTGTTCCCGTTCCACCGTGTCGGACACATACGCCTGCGCCACGCCCGTGGTCCCCCCGCCGAGCCCCTGCACCACGCGTGACAGGAAGAGAAGCCAGAGCGAATCGGCGAGCCCGAAGACGAGGAACGCCATCGACGAGGCGAGCAGACCGATCAACAGCGCCGGCCGCCGGCCGTAGCGATCGGACACCCGCCCCCAGAGCGGTGCCGCGACGAGCTGGGCAATCGAAAACGACGCGATCAACCATCCCACCGTCTCGGGCGTCGCGTGAAAATGGAGGGCATAGAACGGGAGCAGCGGGATCACGATCAGTGACCCCAGCATATCGACGAAGTTGAGCCCGATCAGTACGCTCAGCTGGTTGAACTGATCCCGTTTGGTCCGGGTTGAACTCATGCGTTTCGACGACTCCGTTCAGCCAGCAGGAATGCACCGGTGCTGAGCACAGTCAGCACCACACCATAAGCGGCCGCCTCGCCGAATTCCCCCCCCCGGATCGCGCCGAGGATCTCCAGCGACACCGGCCGCGTGTCGTAGGTATAGAGAATGATCGACGTCATGAAATCTCCCAGGCCCGTCACGAAGGCTAATGCCGCTGCGCCAGCGAGGACCGGAAGCAGGAGCGGAAGGATCACCGTTCCGAACGCCCGCCATGGCCCTGCACCGAGCGACGCCGCCGCTTCATCCAGCGCGGGATCGAGAGCGCGTACCGCCGACACGAGCGGCCGGCCGACGACCGGAAGCGATCGAATCAGATACGCCAGCGGCAGGAGCCAGAGCGTTCCGATCAGTACGATTCGCCCTGCCGCAGGTTGCAGCACCGAGAACATTGTCGCGAGGGCGATCGCGTAGACAGTTCCCGGTACCGCCCACGGCAAGGCGAGTCCCGCTTCGAGCCAGCGCGACAGCCGCTGCCCCGGATCGCGCGCCACCATGGCCACTGCGAGCGCAAGTGCCGCCGCCACGCCGGCTGCAAGTGTCGCCATCCAGAGTGACGTGGCGAAGGGGCGCCACTGTACGGGATCGGTAATAAGAGAGGTGTAGTTGGCGCCAGTCCACGCGGTCGGCATCGCGGTCGAGGTCCACCCGCCCCGTTCCACGAACGAGACCATCAGGAGCATCAGGTGCGGCAACAGGAGCCATGCGGTCACGCCCCAGGCGATCGCGCCGAGGACGAAGCGCGAGCGCCGCGACCCGGTGCGCGCCGGCGCCGGCGCGAGACCTTTCCCGGCACCGCGCGTCCCGATTCCGCCCATCCGCGACGCGAGGACGAGCGCCACGATGGCGAGAACGACCAGCGCCAGCGTTTCGACCATGGCGATCGGAATGTCGCCGTTGAGCCGGGTGCTCACGATCTGTGTCGGAAGCACGCGAAAGCCACCGCCGAAGACATATGGGGCGGAAAACGACGCCAGCGACGAGAGCGCGGTGAGGAGCGCGCCATTGCCGATTGCCGGCCGTAGCAGCGGAAGGACAATCGTCCGGATCGCGCGGCTCCGGCTGGCACCAAGCGCCGTGGCGGCCTCAAGGAGCGCGGGATCGAATGTCGCCAGCGCGCCACGAACCAGGAGGTAACTGTAGACATACATCGTGGTCACGTGAATCAGCACCACGGCGGCCGCGCCGTCGAAGCGCCAGGGCGGCGTGTCGGCATGGGTGATCGCCATCACGATGTGCGCGAAGATTCCGCTTTCACCGTAGAGAAAGAGGAAAGCGACGACGCCGACAAGTGGTGGAAGCACCGCCGGCAGGGCGAGGAGCGCCGAGACAACTCGTCGCCCGGGAAAATCAGCGAGCCGAGTGAAGACGCCGAGCGAGACGCCGAGGATGCCGCCGAGGACGACGCTCGCGAGTGCCAGCCACGCCGAATTGAATGCGGCGCGCCATTCGTTGGGATCGGCGAGAAAGGTGCGGACCGGTCCAATCGTCCACGACCCTTGCACCCGGATCGCGTCGACGCCGACGAGGACCATCGGTTCGACGACGAGCCACGCCAGGACAACCAGCAGCAGCGGCCCGACGATCCGCCGCAACGTCACGTGGCCAGCCACGCGTGGACACCGCCGCCGGCAGGCTCGAGGCGCACCGTGTCGCCCTCCTTCGCGGCGGCTGACGGTGCAGCAATTTCGATCTCCTCGCGGTCGTTCACCCGCACGGTGAAGAAGGCGCTGGCACCGGCAAAGCGGCGCCGGATCACCGTACCGGTGATCGCCCCCGAAGGCGCCAGGCGAACCGCTTCGGGGCGCACCAGGAGGCGCACCGCGCCACTCGTCCCGGCTTTCGCCGTGGCCAGCCACTCACCGCCGGCCGCCGCGACGCGCACCAGTTCGCCTTCCGTTCCGACGACTGTGCCAGCCAGCTCCGAGGTGCGCCCGACGAATCCCGCGACAAATGGTGTCGCGGGGCGCTGGTAAAGATCCTCCGGCGTCCCGAGTTGCTCCAGCACGCCGCGATGGAGTACTGCGATTCGATCGGCAAGATCGAACGCCTCTTCCTGTTCGTGGGTCACCAGGACGGTGGTGATTCCGGTGCGTCGCACCAGCTCGCCGAGCTCGCGGCGAGTTCGTTCGCGCAACGATGGATCGAGATTCGAGAGCGGCTCGTCGAGGAGCAGAACGCGCGGATGCGGGGCGACCGCGCGGGCCAGTGCCACGCGTTGCTGCTGGCCCCCGGAGAGCGACGCGACATTCCGCGATTCAAAGCCGCGCAGATCAACCAGCGCCAGCACCTCGGCGGTGCGCGCCTCGCGCGCCGGGCGCGGCATCCGCTCCGACGCGAGACCATACGCCACGTTGTCGCCCACGCTGAGATGCGGAAAGAGCGCGTAGTGCTGGAAGACCATGCCGCAGCGGCGCTCCAGCGCGCTCCGCGCCGTGACATCCTCGCCATCGAGGACGATCCGCCCCGCGTCGACCGGCTCGAATCCGGCGATCATTCTCAGCAGCGTCGTCTTTCCGCTTCCGCTCGGTCCGAGCAGCGCGATCAGCTCGCCCTCGTTCACGTCGAGCGACACGCCCGCGACGACCGTGGTCGTGCCGAAGCGCTTGGCGACACTTTCCAGCCGGACGGTGCTCATCGCGCCTCCGCGCGGCGCCCGGTGCCGCGCACTCGGTGGTCCCAGTAGCGCATCCAGTCGGCGCCATTCTTCGCCAGCATTGCCCAGTCGATCGGCGCCGTCACCATCCGCTGGTCGACGTCACGCACCCACGCTGGAATGCGGTCTGGCGGCAGATCGGTGCGCGCCGGAAGGCGCCAGCTCTTCTCCGCGGTGAGGATCTGCGCGTCGACGCTGCCGACGTAGTCCTCGAATCGTTCGGCCGCGCGCCGATGCTTCGTCCCCTTCACGATCGCGATCGCGTCGTCGATCACCGGCGTGCCACTCCTGGGAAAGATGTACCCGAACGGCATCCCCTGGCTCTGCCAGATGAGCATGTCGGGAAGGTCCCACAAGGTGATCGTCCCTTCACCGCGCGCCAGCTTTTCCGCGAGGATCGCCGGATTGAGAGCGTAGGTGCGAGTCTGGGCGTCGAGTCGCCGGAGCCACGTCATCCCGGACGCGGTATCGCCGGTGCGCTGCACACTCTGCATCAGGATCATCCCCCAGATCGCGCGCATCGTGCCGCTGGCTATCGGATCGCGAATCAGGACCTGGTCACGCCACCTGGGAAGGAGGACGTCATCCCAGTCCTGCGGCGCGTCGGCGGCTTTCACGAGGTTGCTGTTGTATGCGATCACCGCCGGCGTGCGATACACCGGCCAGTAAAGATCGCGCGGACCGATCCCCTCCGAGTCGACGTTGCGCCACCAGGTTGGCCGGTATGGCTCGATGAGATCGTCGGCGACACCGGCGTCGAAGAGGGTGGTGGGCCCGCCAAACCAGACATCGGCGACCGGGTTGGGCTTCTCGAAGCGCAGGCGGTCGACGATATCCTCGCTCCCCATGTCCAGCCAGCGGACATCGATGTCGGGGTTCGCAGCCTCGAAGGCGTGCTCGAGCAGTTCGAGCTGCTCGCGCCCGTGCGGCGAGTAGAGGGTCAGGTGCTCGCGATGATCGGAGGAACAGGAGAGCAGCATCAGCAGCACCAGCCCGAGGCAAGCGAGGGACCGGCGCGGTGCGAGCCGGTCCCCCACAGCGCTCCGGATGACGGCGTCAGTGCGCAGTCGCCCGTCCGCCTGCGGCCGGGGGATGCTGACCCACCGCCAGAATGTTGGCCCAGAGGCGCCACGCTCCCGGCACGACCGCCGGCAACTGCCGGTGGAACGAAAGCCCGGTGTACACCGCCGTTCCCTTGCCGACGTGCGCTACCAGGAGACCGCCCTCGCGATTCACGTCGCCGGAGTCATGCGTCTCCAGCACGGGCTTCCACGCCGGATCCCAGCTGGGCGGGAAGTCGAGGCCGCGCTCCTGGATCCACCCGACGAAATCGCGCGCGCCGATCGGGTTGGGCCAGCGAAGCACCTGTTCGGCCGGCGCGATGAGATGTACCGGTGCCGTCTCGTCGGTGACGCGATTCTGAGTCGGCGTACCGATGTTGAGCGCCCGCGGCGCGAAGCCGCCACGCACATAGGGGCTCTGCTGGTATTCGATCACCAGCGTGCCGCCCGCCTCAAGCCACCGCATCAGCCGCGGGTTGGCCCGATCCAGTGATTGATCGGCCTCGTACGCCCGCGGCCCGATCACGATCACCTTGTACTGCGACAGCGGGTCGCGTTCGAGCGCGTCGCCGGTGAGGAGCGCCACCGGGAGGCCGGCGTTCGTCATCGCCTCGGGCATCATGTCGCCGCCACCGCGCACATAGCCGATCGTCCCCACCGCCGCGAAGGCGATGTCGGTGACGACGACTTTCGTCCTGGCATCGGTCACGATGTTGCGGTCGCGCACATGCGGATAGCGGATCCGTTCCAGCCCGGTGTCGAGTGTGTCGTGACCGGCGATGACTCGGGCGGCAATCTCGTACGCCCCCGGCGCGATCGTGGCGGGTGTCGTCACCGTGAAGGCGATCGTGGCCCGTTCCCCCTGGCGCGTGAAGTGGACCGGTTGCGGAGCTCCAGTCTTCCACCCGCTCGGCAAGGTGAGCGACACGATTGCATCGGATGAATCGCTGGCGAGATGTTCCAGCGCCACGTCGAATTGGTGCTGATGCGTCGAGGCTGGCCAGAGCAGTTGTGCGGGCTCGAGCGCTACGGTGATCGGCTGCACGATCATCACCGGATGCCGCACCTCGCCGAGCACGGGATCGCGGAAGCGTCCGGCAAGCTCGCGCGTCAGCGTCATCGGCTGGTACCCGCCCAGCGCGACGCGGAAGGTCGCTTCGATCGGCGGAGCTTCGGGTTCTCCCCAGAGCGCGGGATTGCCGCTCCACTGATACATCGCGCCTGCCAGCGGCCTGGCGAGATAGTACGGCGATGTGGGCCTGGCATCCTCCGCAACAGTGACCGTCGCGGTGCAGCGATAGAGTACGCCCGGTGCCACCAGGTGTGCACCCGCGCCGCAGTCGCCGCTGCGCAGGTTCAGTCCGTTGTGCGGCACCATCGCCGCCTCGACCTGCACCGTGTCGTGGCCGGTGTTCCAGAGGGTGAGCCTCGCCGGCAGAACCTCACCCGGCGTGACCTCATCGGCGTCTGTTGTCGCATCGAGGACGATCCCGGCGGTGATCAGTCGCGCTTCGTTGGCGTGCGCGTCGGGTTGCGGCGCTGGTTCCGGCTTGATCCCGGCGAAGAGTGAATCGTCGTTGCCGGTGATCGATGCGACGCGCTCGACCAGGCGCACGCCGGTGCGCGACGGACCGAGCTCCTCGAGTTCCCCTTGATTCTGCGACCGGTGCTGCGAGCGGCTTCGCGCCGCGATCTGATGCAGTGACATCCCCACCGCCGGATCGATCACACCGCCGTTGAAGGTCAGCGTCGCTCCACCGCCGCCGCCACGCGCGTCGCGGTAGAGCTTCGATGGTTGCCACGGCGCGAGATGTTCCTCGGTCTGCAATTCCGGGAAGCGCGCGGGATCGCCCGCGGCGTGATACGCCTCCGGCGTGAGAATCCCGGCGACCTGGTGATGCCCGTGACCGTCGGCCGGCGTCCCCGAAAAGACCGACACCACCACCTGCGGGCGGAATCGCCGGATGATCCGCACCATGTCCTTCACGATCGAGTCGCGGTTCCAGAAGCGGAGCGTCTCATCGGAGGTCTTGGAGAAACCGAAGTCGAACGCCCGGGTGAAAAACTGCTGGGCGCCATCGATCCTGCGCGCCGACATCAATTCTTCGGTACGCAACACGCCGAGCGCCTCGCCGAGCTCGTTGCCGATGAGATTCTGGCCGCCTTCGCCACGATTCAGCGACAGATATGCTGCCGTGATCCCTTCGCCGCGCGAGAGCACGGTGAGGAGCTCGGTGTCCTCGTCGTCTGGATGCGCGCCGATCATCAGGACGCGGCGCCAGCTGCCGGCGAGCTTCTGCTCCTGCGCCAGGCGTGCGACTCCACCGGTCCCGGCACCGCCGGTCTGCGCCGCGAGAGGGAGTGCGAAGGCGGTGACGGCAATGACGAGAACGCCGGCGGCTGTCCGCCGGATATACGAATGATTCATGATGTCGGAGGCTCGAGCGGTGGCGTGCCGTTCCGGGAATGATCGGACGGCGGAGTCCGGTCGCGACCGACGGCAAACGCCAGAATGAAGGAGATCAATGCGGCAAGGAGGAGTGTCTCACCGGCTCCTCCGCCGGCTCCGTGCAACAGCAGCAGCATGCCGACCGCCGCGGTGATGGTACCGACGCCGCGTAGCACTTCTTCGAGGTTGCGCCACCTGGTCTTGATCCCCCAGTGGATCGCGCCGATCAGCCCCGCGACGCCCATCGCCAGGATGATCCACCAGATCCCGATCCAGTAGCGCTTTCCGATCATCGGCGACCCTGGCGCAAAGGAGAGACAGCATGGCGATGATATGGCGAAACCGGAACGCTAGCGGTCGTCGGGACGGTCGCCAAGGGGGCCACCGCGAGTCAACCCGGCTGACCCCGCAGCCAGCCGAAGGTGTAGATCCCGGTGCCATGACCATCGCTCCAGCGAATCCTGAGACCGTAGGCTCCCACGAGTTCAAGCGCGTCGGCGCGGATATCCTCCGGGATGGTGGCCGGATCGAGCGTGCGACGCCCCGAAAGCTCGTCGACGCACGCCGCGCACGGGCACGCCAGACGCAGCGCCCGCGCGCCCAGGACGACGCGATCGGCCCCATCGCCCCAGTCGATTTCGATCCCGTCCGCTGTGCGCCGAATCGCCCGCGGCACCTGCTTATCTTGGGGGCTCATGACCGAATCTTAGCCCGGAAGCCGATGCCGATGCCCGACGCCAACGCCATTCCCGCGACCCCAGTGACCATCACCGCCGGCAATCGCAGCGTCGCCGTGCACCCCCTCCCCGCCCTCGAAGACGCCGGTATGACCCAGCTCGACCGGCTGCCGTTTTCGATCCGGGTACTCCTGGAAAACGCCCTGCGCCATCGCGGACACGGCTTCGTCACCGACGATCACGTCCGCGCGCTGGCGTCGTGGACCCCGAAGTCGGCGGGGTCGGGCGAGATCCCGTTTCTGCCGGCGCGCGTCGTCCTGCAGGATTTCACCGGCGTTCCCTGCGTCGTCGACCTCGCCGCGATGCGCGACGCGATGGCCGCGATGGGCGGCGATCCGGCGCGAATCAATCCAGTCGTTCCCTGCGATCTCGTCATCGACCACTCGGTGCAGGTCGATCACTACGGCACCGCCGAGGCATTCAAGCTCAACGTCGCGCTGGAGTTCGAACGCAACGCGGAGCGGTATCAGCTCCTCAAGTTTGCGCAGCGCGCCTTCGAGAACTTCCGCGTCGTGCCACCGGGAACCGGAATCGTCCACCAGGTCAATCTCGAATACCTGTCGCCGTGCGTGCAGGTGCGCGAGCAATACGGTCAGCTGACGGCGTACCCCGACACGCTCGTCGGCACCGATTCGCACACCACGATGATCAACGGGCTCGGCGTCCTTGGCTGGGGCGTGGGCGGGATCGAGGCCGAAGCGGTGATGCTCGGCCAGCCGTATTTCATGCTCCTCCCCGAAGTCGTCGGGATGAAGCTCACCGGCGCGCTGCCGCCGGGATGCACCGCAACCGATCTCGTCCTCACCGTGACGCAGCTGCTGCGCAAACACGGCGTGGTCGACAAGTTCGTCGAGTTCTTCGGTCCGGGATTGCATCATCTACCCGTCGCCGACCGCGCCACGATCGCCAATATGGCGCCGGAGTACGGTGCCACCTGCGGCTTCTTTCCGGTCGACGAACAGACGCTGCGATATCTGGAAGCAACTGGCCGCGATCCCGCGCAGGTGGCGCTGGTCGAGCAGTATTGCCGCGCCCAGCGACTCTTCCACACCCGCGACGTGGGCGATCCGGAGTTCAACGCGAAGCTGGAGCTCGACCTTTCGAGCGTGGTTCCCAGCGTCGCCGGTCCCAAGCGGCCGCAGGATCGCGTGCCGCTCGACGGCCTGCAGCGCAACTTCGCCGAGAATCTTCCGGCGTTGATGCAACCCACGGTACCGGCGGCGCGACGCGAGCAGGCGGCGGTCGCGTTGACGCGGTGGAATGGCGAAGGCGGCGCGCCGCCGACGGGGCATCCCGGTGCCGACGATCATTATCCGGTCGAACTCGAAGGCGCGGTCCACCAGGTCCACGATGGGTCGGTGGTGATTGCGGCGATCACGTCGTGCACCAACACGTCGAATCCGTCGGTGATGGTCGGCGCGGGGCTTCTCGCGCGCAAGGCAGCGGCTCGAGGACTCAAGGCGCGGCCGTGGGTCAAGACGTCGATGGCTCCGGGGTCGCGCGTGGTGACCGACTACCTCAAGCGCGCCGGCCTCGACCAGGATCTCGACGCGCTCGGCTTCCAGACGGTTGGATACGGCTGCACCACGTGCATCGGCAACAGCGGCCCGCTCGCCGATCCGATCGCGACGGTGATCGACGAGCACTCGCTGGTGACCGCCTCGGTGCTGTCGGGGAATCGCAACTTCGAGGCGCGGATTCATCCGCAGGTGCGGGCCAACTACCTGATGTCGCCGATGCTGGTCGTGGCGTATGCGCTGCTGGGACGCGTCGACGCCGATGTCAACACCGAATCGCTCGGCACCGATCGCGACGGCAAGGAGGTCCATCTCCGAGACATCTGGCCGAGTCCCAAGGAAATCGCCGAGACGATGAGCGCGTGTCTCGGCCCCGATCTCTTTCACACGCAGTATGGTTCGGTCTTCGATGGCGACGAGGAGTGGCGCAATCTCGCCGTTCCGGCCGGCTCACGCTTCGAGTGGGACGCCAAGAGCACCTACATCCAGAATCCGCCGTTCTTCGCAAATCTTCCCAAGGAACCGCAGCCGCTCAAGGACATCGCGGGCGCGCGGGTTCTCGCAGTGCTCGGCGATTCGGTCACCACCGACCATATCTCCCCAGCCGGCGCGATTCCCAAGAGCGGGCCGGCGGCCAAGTACCTGCGCGAGCACGGCGTCGAGCAGCCTGACTGGAACACCTTCGGTTCGCGGCGCGGCAATCACGAAGTGATGATGCGCGGCACGTTCGGCAACGTGCGGATCAAGAACCATCTCGTTCCCGACAAGGAAGGGAACTGGACGATGTACTTCCCGTCGGGCGAGGTGATGAGCATCTACGACGCGGCGATGAAATACATCGAGAGTGGCACGTCGCTGATTCTTCTTGTCGGCAAGGAATACGGTACTGGTTCGTCGCGCGACTGGGCGGCAAAAGGGACGACGCTGCTCGGCGTGAAGGCGGTGATCGCCGAGAGTTACGAGCGGATTCACCGGTCGAACCTGGTGGGAATGGGTGTACTGCCGCTGGGATTCGAGCCGGGGAAGAACGCGGCGAGCCTGGGGCTGTCGGGGAAAGAAGTCTTTGCGATCACGGGCATCGGGAGTGTTGCGCCCGGTGGGACGGTCACCGTGACGGCCACCGATCCGGATACCAAGAAGGTGACGACATTCAAGGCGATCGTGCGGCTCAATTCGCCGGTCGAGGTGGAGTATCTGCAGCACGGCGGGATCCTGCAGCGGGTGCTGCGGATGTTTGCCAGGGCGCGCTAGCAAGGCGCGCACTGCCTGCCCTTCGCTGTCATCCTGAGCGCTTGCCCTGAGCGCACGCGAAGGGAAGCGCCCGTCCGTCGCTGTCATCCTGAGCGAAGCGAAGGAAGACCATGCTGGCCATGACGCCTGCCCTGCTTGCGTCGCGCCGTCGTGGACTGCCGCTCCGCACTCGTGGAGGCGCGGGATCTCATTGCTCGCCGCGCCGCGCCGTCGTGGGTTGCCGCTGCGAGGGATCTCAATGCTCGCCGCGCCGCGCCGTCGTGGGCTGCCGCTGCGAGGGATCTCAATGCTCGCTGCGCCGCGCCGTCGTGGGCTGCCGCTGCGAGGGATCTCAATGCTCGCTGCGCCGCGCCTTCGTGGGCTGCCGCTCCGCGCGCGTGCGACGCGCTCGGCGTGACGGCGATCCCAAGCTGTGAAAGGCGCGTCTAAGGCGCGCTCCGGGCACCCACGACGACGCGTCAGCAATCCTCCAAGGCGCGCGTCAC
>DASYAK010000076.1:0-30556 GCA_036501385.1 Gemmatimonadales bacterium | reverse complement strand
CGGAGCCGTCAATGACGCCTTCGCTGTCGCTGGTGCCATGTCGTCACGGACAGCATCCACGATCGCCGCCGCCGATCCCATCGCGCGGCCCGAAGCGTTCATATCTCCACCGTCGCGGGCATACCCAGGTCGGCCGGCACCATCATCGCAGTCGCCGATGAGAGCTCGGCAGACGCAGTAGGCACCTTCGCTGCCACTGATGAGATATTGGCACGGGCAGTAGCCACCTTCGCAGTCGCCGATGACGTCTCGCGATCCGCCGATCGGATGTCTTCGAGCTCGCACGCAGATACGAATCTGTTGGATCCGTTTTCGCAGCCTCCGATCACATAGCCGGCCTCGTCGCCGACGACTTCGCTCCCGCAGACGGCGCATCGCGACTCGACCTGTTCATATCTCCTGGGCCGCAGGCATATCGGAAACCGCTGGCGCCGCCCTCTCATCCGCCGATGCCAGATCCGAAGAGGCCGACTCCGGATGCTCGGCCGTTGGTTACATCTCTCCAACCGGAAGATCCACCTTCGCCGGCGCCGACCAGGCATCGTGCCCTGCCGTGTTGGTATCTCGTCCCTCGATGCGCTAAGCGGGTTGGCAGATCGCCTGTCGCCAGCCGACGACGGCATCATCGCAGCCACCGTGTTCGTATTTTGTCAGCGGATGACGGATCTGCCTCGGCCGATCTCATGTCGCCCGCCGCCGATCACATATTCAGCGAAAATGTGTCACTCGGACGCGGGAGCAGATATCGGTCGGACCACTGAACCCGATCATCGTCCCGCGAAATCGCACTTCATTCGCACAAATTTCCTCGACTTCTCTCTTCTCTCTTCTCTCTTCTCTCCCATTTTTCCCTTTTCCCTTTTCCCTTTTCTCTCCGACTGTCCTGAATCCGGACAACATTGTCCGTTTTCCGGACACTTTTCGAAAACGGCCCCGTCGCCACTGGGCTAAGTCATGATGCTGCTTGATGATAACAATTTGGCACGTCGCATGCTGCTACAAGGGCCAAGCGATTTGCTGTCAGGGTGGCGTCGCTTTTCCCACCACAACTCACAGTCCCGGTGCCCTGATTCGCTGGGACAACCATGGGGTCGAACATGAAAGCAGAGATTCGACGGCAGTTGTCGATGGCGCGTCGCGCGCTGGACTACGCGAACGCGAATCCCATCGACGACAACGGTTTCAAGGTCGCGCTGCAGCGCCTTGATACCGCCGTCACCCAGGCGACGAACCTGGGACTGCAGGAGACCGGCGGGAAGACCGGTCAGCATTCGGGTGTTCTGCAGCGCGAAGCTGCTCGACGGAAGATCCGTAACCAGTTCCTGGTACGGTTGGTCAGTGTCGGGGAACAGGTTGCCCAGACCAACCCCGCGCTCCTCGGCGTCTTCCTTCTGCCGAACCGGGGAGGACCCAACAAGCGGTTCCTCCTCGACGCGCGGACCCTCCTCACCGCGGCCACCGAGCATGCGGATTTGCTCGTGCCGTTGGGGCTCGGCGACACCTTCGTCGCCGATCTCGGAACCGCCCTCGATCAGTTCGAGGCAACCGGCACGGCGATCGACACTGGCCATGGTCAGCATGTCGGAGCCGTGAAGACGTTCGCCAAGGCGATGGCGACCTGTCGTAGCGCGGTCGTCGTCCTCGATACGTATTACCGTGCCGAGGTGACGCCGGACAGTGCGGTCTTCGCCGGCTGGACCAACGCACGGACGGTCGAAGGTCCGTTCGTGAGGAGTCACGACGCCGGGGAAATTCCGGCGCCGGATCCGGAGCCTGTTCCAGTTCCGGTTCCAGCACAGTTGCAAATTTCAGCAGCATCGGCACCAGCAGCAGAGCCCGCGCAGTCGGCGGGTCCAGCAGGGACGGCGCAATAGTGGCCGCCCGATGACACGAGGGTGGTGGCGCCACCACCCTTTGTGTCGCGGCGGAAGTACCTTTTCGCTCGTCAACAGATACAACCGGCCCAGGGTGAGAGCGCCCACGTTCGCTCCCAACCCGGCAACGCAATTTGGAGTCGATGTCGGGGAGGAGCCTGTGAAGCTGGTGTCGTGGCGCACCATCCAATGGGCAGTCACGATCGTGATCGTGAGTCTGCCGCAGGTCAACGCGACGGCCCAGCAGGACTCGGGATTGCTCGCGCAACTCTACCACTATTCGATTGGCGATGGACCCGTCACCGTTATCGTGATTCACGGCGGCCCTGGATTGCGGCACAATTACCTGCGTCCCGAGTGGGACCGGCTCGCAGCGGTGGCGCGAGTCGTCTACTACGATCAGCGTGGATGCGGGAAGAGTGCAGCGCTCGGTCCGGGAACGTGGGAGCAGGATGTTGCGGACCTGGATAGCCTCGTCGTGAACTATCGACGACAAGGCCCTGTCGTGCTCGCGGGATCATCGTGGGGCGCATGGCTCGCGCTGCTCCACGGAGAACTGCATCCGGACGAAACGGCGGCGCTGATACTTTCAGGCGTGGCGCCATGGCCGACAGGATACAAACTGTCACTTCAGCAACTCTCGGCATCGTCGCCAGACCTCGACTCCGCAACAGCGGCCGCAGATCCCGCGTTTCCCGCCGGTATTGCGCTGAGATTCGGTGCAACGTGCGGCCGCGCGAGGGCTGTGGGTTTCGCAAGCCTGGATGGAGGTCCACCGCTCAGTCAGTTGCGGCGGATTACCGAGCCGGTCCTGGTAGTGGACGGAGATCGGCCGACTGCCCAGGGCAGCGGCTCCAGGGAACTCTCAACCGTACTGACTGCGGAAACATACCTGCTGATCCCGGGCACCGGGCATGATCCGTGGTTCGACGAGCCTGACGCCTTTTTCCTCGCGGCAACAGCGTTCTTGAGAAAGATCAAAGGGGAGCGCCGCTAGCGCTCGTAACTGAACCGAGCCGCGTTCTCCGGTTCATGGTTGCGTAACATGGTGACCCATCGGGCGGTCGGCGCGCCGTAATCCTCCACCGGTGCCGAGTTGCCTCCTCTCCGCCGCCGAGACGATACTATGCTCATGCCGCACGCCGGACATTTCACCGCCGCTGATCTCGCCACCATCCCCGATGACGGACAGCGGTACGAAGTCATCGCCGGCGAGCTGTTCGTGACGCCGGCACCGGGTGGTGCTCACCAACCGATCGCCACGAGACTCCTCGCTCCACTTCTCGCGTACCTTGGAGCGCATCGCCGCCTCGATGATCTGCTGACCCCACCCTCCGACATCACCCTCATGCCTGACACCCTGGTCCGGCCCGACCTGCTCGTGGCTGACACGATGGCGTTCATCTGCTCCGGGGACTGGCGCGACGTCACGACGCTTTACCTGGTGGTCGAGATCATCTCGTCGTCGACTGCCCGCACCGATCGCACGGTCAAGCGGCTCGCCTATCAGCGCTACGGCGTGCCGACGTACTGGATTGTCGATCCAGGCGCGCGCCAGATCGAAGTCTGGACGCCGGAAGCCGCGTCGCCATCGATCCACCGCGACACGCTCGAATGGCGCCACCCGGCACTCACAATGAGCGTCAGCATCGACGTGGCGGCGCTGTTCGACTTCGGGTGACGCGATAAGTCCGCGCCGGGCAGCAGGCTCCAGCGCACGATTGCCCGCACCCACAGCTGCTCGCAGCACCGCGTACTTCCCCGTGCTCGCGCTCAAGGGAGACCGGGGGGCCGGGGCGCCATGTGCCACGCACGATTGCCCGCGTTCGCGCATGCTCGTCAGCACCGCGTACTCCACCGTGCTCGCGCTCAAGGGAGACCGGGTGGCCGGGGCGCCGTGTGCCACGCACGATTGCCCGCGTCCGCGCATGCTCGTCAGCACCGCGTACTTCCCCGCGCTCGCGCTCAAGGGAGACCGGGGGGCCGGCCAGCAGGAGCGCCGTGTGTCTGAGCAGTGCGCTTGCTCAGGACTCGCGATCTCAGGTAAACGAGCGCACGCGAGTTGAGGCGCCTCCGAATGGCCGGTTCCCCCCGGCGACCGCAGCGCGAGCCCTACCATCTACCGCGGCCCCGTCGCCGTTTTCACCAGCGCCATGCCCCGCGCGCTCCAGTCCTGATACGACCCGTCGTACAGCTTCACCGGATACCCCAGCAGCCGCGCCACGAAATACGTCGCGCTGCTGCGATGCCCCACGCGGCAATACGCCACCACGGTGTCGCCAGGCGCGGCCAGCGACCGCCACATCTGCTCAATCGTCGCGCGGTCCTTGAGCGCGAACTCGGTCGTCGACGTGAACATCTCTTCCCATTCAAGCCGGCGCGCACCGGCAATGTGCCCCGTCGACGCCGGATTGCGGCCGAGGTATTCGTCCTCGTGGCGCGTGTCGACGAGCGCCAGCCCCGCGCCGCCGGACGCAACGCGCGCCGCGATCCAGTCGCTCGTTGCCACGATCTCCGGATGCGCCGTCACGACGAGATGCCCGCGCGCCACCGCCTTCGTCCCCACGCCTTCCTCGACGCGCCGGCCCTCGGCACGCCACTTCGCCACGCCGCCATCGAGCACCGACACATTGCGCAGGCCGAGATAGTCGAGAGTGAAGAACGCGCGCGCGACGGTGAGCGGCGAACCGGTGAGGACCACGTGCGAGCTGTTCGACACGTCGAGCGCTTCGAGATGCGCGCGGAGCGAATCGACCGGCGGCAGCTCGGTCGACAAACCGTTCACCTCCGCGATGATCGCCTGATAGGGCAGGAAGCGCGCGCCGGGGATGTGTCCGGCGCGATACGCTGAATCATTCGCATCAACTTGTATCAGCACCACGGCACGATCTGCCGCGTGCTGCGCCAGCCACGCCGTCGACACGATGAGCGACGTATCGGCCGTGCGCGACGGCGGTGGAGCGGCGATGGTGAAGACGAGTGCGGCGACGATCATTGGCCGCCCGCAGTCGGAAGCTTCCGCGTCGACCAGTCCTGGAACGAGCCGTCGTAGAGGCGGACCGGGTGGCCGGTCAGCCACGCGCCGAAGAGAAGGAGCGTTGCCTGCTGGCCGACGTGACAATACGCGATCACCGTGTCGCCCGGTGCCACGCCCGCGTGCGCGAACTTCGCCTCGATCGCCGACTTGCCGAGGAGGAAGTCACTGCTGTCGGTCATCTCGTCGAACGGGAGATTCACCGCTCCGGGAACGTGCCCCGCCACCATCGGGCCCTGCGCCGGCCCGGCGTAGAAAGTGGTCGCGCGTGCGTCGACGATCTTGGCGTGCGGCGAGTGCTCGTGCGCGCCGACGTAACCGTTGTCGACGACGAACGCGGCATTGACCGGATGCGTGAAGTGTCCCGGCATCGTTTTCGGCAGGTCGGTCGTCACCGCATTGCCGGCCTTCTGCCACGCGGCAAGACCGCCATCGAGGAGCGACGCGCGATCGGCGAGCCCGGCGTAGCCCAGCGTGAAGAGCACCCGCGTCGCGGGCGAGACCCACGACGAATCGAAGATCACCACGATCCGCGACTGGCCGGAGATGCCGAGCTTCTCGAGCGCACTGTCGAGCGCCGGCTGCGGCAGCATCTCCAGGCTCAGCGTGCCGGGCTTCATCGGCGTCGACACATCGTGCTGGTCTACGAAGTGCGATCCGACGATGTGGCCGGCGCGATAGTAGCCCGGTGCCGGACCGACCTGCAGCATGACCAGGTCGCGATCGTGCAGATGCTGCGCCAGCCACTGTACCGTGACGACCGGTGTCGCGGGCGTCGCGGCGAACTGCGCACCGGCGATCGACGGCATGGTTACGGCGGCGGCAACAACCAGGGACACGAGTCGGCGATCCATCGGTGACCTCCAGGGAAGTGAGTGCCAGATATCCTGGAGAACGATGCCCCGGTCCACTCGCCGCGGCATGACGGCGGCGTCGTGAAGTCGTGCGGAAGTTGTGAAGGTGACGCGCCTACGCCTGGAAGCGGTAGCCGGTCTTGAAGACGGTGACGATGTGGCGCGGAGTGGCGGGGTCGTCTTCCAGTTTGCGGCGCAGCTCGGCGACGTGCGAATCGACCGTCCGCGACAGCACCAGCGCCTGGTAGCCCCACACCTCGCGGAGCAGCGTCGCGCGGTTCGCCACCCCGCCGTCGCGCCGGACCAGCGCCAGGAGGAGCGCAAATGCCTTGGGGGAGAGCATGACCGGCGCGCCACCGCGTGTCACGGTGTGCGCGGCAACGTCGATCGCGATGGTGCCGAAGGTGATCTGTGCCGTTGCGTCATTCGCATCGCGCGCCGCGGCGCGTCGCAGCAGGGCATGCACCCGTTCCAGCAGTTCGAGCACACCGAACGGTTTGGTGACATACTGGTCGGCATCGAGCCGGAATCCCCGGATCTTGTCGGGCTCCTCGGCCCGCGCCGAGAGGATGATCACGGGGAGAGTGCGATCGACGCCGCGCAGTGCGCGCAATACCTCGAAGCCGTCGAGGCCGGGGAGCATCAGGTCGAGGATGACGAGGTCGGGGCGCCACGATCGCACCAGTGGGAGAACCTCGCGGCCATCGCCCAGGGTCCGCGTCTCGAATCCTTCGATCACGAGATTGCGCGCGACCAGCTCGGCGAGCGCCGGCTGATCCTCGACGACCAGGATTCTCGCCATTACTTCTGGGTCCCGAATGTCACAGTGAATACGGTGCCGCCGCCCGGACGATTCGTCGCCGTCGCCGTGCCGCCGTTCCGCTCCGCGGTCTCGCGCACGACGGTGAGCCCGATCCCGCTCCCGCCAACCGCGCGCACGGCCGCCGCGCTGCCGCGCTCGAACGCCTCCCAGATCCGATCCATCTCGTCCGCAGCGATACCAGGACCCTGATCGGCCACCGTGAGCGTGGCGCCCCGGCCCGCTGCCGCAACGGTGACGGTGATCACCTGGCCGGGCGGACCGTACTTCACAGCATTGTCGAGAAGGTTGAGCAGCACGCGGCGCAGCGTGCCGGCGGCGAGGAGTGCCTGCGGCTCACCGTCGACGCGGACCTGCACATCGACGCCAGCCGGTCGCGCCAGCGGCAGGAACTCCGCGACGATCGTCCGCGCCTCGGCCCCGACATCGACCGATTCGAGTATCGCTGGGGCGACACTCTCGCCGCGAGTAAAGCGCAGCACGTTGTCGATCAGGTGCTGCAGGCGGGTGACCTCGCGATCGATCAGCGCGAGATCGGCGTCGCGGCGCTCCGCGTCGGGCTCGCGGTGCAGGCGCAACGTGTCGACGACCAGCCGGATCTGCGCGAGGGGCGTGCGCAGTTCGTGCGACGTCGACGCGATGAAGGCGGTGCGCGCGGCGGCAAAGCGCGATTCGCGCCGCCACTGGATCACGGCCAGGGCGGTGAGCACCGCGGCGAGCGTGAGCAGCGCCATGAGCAGCGGAAACCGTGAGCGCGGCACCGTCGCGACGGCGCGATCGGCGATGGCAGGCTGGATCTCCATCCGGATCGCAAGGCCGCCGTAACTCGCGGGCAGGATCGTGGATGCATCGAGATCCCATTGCGGCGGGACGCCGGCGGCGAGCAGCACGTGACCCGAGGCGTCGCGCACCTCTGCAGCGAGGACGTCCCGGTTGCGTCCAGCGGCCGCCAGCGCATCGGGGAGAAGATCGCGTTCGTCGAGCGTCGCGGCGAGGAGCGAGTCGAGACTCTGCTCGGAGTATTGCACCGCGTAGATCACCGTATCGCCCCACGCCGTCGGCATCCGCGTGAGCGCGAACGCCAGCGTCGAATCGCCGTCGCGCGTGACGAGGACGTGATAGCCCCAGCGCGCCAGCGGTTCGCGTGCAAGCCGGGTCAGCGACGCGTTCATCCAGTGGCGCTGCGCACTTGTGAGATGCGGCGGGGGACGGGGCGCGCCGATCGTATCGGGTGGCGTATCGACCAACCATCCGTGCGTCGACACCGGCGCGCGATTGTACGCCACGTTCACCGTGTCGGCGCCGAGGGTGAAGCCGACGAATGCCACCGGCATCGGCCCCTGCAGCGGACGATGACAGGCACACGCCACATCCCAGCGGAGTCCATGCCCGAGATCCGACGCGGCGGGGAAGGGGCGCGACTCGTGCACCATGTTGACACCGCCGAGAATCTCCTGTGCGGCAACGCGAAGTGTCTCGGTGAAGTGCTCCTCGTAACTCCACGCCGCAAACGACGCGTACCCGCGCAGCGCCGTGCGCGCGAGGAGGCGGTTCGACCGCACGCTCGCCTGCATCTCGACGAGCGCGATCACGACGCAGATCACCCCGGCAACGAGGGCGAGGAGGGGCCAGCCGGAGCGGAGCACCGGCCGCGATGGGCGTGGCATCGCTGCAAGGTCGTGCGGAGTGCCGGGGCGCCGCTAGGGGTGAGTTGTGGAGAAGTGGTTCGGGGCCGGGCCGCATTGGGTCTCTGCCATCCCGGTGCATCCGGTCCGAGCCGGCCACGTCCCCATCGCATCATGCGGCTCGTTCACCGGTTGTGCGGTGCGGCCATCCTCGTCCTCGTCCTCGCGGCCCTGGGACCGCCGGCTGCCGCGCAGGTGCCAACCGATTCGGCGCATGCTCCATCGCACCTGGCCGTCCACCTGCCGCGCTTCATTCCCTTCTTTCATCACCGCCATCAGGCGGGGCGGGCGCCGAGCGCCGAGCCCGATTCGACGGTGCTGCTGAGAGTCGAAACCGGCTACGACGGCAACTTCGATTCACCCGAACTCGATCGCGACGAGACGACGACGTTCAATGTCGACGTCACGCCCAATTCGTCGTTCGAACTGCAGGGCGACATCGACTTCTGGGCGCTCGAACGAGCGCCGGCAGCGGGGGCGGTGCGCGGGCGCGGCGACGCGCACGTCAATCTCCAGTGGACCGCGTTCAAGGTGGATTCCGGTCGCGTCGCCGTCGCGATTGCCTATATCGCCAAGATTCCGGCCGCGAATCAACCGACGCTTGGAACCGGCCTTGTCGATCATCGGGTGATTGCGCCCGTCTCCATCAGGATCGCGGGCGTCGAAGTCGATGCCTATGCCGGTGTCGACGCAGACGCGATTCCCGGCGGATTCGACTGGGGCGGGGAAGGCGGGCTCAGCGCGACTGTCGCGCTGTCGAAAGCGTTGCAGGTTCACGGTGGGGCGTCGGGGCAGACGGTCGACACCGACCAGCCGGCGGGCGGGTACATCTCCGGCGGCATCAGCTGGCAAGCGCGTCCGCTCGTCACGCTCGACATCGGTGGCCGTATCGGCATTACCAGTGGTACACCCGACTACGGACTCATCGCCGGTGTGTCAGCCGCATTCATCACGCGGAAGCCCTCGGCAAGTGCCGCGCGCGCCGTGCGTCGCTAACGCAGCCCCACGCACGATTCCCTGCGTTCGCGCATGCTCGTCAGCACCGCGTACTCCACCGTGCTCCCGTTCACGGGGTGGCCGGGGGCCGGGGGCCGGGGGCCGGGGTGCCGTGTGTTTGAGCAGTGCGCTTGCGCGGCATTCGCGATCGCCGATGACCGAGCGCACGCGAGTTGAGGCGCCTCCGAATGGCCGGTTCCCCCCGGCGACAGCAGCGCGAGCCCCCCTCTGCGCGCCCCGGCGACCGCAGCGCGAGCGGGCACGGTTTCCCTTCGCTTCGCTCAGGGTGACAGCGCTAAATCGCTGGAGCTCAGGATGGCCGTCTACGGCACCGCAGCCGGAACCACCGGGTACAGCCCCGCCGCCGCCAGCTCCTTGACGAACCCCGCAAACCGCGTCACGAGGACATTGGTCTCTGCGATCGCCGCCGGAGCCTCCGTGCGCACCTCGCCGAGCGCCCGCAGATCCGTAGCGCTCGGCCCCGCGAGGAAGCCGCCGAGATTTCCTGCCACGCCGCCCAGCTTCGACGATACGATCTGCCGCGCCGTCTCGGGAGTGTATTCGTATTCTTCGCCCTCATCGACGATCCCGAACTTGCGGCGGAGCGGCGTCAGCATCCGCGTCAGCGTGTCCATCGTCGCCCGGATTCCCGCGGGAATCTTTGTCGAATCGCCAAGCGCTTTCTTGATCGCGGTGAGTTGCGTGTCGACTTGCTGCACCGATACCACCGCGGCGGTGAGTCGACCACCCAGGATTTGCAGTTCCTTCAGGATGTCGAAATTCGCCTTCCGGCCAGCGACGCTGATCTGCGATTCCGGATCGGCACGCACTGGCACAGGCGTGTTCCCGATCGACTTCCCGTTGACGAACACCGTTGCGACGTACGTCCCCGGCAGCACCAGTGGCCCGCCGATTTCTCCGCGCCCGCCTTTCACCGCCGCGAGCGGTTCAACCCGCAGGTCCCAGCTCGCGATGTTGAGCCCGGCCGCCGGCCGCGCCGCTTTGGCGGTGTCACCCTTGAGTTCGCGCACCACCGCCCCCGTCGCATCCTTGATCACGATGCGGACGCTGTCGGGCTTCGACTTCACCGCATACGTAATGAACGCCGCCAGCGGCGGGTTCTCGCCGAGGAAGATCATGTCGCCCTGGTAGCTCCGCTCCTGGTCGGTCATCGGCAGCGTCAGCGTCGCCACCTTGCTGGCGAAGACAAAATCGCTCGCCTGAGATTTCGCCCACGACTGGAACGGCGTCATGTCATCGAGAATCCAGATTGCACGCCCGTGCGTGGCCAGGATCATCGCATTGTCGCGCGGGTGCTGGGTGATCTCGTACACTGGAACCGTCGGCAGGTTGGCGCGGACCTTGACCCAGTCGCGGCCGCGATCGGTGCTGACCCAGAGACCGGTTTCCGTCCCGATGTAGATGACATCAGCGTTCTTCTGGTCTTCGGTGATGGTGCGAACGACCTCGCCTTTCGGCAGATTCGCCGCGATCGACCGGAACGACGCGCCAAAGTCCGTGGTCACGAAGAGATAGGTGCCGTAGTCGCCGGTGCGATGCGAATCAAACGACACGTAGGCCGTGCCGTCGGCATAGCGCGACGGTTCGACCTTCGACACGTATGCCAGCTTCGGGGCCCCAGGGATCTTCGCGGTGACGTTTGCCCAGGTCGTGCCGCCGTCACGCGAGACGTGGACCAGTCCGTCGTCGGAGCCGGTCCAGAGGATCCGCGGCGTGCGCCATGATTCGGCGATCGTGTACAGCGCGGCGTAGCTATCGACGCCGTCGTTCTTGGCGACCTTGATGTCCTTCCCCTTGATCCCCATCAACTCCAGCGTATCGCGATCGACGCCGGTAGTGAGATCAGGCGAGATCGCCGTCCACGTCTGGCCGCGATCGACCGACTTGAGCAGCTTGTTCGCGCCGACATATACCGTCGCCGTGTCGGCGTGCGACAGCATCATCGGCGTGTCCCAGTTCCAGCGATACGGCTTCTCGGCCAGTGGCGCCTCGGGCCGGATGCTCTTCGACTCGTTGGTGATCTTGTCGATCCGCCCCATGAAGCCGTCCTGCGACTCCGAGAAGATGATCCGGTGACTCGCCGGATCGATCAGCGAGACGAAGCCGTCGCCGCCAACCACCGTGAGCCAGGCATCGTTGCCGATCCCGTACGCCGCGCGGGTTGCACTGGGGCCGCACCACGAATTGTTGTCCTGCAGACCGCCGCAGATGTTGTAGGGATCTTCCATGTCGTAGCCGACGTGATAGAACTGCCCCACCGGCAGGTGCGGCAGCCAGAGCCACTTCTTTCCCTTGTCGTACGTGATGCCGACGCCGCCGTCGCCGCCGATCATCATGTGATCGCCGTTGTTGGGATCGATCCACATGGCATGGAAGTCGACGTGAATGGTCGGGGCACCATCGCTGCGAAAGGTCTTGCCGCCATCGTCGCTCACCAGCATCGGCGTGACCGGTTCGTAGACGCGAAGGTCGTTGGCGGGATCGACCTTGATGATCCCGAAATACATCGGCCGGTCGTTGGTCGAACCCATCCTGGTCCAGTTCGCGCCGGCGTCGTCCGAGCGATAGACGCCGCCTTCCTTGGCGTGCTCGATGCGCGCGTAGACGATGCTGGGATTCTTGCGGAAGATGTCGAGCCCGATCCGGCCGATCGGTCCCGCCGGAAGCCCCTTTGTCAGATGGATCCAGGAGCGACCCGCATCAGTCGACTTCCAGATTCCGCTGTTGGGCCCGCCGGCGTCGGGACCTGCGTCGAGCATCTTCGTCCACGTCAATCCGCCGTCGCTCGTCTTGTAGATGCCGCGTTCGCCGCCGCTCTTCCAGAGGTCGCCGAGTGCCGCGACATAGACCACGTCATGATCGACGGGATCGATGACGATGCGCGCGATCTGCTTCGAGTCGCGGAGGCCCATCTGTTTCCAGCTCTTGCCGCCGTCGGTGGATTTGTAGACGCCGTCACCCCAGCTAGAGCTCTGCCGGTTGTTGTTTTCTCCGGTGCCGACCCAGACAAGGTTCGGATCGTCGGCGGGGATGCGCACTGCGCCAATCGACGCCAGTGACGCCGAGTCGAAGACCGGAGTGAGTGTGACGCCGTTGTTGGTTGTCTTCCAGAGACCGCCCGTCGCGGTCGCGATATAGAAGATCCTGGGATCGCGCTCGAGGACCGCGAAATCATCGATCCGGCCGGAGGTAACGGCGGGACCGATCGAGCGGAAATGGAGCCGGTCGAATGGTCCGCCAGCTGGTGCGGCGGTGTCGGAGTTCGCGGAAGTAGCGGTCGACGGGATGGGCGCCTGGCCCAGCACGGGCGCAGTGATCACCGTGGCGAGAGCGATCGATCGGATGCTGAGCATGTGGAGAAGGTAACGTGCCGATCGGCACGCTCGTGCGCAGGTCAGCCGCGGGCGGCGGTCCGTCGCAAATTGCCCCGGGGACGGTCCGCGCCGGACCGCGGCGGTCCCGTAATGCCTTTCATATCAGACTGTTAGCACCCGGAGGTCGGTTGGCTCGGGATGTGCTGTCTGGTGTAGCAAGGAGATCCGGAATGCCCAAGGTCGAGGGACCGACCACTCACATCGCGCGCGTCTCCAATGTCGCCGAGCTCGCCACGCTCGTGATCGCGATTGGGGCGCTTGCGGGGTGGCTCTCCGGCTCCACCATTCTCGCGTCGTTCCTTCCCGACAAGACGCCGATGAATCCGATCACCGCCGTCGCGCTGCTTCTCTCGGCGATCGCGGTGATCTGTCTGCGTGCTGGCGGCGACACGCGCCTGTCGCTTGTGCGTGGCTGCAGTTTCTGCGTCTTCGTCCTCCCGTTGCTCTCGCTCAGCCGGCTCTACCTTCCATGGGACCTCGGTCCCGATCGCCTGCTCTTCGCCCGGCGCCTCGCCGTCCCGGTCGCCGGCTTCACCAATCGCATGGCCCCCGTCACGGCGTGTGCGCTGGTGTTCATCGCGGTTGCGTTGTTCCTCCTGACCTTCGAGTCCGCGCGCGCGCGCCGCGTCGGTTCGGCCGCGGCGATGATCGTCGGCGTCGTCGGACTCGCGGTCATCGTCGACTACGGCTACGAGTCGCGTTCGCTGTCGACCATCGGCGGCTTCATACCGGTCGCATTCAACACCGGCCTCGCCCTGCTGGCATGCAGCATCGGACTCCTCGCCGCCCGGCCCACCGAAGGCGTCATGCTCCTCGTCCGGAATGGCGCCGGGAGTGTCCTCGCCCGGCGTCTGCTGCCGGCCGCGGTGATCATCCCGATCACGATCAGCTGGCTCGAGCTGCGTGGCACCGACTTCGGCTGGTATGACAACGCCGGCGGATCGGCGCTCGTCGCGATGACCACGATGCTCCTCCTCGTGGCCCTGGTCTGGCGCGACGCGCTCCGCGCCAACCGCGCCGACGACGAGCGGACCGGCGCCGAATCGAAACTTCGCGAAGTCAATCATTCTCTCGAAGCCCGCGTCGCGCTGCGGACCGGCGCCCTGGTCCAGACCAATGCCGAGCTGAGCGTCGAGGTCGCGGCTCGGCGACGGGCCGAAGAAGAGCTTCGTCGCACCGCCGACGAGCTTCGTGGCTGGTTCGAGGCGTCGCCTCTCGCGATGTGCTCGCTCTCCGCGGGCGACATCGTGCTGAGCTGGAATCGTGCCGCCGAGGGCCTCTTCGGCTGGCAGGCGAACGAGGTGATCGGCAAGTCGCTGCCGATCGTGAGCGACGCGTCGCGAGCCGAAGCCGCGGAGTTGACTGCGCAAGTCATCGCCGGCAAGCCGGTGATGGATTACGAAACCCAGCGGCTGTGCCGCGACGGATCGGTGCGCGAGGTGAGCGTCTCCACGGCCGCGCTGCATGACGCGGCCGGCAAGGCTCGCGGTGTCGTCGCGCTGTACACCGACATCGGTCATCGCAAGCAGCTCGAGCGCCAGCTGCACCAGGCACAGAAGATGGATGCCATTGGACAGCTCGCTGGCGGTGTGGCGCACGATTTCAACAACATCCTGACGGTCATCCAGGCGGCGGCCGAGTTTCTTGCCTCGGAACTCGACGAGCACGACACCCGGCGCGCCGACGCACTGGAGATCGAGAGCGCGGCGCTTCGGGCCGCGAAGCTCACGCGGCAGCTGCTGACCTTTTCCCGTCAAAGCGTCGTCGAACGCCAGCCTCTTGATCTGGCCGGCGTCGTCGACCGGACCGACTCGATGCTCCGCCGTCTCCTGGAGGCCAACGTCGAGCTGCTGATTCACCACCAGGCGGGGCAGGGCCTTGTCAATGCCGATCCCCACCAGCTCGAGCAGATCATCGTGAATCTCGTGGTCAACGCCCGCGACGCCATGCCCCGGGGCGGGCGGATCCTGATCGAGACGCAGAGTGCCGTGCTCGACGACAACTATGCGCGCGCCCATGTCGGGACGATTCCGGGGCCGTACGTCATGCTTGCGGTCACCGACACCGGAACCGGGATGTCGCTCGACACGCAGGCCCGCGTCTTCGAGCCGTTCTTCACCACCAAGGCGGCCGGCGAAGGCACCGGGCTCGGACTTGCGACAGTCTACGGGATCGTGAAGCAGTTCAACGGGCATATCTGGCTCTACAGCGAGCTCGGAAGCGGTACCACGTTCAAGATCTACCTGCCTGAAATGAGCGAACCGGGCGCAGTAGATGCGGCCGTAACAGGGGCCGGGCCGGTGGCAGCGACAAGGGGAACGAGAGTCCTCCTGGTGGAGGATCACGCGATCGTCCGGCGCGCAGTACACGCGCAACTCGAACGCCAGGGATACCTCGTCACCGATGCGGAGAGCGGCGACGAAGCGCTGGCCGTCCTTCATGGCGGCGATGATGGCTTCGACCTGGTGCTGTCGGACATGATGATGCCGGGGCTGTCGGGGTTGGAGCTGCGGCACCGCCTGCAGGACCAGGGGAGTACGCTTCCGGTGCTGCTGATGTCCGGCTACTCGGAAAATGCCATCAAGCGGTTCGGATCGATCGACCAGCTGTCACCGCACATCGAGAAGCCATTCACCACCGCGTTGCTGACTCGCCGGATCGAAGAGCTGGTCGGTGCGCGAGGCGATGGGTGAGCCGGGCCATCTGGAAGAGCGCCTCGCTGCGATCGTGGGTCGCGCTTGGCATGGCGATCGCCGTGCTCCCGCTCGCGACGTCGGCGGTCTTCGGCTACCTCAAGCTGCACAAGGGAGTGCTGGGAGAGTTCCAGGACGTGGCGATGCGACAGCGCCAGGAACTCGATCCCACGCAGCACCTTCGCCTCCTTCTTGTCGAAGCCACCGATCCGGTCGATGCATTCATCGACGACGGCGACGCGCGAGAGCCCGGCGCGTATCGCGAACTTCGCAGTCAGATCGAATCCCTTTTCGTTGCACTCGGCAGCCGGCTTCGCGATACCACCGCATTGGCGACCCAGATTGGCCGGGCCCGGGACGATTGGACGTCGGCCGATCGCCTTGCCGGTGAAGCACTTGCAGTCCGGCGCCCGCCGGGAGACGCGCAGACGATCGTCGTCATGGGTCAGTTCCACGGCCTGATCGATGACGCAGTGGACAAGCTCGGCGTGATCCACGACGATCTTGATCGCGACATCGGCAGCGATCATGACATCGCGATTCGCGATGCCGCGCGTGCCGAGCAGATCGCCGCCGCCGCCGCAGTCTGTTCGGTCCTCGCAATCCTCCTCGGTCTCTTCATCGTGGGCCGGGTCATTGCCGGAAGCGTCGAGAGACTGGTCACTGGAGCGGAGCTGTTCGCGTCGGGCGATCGCGCTCACAGGATCGACATCCAGTTGCCGCCCGAACTGCATCGGGTCGCCCAGGAATTCAATCGAATGATCGGCAGGATCCACGATTCCGAACGCGTCCTGGTCGAATTGGCGCACCGGGACAGTCTCACCCTTCTGCCGAACCGTCGCGCCTTCGATGAAGCGCTGGATGGGATGCTCGCTCGCCACGAACGACTCGGCGAGGAATGGGCATTGCTGACTCTTGATCTCGATCACTTCAAGCGGATCAACGACACTTACGGGCACGGTGTTGGCGACGATGTCCTGCGTGCGGTGGCTCAATCGCTGGTCGAGGAACTGCGTCCATTCGACCAGGCTTTTCGCATCGGCGGCGAGGAGTTCGCGGTCGTGTTCGGTGGCACCAGCAGCGAGAAGGCGCGAGTGGTGGCGGACCGGTTGCGCAAGTCGATCGAGAATCTTCGAATCCATGCCGGCACTGTCACCGTGGAAGTGACGGTGAGCGCCGGGCTGGCCCCTGTGGGTAAAGGATCGACGAAAGTGTCGATGACGACCGAGGCCGACGCGGCGCTGTACCGGGCGAAGGAGGGTGGCCGAAATCGCGTCGTGATGGCCGGGGACGCACCAGCGAATTGACTACGCCTGCGACCTTCCCTGCGGCCCACGCATCTGCGCGTTGTTGGCGCGCCTACCCCGCGCGCCAGCGATGCCAACAACGATGCACGATGGAGTGACCCGTGTCCGGGTACCGGATTTCCTCTTTGTTTGTCGCCGCTCTCGCCGTCCCACTCGCGGCCCAGCAGCCCGCGCCCCATGCCGTCGAGTACACTCCCGACTCGGCTCCGCCCCGGCGGGTCGTGCTTTCGGGAACTGTGGAGGTCCCGCTGCTGCACCCGAGCGATCGCGACCATCGGCCGCTCGTCGAAGTGATGATCGACGGGAAAGGCCCCTTCCGCTTTGCGATCGAGACCGGTGCCCGGGAGATCGATCTCTCACAGGCGCTGGTCGATTCGCTGCATCTCGGGAGAATTGGCGGCCCGGATCAGTTCCCGGAATTTCATCTCGACTCGCTCAATGTCGGTGCCGCAACCTTCGTCGACATGCCTGTCGGCGAACTTCCCGCGGGCCTCGTCACCTTCGACGGCATACTCGGTCTGCCCGCGTATCAGGACCTTCTCCTCACCATCGACTATCCCGGAGGCCACGTTCGATTTGCGAAGGGAAGTCTTGCCGAGCCCAATGGGGAAGACATCGTGGCGTTGAGGCGAGTGGGCGCGTTCTGGGGGATTCCAGTCCGGATCGTCGGACGACCATTCGACGCGGTACTCGACACCCAGAACAGCGGTGCGATCAACATTCCGCCAGGACTCGGCGACTCGTTGCCGTTCAACGGTGACTTGCAGGTGATCGGCCGCGCGCGCGGCGCGTTTGGCACGGTTGACGTGAAGGGTGGCGCCCTCGCCGGCGACATCACGATCGGGAAGTACACCATCCCGACGCCGTTTCTCGCCATCGTTCCGCTGCCGCCCGAGTATCCCAATCATCCGAACATCGGATCGCAGCTTCTCGACAGTTTCGTCGTGACTCTCGATCAGCGCCTGGGACGGCTGCAGCTCGCTCATGATGGGGCGACGGTGATTCAGCTGCCGGTACGCCGCGCCGGGGCGGTCAAGCCGCCGGCACGTCAGGTGAGACTGCATACGGCGCGCATCCGGTCCAGCCTGGGCAGCGACCGCGGACAGGACCGCGGACAGGACCGCGCATAGGGCAGGACCGTATCAGCGTGCCGCCGTCCGGTATTTTGCTGCCGCAACGCGAGACCCGACGCCGGGGGAGGCGCGAGATGACAAGCACCGGTGGCTACCTGACCTGGAATATTGATCCGATCCTCGTGCACCTGGGCCCGGTTGCCCTGCACTGGTATGGTGTGTGCTTCGTCCTGGGCGTCTCGCTTGCCTACGTGATCGGGCGTCGCCTGCTGGAGCCGGACGGCGTGAGTCGGGAGCAGATCGCGACCTGCCTGTACCGGCGCACGGCGATTGCGAAGCGGCCTGGTGCGTTGCTCGGCACGATGCTCATCACGATCTTCACATTTCGCTTCCTTGTGGAGTTCATCAAGGAGCCGCAGTCTCCGTTCGAGGCGACGATGTGGCTCGACCTGGGACAACTCCTGTCCATCCCCGCGATTGCAGCGGGCATCTTTCTCGTCTGGTGGGCGCGTCGAGGTGCTCCAGCGCCCGCGCGCAGCGTTGCCGCGAGCGCCACGCCTTGACCCTTGCCTCTGATGCCGACATTTGGCGCGGGACACTCCTGAGCGTCGGTGTCGTCAGCGCCATCCCGCTTGTCTGCCTGGTCTTCGTGGCCCGAGGTCGATGGGTCGCGTCAGTCTCGCAACACCTGACCGGTCTCGCCGTCGGAGCGCTCCTTGCCAACGCCTGCTTCGAACTGATTCCGGAATCCATCGATCGGTCGGGATGGCGCCCCGCGGTGCTGGGCTACCTGCTGGCCGGATTCGCCGGTTTTGGTGTGCTGGAGCGGCTGATCCACTTCCATGGCCAGCAGCACGTGGCTGGTGACGCGCGGAAGGTTCGTCCGTACGTCGTGCTCAATCTCGTTGGCGTCACGATGCACAACGCGATCGACGGTATGATCATCGCGGCGAGCTACGCCGCCGGCGCTGGCCTCGGCGTGGCCACAACGATAGCGGTCGTCTTGCATGAGATCCCGCATGAAATCGGCAACTTCGGCGTGTTTGTCCACGGCGGCGTTTCACCTGGTCGCGCCGTGCTGCTGAATCTCGTGTCCGCACTCGCCGCCATACTCGGCGCGATTGTGACGCTGGGGATCGGGTTGCGGAACGGTCCCGCGGCGGCGGCGCTCCTTCCCATCGCTGCCGGGAGCCTCATCTACGTCGCTGTCGTCGGCCTCCTTCCCGAACTGGTTCGCGACTTTGGCCCGAAGCGCCTGGGGCCGGTCTTCGCAATGGCGCTGCTCGGCGCGGGGGTCACGCTGCTGCCGGTGCTGCTGGTGCGATAGCGCGGAGGGGACGCGCCTTTCTTGCGCGTCGTTGCCGCCGCAATAACGTCAACGATGAGTTGGTACCTCGCGCTGCTGCTCGATCCTATTGCACGACCCCTTCAATCCTCACGGTCACCGCTGCCATGCCCGGGACGGCGATTGTCCCGGCCGGACCGACCAGTCTGCCTCGCTCCTCCGTCGGCGAACTGATCCATTCTGTCGGCCTCACCCCGGCGCTCCAGCGGAATCCCGTCTGCACATTACGCGTCCCTGGATTCCAGAGCCGCACGATCCATCCCTTTCCGTCGCGGCTCTCCGTGATGCTCGACACGACGACGCGGTCGTTGGCGAGGATGAAGCGTGGTCGCGGCCCCGATGTCGTCGCAGTTCCTGCCGGCGCACGCGTCACTACCGGCCCTTCGCTCAACGCCATCGCTTCACGCGTAGACCAGGCTGCGTCGAACCGCCCGTGCGGGACGAGCACCACGGTGAAGGTCACCGGTCCCGGCTGATCGGCCTTGAAGTTGGTGTGCCAGTAGTTGTTCATCGCGTACGCGATCAGCTCGGTTCCTGGCAGCGCATGAGTCAGCCACGCATCGCGTCCGTCGGGCTGGGTGAACGCCTCGGCGGTCAACCCATTCAACTCCCAGAGCGGCAAATCGGGAGTGATCACCGTCACGCCAAACGCTGCATTGCTCGCGTCGAGCAAGCGCTGCACCGGATAGAGATTGCGATTGGCGCCCACCGCCTGGTCGAGATCGGGGCGTACCACCGCCAAGCCTTGTTCCATGCGCACCGTGCCGCCGGGCACGGCGAGGTCGAATGCGATGTGCACCGACTCTTTCTCGCGCACCGCGATCTTGTCGAGGTGCGTTACGATATTCACGGCGTCGCTCCCTCGCTGCAGGGTGACGTCGCGGACCAGCGACACCGTCCCCGGTGCGTCGGTTGTGACACGGAGCGTCGCAACCAGCGGTCCATCGTCAATGGTCTCGATGCGGACACGGGACGCATCCTGCGCCCGGCTCGTGTCCCGACCGAGCACGTAGCGATACCTCGCCCAGTCTCCCCTCGCTCGATCGACCAGTTCATGCCCTCGCCACCGTACGCTGGCGATCGCACCAGTCTGATGATCAATGCGCACCGCGACATCTCCATTCCAGAGCGAGTCGCCTGCGGCCTGCGCCGGCGTCGCTTCCACCGCCCTCGATGACGCTGCGCCAACTCCAATCGTCAGGCGAGTAGCACTCATCGGCGACAGATCGACTTGCACTGCAAGGGCGTCATCGCGGAGGCGCTGCGATGCAATCGATCGCCCGCCGGCGTCACGCGCTTGATCACCGCTTCGACTCAGTGAATCCGGGACGATCACTATTCGATGCTGATCGACCTCGTGGGTATTCCAGATCTCGATGCCGCTCCCTGAGCGCGTCGCGTGCGACGCCTGCTGCAGCAGCGCTCGACTCGCGGAGTCCACGCTCAGTGCGAAGCCCTGCTTGATGCGCCACTGCTCTTGCACGATGGGGAGATCGGGGTCGCTGATACTTCGGTCTGCGCCCCAGGTATGCTCGTCCCAGAGGAGCACGTCGCGCCACGCCGCGTCTCGGGCGCCGGCAGAAATGGGGATGTTGCGGAGCGCCGCGAGTGTCCCGGCCTCGATGAGTCGCGCGGTCCCTTCGCGCGCCAGGATCTCTTCCCTGAGGGTACTCACCGCGCCGTCTTCCCAGTACCCCGTGAGATCACCCCGGATCCGCGGCAATTGCGGGCCGTGACGAGCTTCCATCGCGGTGAACATCTGCGGCAAGGTGGCGATGACGAGCTTCGGGGAGATGTAGCGTTCGTTCCAGCGCTGTACTTCGCCGGCGAGCTCCCCGTCGGGGACGCCGTTGTCGCCGCCGATCGTGACGCGCACCTGCACGATGTCCCACGGATAGCGATGCGCCACGAGCGTATCCATATACTCGCTCATGACGTTGGCATCTTCGAGGGTGAGGCGCCCTTTCGGCCATCCGTTGACCCACGAATAACCGCGCCCAGCGACCATGACCAGCAGCGAATCGCCGCCGCTCGGTCCAATCCACCAGAACGGTTTGTCGCCCCACGCTTCGAGCGTGTGTCCGATCCGGTCGGTCTCGTTGGGGCCACTCGAGAGATAGCGCACGCCCTGGCTCGCCAGAGCCGGCACCATTCCCCAGGTGAAGCCGGGAACGTCGCTCGTCATCGCCATCGTGACCGGGACGTGATCGCGGCGTAGCTGCTGCGCGAAGTCGAGGAGATGGATCAGCTCCTCGCTCCCTGAAAGGCCGGTCATCAAATTGGCATATACGGCGCTCAACGCGACGTCGCCGCGCCGCACCGCCGCGAGCGCGCGAGCAGTGTCTGCCGCATTACGGTGTTCCAGGTAATCCTGCAGCGGCCAGAGTCCCTCTTCGTTCCAGAGGAATCGGGCACCGGGTGCGTTGCCGCGTGAACGATCGACGTACATCATCGCACCGTCGAGGGCTCGCTCGTGCTTCGCCTGCACCGCCGGCTGGACGTCGGTGTAGCCGATGTCGAGATGGTTGTGATCGATGAGATAGATCTCGCGCGGGATCACCGGGGCGAGGGGGAGTGCGGCAAAGACGGCGGTTGCACCGCCTCCGCGGATGGCGAGCGAGACCGTCGTCGGCATTCGGACGGCAGGAACGGTGATCCAGAACGTCGTAGCACCGATGGCGAGAAGTTCTGATTCGGCAGCCCTGCCGCCGACGCTCACCGCGACGGTCGCCGAGTCGAACGGGTGCCACGCGTCGAGGCGTATCGTCTGTTCTCCCCCCGCACTCGTCCGCGCGAGCATCTGTTCGGCGTGTGCCGCAATCGTCGGTTGCATCGACACGGTGTAGAGGATGAACCAGCTCTGCCGCGCAACGTTCTCGCCATGCACGTCGAGCGTGACGGGGAGTCCGGCGGGCGCGAGCGCCGCCGGGATATCCAGCGTGAAGATGCCGTGCACATCGCCGAAGCGGTCGATCATCAGGCGGCGGAAGTGCAGTGCGATCCCGCCGACACCATTAATCGACCATTCCGCTGCGGTTGTGGTGGGCTGCGGCAACGCGAATCGATACGTCCCGTTGACGGTGACCCAGAAGCGCACCGGCGTCTGGCCGGGATCGGTGACATCGATCGCGGCGAGGAAGAGAATGTGACGCATCGCACCGGCGTCGGCTGACACCGGTGCCGTCGTCCACCGTGCAGCGTTGGTGCTGTCGACCGACCGGACCAGAAGCGATGTGTGCGATGTGGGATGCGCCGACATGTAGGTGAAGCGCTCGCCTCGGATCGTCGTGGCATAGCCGTCGGTGACGCCGGGGGGAAGGGCGCCGAGTGCCCGAGTGAGGCTGTCGGCGATCAGGAAGGCGGTGGTGAGGATCAGGGGCGGACCAGGGTTGACGTGCGAAGAGAAGTGATTGCGTTACTGCGATTGCCCGGGACCCATCATCGGCATCACCACCATTACTGCTTGCATCCGAACGGGAATGAGCATGCCATGGGCGCGAGCCGGTATCCAGGAGCAGCTCCGAATCCTGTTCGACAGGGTGGACGTCGCAGCCGGGTTGCTCGACGACTTGACGTTGACGGCTGGTTCGACCTTCGCATCGCTCCGAACGACGATATCGGCCACGAGCTGGCCGGTGTTCATCCGGTTCCAATCGTTGACCTGACGCTGGATATCGGCCAGCGCCTGAGCTTCGGCTTGCGCCCGCGAGCTGCCACTCGACATGGTCGAGCGAAGCGACGGGGGCGGGATCGTCTGGCATTTGAGCATGCGAGGCCGCTCGTCGACCCGCGGATCGGTCGCAGGCAACGGCAATGAATCGGGTGGCAGCGTGAATGGATCGAGCGAGAGGAGTGGCGGCGCGGCCTCGACGCGATCGGTCGTCCCGAACGACACTCCGCCGGTATCGAATTGAATCTGTGTGACAAGGCCGTTTGCGACGATCGTGCCCTTGGCGAGATCGAAGTGGCAGGCGCCGAGGATCCGGACTGCGATGCTGCGAGCACCGCCCGGCGAGATGCCTGTCGTGGTGACCACGCCGACACTCCCGGTGTCTGGCCTGGCATCCTTGTCGAGGCGATACCAGATCGTCGCGCTGCTCTGATGCAGCGCGCCGATCGGCACCTTCGGCTCATCGCATTTCTTGATCGTCTGTCCGCGCAACGCGAGCGGCATCGCGGCAAGCAGGGCGACCGCGGTGACCACCGGGCAATGACGCATGCTCATGGCGTCGTCATGACCCTTCAGTGACCTCGTAGATCTCGTCGGCGACCAGTCCGTGAGCGTTGCGATGCACGGTACACGCCGCGTCCTTGTTCGGCGCTTCGACCAGGCAGAAGATCTTCCCCTGCTTTTCGTCGACCCAGTACCGCAGGTAGTTCACGCCGTGCTTGGCTTGCTCCTGCAGGTCCTTGCGATGGGCCTCGGCGACGTCGTCGGCCGACACGCCGCCGTTCATGTGGTGCACGTCGAGAAAGAGCGGCATGACGTTTCTCCCGGACTGAAGGTTGAACCGGCGGGAGCCGGACCGGTCGAGATGCTACCGACGCGAACGCCATCCCGCAATAGGCCGGGCCGGCGCCGGTTGTGCCGCCTATCTGATCCCGAACATCGCGCTGATCGTCGCGAATGGAACTGCGTCGTTCATGAACGAGAACGTTCCGCGCTCCTGCATCTCGCGACTGGCGCGGAGGAAAGCGCCAAGCGCGGCGCGGGCGAGCCCGCTTCCGATGCTGATTCGGCGCACGCCGAGCGCGCCGAGCGCATCGCGATCGAGCGCAAGCCCCGGGACACCCGCCAGGACGTTGACCGGACGATCGACAGCGCCGACCACCGCGGCGATCTCTTCCCTGGTGGTGAGGCCCGGCGCGTAAAGGACATCGGCCCCCGCTTCCTGGTAGGCCTGCAGTCGCCGGATCGTGTCGGCGAGATCTGGCCGTCCGTGGAGGTAGTTCTCCGCCCGGGCAGTCAAGGTGAACGGCCACGGAAGCGCGTGCACTGCCTCGGCCGCCGCGCGGACCCGATCGGCCGCAAGCTCCAGCGAATAGATCGGGTCGTCGGCGCGAGTCGTGGCGTCTTCGATCGATGCGCCGACCACGCCAGCCGACGCCGCTCGCTGGTAGGTCTCGACCACGTCCCTGGGCGCGTCGGCGTAGCCGTTCTCCAGGTCGGCGCTTACCGGAAGTTCAATCGCGGCGACGATCGCCGCGACATGGGAGAGCATGTCGTCGCGCCCCACTGCGGTGTCCTGCCGTGCCGTGGAGAAGGCGTATCCCGCGCTCGTGGTGGCAAGCGACTCGAAGCCCAGCTGCGCGAGGAGATGCGCCGTGCCGGCATCCCACGGATTGGGAATGACGAAGGCAGTGTCCCGCCGGTGCAGCGCGCGAAAGGCTAGCGCTCGTTCACTCTCTGTCGACATTGGTCAGGCGTCCCCGGCTGCGGTTATTCCAAACGTCCCATTCGACGATCGACATGAAATTACGCCCTTCGCCACGAGTCAGACGTTTCGATGCTACCGGGGACGAAGTGAAGCTACCGGTTGCCCGACATCAACGCTTCGTCTAGCTTCAAACTATGATAGCATGTCTCGATACCGACGAGGCCGTGGTCACGATCGCCGCCGCAATCGGCGAACCGGCCCGCGCCCGGATGCTCTACACCCTCCTCGACGACCGTGCCCGGACCAGTACCGAACTTGCAACGGTGGCCGGCGTCACACCGTCGACCGCCAGTGTCCATCTCGCCAAGCTCCGCGATGCCGCCCTCGTGACGGTCGTGGCGCAGGGAAAGCATCGCTTCTACCGTCTCGCCGGTCCCGACGTCGCCGGCGTGCTCGAGCGATTGAGCACGATTGCCGGCAACGGGCGCGGCGACTTTGTGCCGAGCACTCCGGATCGACTGCGTTCCGCGCGCAGCTGCTACGATCATCTCGCTGGCACCGTCGGCGTGCTCCTCTATGATCGCTTCGTTGAACTGGGTTGGATTGCGGCATTGACCACGGCGGACGGCAATCAGTGTGACGTCACCGTGCATGGCGTTCGCGCATTCGGCGTGCTGGGGATCGATGTCGAGGCGACGCGCGCGCTCCGAAGACAATTCGCCGTGCCGTGCCTCGACTGGAG
Source organism: Gemmatimonadales bacterium (assembly GCA_036501385.1). Lineage (GTDB taxonomy): Bacteria > Gemmatimonadota > Gemmatimonadetes > Gemmatimonadales > GWC2-71-9 > Palsa-1233. The sequence continues at coordinate 5,360 of DASYAK010000076.1, read as the reverse complement.
CGAGCGGCGGTCGCATCTGGGCGGTGCGATGGGTGCCGCATTCATGGCGCTGGCCCTTCGCAAGCGGTGGATCGCGCAGGAGCGTCATGGGCGCGCCGTTCAGGTCACCACACTGGGACGGCGCGCACTGCGGGGAGAACTCGGCCTGGTGATCAGCTGAGCGGGGGCGCTACGCCGACGCTTTTGTCGCCTCGGTAATTGGACGTCGCTCGGCCGCCGATCCGGCCCGCCGGCGCTCGATCTCGATCCGGTCGCGTCCCGCCGCCTTCGCGCGGTAAAGTGCTTCGTCCGCGGTGTGTGTCAGCGTTGCGGCGTCGACTTCGCCCGGTCCGGTCCAGGCAATTCCCACGCTGATCGTGACCGGCAGCGGCGCTCCATTCCATTGCGCCGGACTCATCGCCACGCGGCTGCGGACCCGTTCCATTGCGACCGCGGCCTCGTCAGCATCGCACCCCGGCAGGACAAAGAGGAACTCTTCGCCGCCGTAACGTCCCACCCCGTCATACGCCCGGACCTCGATCTGGAAGCAGCGCGCCACGTGGCGTAGCACGGCGTCGCCGGCGGGGTGTCCGTGCAGGTCGTTGACGCGCTTGAAGTGATCGATGTCGGCCATTGCGACCGCGAGCGGCTTCCGTTCGTGGCGCGCCCGGCCGAGTTCTCGATCGAGCTGGTCGAGTATCACGCGGCGATTGGCGAGCCCGGTGAGGTCGTCGCTTGTCGCCTGCACGCGAAGTGCTTCCTGCGCCTCGAGCAGTCCCTCCTGCAGTTGCAGGACTCGATCTCCCGACCGGATGCGCGCCTGAAGTTCGAGGACGTCGAACGGCTTGGTGAGAAAATCGTCTGCGCCCGAGTCGAGTCCGGCCACCACGTCCTCGCGCCGGTCGCGGCCGGTGAGCAGAATCAGATACACGTACGGACCGGTACGCTGGCGAACAACCCGGCAGACGACCAGGCCATCGGCGCCGGGCATCTCCCAATCGAGAATCGCCATGCGCGGCGCGTCCGGGCGCAGCAGTGCATTCACGGCATCTGGGCCATCGGTCACGACTTCGACCTCATGACCAAGGCGAATCAGCGTGTGCTCCAGCATCTTCCTCGAAATCGGATCATCATCGGCGATGAGTATTCTCACGCCGCCTCCCGCTCCACCAGGCCGCTGAGTTCACTGATGAGCCGGTCCACTTCGCGTTCGAGCTGGGCGAGGCGCTTGGCGCCACCGGTGAGCACATCATCACGACCCATCGCCTCGAGCGTCTGTGCTGCCCGCGCGACCGCGGTGCCGCCGAGATTGCTCGCCGATCCCTTGATCATGTGGGCCAGCCGCTCCAGCCGTTTGGCATCGCCGGTGGTGAGCGCGGTGCGAAGCTGGGCCCGGGTGCGGATTGCCTCTTCGCGGAACAGGGTTACCAGTTCGCGCAGGAGGTTGATGTCGCCTTCGACCCGCGCCAGCACGCCGGCGCGGTCGAAGCTGTTCGTTCCTTCGGCAGACTCCTGGGCCGACGCGGCTGTTTCGGGCGCAGCGTCGCGCGGCAGCACGTTCTCGATCGCGGCGAGAAGCTCTCGCGGGTGCACCGGCTTGGAGAGGTACGCGTCCATCCCTGCGGCGAGGCATTTCTCGCGATCGCCCTGCATTGCGTGGGCCGTGAGTGCGATGATCGGCAGGTGCCGACCGGTCCCTTTCTCGATTCGCCGGATCGCGGCGGTTGCTTCGAAACCATCCATCTCCGGCATCTGCACGTCCATGAGCACCACGTCGAAATGACCGCGGAGCACCGCGGCGACCGCCTGGGCGCCGTTGTCCACCGTGACGATCGAATATCCGTGAGTGCGCATGATCGCCGTCACGACCGCCTGATTGACGGCGTTGTCTTCGGCGAGCAGCACGCGCCGCGATGGCGTGTCGGGGAGCGCGAGCAGAGGGCGGACCGGCGCTTCGATGACGGCCGGTTGATCGTGCGTTGCCTTGATCGACAGCATCGCGTCGAGGAGGACTGACTGCCGCACTGGCTTGGTCAGGTACGATGCGATGCCGAGCTCGCGACAACGGGCCGCATCGCCATTCTGGCCGACCGACGAGAGCATCATGATCGTCGGCGTGCCGAGCTCGGGTCGGCGGCGAATCTCATCGGCGAGCTGGAAACCGTCGACCTCCGGCATCTGGAAATCGATCAGCGCGAACGGGAACGGGCTTCCAGCGACCTGGGCGTGCTCCATCGCCTGGAGAGCCGCGCGCCCGCTGTCGACGATCGTCGGCACCATCCCCCAGTGACGCAGAATGTCTTCGAGGATCCTGCGGTTGGTGGCGTTGTCGTCGACGACCAGCACGCTCATTCCGCGGATATCGGCGAGCTCGGCCCGCGCCGGCGCCGATGGCTGCTCCGACCGAACGGCGAAGGGAAGACTGAAGTGGAACACGCTGCCGCGTCCGGATTCACTCTCGACCCAGATCCTCCCGCCCATCAGGCGGACCAGCTGCGTGGCAATCGCGAGCCCGAGTCCGGTGCCGCCGAACTTCCGGGTTGTCGACGCATCTGCCTGCGTGAAGGCGTCGAAGATCTTCGCCTGCTTCTCCAGCGGAATGCCGATCCCGGTGTCCGTGACGCTGAAGTGGAGGCGCGGATGCGGATCGTCGTCACGCGGATCGAGCGCCACACGCAGGACGACCTCGCCAGACGCGGTGAACTTGACGGCGTTGCCGGCGAGGTTGAGGATGATCTGCCGCAGGCGGGCCGGATCGCCGCCCAGCGAGGCAGGAACGTCGGAATCGACCTGATATGCCAGTTCAAGCCCCTTGGCATGCGCCGCCGGGGCGAGCACGCGCATGGTCTCGTCGAGGAGGCTTCCGAGGTCGAAGTCGATCGACTCGATGTCGAGCTTCCGTGCCTCGATCTTCGAGAAGTCGAGGATGTCGTTGATCAGCGTGAGGAGGGCGTCGGCCGAATTCCGCACCGTGTCGAGATAGGACCGCTGCTCGGTGGTCAGTTCGGTGAGGAGCGCCAGCTCGGTCATGCCGATGATCCCGTTCATCGGCGTCCGGATCTCGTGGCTCATGTTCGCCAGGAATTCGCTCTTCGCCCGGTTGGCCGCTTCGGCCGCCGACATCGCATCGACCATGGCGCGTTCCGCTTCCTTGCGCGCCGTGATGTCGATGAGGGTCCCCTCGATCAGCGTGCCCTCGCTGCCGGCGTGTTCGAGCAGCGTAGCATTCTCCAGGACCCAAATCGGAGTCCCATCGATCCGCTGCAGGCAGCTTTCGAAGTCGGTCAGTCGCTTCTGTTCCAGGAGCCGGGCCATAAAGGCGTCGCGCATCGCCACACTGGCATAGTGTCGATCCATCACCTGGCGGAGACATTCCTCGCGCGATTGATAGCCGAAGATCCGGGCGAACGCCTCGTTGCAATCAACCAGTGTGCCATCGGGCGTGCTCTGATACACCCCGGCGAGCGAGCGCTGAAAGAGGAGGCGATAGCGTTCTTCGCTCACGGCCAGCTGCAACGCGCGCGCGGAGAAACGACGGTCGACCGAGGCGGTCAGCACGGCGAGACCGAAGATGATGACGGAAATTGCCGCAACGCCGAACGACGGTATCCGGATCGCGTGGGTGAGGTCGACCGGCCCCGCGGACGGAGTAAACGACGCGGCAGCCATCCCGGTGTAATGCATTCCGGCCACCGCGATGCCCATCACAGCGGCGCTCGCCAGCTTGAGCGGAGCTATTTCCCGCGTTTCCGAGCGGAAGAAGAATGCCAGCGCGAGGGCGACCAGCGACACGATGACCGCGATCACGACGGAAAGGATGACCACACTGCTGTTCCACACGGTGCGCGCCGGCATGCGCATGGCAGCCATTCCGATGTAGTGCATCGCGGCGATGGCGCTTCCCATGGCGATGCTTCCGCCGACGGCGCCGACCCAGCCCAGGCGTTTGCGGCTTACCACGACGAGGGCGACGCCGGAGGCGACGGCAGCCGCGAGCAAGGAGAGCCACACGGTCGTCAGGTCGTAATGCACCGCAACCGGGAGCGAGAACGCTTCCATCCCGATGTAATGCATCGACCAGATTCCGAATCCCATCGTTGCGGCCCCGCACACGAGCCATGTCGCCCATGCCCGACCCCGGGCAGTGGCGACGCGTCCGGCGATGTCGAGGGCGACGTAAGACGCCCCCATGGCGATCAACAGCGAGAGTCCGACGAGGCGCAGATCATACGTGCCGGTCATCACCATCTCCTGAGAGGAATGATTCACGTCCGCCCGGAGGGCAGGTTGCGGGCCGGATCAGGAGGTTCAAGGCCCGACGGCGTTTGTGACTGTCTGCCTGACTGGTATAAGTCATTGCGATACTGGTCGTTACATGCCCATCAAGCAGCCACGATCATTGTATGAAAACTCAACATTTGACGCTCGATTATTTGACAACTCGCGGTCGGCACCAGGCCTCGTCGTGCCGCCTGCGGAACGGTCGAACTGTCACGATTTTATGCGACTGTTTTTCAATTGCCGCGGAGTGACGAGGGGATGACGACGCGGCGGGGCATATCGCCGCGTCGGTTCGGCCCTCGATCTGGCGCCGCTTAGGTTAGGCGAGTGTCCCGCGTCTACCCGATCTGGCTCCGATGGTTGATAGTCGTGATCTGCGCCATTGCGGCCCTCGTGTTCATCGCGATCGCAGTCTTCCGGCGCTGAGCCCCCCGCTGTCCGCGAAGCACGGCCCTCGAATCATTACTATTCGTCGCCCCCGCCTCATCGATCCCGTCTCGCGAAGGTCGTCCATGTCATCACGTTGCCGGTTGCTGGTCGCAACTCTCGTGGCATCCGCATTCGCCGCCGCCCGCGCCCCCGCACAGGCCGGCGAGAAGCCGGGCCCGATTTTCAAGGACGGCCAGGCTCAGCTCGTTCCCGCATTTCAGGACACGACCAGGTGGATCCACCAGGAACTCTGGGTCGAGACCAACTTCGATACCGATCATGATGGGAAGATGGATCGGATGCACGTCGATGTGACGCGGCCGGCGCAGACCGATGAGGGACTCAAGGTCCCGATCATCATGGGATCGAGTCCCTACTACGCCGGGACGGGGCGGCCGCAGGTCAACTGGGATGTGCAGGTGGAAGTCGGTGCGACGCCGCCACCGCGCGAGAAGATGAACAACCCGCCATTCGTGTCGACCAGATCGATCATTTCGCGCGCGCTGGTCAGCGAGTGGGTGCCGCGCGGCTTTGCCGTGGTGCACAGCGAAGCGCCGGGGACCGGGCTGTCGTCGGGGTGTCCGACGGTCGGCGACTATCCCGAACGTGAAGCGCCTGCGGCAGTGATCGACTGGCTCAATGGAAGGGCGAAGGGTTTCACCACCAAGACC
>DASYAK010000075.1:0-40912 GCA_036501385.1 Gemmatimonadales bacterium | reverse complement strand
GACTACCTCGAGCACACCATTCGCGGCCATGCCCTCGGCCGCTTCGACGATCTTCTCCTCGCCACGGCGCGGAGCCCGGCAATGCTGTTCTACCTCGATCAGGCGGAGAGCGTGGCCGCTGCCGACGCGACTCGGGTCGGGCCTGGTGGCCGGAGGATCTCTGCCAACGCACGGCCAGCGTTCGGGGGAGATCGGTCGCGCTTCCCGAACCCACGGGCAGGCACCTATCCAGCTGCACCCGGGGCCGATCCGGCCGCGACAACGGTAGCGCAGCAGCCTGCCCAGCAGCGAGCACCCCGCGGTCTCAATGAGAACTATGCCCGGGAATTGATGGAGCTGCACACCCTCGGCGTCGACGGCGGCTATACCCAGCAGGACGTCATCAACGTGGCGCGGATCCTCACCGGTTGGGGAATTGATCGTCGCGGCGCGTCGTACACTTTTCGAATCGCCGCCCACGACGAGGATCCCAAGACCGTCATGGGGCAGCGCTTCGACGGCGGCCATGGGGAGGACGAAGGCGTCCGCCTCCTCAAGCTGCTCGCGAACGATCCGGCCACAATCCACCATGTCAGTGCGCAACTCTGCGCCAGGTTCGTCAACGACGTCCCACCCGACGGGTGCATCGACGACGCGGTGCAGGCCTGGAAAAAGAGCGGTGGAGAAATCCGCGACGTCGTGCGGGCGATCGTACACTCGCCCGACTTCTGGGCCGCACCCAACGTCGAGAGCAAGGTCAAGACTCCGCTGGAATTCGTCGTGAGTGCGGTGCGGGCGGTGAGTGGTGCTCCTGATTCAACGCCGCGTCTGGCACAGCGAGTGGCTCAGCTCGGAGAGCCGCTCTTCCAGCACCAGACACCCGACGGCTACGGCGAGCGACAGGAAGATTGGGTCAACAGCGGGGCGCTGCTCGCGCGAATGAATTTCGCGGTCCAGCTCGCGAGCGGCCGTGTTCCCGGGGTTACCGTCGACCTCGATCGCGTCCTCCCAGCCACCGATGATCACACGGCGCTTGTCGGTGCCGTTGATCAGGCAATTCTGGGCGGTGCCATGACACCACAAACCCGGCAGACGATTCTCAAGGAAATTTCCGACGTTCCCGATCCTCATATGGCGCGGGCGCTCGCCGTGGGGCTCGCGATTGGCGGACCGGAATTCCAGCGCCAATAGACGCTGCACAGACAGGAGCAGACGACATGCCCATCTCACGACGCGCATTCATGAAGGCCGGTGGTCTCGCGCTGGTCTCGCTCGGCGCCGATCCAATTTTCCTCGACCGGGCCGCCTACGCCCTCGGCGCCACGGGCCGACGAGTCGCCGGAGGCAAGACGCTTGTGTGTCTCTTCCAGCGTGGCGCCGTCGACGGACTATCGATGATCGTCCCGGCCGGAGATAGCTGGTATTGGCAGGAGCGCCAACGGATCGCTCTCCCCAGGGACCAGCTGATCCCCCTCGACGGGATGTTCTCACTCCATCCGCGGCTCGCTCCGCTCAAGCCACTCTGGGACCAGCACGCGATGGCGATCGTGCATGCCGTTGGATCGCCGTCCACAACGCGTTCGCACTTCGACGCGCAGGATTACATGGAATCCGGGACGCCCGACGTGAAAGCCACACCCGATGGCTGGGCCAACCGGTACTGCGCCCATGCTGCCGAACACGCCAACACGCCGTTTCGCGCCGTGGCATTCGGCCCGCAGTTGCCGCGCACTCTGGCGGGAAGCGCGCCTTCGCTGGCGATCGACGATCTGCGCACCTTCGGTCTCCGTGCCGCCCAGGTCGGGGGCGAACAGAAACTGACCCGTGCCTTCGAGGAACTCTATCAGGGCGCGGCCACTGGCCTCGTCGCCTCGTCGTCGGCCGAAAGCTTCGAAGCAATTCAGATGCTCAAGACAGCGAACCCCACCGCCCTTCCCCCGGCCAACGGCGCGATCTATGGCAAGAACAAGCTCGCCACTTCGCTCAGCCAGATCGCGCAACTGATCAAGGCCGACCTCGGCGTCGAGATCGCCTTCGTGGACGTCGGCGGGTGGGATACCCACGTCAATCAGGGCGCAGACCAGGGCCAGCTCGCGGCCCGGCTCGACGAACTGGCTGGCGCGCTCGGCGCGTTCACCACCGATCTTGGCGAGCGGATGCGCGATGTGGTCCTGATCACCATGAGCGAGTTCGGAAGAACGGTGAAAGAAAACGGCACCAGCGGAACAGACCACGGCCACGGCACCGCGATGATGGTGATGGGGGGCAATGTGAAAGGCGGCCAGGTATATGGCCGTTGGCCCGGTCTTGCACCCGAACAGCGGTATGAAGGACGCGACCTCGCGGTCACTACCGATTTCCGGTCGGTCTTCAGCGAGGTGATCCAGGGCCACCTCGGTCCGATCGACGTGGGTCAGGTATTCCCCGGCTTCGCTCAGCCTGCAAAGGTCGGCCTCTTCGGCTGAAATTCGGGCCCGGCATGCCCTCCTTTGGGCTCGGTTGAGGCTTCCCCCGCCCACCGGATGGTCGTTGGCGACCGTTTCAAATCGAGTTAGCTTGTTGGCGTTCCGGAAGAATACTTACCACGCTTCCCGTGGCCCGCGGGATCCCCCGCGTGCACCATGGAGTCCTCCATGGCGAAGACCCGTTGAGAACGTCCTTCCAACCGCCGCGCTGCCTTGCACTCGCCGTCATTGTCGCGGCATGCGGGCATACCGTGTCCGACTTTCCGCCGCCGCCAACGGTCGGGCCGGCGGGCACAGGTGCCGATGTACGGCTCACCTTCAACCCCGATCAGGATTATTGGCCGTCGTGGACAGCCGATGGCCAGGGGATCCTGTATTCGTTCGTCAGCGACACTCCCGGACCGCAGCATCGTTGCGTCGGGCTCCTGCCGGCCACCGGTGGCACCAACATCTGGCAGCTGTGCGACAACCGCGCCACCGAGGCAGACTCGGTCAACTCGTTCACCGCATACGCCCTCGCCGCTGACGGCCAGCTGCTGTACACCGAGGCGGTGTCGACAAGTGGCCCGCAGTCGGCGGCACCCGGGGAGAGCACCCTCTGGCTCGCCGACACGGCCGCACCGTTTCAACGCCGCGCCCTTCTCTCGTTGCCCACGTTCGTTGGCGGTCAGTCGGTCACTTGGCTCGCCGATATCGATTGGACCGGCCCCAACGCATTCATCGCGCTGGCGCAGGATTTCTCCCTCGTCGTCCATTGCAAGGGATGCGCAATCCTCGACTCGACGTTCGCCGGTCTCGCTGTCGTGCGAGGCACGATCGGTCCGAGCGGTGCGACGATGACCGCCGTGCCGGGCACGGATGGCGCAAGCAGCTACTCGATGGCGGAAAATGGTGCGTCGATTGTATTCACGCGTTTCGGTGAACATGTCCTCTACAAAATCCCGGCCGGAGGTGGAACGCCCGTCGCTGTCACGACGGTAACTCCGGCCGCAGAGCTCCTCGGCGTCTCGTGTACCGCCGGGGTGTGCGTGGTCGCCGATGATCCTGTGGTGACCGGGTGCGATGGGTGCCCACTGTTTTCCCCCAGCGTCGCCGTTCCCGCGGAGTTGCGCGCGGTGACCTTGGCAACCGGGTCAGTTCAAGTGCTCCTCGCCGACACGTTGACGCTCGTCGCTACACCGAAGATCTCGCCGTCAGGACATGACGTCGTCACGCAACGGGGCGGCCTCTTCGGCCATGTGCAGACGATCTCATTGTCAACCGCAGACCTGCACCTTTACCTGGGACTCGTGCCATGACCTCAGTGCAGCGATCGTCGGACCATCGGCGGAGGACCGGACACGCGGCGTGCCGCTCCGGCCTTGGTCTACTCGGGTGCGCCATGGCGCTCCTCGTTGGTGCGATGCCGCTCGTCGCCCAGAGTACCGGTGGCGTCGTCGGTCAGGTGATCGACGCGACCAACGAGCATCCGGTTCGCGGCGTCGATATCCGGCTCGATGGGACGCGCTTCGTCACCATCACCGATTCGCTCGGCCAGTATCGCCTGCGGGCAATTCCGTCGGGCTACCATGCGTTGTCGGTGCTGCGGCCGGGATATCGCCCGGAACATCGCGACAGCATCCAGGTCATCTCCGGCGAAATCACCCGGGTCGACGTCCGGCTCGCGCCCCAGGCGGTGCAACTCGCCGACCTCCGCTCCGTTGGCGTCCAGGATCCGGTCCTCGATCCCCTCGCCACTGCCACCGAACAGCGCATCACCGCCGATCAGCTGCGACGTCTCCCGGTCACCAATCTGCAGGATGCGATCGCGATGCAGGCCGGCGTGGTCGGTGAAAGCTTTCGCGGCGGACGCCCCGGCGACCAGGCGTTTGTCCTCGACGGTTTCGGGATCAAGAACCAGCTTGACGCCTCGACCAACGGCAGTGCGGCGATCCAGATTCCCCCCGACCTGATTGCCACTGCGTCGTTGATCACCAATGGATACTCGGCCCGTTATGGCCAGGCCATCTCCGGGGTCGTCGACGTCACCACGATCGATGGTGGTTCTGTCTGGCGCGGCCGCGCAGCCTACGAGACCGACCGACCGCTCACTGGCGGAGCCGATCACGGGATCGACCGCCTCGTGCTGCAAGCCGACGGACCGATCGGCAAGAAGATCCGCGCGGTGGGGATCGTCGACCTCTCCGGCCAGCTCGACGGCGATCCGTCGTCGGCGCCGGCGCCAACCGACACGCTCGATCCGCGATCGTCGACTCCCTATCCGCTCCCGCACAGCAGCACCGAGACGTGGACGGCCGGCGGGAAGTTGACCATTCCGTTCACCGATCGCCTTACCGGTCGGATCTTCGGCCTGGCCACCACACAGCAGGCATACCTGTACGATCCGATGTACAAGTACGATCCGAATGACGGCCCCGGAAGCCGCACCGACGGCAAGCTGCTGACGGCTCACCTGCAGATGTTGCCGCCTTCCCAGAACCACACGCCGTTCTGGGGCGATCTGCGCATCGGATATTCCGACAAGTCGTTCGTGCGGGGAGAGGTCGCCGCGCCGGATTACGCCTTCGGGGCGTTCACCGGCAAGACGATGCACATCCTTGATGAAGACATTGCCAAGCGCCAGGACACGATCTCGACTCGCGCCGCGCTTCCCGATTTCGGGACGCCGCAGTACGCATCGAACACACCGTGGGGCGTCCCCGCGTTCTTCATGAGCGGCGCCGGCAGCGGTGAACTCGCCTGGAACGACTTTTCCGAGCTGCGCTCTCAGCTCGATGCCACCCTCGGTCTCGGTCGCTACGTCGACCTGGCGTTCGGCGGCATGTACGCGGCCCAGCAGGTCAAGACCTTCCAGCGGGTGCTCGCCTATCTCCCGGTGGGCGATACTGTTCCCCCGCCGACTGCGTCGAACTTCTCGCCATGGATTTCCGCCGCGTACGTCGAGGCGCAGGCACGCGCCGCCGATCTCGGATTCACCGCTGGCCTGAGATACGACGGCTTCGATCCCGGCGCCGATCTGCACAATGCCACCCTGAATGCTCGATCGACGCTGAGCCCGCGAGTCGCCGTCTCGACCCAGGTGGCGGGGGCCACCTTCGTCGCGTCGCTCGGCAAATTCTCCCAGCCGCCCGATCTGCAATACCTGGTTGACGCGGCGTTCGACGACACCACCCGCACCGGTCGCTTTCGTCAGGGCAATCCGAATCTCGGCTTCGAATCGGCGACGCAGTACGAGCTGAGCGCCAGGATTCGCCTGCCAAGCGGCAATTCGGTCAAGGTCAACATCTACGACAAGCAGCTCGACGGCCTGGTGGCGTCGGTGCCGATCAACGTCAATCCCGATTCATCGGTATTCGTCAACGCCGACGTCGGGACGGTCACCGGTGCCGAAGTGATCTTCGAGCGGGAATTGCACGACGGATGGGGCGTGCGCGTTTCCGGTGTGGTGCAGCGTGCGGAGGCGACAGTCAGCAATGCCTTCACGATTTACGACCAGACCCACATCAATCCGATCACGGGCGACACGGTGCCGCCGGCTCGAGCCCAGTTTCCGCTCGATTACGATCGGCGCCTGGCGCTCATCGCCGTCGTTACCGGTGAGATTTCGCCGCGCTCCCGCGTGACCATCTTCGGTGTCCGGCCGCTCGCCGGGCTGCAGATGTCGGCGGTTGGACGATATTCCAGCGGACTTCCCTATACCCGGACCAACACGGCCGGCGATTCACTGACCGGGCCAATCAACGGGTCGCGGCTTCCCAATCAGTACACGATCGACGCCCTGTTCCGCCGACCGATGCGTTTCGGCCGGATGAACGGCAGCATTTATCTCGACATGCGCAACCTGCTCGGCACGCAGAACCAGACCAGCGTGCGCCGGGACACCGGAACTCCATTGCCCGACGATGCCACGATCGCCAAGATGGCAATGGCGGCGTATCTCGCCAATCCGGCGCCAATTCCCTACGAGTCGCCGCGGTACCGTGCCTGGGCCGACAAGAACGGTGACGGATTGATCTCGGGTCAGAGCGAGTTGCTTCCCCTCTACACGCGGGCCGCGACCGACTTCACCTTCCCGCTCTTCGTCTACGGGCCGCCGCGCCTGGTGCGGTTTGGCGTGGAGCTGCTCTTCTAGGGCCGGACCGATGATTCGCCCGTTCGTGCCGTCGCGGCCAGGAGATGCCGTCATCGGCTGGATTTTTCTCGTGGTCCTCGCCGCGGCCTGCCGAACGACCCGCCATCCCGCGTCGGTGACGTCGACCAGCGACACCACGCTGCGCGCCCCCGATGGATCGCTCCCCGGCGATGATCCCCTCGGCCGGAGTATTCGGCGCGGCCGCGCCATCATGGCGGCAACTCGCGATTCGATTCCTGCCCACGTCGGCAACACGCTTCGTTGCTTCTCATGCCACCTCGGCGTCGGGACTGAATCCGGCGCCCTCCCGCTCACCGGTGTGTATGCGCGGTTTCCGCAGTACCGCTCCAGGTCGGCGAGGATCGAAGTTATCGAGGATCGGATCAACGAATGTTTCGAACGGTCGATGAACGGGACACCGCTTACCCTTGATGATCCTTCCATGCACGACATCGTGGCGTTCCTGGCATTCGAGTCACGCGGGATGGCAGTCGCGCCGCCAGGTACGACGCAGCTTCCCGCCGTGGCAGTCGCCGATACCGCGGCGGGAGCCCGGCTCTATGGTATCCGTTGCGCCCGCTGTCACGCGCCCGACGGACGTGGCAACGCGATCTATCCGCCGCTGTGGGGCATGCAGAGCTTCAATATCGGCGCGGGGATGGCGCGCCTCAGCACGGCCGCAGCCTTCATCCGCCACAACATGCCGCGTGACAGCGCTGGCATTCTCACCGACCAGGAAGCCGCCAATGTCGCCGCGTATGTCGTGTCGCGGCCGCGCCCCGATTTTCCCGGGAAGGAGCGTGACTGGCCACGCGGTGGCGCGCCAGCAGATAATCCGTATCCGACTCTTGGCGGGCATGGATCAAGGCAGTGAGCCGCCGAATCGAACGTCGACAGACGCGGGCCCGCCGCGATCGCCGGACTACTCCTGCTGCGCCAGCATCCGCTTGATCGGACGTACCAGCAGGCCCAGAATGACGGCGAAGATGAGAGCGTAAGTCGCCACGCCGCCGAAGAGCGTTGGCAGCGAGAATTTCTCGTACACGCCGGCCACGCGTCCGCCGATGAAGTTCCCCACCGAATCGGCCAGGAACCAGACCCCCATCATCAGCGATGCCACTCGCTTGGGCGCAAGGCGTGTCATCGCCGACAGGCCAACCGGACTCAACGAGAGTTCACCGGCGGTGGCCAGGAAGTAGCTGCTCAGGAGCCACCACCAACCCACGCGGTTGCCGCCGTTGGCGAGTGCCGCGGCCGGCACCATGATGAAGAACGACAGCGATACCAGGAGGAGCCCGACGGCGAACTTCGCGGGACTGGAGGGATTGCGACGCCCGAGCCAGACCCAGAGCCACGCGAAGACGGGCGCAAGGATGATGATCCACGCCGAATTCACCGACTGCCACCAGCTCGATGGATACGCGTGACCGAAGAGCGAATTGCGCGTGCTGTCCTGGGCGAAGAGCGTCAGCGTCGATCCCGCCTGTTCGAACACCGACCAGAAGACCGCGGCGCCGAGGAAGAGGACGAGGATGACGATCAGGCGACGCCGCTCGTCGGGGGTCCACTCGCTGCTCAGGAATAGCCAGCCGAAGAGCACGACGACGATCACGAGGAGGAGGACTCCGACGATGTTCGATACCGACGTCGTCGTGAGCGAAATGGTGCCGATCGCCTGCAGGATCCCGATGATCGCCAGCACGCCGGCGACCGCGCCCACTGCCCGCCACAGCCTGGCTTTCGCCATCGCGGCGTCTTCAGGCGACGTGACCGCGGGGTGAAGCCCGGCGTCTCCCAGCGCCTTCCGGTCGATGACGTACCAGATCAGCCCGAAAAACATCCCGACCGCGGTGGCGCCGAAGCCCCAGTGCCACGAGGTCTCCGGGCGAATTCCCCATCCGGCCAGCGTCGCCTTCCATCCATCGCTCTGGGCGAGGTAGCCCACCACCAGCGGCGAGATCATCGCGCCGAGGTTGATCCCCATGTAGAAGATCGAGAAGCCGGCGTCGCGACGCTCGTCCTCCGGTGCGTAGAGCTGACCCACCATCGTCGAGATGTTCGGCTTGAGGAGTCCCACGCCAAGCACCACCAGCACCAAGCCGAGATAGAAGGTATTTATGGATGGTATAGCGAGCGAAATATGCCCGAGCATGATGACAACGCCGCCCCAGAACACTGATTTCCGCTGCCCCAGGACGCGGTCGGCAATCCATCCGCCCGGGAGCGACATCAGGTACACCATCGCGGTGTACACGCCGTAGAGCGGGCCGGCCTTGGCCGGGGTCCACCCGAATCCACCGGCCGCCACCGGCGCGGTCATGAACAGCACGAGGATGGCCCGCATGCCGTAGTAGGAGAAACGCTCCCACATCTCGGCAAAGAAGAGCGTTCGCAAACCGCGGGGCTGCCCGAAGAATCCTGTCTGCGGAGCCTGAGTCACCTGGTCTCTCCCAGTTTCTTCTTGAGATGGGCAAGCTGTGCTTCCACCGCGGCATCCTTGGCACGTTGATCGATCATCACCTGGTCTGCCGGTGTCATCCCGGGCTCATCCTGCGGCGAGTCCGCGGCCGGCGCGTCGATGGGCACTCCCCGCGCCGCCGCCTGGAATCGCTGGCGCGTGGCTTCGTATTCCCGTTCCGCCATCGCGAGTTCGTCACGCTGCAGGAGCACCTTGCGCTCGAGCAGATCAACGCGTTCCTGGGTGCGAGTGGTGAACTCCGCGGCAATCCGGACCGTCTCCGCGTCGCTGATCTCGCCAGCGAGCTGCCCCCGCCTGGCATAGTCGGCCCCTTCGCGCCGCGCGGATTCGAGCTCGCGTTCAGACCGGGCCAGCGCGTCGCGGATGACCCCGATGCCAACCTTGTATTCCACAAGCGCCTCACGCAGCCCTGCCGCCTGCTCGCGCGTCGGGGCTCGAGAACCGCTCGCAAAAATGCGATCTAACTGCGCCTTGATGTCGTCGAGATCCATGCGCAAGTGTGGATGGGAATGGGGAATGCTACCCCGCGGACTGCGGCATGGTCAAGCAAGCGGCGCGGCGGGTAGATTGCATCGAGGCTGCACCGCAGGGCCAGACCAGCAGTCTGCCAACGTTTTTCGGGGATCAACCATGAGCCGGCCTCGTATTGGTGTTGCAGGCGTCACCCGCGAGTGGGATGGCCAGACCCGCACTGGGGTCAACGTCAATTACGTCCGGGCAGTCCTTGCGGCCGGCGGACTGCCGATCATCCTGGTCCCCGAGATGTCGCGCGAACAGACCATCGAGCTCTTTGGCGATTGTGACGGACTCCTGCTCACCGGCGGCGAGGATGTCGATCCCTGCCACTACGGGGCCGCGCCTCACCCGAAGCTCGGCACCGTGGATGCACGCCGGGACGTGAACGAACTCGCGCTCGTCGCCGAGGCGCGCGCGAGAGACCTTCCGATTCTTGGCATCTGCCGTGGAATCCAGCTCTGCAACGTGGCGTTCGGCGGCACACTGATTCAGGACATCGCCGATCAGCGTCCCGGTGCGATCAACCACGATTCGCCGACGCCGAGGGACGTGCGCGCGCATCCCATCGCCATCACCGAGCATTCCCGGCTTGCCGCGATCCTCGAAGCGACGGCGTTCGATGCCAACTCGTTTCATCACCAGGCGGTCGACACGATCGGCGCTGGCCTCGTGGTGACGGCGACCGCGCCCGACGGGATCATTGAAGGGATCGAGAGCGCCGATCCGCATGACTGGATCGTCGCGGTGCAGTGGCACCCCGAAGAACTCGCACTGCAACCGGACGCGGCCGACCTCAAGCTCTTCTCTGCACTCATCGCGGCAGCCCGGCGAAATTGATCGCGGCCGGCCGGTGATTGTCCACGTCGCCAGCGGCCGCGAATGGCGCGGCGGACAACACCAGGTCCTGCTGCTCGCGACGGGACTCCATCGCGCCGATGTCCCGACCCTCGTCGTCACCGGCGCCGGTACGACACTGGCTGCGCGGTTGCATGACGCAGGAGTCGCGGTCGAAGAGGTCGGCTGGGCGATCGGACTCGATCCTCGCGTGGCAATCCGGGTGATGACTCTGATCCGACCCGGCGTCACGCTGCACGTCCACGATAGCCACGCGCACGCACTTGCAGATCTTGCGGCCCGGGCCCGGCGTGCCCCGATTGTCGTCACCCGGCGCGTGGTCTTCCCGATCAGGAGTCCGCAGCGCTATCGGCGCGCGGCCGCAGTGATCGCGATCTCGAACGCGGTTCAGCGGCAGGTCGTCGACGCTGGCGTCGACGCCCATCGAGTGCACCTGGTCCCCGACGCGATCGATCCAGCAACGATTCCCACCGAATCCGCGAATCAGCACGCCGGCAACGACGTGCCGCCGACGATCGTCTGCATTGCCGCACTCATGCCCGAGAAAGGAATCGACATCCTTCTTGACGCCGCAGCAATGCTTCGCGCGTCGCACCCCGACGCGCGCTGGCGTGTCGTCGGTGAGGGAAGCGCCCGCGCCGCGCTTGAGGCACATCGCCATCGCCTCGATCTCGACGCCGTGGTCGAGTTCGCCTCCACCATCCCGGCGGGCGCCGCGTTGAGCGTAGCGACCCTTGCCGTGCAGCCGTCGCGGAGCGAGGGGCTCGGCTCGGCGGCGCTGCAGGCGCTGGCCTGCGGTGTACCGCTGGTCGTGAGCGACGCCGGCGGCCTGCCCGATGTCGTGGCGCAGGGAGGCGGCGTGGTGATTCCACGGGAGTCGCCAGCCGCGCTGGCCGAGACCGTCGGACGATTGCTCGACTCGCCGGGAGAACGGGCGAGCCTTGCGGCCCAGGGACGCGCGGCTTCGGTCAATTTCACGGTCGATCGATTGGTGGAGCGCACGCGGCGCGTGTATCGTTCCGTGGCGTCCACCCGAGACGGGGCATGATCTACTTCTGCATTCCTGCATACAACGAAGCAGCCACCGTGGGACTCCTCGCGTGGAAGATTCGACGCGTGCTGGAAGGCTCGTCGCGCGAGTATCAGCTCCTCGTGGGCGACGACGCGTCGAGCGATGCCACTGCCGACGTCCTGGAACCGTACCAGAAGATCCTCCCGCTTACCGTGCTGCGCGCGCCGGCGCATCAGGGCTACGCCGCGACCGTCGAACAGTTGCTCAAGGAGGCGCTGGCCCGGTCCGACCGCCACAAGCGCGATGTTGCCATCGTGATGCCCGCCGACTTCGCCATCGACCCCGAGTCGCTTCCCGACTTCCTCAAGTGCATCGACAGCGGTGCCGATCTCGTGATCGGCGAATCGACGCTGGCCGGCGACGTGGGGAAATGGGACCGTCGCGTTCGCCAATGGGCACCGCGGCTGCTCGGGCGGCGAGCCCGGATCCCGGGCGTGCGAGATGTCGTCTCCGGTTTCGCCGCGTTCCGGCTGGTGGCGCTTCGCAATGCGTTCCGCGAACGCGAGGGCCGCTGGCTCGCGGCCGAAGGGTGGGCGGCCAACGCGCAGCTCCTTGCATGGGCCGCGGCCGGCGCCCGTCGGGTCGAAGTGGTTCCAGTCCCCGAGCGCTTCGATCGCCACACTCGCGAACACCGCCACGCACCATGGGCTCGGGCCCGAGCGTTGTGGGCGGCACGGCGCCATCTGGTTGCACCGCCGCAGGGTCAACGCCCCGAGCGCGCCCAGCGTTCGCCGGCGAAGGGACAGGAAGCCGCGTGATCCCGCTGGTGGTGACCACCATGCTCGTGCGGGCGCTCGCCGGCGCGCCGCAACCTGCGCCATCTCCATTCGGCGTGGGTGAGACGCTGGAGTACGGCGGACACTGGCATATTCTCAACGTCGGCCACGTGACGCTCCGGGTGGTCGGCGTCGACGACATTCGCGGCGTCCGCGCGTGGCATTTCGCGCTGTCGATGGGCGTGTCGGTTCCGCTGTTTCACAGCCAGACCGACCTCGACTCGTGGACCGCCGTCGACCCGTTTGTTTCGCTCAGGTACAAGAAGGTGCTCGACGGAAAGACCGATGATTTCGCGATCTTCCCCGATTCCGGCTTCTACCGTGACAACGCCGACATGACGCGCCATTCAACCCCACGCCGCCCGATCGACGACCTGGCGTTCATCTACTATCTGCGCACCGCCCCGCTTAAAGAGCATGCGCATTACGACATCCAGCAATACTACCGGATGGAAAAGAACCCGGTCACGATCGACGTGCTCGGCCGCGAGATGGTGTCGCTCGACGACGGTACCCGGAGATATTGCTGGATCCTGCATCCCGTCGTCGACGAGCCGCACGGCATGTTCGCGAAAGATCACGACGCGAGGCTCTGGCTCACCGACGACGGATTGCGGCTCCCGGTGCAGATCCGCTCGAGTTATCCGGGAGTCGGCGCAATCACCCTCCGCATGCGCAGTTTGACCCTGGCGCACTGATTGTCGGTGAAGCGCGCCTTCGCTGCCCTCATTGTCGTGTCAACCGGCTGCCATCACGCCGCACCGCCGATCCTGCCACCGGGGGCGATCCCGATCAGCGTCGGATCGCTGCAAGCTGATTCGATCGCGCACGCGATGATCCAGGTCGCGTTCACCGCTGACGCCAAGTTGGTGACGCCCGACTCGATCTATATGCCCGACACCGAAGTGATCGCCAACGGCGCACCGCGTGCCGATGCGCCGCGCCTCGCCGGCGTCGCCGCCGACGGCACCATTCTGCTGGGGTCGAGTCGCTTCGCAGTGACCGGAAATTTTGTCTGGGGTAGCGTGCAGTACCGCTGGATGCCGAACGCCCCGGAGGGCCAGATCGTAGAAGGATGGGCGACGCTGGTGATCGGCCACGTCAAGAGTGGCGGCTGGCGCATCCTCGAGCTCCATTCGTCGACGATCCCGCCGGCGACGAACCCGTAACTGTCACCGCATCCGGCACCGGAGTCAGCTGGCCCGGTGCCGGAATCTGGTTCAGCGCTCGACCGTCAGGCCGTGCTCGACGACGTGCCTCGGATCGCGTCGCGAATCCGCTGGGCGACACCCGGGGCGAAGATCTTGAGAAGGGTGTAGACGACGAACCCCAGGAATGCCCACCAGAGCACCGTCACCAGGAGTCCGACCACGGTCCCGAGCAGCCCCATCAGGATCCTGAACCCGATCATCGCCACCACGGCGAGTACCGCAAAACCACCGATCGTCCGAACCATGTTAGACTCCGCCGAAACTGGGAAACCGCGCTGAACCGATACTCGCAGAAGAATACGTCGTAGCTCCGATCGAGGTTTCAACCAGCATCATATGCCCCAGATTTCGGACGTGCTGATCGTCGGCGGTGGCGCCATCGGGACCGGATGCGCCCGGGCTCTCGCCTTGGCCGGCGCCCGGGTCACGGTTTTCGAGCAGGCCGCACCCGGAGAAGGGTGGCGTGCCTCGGCCGGGATGCTCGCGGCCCAGGTCGAGAGCGAGGTCGACGATCCCCTCTTCAAGCTTGCGCTTGCCGGCCGGGGATTCTTCCATCGCAACGTAGCGAGTCTTCGCGCATCGACCGGAATCGATATCGGGCTGATGGAGTGCGGCATTCTCCAGCTCGTCCGGCGCGAAGCCGACATCGAACGAATGCTCGAACGGGTGGCATGGCAGCGCCAGCAAGCGCATCGTGCCGACTGGCTGAGCGCGCTCGAAGTCGCCGAAGGATGGCCATGGCTCGGCCCATCATTGGGAGCGTTCTGGGCCCCGGAAGACGGTGCGGTTGACCCGGAGCGGCTCGTTGCCGCCATGCGCGCCGATGCCGTGGCTCACGGCGCCCAGTTTGTCACTGATACTGTCATGGGTCTCACCCACGACGACGGACAACTCCGCGGGGTGCGAACCAGCCGGGACGTCCACGGCGCCGGCGCCGTGGTCATCGCAGCCGGCGCGTGGTCGGGACGCCTCGCCGATCTTCCGCGGCCACTCTCGGTTGAACCGGTTCGTGGACAGATGATCGCCTTTCCCTGGCCTGCCGCGGCGGCACCGGCGATCGTTTACGGTGAGCGATGCTACCTCGTCAAGCGTGGCAATGAGATGCTGGTCGGTGCGACGGTGGAACATGCCGGTTTCGATGCCTCGGTAACACCTGAGGCGGTCGCCGACCTGCACTCCCGGGCAATGCGGGTGTTTCCTGGATTGATTGGGCAGGAACCGGTGCGGAGGTGGGCTGGTCTGCGCCCGGCTGCTCCCGACGGCCTCCCGATCATCGGCCCCGAGCCGCGACTCCCCGGGCTCTGGTACGCCACCGCCCATGGGCGAAATGGAATCCTGCTGGCTGGGATTACCGGAGAGCTGATCGCGCGGGGAATGCGCGGTGATCCAATGCCCGATGACTTGCACCCGTTTCGACCGGAACGCTTCTGGGACTGGTCATGAACGTTTGTCGCTGCGGGCGCCAAGATATTCGTATCGATCGAGGGCCCGCACGAACAGCAGCAATCCGCCGACGATGAGCAACGCCATCAGTAGCAACGACAGGAGCGCCCCGCCCCTGGCAGCCGCCGCGTTGGTGATCCATGACCTCAGCGTTTCGGCGACAGCCTCGGACCCGACTCGCCCCGTCCAGACGAACAACCCGGCGACCGGAATTGCCACGATCACCAGCATGCGACGCGAGTTCAACCAGATCGCGGCCACACTCGCCAGCCACGACGCGATCACCAGCCAGCCGAAGAGCGTGACGACGTTACCGGTCGTCGGCGCGATTCCGGTGACAGCTCGCGCCAGCACCCACACGGCGACACCGGGCACGGCGAGCCCCACGATGGCGAGGAGATGACCGGCGCCAATCACGAACGCCGAATGGGGCAGTTGCTGGATGCCTTCGAGGTGGCCGCGGGCTCGTGCCGTGGCCAGTTGTAGCGCGATTCCGCCGGGGATCAACGCAGCGAGCGCTCGAACATAGAAACGCGCGTAGTCCTTGAGAACCGGCGATCCGAGGACGAGAACCGCAACGAAGATGATGAGGAGGATGAATCGCCGGCGCGATTGTTCGGTCGCGAGGCGGACGCTGTACCGGGCGATGGCGAGCATTGGCCCGCGACCGATGGCGCCGAGTTCGCGCTTCGGCGCCGGAGCATCGACCGGCACCGCGGCCGACGCGTCGTAGCAGTAGCGGTCGAGTCCGGTGGCGAATAGCGCCGAAGCTCCCACGAAGAACGCCGCTGGCGTTGCGATCACCAGCGCAACGATCGACGTCACGCCGGCGGGAGTGCCGGCAAACGCGGCGATCGCATCGACCGCTCGATGCAGCCAGGCAGTGACCGCAAGGTGCATCCACGGCGGCATCACGGACAGCAGCGCGCGCGGGCCGAAGACGAGGGTGATCGGCAGCCACCAGATCCGGGAAAAATTCCACCGGATGTTCACCGCCATCATCCCCCACGCAGCCGCCGTAATCAGAAGCCACGCCGCCAGCGGGATTCCGATTGCGCCGAAGACGGTCACCGGTCCGGTGAAGTTGCCGTGATTGAGTCCGATGATCAGCGCAACGGCGAAGAGAACCGCCGGCGACGTCCGGATCGCGGCGCCAAGGAGTCGCGCCGCGCCGATCGCCTCGAGTGAGATCGGCAGAACCCGGTCGAATTCAAGAAAACCGAGTGCCTTGTCGGCGCGCAAATCGCTCACCGGCGGGAAGACGACGAACCCGCACGCCAGGATGCTGATGATTCCGGCAACCAGCGCAAGGTCGGCGCGAAGCATCGCCGAGAGGGCGATCCCGATCACCGCGACAGCGGTCAGCGTCGCCATCGAGCGGGATCCGCGCCGGACTTCTCGACGAATCAGTGCGACGAACGCCCGCGACATCACGTGGCAACCCGCAGCACGTCGGCCACCAGCTCGGTAAGCCGGCCAGATGTGCGGGCTGCGGTCAGCTCGGCACCCGGAATCTCGCGCGCAAGATGTCCTGCCCTGAGCAGCAGCGCCCGATCGCAAAGCGCTTCGACATCCTCGAGAAGGTGTGACGAGAAGATCAGCGCGCGCCCCGGTGCATTGGCGAAACATTCGCCGAGCAGCGCCAGAAAATCGAGACGGACGACCGGATCGAGTCCGTTGGTCGGTTCATCGAGCACCAGCAGATCTGGACGGTACGCCTCGGCCGCGATGTATGCCGCCTTGACCGCAGTGCCACGCGACAGCGCCGCGATTCGCTCGCCGGCATCGAGGGCCAGGCGGGCAGTCAGCTCGCGCTGATAGTCGACGTCCCAAGTGGGGTAGCAATCCGCGAGAAAGGCGAACCATTCTCGCACCCGGAGCGCACCGTCCGCCTGCGGCTTTTCCGCCGCGAAGCCGATCCGGGCGCGCCAGGCCGGAGGCGCGGTGCGCGGTTCGTGGCCGGAGACGAGAATCTCTCCCTCCCGCTCGCGCAGCCGTCCGGTAATTGCCCGGAGCAGTGTCGTCTTGCCGGCGGCATTGGCCCCGAGAAGCGCCACGGTTTCACCCCCCTGGACCTCGAACGACAGAGGGCCAAGCGTGAACGACGGGTAGCGGACGATCAGGGAGTTGACCGCGAGAATCGAGACCAGCGGCATGATCTCAAAGGTAGCGGTCCGCGTGACCGCCCGATTCCCTAGGCCCGAACCGCGAGCAGCGCTATCTTACCGGGCTCGCGCGCGGCAGTGTCCGCGTGCGTCAACCGTGTGCTGTGCAAGGAGTTCGGGTGGCCGCACCGCTGGTGCAACTGACCCATGCAACGCTGCCGGCTGAATCGCGACCCGCGTCGGTCCCGGTGCTGCCGTTCACTCCGGTGCGCAAGCCATCCTGGCTCAAGGTGCAGGCTCCGGGCGGCGCGTCGTATCGCCATGTCCAGGCGATGATGCGGACCCTTGGTCTCCATACCGTGTGCGAGGAGGCCCGCTGTCCCAACATCGGTGAGTGCTGGGAGCACAAGGCCGCCACCTTCATGATCCTCGGCGACGTGTGTACCCGGAACTGCGCCTATTGCGCGGTGTCTCACGGCACACCCACCGCCTTCGATCCTGCCGAGCCGGCCAAATTGGCGTCGGCAGTGGAACAAATGGGGCTCGAGCATGTCGTGATCACGTCGGTCGACCGCGACGACCTCGAACATGGTGGCGCCGAAGCGTTCGCCGAGTGCATCACGGCCATCAAGCGCCGCCTTCCGCGCACCTCGGTTGAGGTGCTGATCCCGGATTTCAAGGGATCGGTCGACGCTTTGCGCATCGTGATGAACGCCGGGCCCGACATCCTCAATCACAACCTGGAGACCGCCGAACGGCTCTATCGACTGGCGCGGCCGGGCGGTCGCTACGACCGCGCCCTGGCAGTCCTGGCCAACGCCCGTGGGATCGATCCTGCCGCACTCACCAAGTCGGGGATCATCGTAGGGATGGGTGAAGAATGGGACGAGATCATCACCTGCCTCCGCGATCTCCGCCGCAGCGACGTCAACATCGTGACGATCGGCCAGTACCTTCGTCCATCAGCCGAGCATCTCCCCGTCGTGCGGTACTATACGCCGGCAGAATTCGACGAACTCGCCGCGATCGGAATGGCGATGGGATTCACCCACGTGCAGTCGTCGCCGTTGACACGCTCGTCGTACCACGCCTGGGAGCAGAAGAAGGCGGCGACCCACCAATGAGGAAGACTGGATGGCTGTAACCGAGTCCCCTGCGCGCGCCAGACGGCGCGGCACCGAGCTCCCGTTCGTCGATCAGTATCGCGGCTGGCTCAGAATGATGATCCTGATCCGGCGCTTCGAGGAGAAGGCCGGCGAGGCATATTCGCTGGGACAGATCGGCGGGTTCTGCCATCTCTATATCGGCCAGGAAGCGGTCGCGGTCGGCACGCTCTCCGCCCTTCGGGCCGACGACTACGTCGTGAGCGCGTATCGCGAGCATGGCCAGGCGCTCGCTCGCGGCATCTCGTCGCGTGCCGTCATGGCCGAACTCTTCGGCAAGGCGACCGGTTGTTCGCATGGCAAGGGTGGATCGATGCATCTCTTCGATGCGTCGCTCCATTTCATGGGCGGCCACGGGATCGTGGGCGGCCAGATTCCGCTCGGCGCCGGTTTCGCCTTCGCCGCGCGCTATCGCAATACCGATCAGGTCTCGCTCACCTATTTCGGCGAGGCCGCCGCCAACATCGGATCATTCCACGAGACGCTCAACATCGCGGCGCTCTGGAAACTGCCCGCGATTTTCATCATCGAGAACAACGGCTACGGGATGGGAACGGCGCTCGATCGCGCCGCTGCAATCACCGAGCTGTATCAACGCGCGGCGAGCTACGGCATGCCAGGTGTCGAGGTCGACGGCCAGGACGTCGTCGCGGTCCGCCAGTCGACCGACGATGCCGTGCGGCGCGCCCGCGCCGGCGACGGCCCCACGCTGATCGAGGTCCGTACCTTCCGCTACATGGGTCACTCGATGTCCGACGCCGCGAGCGGCACGTACCGGAGCAAGGAAGAGCTCGACGCGTCACGCCGGCGCGATCCGATCGTTCTTCTCGAAAGCCGGATGCGCGATCTCGACCTCCTCGACGATGCGGGCGTGCAGGAACTCGAAGCGAGCGTCGCCGCCGAGGTCGCCGAGGCGGTCAAGTTTGCCGAGGATTCGCCCGACCCCGATCCGTCGGAGTTGTGGACCGACGTGTACGCCCCGGAGACACGCTGATGGCGGTCCTCACCTATCGCGATGCGCTCAATGCCGCACTCCGCGAGGAGATGCATCACGACGAGAATGTCTTCCTCATGGGTGAGGAAGTCGCCGAGTACGACGGCGCCTACAAGGTGAGCCGCGGTCTTCTCAAGGAATTCGGGCCGCGCCGCGTGGTCGACACCCCGATCGCCGAACTTGGATTCACCGGGATTGGCGTCGGCGCGGCAATGGTCGGCCTCCGGCCTGTGATCGAAATGATGACGATGAACTTTGCGCTGCTGGCCATCGACCAGATCGTCAACGCCGCCGCCAAGATCCGGTACATGAGCGGCGGCCAGATCGGCTGCCCGCTGGTCTTTCGCGGCCCGGGCGGCGCCGCCCTCCAACTGGGCGCGCAGCACTCCCAGGCGTTCGAGAGCTGGTACGCGCACATTCCCGGGCTCAAGGTCGTGATGCCGGCAACGCCGGCCGACGCCAAGGGCCTCCTCAAGTCGGCGATCCGCGATGACAACCCGGTGATCTTCATCGAAGGCGAGATGCTGTACAACCAGAAGGGTGAAGTCCCCGACGGCGAATACCTCATCCCGCTGGGCCACGCCGATATCAAGCGCCCGGGCAGCGACGTCACCATTATTTGCCATTCCAAGACCGTGGCGCCGGCGCTCAACGCCGCCAAGGCCCTCGCCGACGAAGGGATCGACGCCGAAGTGATCGATTTGCGCACCATTCAACCGCTTGATAGCGAGACGATCCTGGCCTCGGTCGCCAAGACCAATCGTGTCGTCGTCGCCGAAGAGGGATGGGGCTTCGCCGGGGTCGGCGCGCAGGTCGTCGATGTCATTCAGCGCAACGCGTTCGACGACCTCGACGCTCCGGTGATCCGGGTGCATCAGGCCGACGTCCCGATGCCGTACAACAAGCACCTCGAAAAGGCCGCCAAGACGGACGCGACCAAGATCGCCGCGGCCGTTCACCAGGTCTGCTACCGGAACTGACACTATGGCGACCAAAGTCGTGATGGAAGCGCTGTCACCCACGATGGAAGAAGGACGCCTCGTGGAGTGGAAGAAGAAAGAAGGCGACTCGGTCCAGACCGGCGATGTTCTCGCCGAAGTCGAAACCGACAAGGCCGTGATGGAGCTGGTCGCACGCGCCGCGGGAACCCTTCTCAAGCAGACGGTCGCCGCCGGAACCACCGTTCCAGTGGCGGCAACGGTTGCGTGGATCGGCGCGGCCGGAGAATCCGTCCCTGGTGGCGATGCCGCGCCTGCTGCGCCGGCGCCGCAAGCACCGGCCGCGGCTCAGCCCGCGACAGCGCCGGCGCCATCGGTCGCACCGGCAGCGTCGGCACCCGCCGCAGCCACGCCGGCGCCCGCAGCGCCGCAGCCAGAACCGTCGACGCCGGGCGGCCGGATCAAGGCGTCGCCGCTGGCGAAGCGGATCGCGGCAGACCGCGGCCTCGACCTCAATGGTCTGGCAGGCTCAGGCCCTGAAGGCCGAATCGTGAAGCGCGATGTCGAAGGCGCCGCGGTCGCCGCCCCGGCCAGCGCCACAAGCCCCGCGGGAGGCTTCACCGACATCGCGCTCTCGCCAATGCGGAAGACGATTGCCAAGCGGCTCATTCAATCGATCGGGCCGATTCCGACATACTATCTCACCGCCGAAGCCGACATGGAACGGGCCAACGAGGCGCGGGAAGCACTCCTCGCGCTCGATCCGGCCGGCAAGTTCTCGTTCAACGACCTCCTGGTCCGCACCGCCGCCACCGCGCTCCGTCTCCATCCGTGGGTGAATGCGTGGTGGATGGATGACAAGGTGCGGCAATGGCACGAGGTGCACGTCGGAGTCGCCGTTGCGGTAGACGAAGGGCTCATCACCCCGGTCGTGAGGCACGCCGACCAGAAGTCGCTCCGCGCCATCGCCGCCGAAATCCGCGAGCTTGCCGGACGCGCCCGCGAGAAGAAGCTCAAGCCGGAGGAATACACCGGGGCGACGTTCTCGATCTCCAACCTCGGCATGTTCGGGATCGACGAGTTCACTGCGGTGATCAATCCGCCGGAGGCGGCGATTCTCGCCGTTGGCCGGATCGAACCGAAGCCGGTGGTGATCGATGGCGCCATTGTGGTCCGGCGCCGGATGCGCATGACCCTGAGCTGCGACCATCGCGTGATCGACGGTGCCACCGGCGCAGCCTTCCTCAAGACACTGGTCGGGATGATGGAAAATCCCCTGGCCCTGGTGTGGTGACATCGCAGAGTCACTCTTGACACACGGAGTCCACGCTCGTGGCTAATCAGTCTTTCGACATCGTGATCATCGGCGGCGGCCCGGCCGGTTATCCATGCGCCATTCGCGCCGCGCAGCTCGGCCTCACGGTCGGCCTCGTCGAACGCGACAAGATGGGTGGCGTCTGCGTCAACATCGGCTGCATCCCGACCAAGGCGCTCCTCTACAGCGCCTCGACCGCCAACACCATTCGCAAGCAGGCGAAGGACCTCGGCATCGAAGTCGGCGAGGTCAAGGTCGATTACGGCGTCGCGATGCGACGCTCGCGCAAGGTCGCCGACCAGAACTCCAAGGGCGCGGATTTCCTGATGAAGAAGAACAAGGTGACCGTCATCAAGGCCACCGGCGTTCTCACTTCCGCAACGACCGTGCAGGTCGGCAGCGACGTCCTCACGGCGAAGAAGGGCGTGGTCCTCGCCACCGGATCGCGCGTCAAGGGGATTCCGCAAGTCGGGCTCGAGATCAACAAGCAGGCGGTAATCTCTTCCGACGAAGCGCTCTTCCTCGAGCAGGCGCCGAAGACGCTCGCCATCGTGGGCGCCGGTGCAGTGGGCACCGAGTTCGCCGACATTTTTCACTCGTTCGGATCGCAGGTCACGCTGATCGAGGCAATGCCCCGCATCCTTCCGCTCGAGGACGCGGAGGCGTCCGACGTGATAGCCAAGAGCTTCCGCAAGCGGGGGATCACTGTCCTCTCGGGCGTGAAGGTGGTCAAGGCGAAGGTCGAGGAATCCTCCGTCACACTCGACCTCGAAGTCGACGGCAAGCAGCAGTCGATCACCGCCGACAAGGTCCTGATGGCCGCCGGACGCGCCGTCAACACCGAGAAGATCGGCCTCGAGAAGGTCGGCGTGAAGCTCACCGATCGCGGCTTCATCCAGGTCGATCCGGTCACGCTGCAGACCAGCGTCAAGGGCGTGTACGCCGTGGGCGATGTCGCCGGCGCGCCGATGCTGGCCCACAAGGGGACCCGCGAGGGAGAGCATGTCGCCGAGGTGATCGCGGGCCACACGGTCAAGGGCATCGATTACAGCAACGTGCCGAGCGTGACGTACTGCCATCCGGAGGTGGCCAGCGTAGGGCTCACCGAGGACCAGGCGAAGGCGCAGGGGATCGAGTATCAGGTGGGACGATTCCCCTTCTCGGCGAATGGTCGCGCACGGGCCACCGATGAGGTCGAGGGTTTCGTCAAGATCATCCGTGGCAAGAAATACGGCGAGGTGATCGGCGCGCACATCGTCAATGGGCACGCGTCGGAGATGATCGGCGAACTGGTGATGGCGCGCACCAACGAGTACACGGTCGAGGAGATCGACCTCGCGATCCACGCGCACCCCACGCTGTCGGAAGCGATCGGGCAGGCGGCGCTGGATTCGATGGGCCGCGCCATCGACATATGACGACTGGCGCTCCGGCGCCGGACGACCGGCCGGAGTTCTCGCCGGTGGGCCCCGACGCGCCGAAGGAAGATCGCATCAGCACCGCCCTGCTGGCGATGGGCGCTGCGGCTGCCGCGTCGTGCGTCTGGTTCGCCGTGCTGACGCTGATCCAGAGCTACGCCCGCGAACGTTCCACCGCTCGCTCCGCCGCACAGGTCGATCCGCACTCTGCCGACGTCAACTTCGTCGTCTACGGACTGGTCCTGGGCCTCGGCTTCACGGCGGTCACGGCGTGGCTGCTCCTCGCACCGATCCCGTCGTCATATCGCCGGGGCGCGCTGGCCATGGTGGCGGGACTGGGGGGCACGTCGCTCGCGATGGTGGCGACATGGATCCTCTACGGCGTCGCGGGCCGGCCAGCGCTCGCGGCGCTCGGTGTAGTATCCGTTGCTATAGCAGTCTGGCTGGCGTGGCGTTCGGCCGTGAGCGCCCGGTGATCGAGCCGCTCGATGTCATCGATCTGGGGCGCGAACCGTACCACGTCACCCTCGCGCGGCAACGGTCGCTGCGCCTTGGCAGGATCGACGGATCAGTGCCGCGCGACACGCTCCTGCTCGTCGAGCACGATCCGGTCTACACCCTCGGGCGCGGCACCCGCGACGCCTCGCTTCCCGTTGCCGCCGATCTGCTGCGCGCGCGAGGGGCGGAGGTGGTGGAAATCGAGCGGGGCGGCGACGTCACCTGGCACGGTCCCGGGCAGCTGGTCGGGTATCCGATCGTCCTGCTGTCGAATTACCGTGAAGACCTGCACTGGTATCTGCGCACCCTCGAACAGGTGCTGATCGACGGGCTCGGCTCCCTCGGGATTCTGGCCGAGCGCAGTCCGGGAAAGACCGGAGTCTGGACCCGCGGACGGAAGATCGCGAGCATCGGCATCCACGTGAAGCAGTGGGTGACGCTGCACGGTTTTGCGCTCAACGTGCAGCCGGATCTCTCGTGGTTCGACCTGATCGTGCCGTGCGGAATCCACGGCGTCGAGATGACATCGGTGCGCCGGGAAACTGATTCCGGTGAATCGGATCGCGCATTGTGGGACCAGACCCGAGCGGCGATTTCCCGAACGTTTGTCGAGACCTTCGCTCACAGCGCACCGTCCGCTTATTCTTCCCAGCATGGTTGAACCGGTCGACCCCGCTCGAGTAACCGCTGGCGCCGATGAACGCATTGCGGCCATCCTGCGAGCAGCGGGTTCGTGGGCCGCAGAGGCGCCACCAGCGCTCACGCCGGCGATTCGAGCGGTCTGCATCCGGCTCGCCGAAATGGTCGCCGACCAGCGCCACTACCTCGCTCCACTCCCCGAGCCGCAGGAATCGGAACGGAAGGCGGTCCTCACGCAGGTAGCCGACCGGCTTCGCACCGGTCCGATCGCCCGCGAACTCAAGGAACAACTCGATACCCTTGCCGAGATGGAATTGCGAGCCACCGGGTCGTGGTCGCTGGTGGCGTCAGCGCAGGCGGAATGGGTGCAGACGGCGATTTCATTCCTGCAGCGCAAGCGTCTCGAAATCGCTGACGCCGATCGCCCTGATGAATACTGGGCCGAGGACGTCGTTGCCGGCATCATCGCATCAGTCAAGGGCGTCATCGGCGCCGATGATCTCTATTCCCGCATCGAAGCGCAGTATGCCGGCAAGGGACGTCCTCCGGTCCCGCGCGACGACTGAGCGCTGCCCGACACTTCGAGTTTCCCCGCTACGCCACAATGCAGGCGCCGCTCTCAATCCCCAACAGATGACCGACTCGCTGGCGAAGCCGTCGCGGCGATGGTTTCGCCGAAGTTCGGCACCCGGAATGCGGCGTCGGGGATTTCTTCCTGCTTGCGGGCCGCGGCGAGCGCCGTAGCTGGCGCATCGATCGCTTCGGTCGTCAGCTGGAAGGTGCCGAAGTGCATCCCCACGCTGCGCCGGCTCCCAAGATCGCGGTGCGCCATTGCGGCCTCCGCTGGATTCATGTGGTGCTGGGCCATGAACCACCGCGGCTCGTACGCCCCGATCGGAAGGAAGGAGAGATCGGGCGGGCCGATCCGGGCGCGGATCTCGGAGAAGTGCGGACCGTACGCCGAATCGCCGGCGAAGTAAATCTGGCAGCCGGACAGGCGTATCACGAAGCCGGACCAGAGCGCCCGATTCCGGTCCCACGGTGTGCGGGCCGAGAAGTGCCGGGCCGGGGTTGCGACAACCGTCACGGGTGCCGCATTCGAGTGTTCCCACCAGTCGAGTTCCTCGACCCGGCGGATTCCGATTCGCCGCAGCAATGGCCCATTGCCAACCGGTGTAATGACGATCGGGGCGAAGCGGCGCTCGAGCGCGCGCGGCGTCGGCACGTCGCAATGATCATAGTGATTGTGACTCAGCAGCACCACGGCGATTTCTGGAAGATCGTCGAACGCGACGGCCGGCGCGCGTACTCGCCGCGGTCCGGCGAAAGAGAGCGGGCTTGCTCGCCGCGACCAGATCGGATCGGTGAGCAGATTTCCGGCCGGTGTCTGCAGCACGAAGGTGGCGTGTCCCACGAAGGTTGCCTGGACGGCGACCCCATCGACGAGCGGCGGAATGCGGACCGGCTGAACAGTGACCGTTCGCGGCCAACGAGCGCGGGGCTCGCGCAGCATCTTGAGGACGGTCCGGAACGCTGGCCCGGCGGCGCTGCCGGGATTGAAGTAGCGGATTCCGTCGCAGTGATCGCTGCGCGTTGGCATGGGGCAGAAAACTAGTCCCGGAGAATCACCGCCATCGGCGGACCGACACCGATCATGTGCCATACCAGGCAAATGACGAACCAGCTCGACGTGATCGGGGTGGGCGCGGCGCGACTCAGCGGGAGCACGACGAAATCCATCGCCAGCCAGACAAAGGCCCCGTACGGCACGCCAACAGCGATCACGCCGCGCGGCCCATTGAGGGCATTGCGAAATGCCGGCCACCGAATTCGCAGCACGAGGAAGATCGCGGTCCAGAGGAACGCCACCGAGCCGTGCACCAGCGCACCAAGCCACGCCACCGAGGCGCCCCCTTGCAGCGCGGCGTGACCGAGGAGCCCGGCGGCAATCCCCTTGAGCAGGCGCGGGAAGGTGATCGCCTGCCGGAATACCACCCAATACGTCGCCGCGAACGAGAGGTCGAGTAGCGCGACCACGAGAGCGGCGAAGATATAACGCGAGCGGAGGCCGTAGCGGCGATGGACAGCGGGCGAATGCAAGGAGCCAACACCGATCCCACTTTCCATCTGCACCTCCCCGAGAAGCGGCCGGGCCCACAGCCGGCAGACGAAGCATGATTCTGCTATGCAAGTATTCCCGGCAAACGAGCATTCGGGGCCGCATCGGGGTTCGAATTGAGTAAGTGGCAACATCTGGTCATTGTGGGCATCGGACGGAACGGCACGTCAACGAAAGCATGAGACGGATGGTGTCGTCGCGATGGGCCCGATGGTTGGGCTGCTGGTCGGCCGGCGTGATCGCGCTCGGTGTCGTGGTGCTACCGTCCCGAGTTCGTTGGCACAGCGAGGGTGCCCATCTCTCGGCAGTGCCGCCACCGAAGAGCCGTGAAGCGGTCGTGCCGGTGGTGGACACCGTCCCTGACTCCGCGGCTCTGGCGAACCTCGGAGACCAGGCGCAATTCGGATTCATTGGCGCAGCGGGAGGCAACTCGCGGTCGGTGGCCGGACCGAGGAACCCAGAGGCGCCGCGTTACTCGGTGGAAGCGCTTCTCGTCGCCTCGAGCCTGGAGCGCCCTCCTCGCGGCATCGGCGACGAGCTGGGGAGTGCCGCTGCTCCGCAATTCACGCGAAGTCTTACCGCGCCTCGAATCGCCGCCGATCAGGGCACGATCGATGGAATCGAACTCGACGCCAACTCGATCGTCCAGTTTGCCGAAGGAAATTCATCCGTTGTGTTCCAGGATCGGCTGATGAGAGCCGCTGGAGTTGCGATGAACATCCGTCTGGACCACGGCCCCTGGCCGTACGGACCAGTTCCCGGACCTCAGGTCACGCGTGGCCGGTATCGATATGCCCTCCCCCATCCTGAAGGGTCCAGGGTACAGGTGGTTCTCAAATGGGCCCCGTGACGGAATATTCAGGCGGGGCCCAGCCATGGCGCGCAGTGTTCTGCAGCGAGTTGGCCCATCGCCCGCCCTTGCTTTTTTCGGCGTTTCTTCGGCAGGGTCTTGTGACAGCTCGCCCCATCTGACGCGGAAGGGTGCCCCGTGCGCCTCGAGAAGCTCACTCCAGTGATGATCGTTGACCGGATTGAACCGTGCGTGGAGTTCTGGGTCACGCGCTTCGGCTTCACGCTGCGCAATCCGGTTCCCGGTCTCGACGGTGTCCTCGTCTTCGCCAGCGCCGAGCTTGGGGAGATCGAGGTGATGTACCAGACGCGGGCCAGCGTCGAAGCGAATATGCCCGGCACGGCGAAGGAGCTGGACGGCAAGTCGATCGTCCTCTTCATCGCGGTTGACGACATCGACGCCGTCGAGAGCGCACTGACCGGTGCACCTGTCGTCAAGCCGAAACACGAGACGTTCTACGGCAGCACGGAGATCTATGTCCGCGAACCCGGCGGCCACGTCGTCGGCTTTGCGCAGATGGGAAATCCGTGACGCCGCGCGCGGGCCGGAGGCTTCCGGCGTGAGCATCCGCAGGCACCGTGCGGCTCTCGGGCTCCTTGCCACGGCCGCGCTGTGCTTCTCGGACGACCTGGCGGCGCAGACTACCGACGCGATTCTCGGCACCCGCCTGCTGGCAAACCCGGAGTTTCGGCCGCCGCTTCGCGACACGCTTACGATGGCGCTGGAGAAACGTGGCCAGTACCGCATCGCGATCTGGCCGGCCACCGCGCAGATCAAGGTCGCCGTTGCCGGGCATCCCGACCGATCTGCCTTCCTGGTGCAGACCGCTTCCGGCGGCGCGGCCGCACCTGCCGTGTTCGAGTTGTATCCGCAGCAGGATGGCGCGCATCTGTTTTCGCTCACGCCCGTCGCGGGGACGCCGCTGGTGCGCCTTTGGGTGTGGGAGGATACGGTCGCGGAAGTCGCCACGCGGACGCGGCACGCGCGACGAGTCGGACTGGGGCTGTCGGCGGAAGCTGGGTCAGTGTCCGGATACACGATCAACGAACCGGCGCGCGCGCCGCCGTCGCGCTACATCGAGGCAGGTGTCGTGGTCGGTTCGAATTGGTTTCTCTCACTGCTGCTTGGCGCAGGCAACGACCCACGCGCACCCGGGATCGTGTCGGTGAACTGGGTGTTCGCCGAATTACAGGCTCGCCTCTGGACCGCCACGCTCGGTGGCCGCGAACTTTCGCTCATGGGGACGGCACGGGCGGCACAAGGCGATGGCACCACCAGCGCGATCGACCCGTCAGCGATCGGCGGAGGCGCGATGGTGACCTGGCATCTCGACCACCGCCGCGGCATCCGCGGTTGGGTGATCGGCGCCCGGGCGAGCTGGTATCGACTGGGAAATCTTGGCGCCGATCACCAGGGCATCAGCCGGCTGGGCGTGTCGCTGCAATGGGTTCCGTGACGCTACCCTGAGCGAGGAGCGAAATGTCTCGAGCCTTTGCACCGAAGGACGATCCGCCTGACCCTCCGCCTCCGACCTATCGACTCCCCGGCCCGGGCGATCCGGCGTACCCCGCCGCCGCTGCGGCGGCGCTGATGCACGGTGCCTCGATCAGCCAGACCGCCGCGGCCGAAGAAGCGACTGGTATCGCCTGGGGCGATCCACATCTCGCGCCGCAGTTCGAGCAGCTTCGCGCGGCAGCAATTGCGCGCGGCGATGAGCGCGCCGAACAGCTCGCCGATCGCTACCTGGCGGCGGCACGGCGTTGATCGATTGCAGCGGCATTGGCGGGCGGCGAGGCCGCCCGTGGCGCGCACTGCGGCGAACAGTCTCCGTACCGTTGCGGATGATCGAAATCGGCGCAAATCGCCCCAGAAACTTTCGTCGAGCCCGACTCGTTCATCGCTGCATGATCACCGCCGATTCATCGGCGCGGGCTGTCATCCCGGTGTCACAAAGCACTGAACGCCTTGACCTCAGCGGTACCGCCCCTGACATTGCGGCGATCGCGAACTCGATTGACACGGGTTCGGCGCTCAGCACACGATGAGGAGATTCAATGGGCCGCCTTCGGCTATGGCACGGATTTGCCCCCGCACTTGTCCTCGCGGCATCGCAGGCCAGTGCACAATCCGCCGCCATGGCGAACATGGATACGCCACCGATCCCGCACGCGCCGGTACACGTGACGGTCGATTCGGAGAGCCACCACGTGATTGTCACCACCGGCCCGTGGAATCTTCCGCCGATGATGATGGATGGCGACATGCCGATGATGATGGACGGCATGGGTGGCGGACACGAATCCCACCAGGAATTACTGCTGGTAAAGTTCCCCTGGCCGCACGACATGTGGCTGCGTGGCTTCAAGCTGACCATTACCGACAAGAACGGGCATGTGATGCCACAGCGCACGATGCATCACATGGAGTTCGTCAACTTCGACCGGCGCCAGCTGGTCTATCCGATGGCCGAGCGCGTCCTGGGAATCGGTGAAGAGACGGCCGCGATCAAGTTGCCGCGGACCGTCGGCGTCCCGATGGATTCTGGACAGCAGGTCGGCGTCTTCCTGATGTGGAACAACGACACCGGCCACGAGCTCGATGGCATCAATCTTCGCTTCGAACTGATCACGGCGCCGCGCAACCTGATGCCGCGCCCGGTCGCCGTCCTGCCGTTCAAGGTCGACGTCAACAACACGCCGGGCCTCCCCGATTCGTACGAAGTCCCGCCCGGCGGCCTCTCCAAGTCGTACGAGTTTGTGGTCCCGGTGAGCGGCCGGCTTCTCGGCGTGGGCGGGCACATGCACGATCACGGGGTCGAGATGCGCCTCGAAGATGTGCGCACCGGCAAGGTGCTGGCGCGGGTGCACACCCTCCACGATTCGACCGGTGCGGTGATCGGCGTGTCACGGCAGCTGCTGGCGGTGAAGGGCCGCGGTCCGCACCTGCACGCCGGGCGCAGTTACCGTCTGGTCGCGGTCTACGAAAACAAGACCAACGCCCCGATCATGGGTGTGATGGGAGTGATGGGCGGCCTCTTCGCTCCGGACGACCTGCGCGACTGGCCGAAGGTCGACCACAACAACAAGGAATACCAGCTGGACATCGCGCTCGGACCGATGCTTGAACGAAGCGGCCTCACGATGGCGCCAGTGGAGCACACCTTCGGCCTCGAATAAGCCGCGCAATCACACGATGAGAGCGGGGGCCTGTGACCAGGCCCCCGCTCTCATTTGCGCGGAAGGCCGGCTTCGCCGCTCAAGGTCGACTTCCAATCGTTGCTGGCGATGAAGAGGTCTTCAGGAAAGCGCCGATACTGGGCGAAGTCCTTGAAGATCGCCGCGTTGTCGTAGGAGTCGTTCTCCAACCCCGCGATGTACTGCAGCTTGAGGTTCCGGTCGCGGTTGATCTGCGCGCCGGCAAGCCACGGTGCCAGGTCGGCCCGCTCACCTGCGTAGCTGCCGAACAGATCAAAGAGCGAGGTGATCCCGACCTCCTGGAGCGAGGCCACGATTCGCGCGTTCGCCGGATCTTCGAGCCGCTGGCTCACGGCGGCGACATCGATGTGCGTCGGCTCTGGCTGCCCCAGCATCACCAGATCGTAGCCTTGGCCGTCCTCGTTGTTGGCCCATACGGTCCCGCCGGGGAAAGCGTCGAGGAACGTCGCCATCTCGCTCTTCACCGCGTCGGTGTGGCTCTCGTAGAGCGGGACCCACTCGGTCATCACGCCACCGGGATTGAGATGCTCGCGGGCAAGATCGAGGTACTCCTTGGTGTACAGCGTCGCGGCGCCGCGAACCCAGGGGTGAATCGGATCCGACGTGATGATGTCGAACTTCTCCTTCGTGGTCAGGATGAAGTGTCGCGCGTCGTCGTAGACGATCTGCACCCGAGGGTCGTGGAGGACGTCGTAGTTCTCCTTGGCGAAGAACGGTCCCACCGATCGCGGAATCAGTGGCTCGAGTTCGCAGATCACGATCCGCTTGATGCCCGGATAGAGCACAAACGTTCCGGCCGTGACCCCGGCACCAAATCCAACCACGAGGACCGTCTTCGGGTCGCCCTGCACCAGCGCCGACAGGTGGCCAAGGAGCCGTTGCAGCCGCATGTCCTGCGGCTCGGACGATGCCTCCACCTTGCCGCTCACGTGAAAGTTGCGATAGCCGCTGGGGAGTTCGGAGACGGCGATCGAGGAATTCATTCCTTCGCCGGTGAAGAGAAACGTCGGCATGGTGGTGTAGGTCGCCAGAAAGCGGCCGTAACCGATCAGCCCCGGCGGCACTGCGGCAACGCCCCGCGCAAGCAGGACCGACACGACCGCCATTGCCCCGACTGCCGGAACTCGCCATCGCGAAGGCGTAGCGTCGTTGGCCAGCGGACGGGCGCGATCCCAGAGAAGGAGCACGACGCCGGCCACAGCGGCGATCGCGATCATCAGGCGCTGGGAGTTCTCGGTACCGAGCGCCGGAATCGCCAGCATGCTGAAGCCCAGCGCACCGACAATGCCACCGACCGTGTTCGCCGCATAGACGCGCGCGACCAGCCGGCCGGTATCATCGCCCGGAGCAGCCGCGGCCGCGATGGCAAGTGGAAACGACGTACCCCAGAGAATCGTCGCCGGGAGGATGGTCCAGGCGCAGCGCATCAAATCGAATTGGAAGGTGATCCATGGATCGGATGAGAGCGATGGATTCACCGGCCAGTACGGAAGTGACTGCGCGATCAGGTACGCGGTCCACGCGATGGCCAACGGCAGCAGGAGCTGACACCATCCCAGTATCGCTCGCGGACTCCGCACCACGCGAGCGAGATACGCGCCGCCGCTGCTGCCGGCGCCAAGCCCGACGAGCACCACGGCAAGAATCAGCGAGAAGGTGTACACTGTCGCGCCGAGCATCAGCGACAACAGTCTGGTCCACACCACCTCGGCGCCAATTGCCGTGAGACCGGACAGGGCGATGGTCACGTAGACGACGCGCGCTCCCGGGGCCGGAGCGGCGGGTCGCAGCTCTGGATGTGTAACCCGCGGCGCTCGCCGGGCAAGCGCGAAGGCCATCACTGCCACCGCGACGTTGATCGCAAATGCGACATACGTCGCCACGGCCATGTCGAAGACGCGGAGCAGATAGAAGCCCGCCAGCAGACAGCCGATCACCGCGCCGACGATGTTGCTGCCATAGAAGAACCCGAGCCACGACACGCCGAGGGGCGTCGCCTCGACCCAGCGCGCCACGGCCGGGAGCGTCGCTCCCATCAGCATCGTCGGGACGAGGAGACAGATCGCGCAGAAGAGCCCGCGAAGGCAGATGCCGAGCAGGCCACCAGCCGAAACCGAGGCGTAGAGATTGCCGAGCGCCGGGAGGCCAAAGAGGATGAGAAGGCCGAGGATTCCGATCCCGGCTTCGAGAATCGCGTAGATCCGGAGCGGGTGTTCTCGCGGCGATATGAAACGCGGCAAGAGGAGTGATCCGAGACACATCCCACCCATGAAGGTCCCGAGCAGCACGCCAAGCGAGACGGCTGACGACCCGATGACCAGTTCGACAAGCTGGAACCAGACAATTTCGTAAATCAGCGCGGCGCAGCCGCTGCCAATGAAAAGGAGTGGGAGCCAGGGGAGAACGCGCGCGGGCGCCCGCACCGTGTCGGACGGAACCATGTCGGAACGAGTCATTCGGACCTTGACGTGATAGCGGAGACGTGGGCGGCGAGCAAAGATGCCAGTGATGTAACGTCCAGCCAAGGCCGGACGTTGGAGGTGTGCACGACACCCGCGGCGAACGTCCTACGGGATACACCCCAAAAGAGGAGGCCTGGATGGTTCGTCATGGACGAGAGACCGCGCACCGCAATCCCCGCCAATGGTCCCATGATGTCACCGAACACAGCAATGCCCTGACTCTCGATCCCAGCATCTTCACCTGGTCAGATCCATCCCGCATCGCCGGATCGCTCAAGCGCTCGGCCCTGAGAAGCCGGCGACGGAAATCATCGCCGTTTCGCTCGGCGATGTCGATGCTGAACTTCTATATCAATCGCGCCGGCAGGTCACTCAATGCCACACAGCGCGCGGTGCTCGAACGCGCCAAGAACGAGCTCCGACGCCAGTTCCACAAGGCCCCGACGCGAGCCTGAACCAGCCAGTACCTTTGGACCGGTTGGCCCCACGATCATCGACTGACCGGAGCTGGGTAATGGCTAGCTGGTCTCGCCGAACCGTCATTCAGAGCGGCGTCGCCGCGTCACTTGCTCCATGGGTGGCGCGGCAGCCACTGGCGCCCGCAGTCGCGTCGGGGCGCGAGCGACTCCTCCTCGACTTTGGCTGGCGATTCCATCTTGGGCACGCCACCGATCCCGCCCTGGACTTCGGGTTCGGCGCGGGGAGCGAGTTCGACAAGTCGGGCGGACTTTTTCGTCCGTCGCGCGCCAATTTCGACGATTCCACCTGGCGTACCGTCAATCTGCCGCACGACTGGGTCGTCGAGCTGCCGTTCGACTCCGCCGACGAACTCAACGACGCCGGTCATCACCCGGTCGGGCGCAACTTCCCCGCCACGAGCGTCGGATGGTATCGGCGCGTCTTCACGCTGCCGGCATCCGATGCCGGCCGCCGGATCTCGCTCGAGTTCGACGGCATCTATCGCGACGCGCTGATCGCGATCAACGGTCACCTCGTCGGCCGGAATTTCAGCGGCTACGCGCCATTCGTCGTCGATGTCACCGACATTGTCACCACCAGTGGGCGAAACGTCCTCGTCGTGCGCGCCGACGCGACCGAACGCGAGGGATGGTTCTACGAAGGTGCCGGGATCTACCGTCACGTGTGGCTGGTCAAGACCGCGCCGATTCATGTGAGCCACTGGGGAACCTTCGTCACGTCGACTGTCACCGACGCGTCCGCCGTGGTGCACGTCGCCATCGAGCTCGGCAACGACCACGACGATCCGGTCGAATGTGTTGTGACGCAGACGGTTGTCGACGGAACCGGCCGGACTGTGTCTCAGGGGCGATCGGCGCCGGTTCGCATCGACGGTTGGACCGGGAGTTCGGTTCCGCTCGACCTTCCGGTACTCGCGGCGCGACTCTGGTCTATCGAAGATCCCGCGATGCATACCCTGATTACCACTGTCGAAGTCGCGGGTCACGAGGTCGACCGGTACGCTACTCCGTTCGGGATCCGGACGATGCGCTTCGATCCGGATCGGGGATTCTTCCTCAACGGAAAGCGCGTCGCGATAAAAGGCACCTGCAATCACCAGGATCACGCCGGTGTCGGCTCCGCTCTTCCCGACCGGCTGCAGTCCTACCGGATCGAGCGGCTCAAAGCGATGGGGTCTAACGCCTACCGCACGTCGCACAACCCGCCCACGCCGGAGCTGCTTGATGCGTGCGATCGCCTCGGCATGCTCGTCCTCGACGAAAATCGGACTTTTTCGCCAGAGCCGGAAGGGATGAGCCAGCTCGAGCGAATGATCCGCCGCGACCGGAATCATCCGTCGGTGTTTGCCTGGTCGCTTGCGAATGAAGAGGGATCGGATCAGGGGAACAACCGTGGCGTGCAGATGGCGAGTACGTTGCGGCGCCTGGCCCATCGGCTCGACCCGACCCGACCGGTGACGGCGGCGATGAACGGCGGATGGGGCAAGGGATTCACCCTGGTGGTGGATGTCCAGGGGTTCAATTACTTCCTCGGCGACATCGACGCGATTCACAAGCAGTTTCCGGCGAAGCCGATGATAGGAACCGAGACGGCGAGCACATTGTCGACGCGCGGGATCTACGCCAACGACAAGGATCGCGGCTACCTCAGCGCGTACGATGTGAACAAGCCGGGATGGGGAGCGCTGGCCGAGGAATGGTGGACTTACTTCGCGGCGCGTCCATTCCTCGCCGGCGGATTTGTCTGGACCGGCTTCGATTATCGCGGCGAGCCGACGCCGTACCGTTGGCCGTGCATCAGTTCGCATTTCGGCCTCATGGATACCTGCGGATTCCCCAAGGACAACTTCTACTATTACCAGGTGTGGTGGGGCGACAAGCCGGCCATCCATCTCTTCCCGCATTGGAACTGGGCAGGACACGACGGCGAGGAGATCGACGTGTGGGTCTATAGCAACGCCGATGAAGTCGAACTCTTCGTCAACGGGAAGTCGCTGGGCAAGTTGCCGATGGGTCGCAACTCGCATCTGGCATGGAAGGTCCCATACGCGCCGGGAAAGATCGAAGCCCGCGGATTCAGTGGCGGGAAGGAGACAGCGCGGGACGTCCGCGAGACGACCGGTGCCCCAACGGCGATAGTCCTGCGGCCTGACCGCGACCGGATCAACGCCGATGGCGAAGATCTGGTGGTATTCGAGGTGCAAGTGGTCGATGCGGCTGGCCGGATCGTGCCGACGGCCGATGATGCGGTCACGTTCACTGTCAGCGGTCCCGGAGCGATCATCGGGGTCGGCAACGGCGATCCGAGCAGTCATGAAGCCGACAAGGGTTCGGCGCGGCGAGCGTTCAACGGCCTCTGCTGCGCCATCGTGCAGGGGACGAAGACCGCCGGATCGATCCGGGTGGAGGCCACCGCGCCGGGGTTGCGGACGGCGACGGCAACGGTCGGCGCCGCTCAGGCAACGCCACGTCCCACAGTCGATTGACGAGCGGCGATCGGTCGATTTCGCCGTCAACCTGACCTGGGTTCGCCGTGTCTCATGCAGGGCGATGCAACCCCGGTTGCTGCCGGAGCATCCAGACCGGCAGAATCGGTGTAACCATTCGCGCTGGTCCGGCGTAATCAGCATGATCCGTAGTGCTGCGGAGACACTCGGCCCCCGACCCTGACATTTGGATGGCAGATGCACCAGAAGACTCCGCTCGCCCGTGGCCTGGCGTTCCTTCATGCAACAGGAGTCGGAGCCAGTCTGGCGCTTGCCGGGCTGCTTCTGATCGCCGCTTCGGCGCGGGGGCAGAGCACGACCGAGATCGTCCGGGGAAAGATTACCGGCGTCGATGGAAAGCCGATTCCACAGGTCTCGGTCACGATCACTGGCCTTCTTACCCAGACCAGCCTCAACGTCCCCACCAACGACAAGGGGATTTACACCGCGCTCTTCCCGAACGGCGAGGGCGATTATCTCGTCAATATCCGGAAAATCGGGTTCGCACCATACAACACACGCGTGACCCGGACCGGTTTGAGCACCGTGCTGGTGGCGGACGTCACACTCAAGGAACTCGCCTTTCAGCTCGATACGATCAACGTCGCGGCGAAGAGACTCCTGCCCGGCGCCGACCAGACATCGGTGGGAGGTATCACGAACGACCTCCTCTCGGGAGCGCTATTCTCGCTCGACCCGAGCGACCTCATCGCACTCGCGGCCCAGATCCCCGGCGTTCTCTCGTCGGGCGACAGTGCGTTCTCCGTGCTCGGCTCTGGCAACAATGCCAATGCCAGCACACTCGACGGCGCGAAGTTCAATGGTGGGAACGTCCCTCCGGACATGATTTCAGGATCGCGCCTGGTTCAGACGTCGGCTGACCCTGGAGTAGGGAATTTCTCGGGAGGCCTGACCCAGAGCATTGCGCGCGGGGGTACTGATCTCTTTGCAATGACGGCTCGCGGTACGTTCGCCGACCACCACACCGCGTGGGCTGACCCGGCGTGGCCGAGGCCGATCGCCCAGATCGGGACGACGAGCGGGACGATTGGCGGGCCGATCGTCAAGAAACGCCTGCATTACCAGGGCTCGTGGAACGTTCGCGACAACGAGTCCGACGTTTTCTCGCTGCTCGACCCACCGCAATCGATCATCTCGCAATACGGGCTGGTCGGCGACACCATCAGCGCGATCTCGTCGGCCCTGCACCAGCTAGGCGTGCCGGCGACGGCCGGCGGGCTTTCGTCCAGCAATCATGGCCGCAGCTACAATAGTTCGCTGGTGCTCGACTGGACGCCAAAGGGAACCACAGCGCTCAGGATCACGCAAAGTGGATTCTGGGGCAATAACTCGTCGCCTGGTGCAGCGCCGTACTCGTATCCGTCGCAGGGACAGTCGTCGTCCAACAACTTCCAGTTCGTTACGGCGAAACTCACCGGATACGTGCACGGATTCCTCGACGAATTGAACACGACGCTCAACTATTCCAACTTCAGCAGCGATCCATTCCTGCAGCTACCGAGCGCGAGCGTTCGAGTGGGGACGGTGTACGATGATGGCCATACCGGACTCGGGACAGTCTCGTTTGGCGGGGGATCCGGCGTCAACCGCAGCACGAGCTACGACCTCGAAGCACGAAACGAGTTCTCGTGGATCGCCGGCAGCGGAAAGCACCGGATCAAGATCGGCCAGGACGTCGACCAGAGCTGGAACTCCAATTATTCGTCCGGCAACCAATTCGGCAGCTACACCTATCAGACGCTGGCCGATCTCGAGGCAAACCGCCCGGCCTCCTACAACCTCACGCTCTCGAGCTTCGAGCGGTCGAGCCACGGCGCCGAGGTCTCGGCGTGGATCGGTGATGAGTGGAGCGCCAGCAAGGCGTGGCAATTCCAGGGCGGACTTCGCTACGACGCGGCGATTCCCGGAACGGTGCCGCTCCTCAATCCGGCGGTACAGCAGGAGTTCGGCCTGGAGACGGATCGGATCCCGCATTCGCGCCTCTTCACCCCTCGACTCGGTTTCTCGTGGGCATCGGCCAAGCGTCGCGGCATGGGGTCGTCGAGCGGCCAGAATGGTCCGATTGCCCTCGGAAATCTCCCGGCGAATCTTCCACCGGAGTTCATCCAGGCCCTTCTCGGCACGCCGCGGGGATCGACGGCGCCCGGCTGGGCGGTGACCGGGTCGATCGGTGCCTACGGCTCGCCGCTCGACAATGGCAACATCGCGTCGTTGATCGACCAGACGGGCCTCCCCGACACGCGGCGCGTCCTCAACTGCGTCGGTGACGTGACGCCGATCCCCGACTGGAATGCAATCACCAACGCGCCACCTACGTCGTGTATCGGCGGCGGTGGCGTGTCGACCTTCGCGTCGGATGCGCCTTCGATCCAGGTCTTCGATCCGACGTTCAAGGCGCAGGTGAGCTGGCGGGCCAATCTCGGGATCGACGGGATCCGGTTGCCGAAGAAATGGACCCTCGGGCTCACCTCGTTCTTCAACTACGGTGTCAACGCCCGGAGTTCGATCGACGAAAACCTCACTCAGACGCCGGCATTCACCCTTGGCAACGAGGCCAATCGGCAGGTTTACGTCAATCCGTCGGACATCGTGCCGGAAACCGGAGTGATTGCTCCGAATGCCTATCGGATCGATCCATTGTACGGACCGGTGCGGGATGTCCTCTCCGACCTTCACACGCGGACGGCGCAGTTCCAGGCGACAATCGCGCCGCCGCACGCACTCCTCCACAACAAGCTGCAGCTGTCGATGACGTACGTGTACAACCACACCGATCGTGAGCAGCGGGGAATGGATGGCGGCGGCTTCGGTGGCCCCAGCGGTTTCTCAGTCGTGAACGGCCAGTTCTTCTCGTTCGGCGGATCGAGCTTCGCGATCGGTGGCAATCCATTCACCAAGGCGTGGGTGAGCGGCAATCAGCCGACCCACCAGATCGTGACGACAGCATCGTTACGGGCGTGGTGGTTCAACATCAGCACGCGCCTCACCATGTTTTCGGGCACGCCGTTCACACCGTCTGTAGCCGGCGACGTCAATGGCGACGGGCTCAACGACGATCTCGCGTTCATCCCCAATCCGGCCACGACGCACGACCCGGCGCTGGCAGCGCAGATGACGCAGCTCCTCGCCGCGGCGCCTGCGGGGGCGCGTGATTGCCTGATGAAGCAGCTGGGGGAGATCGCGGGGATCAACAGCTGCACCACGCAGTGGCAGGCCAGGCTCGACCTGCGAATCGACTGGCAGCCGCCCCGTTCGTTCGGCTTCGGCGACCGCCTGCGGTTGACCACCCAGATGATCAACACCAGCGGAGCGCTGGTGCGCCTCTTCGGCCTGGAGAACACTGCGCTGGGCCGCGGCGCGCTGAGCCAGACGGCAAACAGCCAGCTCCTCTACGTGACCGGATTCGATCCATCGACGCAGAACTACAAGTACCAGGTCAACCAGCTCTTCGGCCAGCCGCTCAACTTCGGCACGGCGCGCCATCTCTATCCTCCGTTCCAGCTGCAGATGGGGCTCGAGTACAAACTCGGTGGTCCGCCGACCGCACCGATGGCGCTCAGCATGGGATTGATCCCCGGCGCCAAGGAACCGCCCTACACGATGGATCAGATACGCGCCAAACTCGAGCGGCTGAGCCGCGACCCGGTGCAGGCGATTCTGGTGCGCAGGGATTCGATGGCGCTCTCGCCACAGGTCGTCACGCAGCTCGAATCGATCAGCAAGGATTTCAGGGCGCGCGTGGATTCGGCCCTCGACCCCGCGATGGAGTACGTGATGAAGAAGGGGCGCAAGATCGACGACCAGCAGTTGAATTCGCGCTTGGGCCGGGCCCAGCCGCAGATTCAGCGGATGCTCGCCGACGCGAACACGCACGCCCGCGCCCTGCTGACGCCGGCCCAGCT
This sequence comes from Gemmatimonadales bacterium, assembly GCA_036501385.1. Classification (GTDB taxonomy): domain Bacteria; phylum Gemmatimonadota; class Gemmatimonadetes; order Gemmatimonadales; family GWC2-71-9; genus Palsa-1233. Next base: position 1,380 of record DASYAK010000075.1, on the reverse strand, counting down.
GCGAATGCTCCCGGCGACACCGATGCCCGGCGGGCTCACTCCGCGTTCGGCGCCAGGCGGCTCGGCCGGAAGCGCTACTTCGGCGCCCGATGGAGTCCGCGCGATCAAGATTGGTGGCGGCGGCGACTGACCGTCGCCGCGCGGGTCACGGCGGTGCCAATTCCGCGACTCGCTGCCCGCGATTCGCTCCCGCCACCAAAGTGATGTAACCTTCCCGCCTCTCCGCGACAGAGGCCATGATCCGCCGTCCTTCCCGCAACCTCACCGTCCAGGTGCTGCTGGCGATTGCCTGCGGCGCGCTCCTGGGTTGGCTGGCTCCGTCGGCGGCCAAGTCGATGCGTCCCCTGGGCGATACGTTCATCAACCTGGTCAAGATGGTGATCACGCCGGTGATCTTCCTCACCGTCGTCCTCGGCATGGCGCGCACCGGAGATCTCCGGCGAGTCGGTCGGGTTGGCGTCAAGGCGCTGGTGTATTTCGAGGTCGTCACAACCTTCGCACTCGCCATTGGTGTCGTGGTGATTAACCTGATCCGCCCTGGCGCCGGGATCGATGCGGCACGGCTCGCCACCGCCGACGTGACGCAATTCACCACCGGCAACAAGTTGTCGATGGTCGAGTTCTTCACCCACATCATACCGTCGAGCGTCGTCGGCGCCTTTGCGCAAGGCGACGTCCTGCAGGTCGTCTTCTTCTCGATCCTCTTCGGTGCGGCCCTCACCGCGGTCGGCGGCCCGGGGGAGCCAGTGATCCGCGGGCTGGAGCACCTCGAGAAGGTCATCTTCAAGGTGGTCGAGATCGTGATGCGGGTTGCGCCGATCGGTGCCTTTGGCGCGATGGCGTTCACGGTCGGGGCGTTCGGTGTGGGATCGCTCCTGACACTGGGCCGGCTGATGCTCTGCGTCTACATCACGATGGCGATCTTCATCTTCGGCGTTCTCAATGTCATCGCGCGGGCAGCGGGATTCTCGCTCTGGAAGTTGCTGGTCTACATTCGCGACGACATCGCGATCGTGCTGGGAACGTCATCAAGCGAAGCGGTGTTGCCGCGTCTGATCGACAAGCTCGAACGCTATGGCTGCACCCGCGACGTGGTGGGTCTCGTGATCCCGGCCGGCTACTCGTTCAATCTCGACGGGACGTCGATCTACCTGTCGATGGCGACGCTGTTCATCGCCCAGGCCTACGGAGTGCATCTTTCGCTGGGTCAGCAACTCAGCGTTCTGGCGATCCTGATGGTCACTTCGAAGGGCGCCGCAGGTGTTACGGGCTCAGGGTTCATTGTCCTGGCGAGCACCCTTTCCGCCCTGCGCGTCGTCCCGGTGGAAGGGGTGGCGCTGGTGCTGGGTGTCGACCGCTTCATGAGCGAGGCCCGGGCGA
>DASYAK010000074.1:0-125914 GCA_036501385.1 Gemmatimonadales bacterium | reverse complement strand
CGTGCAGGCGATCGCGGAGGATCATCTCCAGTCCATGCTGCACCTGATCCGTCACCGCTGCTTGATCAGTCCATTCGCCGTCACCGGCGCGATCGCGAAGACCGCCGAGGGCGATCCGCCGATCAGGCAATTGCTGCCAATATTCATAGCCCCAGCGGTAATACACCGGTCGCGGAAACGACACGCGAGGATCGGGGGCGGTGGCGATCATCTGCAATCTCGCGGTCCGCGTGCGCGGCGCGAGTTCGGGAACAACCTGCTCGAGACGGCCGTCGACCGCGACAATCACGCGCCGGCATGAGACCACGCCCTGCGGCGTCACCACCGACTGGCCGGTAAAGGACGTGGCTGGGGAGTTCTCGAAGAGGCGTGCGCCGGCCTCGCGCGCCGCGATGGCAAGGAGACGGCATCGATGCAGCGGGTTGAAGGCGCCGTCGGTGGGCACGAGCACGCCCTGCCCCTCGACGCCATCGTACGCCTTGGCCGGGAACCCGTCGGCCCGCATCGCTGCAATCTGGGTCGCACAGTCGGCGCGCTCGGCATCATCGGCGGCAATGCGCAATGACCCGACGCGTCGAATCGCTTCGGGAGTCTCGGCCGTCATCCGGTCGAGCTCGGTCATCGTCAGTCGATAGATCTCGCGCGCCCGATCGCGTCCGATAGCAGCGACGGCGCGATGATAAAAGGACGGCAACCCGGCGAGGAGAAAGCCGCCATTCCGGCCAGCGGCGCCGCCACCCACCGATACCGCATCGAGTCCAACCACGCGCTGGCCAAGAGCCAGAAGTTCGCCGACGGCCGCAAGCCCGGAGCCGCCGAGACCGATGACGCAGACGTCGGCGTCAAGATCGCCGGCGAGGGACGGGAGCGGTTGCCAGGTGCCGTCATCCCAGACTGGACCGTCATTCATGGACGGCGCGGTACGACGACGAGAAGCGCGTTGGCGACCGCGCGGACGCCGACCGAGTCCGACGGGTGATTCACGATCGCACCGTTAACGAGCATGGTCGTCGACCCGCCGCCGTCGAAATTGATTCCGTCGTAGATCCCCAGCGTCACCATGAGATTGGCGAACTCCGGGAGCGACATCCCGGCACTCGACTTCTGCCGGCCATCGACGACGACAAGGTAGACCGTGCCGCTGTCGCGCGACACGCCGAAACCGGTGCGCGGGTGGCGTTGCAGCGAGAATGAATCGGTGACCCCCTCGAGGCGCTCGATGCTGTCGGTGATACTCCGGCCATGCGCGACGAGCCGCGGCCATCCGCCGGTGAGGCTCGCGAGCGCGCCGCGCGACGGGCGGAGCGCCGTCACGACCCGCACGATTCCCGTGTCGCTCAGACGAGCGAGAAGGCGCGCGAACGGCGCGCGGACCGACAGCACGGCGCCATGATTGATCGGCGTACCTCCGCCGGGACGCGCCGGCCCCGCGACGCGATAGAGCACGGTGTCGAAGTGCTCGCCGGTGCGAAGGAGCGGAAGCTCGACGACGTGGCGGGTGCCGCTGTCGCGCGGGGTGGTGGCGCCGATCCGCGATGTGAAGAGCACCACGCCGGCGGTCTCGGCGGGAAAGTTGATCGCGGCGATTGGCGTCAGGTGTCCGGCCCCGTCGATCACGTTGCCGTCGAGGGCGAATTGCTCGATCACCGGGCGTCCCGAGGCGGTGATCGCCAGCTGCGAGTGCACTGCGTGCACCGGATCATAGGGAGAATCGGTGACTCGCAGTGCGTGCCAGATTTCGCCGCCGATCACTTCGTTGTTGACCACTTCGCCGGTCGAGGTGTGGAAGAAGTCGGCATTGATCGCGGCGAGCACGCGGTCGCCCTGGGCAGCATAGTGCCTGGCAATGTCGGGGACGGTGGTCCGCCCGCGCGACGAATCGGTTGCCGGTGCGACGATGAGCCGTGCCCCGGCATGGCGAAGATCGACCGAGACGACATTGATCGTCCAGGGTGTGGAATTGACGACAAGACGTCGATGCACTACTCCGGGGGCCACGACCCGCGTGATCGTCGAATCGAAATGCTGGGCGGACGCGATCGGGACCTGGACGGACAGCATTATCGCGACGAGCAACGCCGATTCGCACCGGACACGGGGCATCGTCATTCCATCACATTGAAGGAGACTAAGAGTAGTCACCCGGCCGCACGCCGCGTGCGACGACGAATTCCGCCGGGACGTGATACGTCTCGCCCTGGCGCCATGCTTCAAGCGATCGGAGATATTCGCGGTCGACGTGGGCGCGGGTCGGTGGATCGAAATGCGAATAGGCGAGGGCAACCGGACCACCGGCGAACGCCGCATCGCAGGCCTCGTCGCCCGAATCATACGACAGAATCGTTTCGATCCGTTCGACGTCGATGTCGATGAATCCGGCGCCTTGCATCGCAGCACGCAGCGCATCGCCGTCACCGAGATCGAAGAAGAGGGGACAGACTTCCGATCGCACGATGCGGTCGACGATCGGGAAGAGCTGCGACCACCCGCAGCGCTCCCGCGCTCCCCATACCGCGACGATAGCCCGGCCGCCGGGCCAGAGCGCGCTGTGCATCGCACGGAGCACGGCGGCGGGATCGGTGATGTACATCAGTCCCAGCGCGCAGAGTGCCACATCGAACGGCTGGTCGGGTGTGGCGATCTCTTCGGCGGCGACGCGCTGCGCGTGCACGTGGTTCATCCCCCGACGCACTGCCTCCCGATTGACCCGCTCGACCATTTCATCGGAGAGATCGGTTGCGAGGACGAAACCGCCGGAACCGGCGCACTGCGCCGCCGGGAAAGTGACGAGCCCGGTCCCGCAGGCGACATCGAGGATCTGCTCTCCCGGACAGATCGCGGCGAGCTCGAGGAGCCGTTGCTGCGCCGGAGCGAGCTGCCGCTGCCAGCTGCGCTCGTACACCTCGGCGGCCCGGTCCCATCCGTACCGCTGCATCCTCAGGCGTAACCTTGGATCCATGATGCAATTGCCGGGGGCAAGACGTGCGCCCGATCGCTCGTATCGCCGACCGCAGGACCGGGGCGTCAGGACGCCATCCTGACTGGGAATCCGTGCCCGTACCGAGCGGGTGTCGAACGACATTGACAGGTAGTGTGGCGGCTGTGCAGCACCAAAGAGGCGCCTCGTCCCCCGGTGGCACCAGCGTCCAATCCACTCTCACTCGATCGGGAGGTGCTGTATGTCAGGTCGGTTGCGAATCGTTGGAATTGCCGGAGCATTGCTCCTCGGTACGGTTGCAGTGGCGAGTGCCCAGACGTCGCACGCGCACATCGGCGTGCACGGTCTGTACAACACGACCTTCGATGACTGGGGAATCGGTGCGCAGTTCTCGGCACCGGTGGCACGCCACCTCGAGTTCTATCCGTCGTTCGACTACTACTTCGAATCGGCGGGGACGATGTGGGAGGCCAACGCCGACGTGAAGTATCGCGCCATCGGCCAGCGCTACGACTGGATCTACTTCGGCACCGGCATCAATCTGCACTACCAGAATATCGACGATGATCACCTGACCCAGGCCGGGTGGAACCTGATCATGGGTGCGGAGTCGCTCCGAGGGCAGATTCATCCGTTCGCCGAGATGCGGGTGACGGTGACCGATCACACCCGCTTCCAGATGCAGGCAGGACTGAATGTGACGCTGGCGAAGGAATGATCCGGATTTGACGCAGGGCGGTCAGCGCGGCGCCAGCACCGTAATCAGGTCGCCGTGATTGATCCGTTTCGCGATGTCGAGCGCTGTCTCGCCATCGCGATTGCGCAATCCGCGCTGCGCACCAGCCTGCAACAGGGCGCGGGCGTAGTCGGTTTCGCCTTCACGAACGGCCCACATCAGCGCGGTCTGGCGCGTCGCATCGAGGTGATCGACGTGCGCGCCGGCGCGGATCAGCCGATGGGCGATGCCGACATACCCATCGCGCGCAGCTTCCATCAGCGGGGTTTCGTGAAGATGCCCAGCGACCTCGGCGTCGGGATTTGCCCCGGCCTCGAGGAGATCGATCACCGCGGTCTCGTCGCCGGTCCGGGCCGCGACGAGGAGCGGCGTGTAGCCGGTGCGATTGGGAACTCCGGCGGCGTGGCGCAGCGAACTGACCATATCGCCGCGACCCTCGATGACGGCGGCAAGGAGCGCGAGCGAGGTCAGCTCGCCATCGAGCAGGCGGCGCCAGTCCGCGGGAAGCGAGCGCTTGTTTGCCAGGCTGTCGAACCAGGCCGCCACCGCAGGGCTCTCTCCGGCATCCTGCGCCGCGTGCTCGACGAGGAGGATCGCGATGTCGCGATGCTGATACTCCACCGCGTCATCCATCGCGCTGGCACCGGAGGAATCCCGGAGATCGGACCGCGCATCGGCGTCGAGGAGGAGGCGCGCCGCCGCGACTCGCCCGTTTCGTGCGGCTTCGGTGAGCGGTCGCGTTCCGTCGGGCGCCAGCGTGTCGGGCGAGAGACCGGCACCGAGCAACTGGCGGATCGTCGCCGTCGAATCGTCGCGCACGGCACGAACCAGTTCGGCTGCACGATTGACCTGAGGCGGCGGCGCCGGCCGGGCACAACCGGCAATCAACAGCACGAGGAGAACGATGATCACTGTCCGGTCACCACGGTGATCGAGTACGCCGGAACCGTCACGACCGAAGGCGTCGACTCGACGCGGTGCAGTGGCGGAAGATCGAGCGTGGGATGGCCAAACTCGCCCTTCTCCTGGAAGTGATACTGCGCCTCCGAATACTGCCAGAGATCCAGCGGACCCCGGAGCGCTCGTGACGCCCCGTTGCGACCGCCGCCGAGCGCGACGGCGATCGATCGGGCGTGATCACTGTCGCGATTGACCACGAGTATCGACCATCGCTGGTCGGGACGATGGAGCGCGTAAACGCTCAGCAGCGTGTCGTCGACCGGTGATCCATCCCGGCTGAGTCGCGCCGGATGCATGATGTGCGACCCGCCAGCTGAGTCGGCCCACGCGTGGGTCAGCAGCCAGGCGCTGTAGAAGCGCGGCATCCGGTCACGTGCCTGTCCGTTACTGTCGGCGAGGAGCATCACCAGGTTTCCCCAGTGCTCGCATGCCGGCTCGTGAGAAAGGTCGCCTGGCTCGTAACCGAAGTAGAACGCCTGCGAGCCGCCGTGAGCGAAGAAGTTTCCCATCAGGTCGGCATCGAAGAGCGCGGCAGGAATCGTCACTTCGGCGGTCGACAGATGCGCCGAATAGCCGTATTCGGTCATCACCATCGGAATCGAATCGGGAAGGCCGGCGACTTTGAGGCGTGCCAGGCCAGCGGCGAGCATTCCGGGTGCCGCGGCAAGATTGTCGGCGGGATCATCGCAGACGTCGTCGAACGGATACCACTCGAACGAGAGAAATCGATAGTCGGCGGAGCGCCGATGCGCGGCGAGATAGTCGAGGAGCCGGCCAAGCGGCGTGGGGCGATTTCCGGGAGCTTCCCGGTCGGGCCAGATATAGAGCGGATCGTCGAGCAGATCCTGCCAGCTGGGACCGCCGAGACGTGCCGCGGGATCGACGCGATGGAGCGCCGCGGCGAACTGGAGATAGAGCGCGCCGTAATCTTCGGGCGTCACGCGCTGTCCGTCGGGCTCTTCGCCCAGCTCGATTCCGGCGATCGGATCGTGGCGCGACCGAAGAAAGGCGAGTTCGGCCGCGGCATTTTCCGGCGTGTCGAAGAGCAATCCAGTGGGGATGAAGACCGGTCGCTGATTGGTGAGGCCACTGCCGAAGAGGAGGTCGAAGCCCGGCTGCGCGGTGCTGCTGTCGATGTCGGTCGCACGGTGCCACGGATCGGTCGACGAGACGAGCACCGCGCTCTGCGTCGCGGCCACCATATCGTGGTGCACCGCATCTCGCAACGAACCGGCGGCGGCGCGCTCGCCGATGTACACCTCGCGCAGCGCAAAGCCGGCGCTGTCCCTGGGATCGCCGTTACCGTGCGCCGCGGTGTGCGAACTCTGCGACATCACGACGCGGACGAAACGCGTGGTGATCGGCGTGTCGCTCAGCGCCAGCGCGGCACTTCCCCCACGACCATCGGAAATGGTTCCGCTGGGAAACTCACGCCAGCGTCCATCCGGGTTGTAGTCGATCGGCTGAGTCTGGTCGCCGTCCCAGTAATCGACCACATAGCTGCGTGGATAGGGATCGCCCCAGAGAAATGTTGCGCCGTTGACCGGTTGCGCACGGCCGAGGTCGATGGTGAACCATTGCGGATGTTCCGATTCGGCGTCACCGGTGTAGCGAGGATCGAGATAGGGATTCGTTTTCCAGAATGTGGTGGTGTCGCCGTCGTCGATGCGCGAGTAACCGTCGTTGTTGGCGTCGTCGATCGTGCGTCCGCGCCGGGGAAGCCGGTATCCGTATGAGATCCGGATCGGCTGCGGTGACTTCGAATCGGAGATCCAGTATCCCTGGTGATGCGCGGGATCGCTCCATCGCCCCCGGGGATTCCAGTGCCAGGTTTCGATCCCGAGCTCGGTGCGGAGGCGATAGGTGATGGGACCGAAGCCGGCGCCGAGCATGGCGGCGATGTTTCCTGGCGTGTAAATCCGCGGAATGTCGGCGGCATCGTGGCCGTCTAGTGCAGCGCCCCAGTCGCGGCGGGGATCAAAGGTGTTGAGCCGGGACGTGGTGTCGATCGTCACGGTTATCGCAGCGTCGACCGGCCCGCGCGCGACAGGCCGGGCCCCGACCAGAAGACACGCCAGTGTGGCGGTCAGCCGAGATATGTTCGTCTGATAGGTCATCGCTGCGGTCTCACGCCCGAAAGATGCCACGCTGGGCGCTGGCCGGTATGCCGCGAGCCCGGGCGATTAGCACCGGCCGCATCGGCAGGTCTTGTTTCAATGCCGGGGAACCGTCCTCGGCATCCACACTCGGAGGGGAATCCTGATGTCGCGACCGACAATGACCCGCCATGGTTGGTACGCTGCCGCGACGGCGGCGCTCCTTGCCACAGCTGGATGCTCGGGGAGTATCTCGCCATCCGGTGTTGAAGTCGCAATCCGGCGCCCCCCGCCTCGGCGCGTGGAAGTGCGCACGACGACACCTGGACCTGGCTACGTATGGATCGACGGCCACTACGCCTGGCAAGGTGGCGATTACGTCTGGGTTGGCGGCCGGTGGGAATCGCCGCCGTCACCCCGGCAGCACTGGCATGCGGGCCGCTGGGTTCACGCCCGCGGCGGCTGGTACTGGCAGGAAGGTCACTGGGGTTGAGGCTGCGAGGCACATCGGGTGCAGCTCCAACGACGCCGTTGGGCTGCATCCGATCGCAGGCAGCAACGATTCTCCTCGACAAGACCCGCGATCATTAGCTTCGCAGCGCGGCCTGCAGCCATCCGAGACCGATCACCAGCGCCACGCCCCTGCCCCACGTCGGCCAGTAGCGCCAGAGCCACGCCAGGCTCACCGATAGCGCCAGGACCGTGAGAACAACAAGCGGGAGGACTGCCGCAAGGTCCGGTTCGGGCGTCCCCGTGACCAGCAGCGTCCGTCCGGCGAGTCCAATGGCGAGGCCGATCATCAGCAGTCCGGCGACTGGAAATATCCGGCGCAACGGTGAAGTCGCCGGCGCCTGGCGACCGGCGCGGCGCCACCCGACGACGAGCAGCGCGATCACGATCAGTGCGAGATCCGCGATGACGAGAAACCGGAGCGCGGGCTGGCTGACCGACGGCGCGAGCTGATTGCCGAGGATGGCCCCCGCGGCCCGGAGCCCGCGATCGAGACCGCCACGCCAGCCGTAGACGACGCCGTGCGGCCACGCACCGCCAAGAAGATGCGCGAGGACCAGCACCACCACGGCCGGAATCAGCGACAGCACCACGCGTTGCCAGCGGCCGGTGTCGCGCGACAGAGCTGGTGCGCCGTTTCCCTGCAACAGCGCCCACGCCGCCGCCGCCAGCGGGAGACCGACGCCTTCGGTCGCGACGAAGAATCCGCCCACGGCGCCGATGGTGCCGTACGCGATCGAGAAGCGCGGCGCGTGGATCATCGTGGCGCACATTGCCATGACCACCGCGAGGAGTGGCGGACCGACGAGGGAAGACGCATGCAACCGCATGAAGCCGGGGAGTGCCACGATCATCACGGCGGCGATGAGCCCGGCGATCGTGCCCGCGGCGGCATCCGCGACGAGGAGAGCCAGCGCAACGGTGATCCCACCGCAAAGCGCCGGGAGCATCGGCCCGAGATTGTCCGACGCGGCACCGCCGAGTCCTGGAATCGAGAAGAAGCCACCGGCGCGAGCATGCCACCAGACCAGGGCCGCAACGATCACGAACGCGATGGCCGCCCGACGTCGACGCGCGCTCAGCGGTCCGCCCCGCCGGGATACCAGCGCTGCCCGGTGCGCGCCATTTCGTCGAGCACCGGCGCGGGCTCGAAGCGCGGGCCGTAGGATGCAGCCAGCCGGTCGAGCCGCGCCACCGCGTCCGCGGCGCCGATCGTGTCGAGCTCCCGCAGCGGTCCGCCGCGAAACGCCGGGAAGCCGATGCCGAAGAGCGCACCGATATCGGCATCGCGCGGCGTGCGCACCACGCCTTCGCTCATCGCCCGCGCGGCTTCATTCAGCATCGCGAAGACGAGCCGGTCCTCGACGCGCTGCCGGTCGGCCTCGCTCGCCTGCCGCACGCCGAGGAGGTGGAAGACGCTGCCATCGGCGCCGGTCTTGTGCCCGTCCTTGTAGAAGTAGAACCCGCGTCCGTTCTTGCGCCCGAGCCGGTCGTCGGCGCGCATCACGCTGATGACGCGCGAAGGGAGCAATCGGTCGCCGAGCGCCTGATGCATCACCTTGCCGGCCTTTTCCGCCACATCGAGTCCGACTTCATCCATCAGCGCCACTGGTCCGACCGGGAAACCCCACCGGGTCATGACCTCGTCGATCGTGTCGATCGATACACCCTCTTCGAGGAGATGACCGGCCTCGTTGAGGTACGGCAGCAGAATCCGGTTGACCCAGAAGCCCGGTGAGTCGGCGACGACGATGACGGTCTTCCCCATCCGCCGGCCGAACTGGACCGCCGTGACGATGGCGTCGGCCGAGGTCATGTCGGTCGGAATCACTTCGATGAGCGGCATCTTCTCGACCGGCGAGAAGAAGTGCATGCCGAGGATTCGCTCGGGATGCTGGGCGCCGGTGGCGATCTCGTGAATCGGCAAGGTCGACGTGTTGGTGGCGATGACGGTCGACGCCGGAATCGCGGGCTCGAGATCGTCGATCACCTGACGCTTGACACCCAGATCCTCGAAGACCGCTTCGATCACCAGATCACTGGCGCCGAATCCTTCGAAGCCTCCGGACCCCGACAGGTAGGCGCGACGCCGCACGTATTCGTATGACGTCATCCGGCGACGCTGCAGTTGATGCGTCAGGATATCGGTCGCCGCCTTGAGTCCGTGACCAACCCTGACAAGGTCGGCATCCTTCATCCGGACTTCGACACCCGCCTGCATCACCGCGGTACCCGCGATCCCGGCGCCCATGAATCCCGCGCCGATGATTCCCAGTCGGCGCACCGGACGGGCTCGCGCATTGCCACCAGAGACTCCGTCGTCCTTCTTGAGTTCGGTCGTGGCGAAGAAGATTTCGACCAGGCGGCGCGACACATCGGTCATCGCCAGGTCGCCAAAGGCCTGCGCTTCGGCCTCGAATCCGCGGTTCTGGCCGTGCTCCAACCCGGTGCGCACGACTTCGATCGCGCGGAGCGGCGCCGGATAATGTCCGCCGGTCTTGCGCGCCGCCTCCTCGCGCGCCTTGCGATAGACCAGCGCCCGGCCGATTGGATTGCCGTCAAGCAGGAACGCGCCGCCTCGCCGGCGCGGCGCCTTTCCTCCGCGACCGAGCCGTTCCGCCGCGGCGATCGCGACGTCGAGGAGGATCGCTTCGGGAACGAGTTCGTCAATCAGGCCGATTCCCAGCGCCTTGCGCCCACGCTCGTGCCGCGCCGTGAGGATCATGTCGAGCGCCGCGTGCGCGCCGATGAGACGTGGCAGTCGCGTCGATCCACCGGCCGCCGGAATCACGCCGAGCTGCACTTCGGGAAAGCCAAGGACCGTGCGCGGATGATCACTGGCGACGCGGTAGCGACACGCAAGCGCGAGTTCGAGGCCGCCGCCGAGGCACGCGCCGTGAATCGCCGCCACCACCGGCCGGCTGCAATCGGCGATCCGCTGCATGAGCAGTTGGCCGTCGCGAGAGAGACGGACACCTTCTTCCGCCGTCCTGAGCACGACGAACTCGCCGATGTCAGCACCGGCGATGAAGATGTCGGGCTTGCCCGATCGGAGGACGATCGACTTGACGACGTCGTCGGCTTCGAGGCGCTGCAGCAATTCCTCGAGTTCCCACCCGATCGCCTTGCTGATCTTGTTGACCGCCTCGTGCGGCGTGTCGAAGGTGACGATCGCGACGCCGCCGCGGCGCTCGACGGTGAATGCGGTCATCCGACCCGCTCCAGCACCACGGCGAATCCCATTCCGCCTTGCGCGCAGATCGAAATCAGCCCGAACTCGACGTCGCGCCGCGCCATCTCATTCGCGAGAGAGGTGACCAGCCTCGACCCCGTCGCGCCGAACGGATGTCCCACCGCGATCGATCCACCCATCACATTGGTGCGATTCCAGTCGACCTCACCCACCGGGCCGGGAAGGCCCAGACGCCGCGCCCAGTCACTCGATCCCCAGGCCTGGACGTTGGACAGCACTTGCGCCGCGAACGCTTCGTGAATCTCGACCAGCCCGAGCTGTTGCCAGGTGATTCCTGCGCGGCGCAGCGCCACCGGAACAGCATACGCCGGCCCCATCAGCAACTGCCATCCGGGATCGACGGCGGCAACCGCGTAGCTGCGTATCGCCGCGAGCGGACGATAGCCGAGGGCCCGCGCACTCTCCTCCGCCATCATGAGCGTGGTCGACGCGCCGTCGGTGAGCGGCGACGAATTTCCCGCCGTCACCGTTCCGTATCGCTTGTCGAACACGGGCTTGAGTTTGGCCAGCGCGTCGAGCGAGGTGTCGGAACGGATGAGATTATCGCTGGTGACGACCTGGTCCATCCCGGGCCCGCCAAACCACGGCGCGATCTCGGCCGTGATCCTGCCGTCGGCGGTCGCCGCGGCGGCGCGCTGGTGACTCATCAGCGCGAGCTCGTCCTGCGCCTCGCGGCTGATGTGATTCTCCTTCGCCATCTTCTCCGCCGATTGGCCCATCGTCTCGCCGGTACTCGGCTCGGCGATCGCAGGAGATACCGGCTTGAGGTCGCGCGGGCGGATCTGGGCGAAGAGGGCCAGCCGTTCGCGAAGCGATCGCGCGCGGCTCGCCGCCGCGAGAATCTGCGCCACCTTCCGCGTGTGAAGGACCGGGACGTCGGAGATGGTGTCGACGCCGCCGGCGAGGACCACGTCGGCATGGCCGGCCATGATCTGATCGGCTGCGTTGCAGATCGCCTGGGCGCCCGATGCGCAGGCGCGATTGAGGGTGTACGCCGGCACGGTGCGAGGAAGCTGCGGGAGGAGCGATACCTCGCGCGCAATATTGAAGACCAGCGGCGACGAGATCACCTGCCCCATGATCACTTCGTCGACCTCGCTCCCCGACAGCTCCGTCCGATAAAGGAGTTCCCGGGTGCAATGGCGCGCGAGATCGGCCGCGGTGGCATCGCGCAGGACGGTACCTCCCTTCGCGAAGGGGGTCCGCAGTCCGGCGACGACAACCGCCCGGCGCCCGGGAGGTGGGGTGAGCATCAGAAAAAGCTAAGGGGTCAACCCGGGCCGCGATGGGTGGCGGCTATCTTTCTGCAGTGCCCAGATGATGGAGCTTGACGTGTTTCCAGTCGATCCCGAGCAGCCTGACGTGGCCATTCCGGCCGAGCTGATGTATCAGGCCCTCCTCGAAGAGCAGGCACCGGTCCCGTTCGAGTCCCGGGGGGCGACCGGACCCGCCTCGACGACGGTCGACGCGGCCCCACCTCCGGCTCCGATGCCCGTCCCGGCCAATGCCGTGCAGCTCAAGGGGCCGGCGCTCAAGCTGGCGCAGAATATGGAAGCGTCATTGGCGCTTCCGGTGGCCACCACCTTCCGTGATATCCCGGTCCGCGTCCTCGAAGGAGAGCGTGCGGCGCTCAATGCGCGACTCAAGAGCGCGGGACGCACCGAAAAGCTCTCCTTCACCCATCTGATCGGGTGGGCGCTGGTGCAGGCGGCGCGGCAATTCCCGATGATGGGAACCAGCGTCCTCAAGAGCGGCGCCGACAGCTACAAGGTTGTCCCCGAACACGTCAATCTCGGACTCGCCGTCGACGTCGAGCGCAAGGATGGTTCGCGCGGCCTCGTCGTTCCCGTCCTCAAGCGGGCAGACACGCTTTCGTTCGCCGAATTCCTGGCGACTTACGAAGGGCTGGTCGACAAGGCGCGCCACAACAAGCTGATGCCCGACGATTTCGCCGGCACCACGATGACGCTCACCAATCCCGGCGGCCTCGGCACGGTGGCGTCGGTGCCGCGACTGATGCCTGGCCAGGGGACGATCATCGCGACCGGGGCGATAGCCTATCCGCCGGAGTTCTCCGCAATGGACCCGGGGGCGGTGCATCAGCTCGGCATTTCCAAGATCATGACGATGACCAGCACCTATGATCATCGCGTGATCCAGGGGGCCGAATCGGGGAGCTATCTGCGGCTCGTCGACCAGTTGCTGCAGGGCGAATCGGCGTTCTACCAGGAGATCGGCGCAGCACTCGGTCTCGGCGATGGCCCGCCACCAGCGACGGGGCCATCGTCAACCACGGCCGCTCCCTCGGCGGGAGCAGCGGCCGATCCCGCGGCACTCTCGCACGTCGCCGCGGCAATGGGGCTGGTCAAGGCGTTCCGGACGCACGGGCACCTCGCAGCCCATCTCGATCCACTCGGCACACCACCGCCCGGCGATCCGGCGCTCAACCCGTCGACGCTCGGTCTCACGCCCGCGATCATGGCAACGATCCCGGCCTCGATCCTCGACATCGGCGTTCCTGGGGCGACACTTGCCGACGTGCTGCCGAAGCTCGAGGCGACGTACTGCGGAACGATCGCCTACGAAGTGGAGCACCTCGCGTCGCACCAACGGCGGCACTGGCTGCATCAGCAGATCGAGTCCGGCGCGCACCGGGCACCGCTCTCGGCGGAAGAGGCGAAGGCGCTCCTCGTTCGGCTCACGGCTGTCGAAGGGATGGAGCGCTTTCTCGACAAGGCGTACCTCGGCGCCAAACGTTTCTCGATCGAGGGCGTCGACATCATGGTGCCGATGCTCGACCTCACGGTGGAGCTCGCCGGCGAAGCGGGAATCCGGCACATGGTCCTGGGGATGGCGCATCGCGGGCGGCTCAATGTGCTGGCTCACACTGTCGGGCGCCCGTATGAAGTGATCCTGTCGGAGTTCGAGGGGAACAAGGGCGACGCAACGCCCGATGGCGGCACCGGCGACGTGAAGTATCATCACGGTGCAGATGGCGCGTTCCTCACGCGAAGCGGCCGCGGCGTCACGGTCACACTGATCGCCAACCCGAGTCATCTCGAATTTGTCGACCCGGTGGTGACCGGCCGCGCCCGCGCCGAGCAGACCGACCGTCATAATCCGCAGATCGCGCGCGACCCGAGTGCGGCACTCCCCGTGACGATTCACGGCGACGCCGCATTCCCCGGGCAAGGCGTCGTGGCGGAGACGCTCAATCTCAGCAACCTCGACGGCTACAGCACCGGCGGGACGCTGCACATCATCGCCAATAACCAGATCGGATTCACCACCGACCCGGGTGACGGACGATCGACGCGCTATTCGTCCGACCTCGCCAAGGGGTTCGACATTCCGATCATCCATGTCAACGCCGACGACGCCACCGCGTCGCTCGCAGCCATCCGGCTCGCGATGGCGTACCGGCTTGCGTTCCGCGGCGACGTGTTGATCGACCTGGTGGGATACCGCCGGCATGGCCACAACGAGACCGATGAAGCGAGCTTCACGCAGCCGCTGATGGCCGCCACGATCAAGGCCCACTCCACACTGCGCCAGATCTACGCGACATCGCTCGAAGCGGGCGGGATCATCGCCCAGGGCGAGGCCGATGCGATGGTCGAGCAGATGTACCAGCGACTCCTCGACCTGCAGACCAGGTTCCGCGCGGCACGCGTCGAGACCGCTCCCGTGGTGAGTCCGGCGGCCGTGATTACGACCAACGCCGATTTCGGCACCGGCCTTCCCGCCGAAACGCTCAGCGCACTTAACGAGCAGTTGCTGGCGTGGCCTGCCGACTTCACCGTGCACCCCAAGGTCAGCGCGCTGCTGCAACGGCGGCGCGCCGGCCTCACCACCCCGGGCGGGATCGACTGGGGACACGCCGAAGCACTGGCACTCGCGTCGCTGCTCACCGAAGGCGTGCCGGTCCGCCTCACCGGCCAGGATGTGGGGCGCGGAACGTTTTCACACCGGCACATCGTGCTGCACGACGCGACCAACGGACGGGCGTTCGCGCCGATCCAGACGATCCCCGGCGCGAAGGCGACGCTCGAAGTGCACAACTCGCCGCTCTCGGAACTCGCGACGATCGGATTCGAATACGGCTACGCGCTCGCGGCGGGCGACACCCTGGTGATCTGGGAAGCGCAGTACGGCGACTTCGTCAACGGCGCGCAGGTGATGATCGATCAGTTCATCGGGTCGGGGCTGAGCAAATGGGGCGTCACCTCGCGCCTCACCCTCCTCCTGCCGCATGGCTACGAAGGGGGCGGCCCGGAACATTCGAGCGGCAGGGTCGAGCGCTTCCTGCAGGCTGCCGCCGAAGGCAATATCCGCGTGGCCAACTGCACCACACCGGCGCAGTACTTCCATCTCCTTCGCCGCCAGGCGCAGTGGTCGCTGCAGCGGCCGCTGGTGGTGATGACGCCCAAGTCGAAGCTGCGGAGCAAGGACGCGGGATCATCGCTGGCCGACCTCACCAGCGGGTCATTTCACACCGTGCTCGACGACAGCGGAATCGACGAACGCCGCGCATCGGCGCGGGCGCTGGTGCTCTGCAGCGGCAAGGTTTACTACGACCTGCTCGCCGAAGCGCTGAAGCGCGGCGACGAGCGGCCACCGATCGCACGAGTCGAGCAGCTCTATCCGTTCCCCGATCGCGAACTCACCGATCTGCTGTCGCGCTATCCGTCGCTCACCGAAGTGGTGTGGACGCAAGAGGAACCGCGCAACATGGGACCGTGGACCTTCGTGGAACAGCGGCTGTCGCCGATTCTCCCGCCGGGAGTCTATCTGCGATACGTGGGTCGGCCCGAACGCGCCGCGCCATCCGAAGGATATTCGTCGGCGCACAGCGCCGAGCAGGCGCGAATCGTGGCCGACGCGCTCGCGGCGGGGTCGTCACCGGCGAAGTCGCGGGTGTAGCGAGTCAGAATCGCAGCGTCGTCCCCACGAATGCAGTGGCCTTGATGTAGTCGCGGAAGCTCGGATCGAGGAAGACCCGCACACCGGCCTCGGGTTGGAACCTCCCGCGCACACTGACCACGGTGGCCGCCAGCTGGTTCACCATGCGCTCGTCGATGGTACATCCCGAGCACTGGTTGAGGATCAGGTGCCCCGACAGTGCGAGACTCGCAATCACCGACGGCCAGCGCTCCCCGACGCGGAGGCCGTAGTCGGCGTAGGCCGGCCCGTTCGAGCTCGTTTCGAACGCGAAGGTTCCACCGACTACTCCCACCGTGAAAAGGCCGCGATCGGGGACACGCCCCGCGCGGACCAGCGCGCCGAACACCGTGGCGCTTGAATACCACGCGTCGAAGTGATCGAAGTCGAGCAGTGCGCCGAGTGATTGCCCCGCAGATTCGTCGAGATCGGAGGCGAGCCCGGGCCGGAATCCCACTTCGATCGCCGTCGACGGATTGGCATCGGCCTGGATGCCGATCCATGGGTTGCCAAACGTGTTGGTCGTGCGGGTGCGGGTCGAGAATATCGTGAGTGGCTCCTCTTCGACGTGCGCGAACGGAATCTCCGCAGTGACCATCAACTTGCTATCGAGTCGGACGCGTCCGAACACTGTCGCGACGCTGCTGGCGCCCGCGAACTGCGGCGAGAACCCGTTGTCCTGGGCGAAGAACCCCTTGGCGATCTCGATGCCCGCGACCTGCGCATGGTCGTCGGTGAGCCAGAGTCGTTGCGCGGAAAGTGTTGACGCCGGACCGGTCACCAGCACGCCGACCACAACCATGTGACGATATCGCATGGGGTGCCTCCACGGGTCAGTTGTCATCGGACATGCCACGCCAGGGCGACGTGGCACAATGAATCTACCGTCTGATGATCAGTCCGGGGGCAGCAGCGGTCGTTCGCTGGCATTGCGCGCCAGCGACTTGAGCGGTTCGGAGAGATGATCGCCGTAATGGAGGAGAAAGACGCCGCGCGAACGCTTCGCCATCAGGAAGGCGAGCAGCGGCGTGTCGGCCTTCGCCGCGTTGCAGGTGCGGCAGGCCAGGACCAGGTTGTCGGGCCGGTCGTAAGCCGACTGCCCGCGCCGCGGGCGGACGTGGTCGAGGGTGATCGTTTCTGCTGGCACACGCGTGCCGCAGTAGGCGCAGACCGCGCCATGCCGCTCGAGCAACCACTCGCGATGCGCACCATACGAACGTCCAGGGGAGCGACGAAGGCGGGAACCGCTGGTACCACTACTGCTACTGCCACCGGCTCCTGCTGCCGGTGATGCGGCGGCCTTGCCACCGCGACGTCTGGGTCGTGCCACGCAAATCCTTCGGGAAACGGGTTCTGTGCCAGTCAAACGATAACGGCACCCCCAGATAACGAAAAGCGGCCCTCGATGGTTCTCCCGGGCTAGGTCCGGGTCGCGAGGAGGGCGGCCAGAACGACCAGGGCGATCCCCACCATAAGCCACGGAGCGTGGCGCCGCGGCCGGCTGTCGAACACGCCGGCATCGATCATCGCCGACAAGTCCGATGGGCGCCGCGTCGGGATCGCGTCGAGCACATCGAGAATCTCCTCGGCACGCTGCGGGCGCGCCGCGGGATCGGCGGCGAACATCGCCACGCACAACTCGTCGAGACGGGACGGTACCCGGCGCCGGGTTGCCGACAGCCTGGGTGAACCAGGAGTCCGCATCTGGCCGCTGAACAAGGTCCACGCCAACTGCGCCAGCGCGTCGAGATCATCGCGCACCGTAATCCCCATCGACAATCCGGCGCCGGCGAGCCTGACGCCGTCGGCGCGCCATTGCACCGTGTCGAGGCCGATTGCGCCGTGGGTGAGCCCGGCGCGATGCATCACCGCGAGGGCACGCCCGAGATCCCGAACCGCCGACACTGCCTCTGAGAGCGGCAACGGCGAACGCAGCACGCGATCGCGCGCCGTTGGAGCCGGCGACAACGGCTCGAGCATCCACGCCATCCCATCGACCGCGCCGCACGAGACCGGCAAGTCGAGCGCCGGATGGTGCAGTGCGCCGAGGCGCGCGATCCGGTCGGCGAGAGCAGCGGGCGAAGGTCCAACCGGAGGAGCGGGATGCACCGACAACATCAGGCGGCCGCCGCCGTTCCGATCAGCCGCCGCGAAGGCTCTGAGCCCGGCGGCCGCCTGGACTTCGTCGTCGAGGCTTGCCGCCGCACCAACCGCCAGTTGCGCGCGCGCGCGCAAAGTGTCGCCGACCACACGAACCACGGTCACGAATACCCTCGCCACTCGGAGTCGCCTCGCGAAGGAATCGCGTGAGGCATCGCGCCTCCTCATGGCATCAGTCGTGCCAATACCGTGACACTCGCCCATGCCAGCGGCATCTATACCCTGGCGCAGTCATCGAGTGCGGTTCCTGGACCGGTCGATAGCGCCGCCAATGGCTTGCCGGTCCCCAGACAAGTGCATGCCGGGCAACGCATTACACCGGAATGACGCCGGCAGGGATCGACTCATCAGGCTGGTTGCGCGAGCGGAGGCTCGTACCGACTCGAAAGAGATCACCGTTGATGACGACACGAGAAGGGCGCTGTCGAGTTGCGGCGACGGGGAGGGTTCCGGCCGGTGTGGCCGGACGCGGATTGTCGCGAAAGGCGGGGGAGGCTGCCTGACGGGGCGCGCACCGACCGAGAGAAGCCGGCGCGCGATGGGTTCAGCTGCGGATCAGGGCGCGATCAATCCTTTCAATTCATCACGGATCTTCGGATCGTCGTTGCGCGAGAGCGCATTGACCGCCAGACGGCGCCGGCCACTCGTTTCGGTTGCCGACTTCGCGATGCCGAGGAGCCACGTCGTATTGGCCACACCGCCGGCGTTGGCGAGTGAGGAGATCACGGCGTTCCGTTCCTGGTCGGAATCGAGAGCTGGATACAGATCGCGAAGCATCTGATAGTCGCTGGCAACCGCGTACTCGTTGCCAAGGCCGCGAATCATCGCGGTGCGGCTCTCCTCGGCGAGATCGGAGCGCCTCACAGACTGGCGAATGTACTGTCGCGCGCGCGGATCCCCCGAATTGGCAAGCGACGACTGCGCCTGGCGCGCCACCCACGCATCGGCGTCGCCCGCCATCGCGATCAGGATCGGAACGCCTTCACCTCGCTCAAGATTCCCCAGTGTGGACAGCGCCTGACGGCGAGTCGTTTCGCCCTCGTCGTGATCGTGAACGATCCCCTCGAGCGTGCGCTGCACCGTCGCTGCGCCGACGCCACCGGGCTCATCCCGCCGGCGAGCCAGCCACGATATCGCACTGCTGCGCACGTCGCGCGAGCGAGTCTGATCGGTGACGAGGTGCAGCAACTGCGGCGTGACCACGGCGCTGTCGGCGAGCATCGCCGGCTGCATCGCGTCGCGGGCAGGACGCCCTTCGAGGGTCCCGGCCTGGGTGATGAACCAGTTGGCAGCGTCGCGCGCCGATACGGCCCCCAGATCCTTGCCGCCATCGGCGTCCTGGGCAATCGGTCCCGCGTACGTCTCGATCCGGATGATCTCGGTTCCGGCGCGGACCACGACGACCCGCACCGGCCCCCGGGCACAATTGTCGTCGCCATCCATCCCACTGCCGTAGGTGCTGTAATACCCCATTTCGCTGGCGCGATAGAAATTGCTGCCGTTGCCGCAGACACCGTCGCGCGCGGCGAAGTGGAATTGCACCGTCCCGGCACCGGCGCCCGCAATGGCGCGATCTACCGACTGGGCGGCTGCCAGCAGCGGCACCACGACCAGCGATGCTCCAATGAGGAGACTCCGCACGGCGGCGCTCATTGGTGATCGACCAGCTGCAGGAGCGCCTTGTTGGCGCGGGGATCCTTGCTGCGTGCGAGAACCGAAATGGCGCGGCTCCGCATCGAGGGGTCGGTCCCGTTCCTGGCAATGTCGACCAGCTTGTCGACCGCTTCGGGTTCCTTGCGTTCGGACAGAAGCTCGATGACAGTCTCGCGGATCGGCCGCTCGGATGCCGCGTCGTAGATCCGGTCGAGGGTCGAGAGGTCGAGCGTGCGCCCCGCCACACTCAACGCCGCGCTGCGCGAGTCGAGCGGCTCATCCTCGTTGCGCACCAGGGCGAGAAGCCACTGGTTGTTGGCGTCGCCGCCGGCGCGCGCAACCGCCGAGATGATCCGCTCCTTGACGCGCGCGTTGGTCGTCCTGGTATAGAGCCCGCGGAGCCATGTCGCGTCTTCGGCTGTGATCTGGTCGCGGTCGAAACCGTCGATGGCGCTGATCCTGAGCGATTCATCGGCGGAATTGCTTTCGACGATGCTGCGAACCTCGGCGCGAGCGCGCGGGTTGCTGCTCTGGGACAGGGCGCGCACCGCGATCCGCTTGACGTCGGCGCTGGTGTCGGTTTGCGCCAGGTCGATCACCGCGGTGACCGCGGCGTCGCTCTGGGCGCGCGCCAGATATTCGATCGCCACCATCCGCACCGCCGGCGATGGATCGGACCTGGCGACCGGAACCAGCGTCGCCACGGCGGCGTCATCGTGTCCGTTGGCCACGAGCATCACGGCGTTGCGGCGGAGCGGGACCGAACAGACATCCCGGTTGGCGAGGATCTTCCCCGCCATCTGGCGGCCGGTCTCCGGGTCGTTCTGCATCAGCGCGTTGAGCGCTTCGGCCCGCACCGACTGGTCTTCCTGATCGCAGGTATTCCCGCCGGCCGACAGTGCCCGCTTGACGGACACATCGTTGGCGAGGCCGCGAGTCGAGAGCACACTGGCGATGCGCGCGGCAAGCGCCGCCGCGTCGTCCTGGACTCGTGACCCGCGGCTGTAGCTGTAGGCGAGCGGGGAGCTGTACGAGTATGACCCGACGGTCACATTAGTGCTGGCGGTGGCGACAGTCCGCGCTCCGCGGGCAACGGGGGCCGGCGTCTGGCGCGATCCTGCCGCCTGGCGCGCTCGCTGCTGATCGTCGCTGGCCGACTCCGGCGTCGTCGTCTTGCGCGCTTCGAGCACCGCGAGCGCCTCCTGCAGGTCGGGTGTCGCGCCGATCCGGTAGAGCGAGAACGCCTCCCAGTACTGGGCGTCACCGACGTACGCCGAATTGGGAAACTTCTGCGGCAGCGACTTGAAGAGCGCCGCGGCACGGCGATAGTCGCCGCGATTCAGCTGGTCGCGCGCATCCCGGTACAGCGAGTCGGCCGGATCGTCGTGGGCCCACGCGACCGGGCCGCCCGAGGCATACCCGTTCCACGACCCGAGTCCGGCCAGTGATGCCTGACTCGCATTCAGCGCGAGTCGCGCGTTGTCCATCGCCGTGGTCACGTTGTAATCGAGATTGAGGTTGAGGTTGTTCTCCAATGCGTTGTCGAGGTAGTAACTGCTGTAATCGTTGATATAGCTGTCGACGCTGTACGAAACATCGGGCGCCCAGGTATCGACGGCGCGGGGCACCGGCCTGGCCACGT
Organism: Gemmatimonadales bacterium; assembly: GCA_036501385.1. Taxonomy (GTDB): domain Bacteria; phylum Gemmatimonadota; class Gemmatimonadetes; order Gemmatimonadales; family GWC2-71-9; genus Palsa-1233. The sequence goes on along the minus strand of DASYAK010000074.1, from coordinate 105,025 downwards.
TCGCCCTGGGAGCGGGCGCCGGCGTCGGCGGACGCACCGGTGTAGCCGGCACCTGCGCCGACAATGCTCCGGCGGCGAGGAATGGAATGGCGAAGTGCAGTCGGAACATGGTGGGTCCCCTAGAAGTCATCGTGAGTGAGATCGGCGGCCGCGGTGCGAAGGCGCGGCACGATGTCGTGTTCGTCCACCGCCGTACGGATGAACTGGATTTCGTCCCGCCGGTGCTCTGGCTCGAGCCGCGCCACCTGGGCGAGAACGAGTTCGAGGTCCTGGAGGAGATTGCGCAGCCGCGGGTCGGCGCCGATCGGCGCGTCGAGCAGGAGGCGCGTCGTGGTCAGGAGGCGGGCGCCTTCGCGCGAGAGCTGGGGATCGACTGCTGGCGCCGAGCTCTCGGCGGGAAGTGCCGCGAGGAGGACCGCGGTCCGGCCGAGGAGCTCGCCCATCGCCTGCTGGCTGGGATCATTGACCGCCGCCGTCGCCGCAACCGCGTGCGGTGCCGCAGCTGTGGTAGCGATTGGTACAGTGGCCCGGCCCGCCCAGTAGCGGCCGCCGGCGACACCAATGGCGAGCGCCGCGGCCGCGGCGATCCCGACTGCCGGCCATCCGGGCGATCGGCGGGCGCGAGGACGAAACGCTTCCGTCGCCACCGCATCCCAGATCGCGTCGAGTGGCGGATCGATCGGCACCCGCCAGTGCTGCGCCGCCTCGCGCAATGCGTCGTCAAGTTCGTGATCATTCATCGTGATACTCCTTGCCATGCGGCGCGAGTGCGTTCCGCAACAGCGCCCGGGCCTCCGACACCCGGCTCTTGCTCGTCCCTTCGGCGATTCCCAGCGCCGCGCCGATCTCGGCGTGGGTGTATCCCTCGATCGTGTGCATGACCAGCGCGATCCTGAGCCCCTCGGGGAGTGCGTCGATCGCGGCACCGAGCGCCGACTGCAGCACGGGATCACGGTCGCCGCCCCCAGTGCCGCGGTCGCTTGCGTGTTCGAGGTCGACTTCACGGCCCCGGAACCGCTTGACCTTGCGCAGCGTGTTGAGGCAGGTCGTCACCGCGACGCGATGGAGCCATGTGGTGAATGCCGCCTCGCCCCGGAACTGCCCCAGCTGCCCGAAGACCCGGACGAAGACGTCCTGCGTCAGATCGGACGCGAGATCGCGATCGCCGCACATCCGGTAGGCGAGGCGGTAGACCCGGCCGGCGTGCCGGTCGTACAGCGTCCGCGCTGCCGCGAGATCACCCGCCGCCGCGAGGGCGACAAGCGACCGGGTCTCTTCCCTGTCGTCGGCCGGCCTGGCCGCCGCGATCTCGACGCTCGGCATCTTCCTGGCAGGGTTGGACACGGGAATCCCGGAGAGGGTTGGGGAGCCGGGCGACATTAGCTTACGCCCTCACGCACTGTAACTGATCCTGCGCCGGATGATGTCCGGACCACCGTGAGCGTCGCACCCAGGCGAGGGCCATGGCGAAGCGCCGCAAGCTCACTTCTTCTCCCGTGGCTATCGCGCCCGACGCACCGGGTGAAGCGACCACATTCTGGCGTCGCGAGGGGCCACTCGTCGTGGGCGGCGCTGCAGTGCTCTGCCTCGCCGCGGGGTATCTCTCGCGCAAGGCGATGAACCCCGATGGCGTTTCCTATCTCGACCTCGCCGGTGCGGTGCCGCGCGGCGACTGGTCGCAATTCGTTCAAGGATACTGGTCACCGCTCCTGCCGCTCCTCGCGGGGATTGCGGGCGGCATCACCGGCGCGAGTCACACCGCACTGGTGACGCTGGTTCATGCCGGCAACGTGATCGCCGCCATCGCCGCACTCGGCATCCTGTTCGTGTGGGGACGGCGAATCGAGTCACCCACGATGGTACTGGCGAGCGTCGCGGCGTTCCTCCTCGCGAGCGCCGGAATCCCGCGCGTCGAAGCGGTGACACCGGATGTCCTGCTCTTCGCGGTGACGGTGGCACTCAGCTGTGAACTCGCGCTGCATCGAGGACGGCGCTGGATCGCGACCGGCATCCTGCTCGGCGCGGCGTATCTCGTCAAGACTAGCTGCTGGCCCTGGCTCGCGGCGACGTTCGTCGTGCGCCTCTTCGCCGCGCGCGACCATCACGCACGCCTTCGCGTCCTCTGGTCGAGCGGCGTCGCGGCCCTGGTGATGCTTCTCTGGATCGTGCCGCTCAGCGTCAAGAGCGGGCGATTCACCCTCGGCTCGGCGGGGCGTCTCAATTATTCGTGGTACATCGACGGCAACACCTCGCGCCTGCCGGATAGCGACCTCGGCACCAACAGTGCCTATCGCGAGATTTCCGTCGGTGGTAACCAGGAAGTGACGCTCGCCACGTTCGACGATGCCGCGCACTGGACGTATCAGCCGTGGGGCGATCCCGCGACCTGGTCGGCGGGTGTCACCAGCGAGACCGGATCGCCGCCAGTGCCAACCGCGTTGCTGTCGTACTGGTTGCGTCAGACGGCTCGCATCATCGGACTGTGGCTCATGCCGCTGCTCGCGGCGGTCCTCTTCCCCACCTATATCCTTCGCCGACGCCCGGGGATCTGGCGCGACGGGATCAACGCCAATCGCGACGCGGTCGTCACCGCATTCCTCGGCGTGATCGGCGTGCTGCAGTTCGCCGCGATCCACGCAGAGCCGCGCCTGATCGCGCCGTTCGCGATGATGCTGACGCTCGGCGCGCTGCAGTGGTGGTGCAACGACGCCGGCACGGTCGCTGCGCAGCGGATGGCAAGAGGACGGCGAATCGCGGTGGGATCGATCGGTCTACTCGCCGGCATCGGCTTCGCCGTCCCGAAGTTCATTGATGGCGTATCGGCGGCGGCACGACTCGACGTGGTTACGGCACAGCTGGAGGAGGTGCACACGCGGCTCGGTACCGGAGACGCACCGGTCGAGGTGGCGATCGTCGGGCCGGCGGCGCCGGTCCTGAGCGCGGCGTACATCATCGGCGCGCACGTCACGGCGCAGATCCTGCCGCGTTCGGCGCGCGTCGTGGCACAGCTTCCGGACGAGCAGCGCTCGCGGCTGCTGATCGGACTCTTCGGCGGGCGGGCGACGCTGGTGTGGGAGACGACAGACGACGGCGGAATGCAGATGCTGCTGATTCCTAAGTCGTGACCACTCGCGCGAGGGTGAATCCGTCGTATCCCTTGGAGCCAACAGTCTGAATCGTGGTGGCGACCACGTGCCGGTCGTGTGCCAGGATCTCGTTGAAGCGCCGCACGCCGTCGATATTCGCGTCACCGGTGGCGGGGTCGATCACCTTGCCGTCGCGCACCACGTTGTCGACAATGATCACGCTTCCCGGCCGCGAGAGCTTCACCGCCCAGTCGAAGTACTCCGGGATCGACTGTTTGTCGGCATCGATGAAGATCAGGTCGAACGGACCAGCCTTCTCGTGTGCAAGCGCCGGCAAGGTGTCGAGGGCGCGGCCTTCGCGAACGTCGATCAGGCTGGCCACGCCGGCGCGTTCGAAATTGGCGCGTGCCACCGCGGCGTGATGAGGATCGACTTCGAGGGTGACGATCCGGCCGCCGGGCACGAGGCCACGCGCCATCCAGATCGTGCTGTAGCCGGCGAGCGTGCCGATTTCGAGGACCCGGGTGGCACCGGCGATCTGCGCCAGCAGCATCAACAGCTTTCCCTGATTCGGCGCGACGGCAATCGCCGGCATTCCCGCGGCGTCGCCGCTGGCGAGTGCGTCGTCGAGGGCCTCGTCGGGACGGACGACAAGTCGCTCATGGTAGCGGTCGACGTTGGTCCAGGTATCGCGGGTCATCGGACTCTCCCAATCGAAGTCCGCGGAAGATACTGCGGGAATGGCGCGACGCTTACCGACTGTTGTAGTCGTCGACCAACCGCTGCAGCAATGCCTGGCCGGAATGAATATCGGCCGGTCCGATCGGGCCCCGCTGGGCGATCATCCGCTTGCCCACGTCGTCCCATGCCAGCGCGCCATCGGCGTCATTGATCCAGCCGAAGCCGTCGGTGAAGGTGAACCAGGCCCATGGCTTCACATCGCGGGCGAAGAGATTGCGGCTCCAGTGATAACCGCTCGCGTCGAGGCCGAGCTGGCGGAGCAGGGTGGCGGGAAAATCGGTCTGCACACCGGGCTGATGGATGACGGTGTCACGAGCGGCGAGCGCGCCGCCGATCCAGAGCATCGGAATCGAGAAGGTGTCCCATCGGTGGATCGATTGCAGCGAATCGAGTTCGGGGACACGATGGCCGTGATCGCCGGTGATCACGATCAGCGTGCTGTCCCACCAGGGTTGCGTCTTCGCCCGGCGGATGAAATCGCCGATGCTCCGGTCGGTATAGACGTGCGAATTGAGGAACAGCGACCGCTCGTCCCGGCCCGCGATCACCGTCGGCATCGGCACGATGAACGGCTCGTGACTGCTCAGGGTGAAGAGCGTCACGAAGAAGGGACGCCGCATCGCCGGGATCTCGCGAGCGAGCCGGCCGAGAACAACGTGATCGTCGGCGCCCCAGTCGGACTGGCGATCTCCCGGCGCGAAGGCGTCCTTCGTCACCATGCGGCCGAATCCCGCCTGCAGGACGAACGACTTGATGTTGGTGAACTCGGGGTCGCCGCCGTAGTAGAAGGTGCTGCTGTATCCGGCTCGGGCGAGGTCGCGCGGCAGGCCGGGAAGGGTGGCGCTCTTGCGGGGATGCTGGATGATCTCGGTGGTGGTCTGCGCCGGATAGCCGGCGATCACGCCGGTGAGCCCTTCGGGACTGCGGTCGCCGGTGGCGTAGAAGTGGTCGAAGAGAACGCCTTCGTGAATCAGCGAATCGATGTTGGGTGTCACGCCGGCGACGCCGCCGAGGCGTTCGACGATCTTCGACGTCATGCTCTCCCAGATGATCACGATGACGTTGGGGCGCGCCACTCGCAGCAGATGCAGCGTCGATGTGGTACCGCTGGCGAGCAGCGAATCCGCGGTGCGCGTGGCGTCGGCCGTCGACAGGACGCGGTAGGGATTCCCGGCGCGGTAGGTGTGCCACCACACGGAGTCGAAGAAGTTCCACGCCATGTTGATCGCCGCCTGATTGGCGAAGGCATTGCGCGAGAAATAGACGGTGCTCTGCGTCATCGGCATCTTCTGGATGCCGCCGCGCGAGGGATAGTAGAGTCCCCACGTCAGCAGGCCGCACATCACCGCCGTCGCCGCGCTCGGCAGGATCGATAGCGGCTGCCACGCCGCCATCGCGGGCCACCACCAGCGAAAGTAGGCGACGCAGACGACGGCGACGAGTCCGGCCAGAATCCCGACGAGAAGTGCGATCGGTGCAGCGCCCGCCGACGCAAGCATTTCCCGCGGCGTGTTGAGATAGCGGAGCACCGCGGCGTCGATCCGGAAACCCCAGTCGCGGAAGAGTTCGAGGTCGATCGTGGCGAGGATGAGGAACGACACCATCAGCGCGAGCGACACAACGGTGATCACTCGCGCCGCGGACTTCGGCGCCAACCCCGACAGGAGGCCGGTGAGGACGAAGGCGATCGCCGCGGGAAAGCACGCCGCCGCCATGTCCATCCTGGCGCCGTAGAAGAAGATCCCCGCGATCGTTACCACACCCGCGCGCGCCGCCTCGGCGTGATGATAGAGCACGAAGGCGGCGCGAATGAGCGTGAAGAACGCCATCCACATCGCGAAGCACGCGATGCAGAACCGGAGGCGCTGGATCATCGCACTACTTGATCGTCGCCCCGGTCAACTGCGCGACTGCACTGAGTGTCGTCTGCGCGGCGTTGAGGCCGAGCATGAAGTCCTTGTCGGAATAGGTGGAGAAGACGTCGGTGGGCTGATGCCACTGCGGATCCCAGCCGGTGCCGATTTGCGCCAGCCGTTCGTTCTCGCGGAGCGAGAGCGTGGGCACTAGATCCTTGAACGGATCGGAATCGGTATTGCTCATGTGATCGCCGACCGCGGCCGGATAGGTGGTGGCGTACTTCTCGTTGGATGTGCGGAAGAACCACGCCAGCTTCTGCGACGAATCGGCCATCTTCGAGATTCCCGCGAATTCCACGTTGACGTCGGCCTCACGGCGCTGCTCGGGACTCACCTTTCCGTCGGGTCCCGGCATGCCGTGATCGAACATCATCATGTCGTGCTGGATCATGCCGAGCCATCTGGGCTCGGGATACTTCCCTGATCCTGCGGGATCTTCCTTCCCCTGCAGATCCTTGCGCTGCTCGACGTACGCCTTGCTGCCGTTGAGCCCGGTCTCCTCGTTGTTCCAGAGAATGAAGCGGATCGACCGTTCGGTGTGCACGTCGGGCGAGGCGAAGACACGGGCCAGTTGCATCACCAATGCGCTGCCCGATCCGTCGTCATTGGCGGCGGAGCCGAAGCCGTGCCCGTCCATGTGGCCGCTGACGATGTACATCTCGTCGGGATGGGTCGTGCCGACCTTGGTGCAGTAGACCTCCTGGCGCTCGCCGGGCGTGTCGGGCTGCGCATCGATGCGGCGGAGCGCGGTGTCGGGCTGCAAGTCGGGATTCATGTTCACGCCGGTCGCGGTGCGAATCCCCTTGAGCACCTCGCCAGCGCGGTCGGTGGCTCCCGGTTCGTACGGTATTACGGAACCGGTCGCGCGCGGAGTACCACCTCGACCGACGCGCGTCGAATCGGGTGGGCGAATCTGACGGCCGGTGTACTGGTAGGTGATCCGCTCCGTGTTGCTGCAGCCGTAACTCTTGAGCTGCGCCTCGATCCAGTCGATCGCAGCGCGATTGCGATCGGTCCCCTGACGGCGGTCGCCGAATTGCGTGAGTCCCTTCACGTTCGCCTTGTACTGCTGCAGGTCGAGGCGCGAGACGAGGGTGCGAACCGGGTCGGGAGCTTGCGATTGATTCGCCGGCGACTGGACCTGGCCAGTGAGCGTGGCCGGGACGGTCCACGCGACGACAGAGGCGATGGCGATGGCAACGGTGGGACGCACACGGAACTCCGGATCGTGGTGAGTGAATGCCCGAACGATACTACCGCGTGCGCCAGCGGCGCACTCCCCGCGCCGAGACGAGATCGGCGCGCTCTATATTCGGAACCATGAATCCCAATCGTCCGCTGGGAATCTGGCTCGCCATCTGGGCCGCGATGCTCTTTGTCCTGATCCAGATAGGCGGCGCCACCCGGCTCACCGAGAGCGGGCTGTCGATTACCGAGTGGCAGCCGGTGTCGGGAGTGATCCCGCCGCTGACGCATGCCGACTGGGAAGAGGAGTTCGCGCGGTACCGGCAGATTCCGCAGTATCAGGCAATCCACGCCGACATGACGCTCGATCAATTCAAGACGATCTTCCTCTGGGAATACACCCATCGGCTCTGGGCGCGCCTTGTCGGCGTGGCGTTTCTGCTGCCTCTGCTCTGGTTCCTCTTTCGCGGGATGGTGCCGCGAGACATTCGAGGGCGACTCTGGCTGCTGCTGCTACTGCTGGCGGCGCAGGGTGCGCTTGGATGGTTCATGGTCTCGAGCGGATTGAGCGGACGGATCGAGGTGAGCCAGTACCGGCTTGCCGCGCACTTCGCCGCGGCACTGCTGATCTACGGTGCGACGGTGTGGACTGCGGCGGGATTTCTCGCAAGTCCGGAAGCCAAGCGCGCCGATGTGCCCGCGCTCCGGCGCTCGGCAGCGACGCTCACCGGACTGGCGGCAGTGACCGCAATCGCAGGGGCGTTTGTCGCGGGGCTTCGCGGTGGGCATGTGTTCAACACCTGGCCGCTGATGGGTGGGCGCGTCGTGCCGCCGGGGTACACCATGCTCTCGCCGTGGGTGCGCAACTGGTTCGAGAATCCGGGCGCGGCACAGTTCGATCACCGCTGCCTTGCGTATCTCACGGTGTGCAGTGTCGTGATTTTCTGGTTGATCTCGCGGAGACACGCACTCGCGAAGAGTCAGCGGATTGCGGTGGGGTGCTTCGCCGCCGCGGCGGTGGGGCAGGTCTGTCTCGGCATCGCGACGCTGCTGCTGATTGTTCCGGTGCCGTTGGGGATCGCGCATCAGGGGGGAGCGATCATCCTGATCACGGCGGGGTTGGTGGCGACGCACGGGCTGCGAGGAAGGACGGACTTGGTGCTGACGAGCGGTGACTAGACAACCTTCACTTGAGGGTCCACCGACCAGTCCTGGACGATCGAACCGTTGCAACTGATGGGTCGCTCACACGCCAGGCAGGGTGAACAGTAGCGACGGGATCGCCGCGACAACCAGGCACCCAGCCGATCCCGGTTCCGCGACGTCGGATTCACGCACTGCAAGGGCCGGTCACGTCGCTTCCACTTTCGCGCCTACTGGAACTGGAGATTACGCTCGAAGTCCGCGGGGCTCGTCGCCCCTGCCTTGGCGACTTCCAGCGAGATCTGCTGCTCGGTGTACAGTGTCATCAAGTGCTGATCGAAGGTCTGCATGCCGTACTGCATCTTCCCGTCCGCCAGCAAGTCCCGGATTCCCGATGTCTTCTCCGGATCGGCGATGCACTCCTCGATCGTGGCGGTGTGCCGCATGATCTCGGCGGCGACCACCCGGCCGTTGCCGTCGGCTCGCGGGAGCAGGCGCTGCGACACGACCGCGCGAAGCGTCTCGGACAATCGCTGGCGAATCACCGGCTGTTCGGAGGAGTCAAACACGCCGATCAGGCGCGCAATCGTGCGCGGGGCATCGGTGGTGTGCACCGTACTGAAGACGAGGTGACCGGTCTCGGCGGCCTTGAGCGCGATGTCGATCGTCGTCCGGTCACGCATCTCGCCGATCATGATGACGTCGGGATCCTGGCGGAGCGCGGCACGGAGCGCGGTCTCGAAGCTTTGCGTGTCGCTTCCGAGTTCCCGCTGGGCGACGTTCGAGTTCTCGTCGCGATGCAGGTATTCGATCGGATCCTCGATCGTGATGATCTTCTTGCGGCGGGTGCGATTGACGTGGCCGACCATGGCCGCGAGCGTCGAGGACTTGCCACTGCCGGTGGTGCCGGTCAGGAGGACCATGCCCCGTTCCTCCGAGGCAATGTCGGCAAGCACCGGCGGCAACCCCAGCTCCTCGAATGTCGGAATGACGTCGGATATCGTCCGCAGCACGATCGCGAGCGACCCGCGCTGGCTGAAGACGTTCACGCGGAACCGCCCCACGCCCGCGAGGGAATAGGAACAATCGAGTTCCGTGAGGCGGTGCATGTACTCCGGCAGCGTATCGCGCGTCGCCTTCCGTGCGCCGATGACGATGTCGGCCACGATCGCCGCGGTGTCGGCCGGTCCCAGGGTGGCCGACCCCGCGACTGGCAGCAGTTCGCCCTGCGACCGGACCCGGAAAGGGCCACCGGCGGTGACATGAACGTCCGACGCTTTGGACGCAACCGCTTGTGTCAGCACCGCTTTAAACGCATCGATCATGCGGGCGCTCCGGGGATGCTCTGGCGATCGAGGTATCGGCCGATCCGGAAAGATATCTACGCTCGGCCTCGCTCACCGGGCGGCGGCGCAGCAGGATGTTCCGCGCTCCGCGCGATGTGCCGCTCCCGGCCCGAGTCCCTATGCCCCCAGCACATTCCGCGCGATCACCATCCGCTGGATCTCGCTGGTTCCCTCGCCAATCGTGCAAAGCTTCACATCACGGTAGTACTTCTCGGCCGGGTATTCCTTGATGAAGCCGTACCCGCCAAAAATCTGGACGCACTTCTCGGTGGCGCGCACGGCGACCTCCGACGCGTAGAGTTTCGCCATCGACGACCAGAGGGTGGTCTTCTCGCCGGCGTCCTTCATCGCCGCGGCCCGATAGCACAGCAGCCGCGCGGCTTCGATCTCGGTGGCCATGTCGGCGAGCATGAACTGGATCGCCTGGAACCCGGCGATCGGCTGGCCGAATGCCGGGCGCTCCTTGGCGTAATCACGGGCGGCTTCGTAGGCGCCGCGCGCGATCCCCACCGAGAGCGCACCGATCGAGATCCGCCCGCCGTCGAGAACCTTCATCGCGTCGCTGAAGCCGTAGCCGACCTTCCCCAGCACGTTGGCCTCACTGACGCGGCAATCATGGAGAATCAGCTCGGCGGTATCCGACATCCGCATGCCGAGCTTGTTCTCCTTCTTCCCGGCGCGAATGCCGGGACGATCCATCTCGATCGCGAACGCGGTGACACCGTGACGATCGTCCCGGTCGCTGACCGCGAGCACGACCGCCACCTGCGCGTGACTGGCGTTGGTGATGAAGTTCTTGGTGCCGTTGAGGATCCAGTCGGCGCCGTCCCTGACCGCCATGGTCCGCATCCCCGACGCGTCGCTTCCTGAGCCCGGTTCGGTGAGGGCCCAGCAGCCGATCCATTCGCCGGTGGTGAGCTTGCCGAGATATTTCCGCCGCTGCTGGTCGTTTCCCGCGAGATAGATGTGGCCGCAGCAGAGCGAATTGTGCGCGGCCACCGCGAGCGCCACGCCCGACTCCACCGCGGCAAGCTCTTCGATGATGTTGACGTAGTCGACGTACGAGAGTGCAGCGCCGCCGAATTCCTCGGGAAAGATGGCGCCGAGCATTCCGAGTTCGCCGAGACGACGAATGATGTCGATGGGAAAGTGCTGCGCCTCGTCCCACTCCATCACGTGCGGCTTGATTTCGCCCACCGCAAAGTCGCGGACCATCTGGCGGACCTGTTCCTGCTCTGCGGTCAATTTGAAATCCATCGGTGTCGCTCTCCCAGGGTTCCCGCGCGAACATCGCGCGAACATCGCACGAATGCGGCATAGTAGCGCGGTCGCGGCGAAGTTGCGAGCGGGGGACGACAGGAACGGGTGGAGGGTCCGTCAAGCGCTCGGTCGTGGGTTCTTGCCGACTCGATGGCTACCGTCTCGTTGGCTGCCGCGTCGTGGGGCTGCCGCTCCGCGCGCTCAAGATGCGCTCGGCGTGTCGGCGGCGATCCCAAGCTGTGGAAGGCGCGTCAAAGCGCGCTCGGGGCACCTCACGACGCGGCATCCGTACGACGGCATTGCATGCATCGCCCGTCAATCCTTGTCGTCACGATCCTTGTCGCCCACGTCGACCGTCATCGGGAAGAAGAGCGACGCGCGGGTGCGCGGATAGGGATTGCCCCACCCCTTGGCGTCCTGCCAGAGAATCCGGTTGAGGCGGTCAGTGGGTGCCGCGTCGGGAATGTCGAATCGCATCTTGGCCGACGCGAGCGCCGCCTGCCGTTGCGCGCCGTGGAGCCGCGTCGGCGCGGGATTGACCTCGAAGATCGACTGCGCCGGCTCGATCGCGGTGTAGGGCGCGAGATCGGGTTTCTCGCCCGGCCCGATGAATGCGTTGCCGAGATCGCTCGCGGCGAGATCGAAGATCGAGAGCGCCGGGAGGTCGAGCATCAGTTCGATCGTCTTGAGGAGCGACGGATGATTGTAGAAAGTGGAATCGACGGCACCGCGCCGCGTGAAGGGACTAATCGCCAGCGCGACCGTGCGATGGCCGTCGACATGATCAACGCCGTTCTGCGCGTCGTCCTCGACGACGAAGATCGCCATGTCGTTCCAGAAGCGTGAATGACTCAGCGCGTCGACCACCTGCCCGAGCGCCAGGTCGTTGTCGGCGACACACGCCTTGGGTGTGCAGTCACCGGCACCGGTGCCGGCGGTGTGATCGCTGGGAAGCTGCAACAGCACGAGATTCGGCATGCTGTCGGCGCCCTGCCATTGCGTGAGATACCGGCCGAAGATCTGCGCGCGAACCACGTCGGGCACCGCCAGGGTCCACGACGGGAAGTCGCGCGCCAGCGCGCGGTCGAGCGACGGGATCGGCGAGGTCGTGTTGTAGGGCGGCACGAGTGCAACCGCGCCGCCGTTGCGATACTGCGCCAGCAGCGCATTCCGCCCGGCACCGGCGCTCTGGTCGTGCGGTTCTGGCGCGAATTCGCCGAAGACGGCGACGCTCCTGCCGCGCTGCGCCGCGGCGTCCCAGATGAAGCCGCCGTTGGAGTATGCCAGGGGATCGCTGCCGTCGTAGGGATAGCTCCGCCCCTCGTAGAGCGGCCAGAGGGTGTACTCGGTTTCGTTGGCCTGGGTGAGCCACTGATGACCATCGGCGGAATTGCCGCCCGACGCGAAGAAGCGATCGAGGGTGACGAACTCCTTCGACAGCGCGTGCGCATTGGGCGTCACGTCGCGGCCGTACATCACGAACGCGGAATCACCATCGCCCGGACGGAGATCGCCGAGGATCTGGTCGTAGGTGCGGTTCTCGCGGATGATGTAGACGACATGATGAATCAGCGACGGCTCGCCGGGACGTTCGGGGACCGCGCGCGCCCGAGCGTCGGGGCGAACGGCGGCGGCTCCTGCGCCGCTCGCGAGCGGCAGCCGATTGTTCTGCGACACGGCGACGGTGAATGCGGCGAGCTGGCCGCGACCCGGCACCGGAACGACGTTCACCGCGCCGCGCACCGCGTGGACGTAGCGACCTGTCATCCCGACCGTCGATCCAGTCCCCGAGCCGACACCGAGGAGCGTCCCGATCGCGAGGAACCGCCCGTCAGCACTGACATCGAGGGTCGAGGGATACCACGCGGTGGGAATCATCCCGCGCAGCGCCGCCGCGCGCGGTGTCGTTGCGACGTCGTACACTGCCACGGCGTTGACGCCGCCGAGTGCCACGTAGAGGGTGGCGCCATCTGGGGAGAGCGCCAGCGCCGTGGGCGCCAGTCCCGCTGCGTGCATCCTGAATGGTGTCACGGCGATCGTGCCCAGCAGCGAATCGCCACGGGCGTCGATCACCGAGACCTGGTCGCTGTTGCCGTCGGCCACGTAGACACGCGCGCGACGCTGGTCCCAGAGAATCGCGGTGGGATGCAGTCCCACGATAATCCGCGCCGTGATGTCGCCGGTGGCAAGATTGACCCGCGCGACGGTCCCCGCCATCGCAATCCCGCGGGGATCGATGCGGATCGCTTCGGCCCGCGCTTCGCAGCATTGCGGCGCGGACCTGTCGCCCGACTTCGGCTTCTTCCCCGCCATTTCCGTGACCCACGCCACCGATCCATCATCGGCAATCACGGCGCCGAGCGGGGCAACACCGAGTGCGACAGTGCGAACCACCGCACCGCTCGCGGCGTCGACGACGGCGAGCTCATCATCGGCGGTGAGCGGGAGGACTGCGACGCGTTTCCCGCTGGCGTCGGCGCGCGGCGCCACCGCCGGCGAGCCGGCCATGTCATGACCGAAGCCGCCGAGCGGATGCATGCCATCAGCTCCAACGACGGTAAGTTGCGCGATCGATCCAGCATTCGCGGGCGCACCGGCAAGCGGATGCGCTCCGGCGGGGACGCGTCCGACCGACGATACCAGGAATCGCCCGGCCACGGTGTCGGCCGCGAGTCCGTAGATCCCGGTGCGGCCGCCGATCTTCCAGTGATCGGCGACGCGGTTGTCGGCCCACACCATCCGGTAGACATCGGCGCCAACGGCCACGAGGACTTCGCCGGGATCGCGTCCGAAACGCAATCCAGTGACGCGCCCATCGAAGACGGTCTCCGCCCCCGCGGGCGTGATCCGCTGATTGGTCGCGATGACGCCGGGGTCGGGCACTCCGCGCTGCGGAAGCGCCGCGATCTGGAAGAGGAGTGGAAGAATCACCATGACGGAAGGCTACGCCAAAACGCCGGCGATTGCTTCCCTGCCGCCGTCACGATCTGATCACACCGCTTTCGCTTCCCCGAACCGGCGGCTACGTCGCGGATCGCGCCACCTGGTCGGCGAGCTGGGCCGCCGCTCTCCATGCGTACAGCAGCGACACGACGATGATCAGCAGAAAGATCGCATCGGCCACCCACCAGATGGGTCGCATGCGCTCGGTGTCGGGATCGATTCCGCGCCGGGCTTGATGCAGCATGTGGCGGCGTACCATCGCGGTGATGATCTGCGCCACGGCAACCAGGGCGAGAAAGCCGACCAGGCCGCCAAGGAGCTGCAGCAGCTGCGGCATCATCTCCTTGTCGAGACCGAGCGACTCGCGCGCCGACACCATTGCCACCGCGCCGAGCGCCACGACGACGACGAACTTGCCGTAGGTCGCGAAGGCGTCGCGTGCCATTGCCGCGCAGGCGCGCTCACGTTCGACCAGCACCTTGTAGCGCTCGAGTACAAAGCCATCGTGCAATTCCACGGATCATCCCTCCCCGCAGATAATGCGCGGAAACCGCGATCGCCGTAAGAGGGCGGCGGCCCGCGGTGGAGGGAGACGGCGAGGGGCCCTCATCAGGCACGCCGCCGGTCAACCGCCGGTGGCCTCGGCGATGACGACGTGGCCGACCGGACCAATTCGCAGGCCGTCGGTCCGGTCCTGGAAAAAGCGGCGGTAGAGATCGTCTGGGCCGAGATCGGTCACGGTGCCGAAGCCGACCCGGTGGAGCGCCGCGGCGAGCACCGGCGGGTCGAAGCGCCCCACCCACGGTTCCCCATGCCGAGCCACCCGGCGCGCGCCGCGCCCGACGAACCAGCGCGCGAGGAGCGACAGATGGCTGTCGCTCACCATGTAGTCGAAGACGACGCTGGTGCCCGACGCACACCCGGCAATCGCGGAAAGCGTGGCCATGACGTCGGGCTGGTGCAGATACATCGTGACACCGAGCCACGCGAAGCAGGCGGGACGAGCGGGATCGAACCCTGCGCGAACCAGCGACGCCATCAGCGAGTCGCTGGTGAAATCGACCGGAACGAAGACGACGCTTCCGGGAATTGCGATTTCGCCGGCGACAAGCCGTTCGCGTTTCCACGCCTGGGTTGCGGGGTGGTCGACCTCGAAGACGCGCAACGACGGAAAGCGATCGTGCGAGCGATAGGCGAAGGTATCGAGGCCGGCGCCGAGAATGACGTACTGATCGACGCCGCGAGCTGCAACCGATGCGAGCCAGTCTTCGGCGACGCGGCTGCGTGCAGCAAGAAATCCGCGCAGCCGCGACGACCCGCGGGCCCTGCGGCCGGTGGTCTCGCGCCGCACCCGTTCGACTCCCTCGGGAGGAAGGATCGCGAGCGCAAGCGGGTCGTCGAGAATCAGCGGGTCATCGAGCAGGCGGTGCATCGCTCGGCGCGCGGCCGCGCCCAGTGCGGTGCGGCTGGGGCGTCCCTCGATCACATCAACTCAGCGGACGGGGCCGCGCTGCGTCATGATTCCGGCGCATCCACGCCTGGAATTCCGGTTTGCCCGGGAGTGAACACTTCGACCGCGAGGGTGAAGGTGCGCTGCTCGGTGGGACGCAGCGCGCCGACACCGACGATCTGACGCGCCACTTCCTCGCCGCGTTCATTGCGAATCGACAGGAGCACCGAGTATTCCCACGCCCCGCCTTCCTGCGGATGGCGGATCGTCCCTTCAACACGGAGTGGCGAAAAACTCGGCGTCGCGCGCTGCGGCGTGCTGGCATCGAAACGCAACCGATGCTTGCACGCCGGACAGACGCTGGCGCTCTCCAGAATCGTGGCCCGGCAGTGCGGACAGGTTCGCGTGGTGCCCGGTACGCCCTGACGGGTCGTGCTCATGACGCCGAGCCACTCTCCATGCGGAGCGCGGCCTTGCCACCTTTTTCGTCCCAACCGAACTCGACCTGGCCACGCATCCGCGACCCGGCCGCGACGGTGAGCGACCCGGCCTTGAGATCCCCGTTGAGGACGCCGGTCTCGAGCAGCTCGACTCGCGAGGCAGCCTCGATGTTTCCGTCGAGCTCGCCGCCGATGATCACGGTGTTGGCGCGCACGCCGCCGGTCAGCTTGGCGCCGACCTCGATAGTGAGATGCCCCTGAACGTTGACATCGCCCTTGAAGCGGCCGGCGATCCGCACATGGCCCGCGCCTTCGATCTTTCCTTCGACCGTCAGATCGGAAGCGATCAGCGATTCCTTGGCTTCGCGATCGGGGACGCGGCGGGGAACGTCATAGGCCTGCGCCGATTCGGCGCGGGGTGGGTTGTCCAGCTTTGGCGCCGCAGGGGAAATGGGAATCGATTCCTTCTTCGCCGGGGCTTGTTCCTTCCAGATCGTCATGGCTCGAAATTCCTGTGTTAGTGGCGCGGCGGCTCCGGTCAGAGACGCCACGAATGTTGGCTACGTGTGGGGGTTGACGAAGATACCCCGGTCTGGTCCGGCTTCGCGAGGAGGCGCGAATCGCGGGCACTCCGGGCCGCCAACACAGACCGGGTCATCGAGTATCGGTTGATCGCCGGAACGCTACATCCGCTCGTCGGCGGTGGGACCGTAGATCGATGGCAGCGGCACATCGAGTATCCGGAGATAGACGGTGAGCTGGCCGCGGTGGTGCGACAGATGCGAGATGTGAGTCCGCACCACCACGGCGCGCGGCGCGGCCCAGAAGACCTGATCGCCGCGCTTGAGCGACCAGGTCCCGGCGAAGGTGGCGTCACTCGCGTTGGAGAGCGCTTCGCGCCCCTCATGGACGTTGCAATCGAACCCATCGACCAGGGCGGCGGTGCTCTGGTTGCTGTAGCCCGCTCCAGTCGCAAGGTCGAGCGAATCGTGGGTGAGCGTCTGTGCGATCCATCCCGGCATCCAGCTCACCAGCTGCGCGAGGTGCCCCAGTGAAAACGACTTCGGGTGAGGCTTCCAGTCGGCCTTGTCGCCGGGAACGCGCTCCAGGAGGCGGCGAGTATTGGCCATTTCCTGGTCGAATTCGGGGAGAAGCGAGGTGCCAATGGTCACGGGAATCTCCGGCGTCTGTGGCATGAGAAAGGAGGGGACGATCAGCTTCCGGCAATTGCGCACGGGCGCCAGGCGCTCTCGATTCCAGTTCCAATTCTATACGTGATGGTGAGTTCGCCGCACCGGCGGCGGCGGTCACGATTGCGTACCGGTGCGACCGGGCCTAACCTTAGATTCTCCCCCGAGCAGACGGCCTTTTATCCGTGGTTGCCTGACATGTTTCGCGCAATTCCGCCGACCCAGAGGTATCTCGTGTTTCGGCTACGCCATTCGCTGATCGCCGCGAGTGCAACCGCGCTCGCACTCTGCCTGTGTGTCTCCCAGGCTCAAGCCCAATCGGCCGCAGCTCCCGAGGCCGGCCAACCACGCTATCCGGTGTCGAAAGCCGACGCCGACTTCATGCAGGGAATGATCGCGCACCACGCCCAGGCTGTCGTGATGGCGCGCTGGGCGCCGAGCCATGGTGCGAGCCAGGGAATCCAGACGCTCTGCGCCCGCATCGCACTGTCGCAGCACGACGATATCATCTTCATGCAGAACTGGCTGCATGATCACAATTTCGCCGTGCCCGACACCAACGGCCGGATGCCGATGTCGTCGATGCCCGGGATGTCGATGTCGGGATCCGACACCGGCATGGTGATGATGATGCCGGGAATGCTCACCCCGGCGCAGATGAAGATGCTCGACGAATCGCGCGGCCCCGACTTCGACCGCCTCTTCATGACGTTCATGATCCAGCACCACAATGGCGCGCTCTCGATGGTCGACACCCTCTTCGCCTCACCCAATGGCGGACAGGACGACGACATCTTCAAGTTCGCCACGGCCGTACATGCCGATCAGATGGCCGAGATCGCCCGGATGGAGGCGATGCTTGCCGGCAGGCCGATCACCGGAAACAACCCATGATGCCGACCGACCCGACCACCACCGTTTTCCCGCTGCCCCTTTCACGGATTCATCCATGACACTCGCATCGCTGCACCGACGTTCATTCGCGCGGTGGACCACCGCATTCCTTTCGCTCGCCGGCGTGATGCTGTACGCCGCTGCGTGCAATCACCCGGCAACGCAGGCGGGCACTGCGCCGACGCCGGCAACCGGCTCGGGACCGACGTCGGCGATGGCGCCGCTGCCGACCCCCGACATGTCGGCGATGGATGCCATTGCCGCGCCGTCACCTGATCCGCGCGTCGGTCTGGCGCCGGGCGATTGGGACGCCGCGACCAAGACGATCACCAAGCCCGCGGCCGAGGCGATCTGGAACATGACCATGGTGTCGCACACGGCACCGAGCCCGTCGTCGGCCGGCGCGACGCATTCCGATCTCGCCTTCGACGGGAAGTACGTCATCCAGGGGAATTACAACGGCTACGAGATCTGGGACATTTCCAATCCCAGCCACCCCACGCTGGCGACCGGCTATTCGTGCCCGGCGTCGCAGGATGACATCTCGGTGTACGGCCATCTCCTCTTCGTGTCAGCGGAGGCGACCAACTCGCGCGTCGATTGCGGGACAGGCGGCGCTCCGGGTGCGGTCAACAAGGACCGGATCCGCGGTGTGCGCATCTTCGACATTACCGATATCGCGCACCCCAAGGTGATCACCGAAGTGCAGACCTGCCGCGGTTCGCACACCCACACCGTGGTGACCGACCCGAACGACAAGAACAACATCTACATCTACATCTCGGGGACATCGGGCGTGCGCCCGGCGGCGGAACTCGCGCGCTGCATTCCCGATCCGCGCGATCCCAACACCGCGCTCTTCAACATCGAAGTGATCAAGGTGCCGCTGGCGCATCCCGAGCAGGCCGCGGTGGTGAGTCATGCGCGCATCTTCCAGGACGCGGCGACCGGCGGTGATCTCGTCAACCGGATCGGCACGCACGGCGCACCGGCATCGGATCAGGGCGCTGCAGCCGGCGGCCGTGGTCGCGGCGGGTTTGGCGCAGCGGGTGGAGCGCCGACCGTGTTCGTTCGCCCGGCTCCCGGTAACATGACGGGGTCGATTGCCGAACTGGCGGCGGCCCCTGCCGGCGCATCGAGCGCGGACGAAGCGGCTCGGCAGTACTCAGCCGATTCGCTCACGAGCGCCGGATACTTCCCGCTCAACCGCGGTGGATTCGCGGGACGCGGCGGCGGTGGCGGACGCGGCGGACGTGGCGGCCGCGGGAATCTCCCGGAAACGCACGACGATTCGCTGACGATCTGGAGCGAATACGCGCTGTCACGGGTGACTCCGCTCACGCCGACCTCGGCCAAGGCCGATTCGATGCGTTGGGTGAAGTCGACCGACTCGCTCCGCGCCATGGGCTACGCCAACATTCCCTTCCCGCCGCAGCCGCGCGGGACGCTGACGCAGTGCCATGACATCACGGTGTACCCGAGCGTCGGGCTTGCCGGCGGTGCCTGCGCCGGAATGGGCCTCCTTCTCGACATCCGCGATCCGGCCAATCCGCGCCGCATCGACGCCGTAGCCGACACCAACTTCTCCTTCTGGCACTCGGCCACCTTCAGCAACGATGGGTCGAAGGTCCTCTTCTCCGATGAATGGGGCGGTGGTGGACGGGCGTACTGCCGCGCCACCGATCCGATGAACTGGGGCGGCGACGCGATGTTCAACATCGTCAACGGCAAGATGGTCTTCCAGGGGTACTACAAGATGCCAGCCGCGCAGACGCAGGCGGAAAACTGCGTGGCGCACAACGGATCGCTGATTCCGGTCCCGGGCCGCGAGGTCATGGTGCAGTCGTGGTACCAGGGCGGGATCTCGGTCTTCGACTGGACCGACCCCAGGCACCCGAAGGAGATCGCCTTCTTCGATCGCGGCCCGCTCGATGTTCCGCCGAACAACGGTACCAGCGACGCCGGCTTCTGGTCGTCGTACTGGTACAACGGATACATCGTGGGATCGGAGATCCAGCGCGGCATGGACATCTTCGAGCTCAAGCCGAGCCCGTATCTGTCGCAGAACGAACTGGATGCGGCCAAGCTGGTGAAGTTCGACTGGCTCAACGTGCAGGATCAGCCGAAGTTCGTCTGGCCGGCAAACATCGCGGTGCCGCGCGCCTACCTCGACCAGCTGGTGCGCTGGAACGGGATTTCGAGTTCCCGCGCAGCGGCAATCAAGAGCGAACTCGACGCCGCGAACGGAATGTCGGGGGGTGCCAAGAAGGCGGCGCTGACCAAGCTCGCAAGCGAACTCAACAGCGACGCCGCGACCGCCAAGGATGGTGCTCGTGTCCGCGCCATGGCGGCATCGGTGACCAAGCTCGCCACCGCGAGCTGAACGGGCGGACGTTCAGTAGAACGTCGCTATAGTAACGAACGATAAAGCGAATGGCCGCCAGCGATGGCGGCCATTCGTGTTTCCGGGACGGGATCACTTGCGCTCAGTATACCCCCGGCACGAATCGCCGGGTCTTCGCGGCGTACTGGCGATACGCGTCGCCGAACGCCGCCGTGAGGACTGTCTCCTCCGCCCGGCCACGGATGTCGGCGCCGAGGAGCATGAGGATCACGCCGGCCCACATGATCGGCGTCGGAATCCAGACCGCCGAGCCCAGGGCGAGGAGGTCGAGCCCGGCATAGATCGGGTGCCGCATCAGCGCGAAGGGACCGCCGGTCGCGAGTTGATGATCGCTCTCGATCCGTGCCTGGAAGCGCCACGACTGAAAATGAAGGAGTGCCCAGCACATCAGCGCCGCGCCGGCGGCAATGATCGCGGTCCCGGCAATCTGCTGGCCCGCGAACCAGTGAGGCACGCCGGGGCCGAAGACGGCGTCGCCGATACCGAAGTACATGACGAAGAAGCCAATGCCGTGCACCGCGACCAGGAGACGGGCGAACCGTGCGGTCGCTGGCGCGACGCCTTCGCCGGTGGGAGGTGGTGGCGAGGGCGGTTCTTTCACCCGGCTCAGCGACCGGGTGATACCGAACGCGGTCCAGAAGGCGCCGTGGACGGCGTAAATCGCGAGATCGGCACTGGGACGGAATGTTGTCATCCCCAAATGTCGTCCGCCCGGGCAAAGAGGCAACTCCCAAGAGAATGAACCGGCGCATCGAGGCAACCGATCCGGCCAATAATGCGTCGAACCAGTGCATTGCGTTCCGGCCACTGAAGCCGTAGCGTTCTGAAACCACATCCTGGCAACATCCGTACGCGAAACACTGGCACCGACGCGTTCCGGGCAACATCATCAAGGCGCGCGGCACCATCGAGGATTCTGGAGGATATCGTGAACAGGAGCAGGAAATGGCGCGCGGCGGCATTCGCCGTGACGCTGGCATTCGTCGCCGCCCGATCGCAGCCGGCCGCGGCCCAGGCGAGGGACACGTCGGCGGCGATACGGCCGCCGGTTTTTCCGGAACTCTATCCGGTGACGCCGGCGGACGTGCAATTCATCACCGGAATGATCTCGCACCACGCGCAGGCGATCGTGATGGCGAAGTGGGCACCGACCCACGGAGCAAGCGAAGACGTCCTGAACCTGTGCGCCAGGATCATCAACGCGCAGACCGACGAGATCGCGCTGATGCAGCGGTGGCTGCAGGATCGGCATCAGCCGGTCCCCGAGGCGAAACCGCTGCCGATGAAGATGATGATGAACGGTGTCGAGACGACGATGCTGATGCCGGGAATGCTCACCGACGAGCAGCTGAAGGAACTTGATGCGGCCCGCGGCGTCAACTTCGATCATCTCTTCCTCCGCTTCATGATTCAGCACCACCACGGCGCGGTGCAGATGGTCACCGACCTCTTCGCCGCGGGCGCGGGACAGGACGAAGGAGTGTTCAAGATGGCCAACGACATCCAGGCCGATCAGACCACGGAAATCAACCGCATGACCACGATGCTTCTCACCATGCCAGGGGTATGACGATGACACTCTCGATGCACCGGAACGTTCTCGGATTTGCCGCAGGTCTCGCGGCAGTTCTCGCCATCTCCGCCTCGGCGCAGGCGCCGAATCCCGATCCTCGCGTGGGATTGCGGGGAGGCAAGCTCGACATGAACGGTGTCGTCGAGCCGGCCGCGATGGCTGCGTGGAACATGCAGCTCCTCTCCAACACCACGCCGCCGGCGCCGTTCCTCGGCAAGACCAACGCTGATCTCGCCTTCTTCGGCAAGTACGTGATTCAGGGGAACTACGGCGGACCGCTGCTGTGGGATGTCTCGAATCCGGAGCACCCGGTGCTCGCCAAGACCGATCTCTGCCCGGCGTCGCAGGACGACGTCTCAGTCTTCAAGAATCTTCTCTTCGTGTCGAGCGAATCGAACACCGGGCGTCTCGACTGCGGCACGCAGGGGACGGGCGGCGATTCCGTTTCGTCTGCACGGATGCGCGGCGTGCGGATTTTCGACATCAGCGACATCAACAACCCGAAGTACGTCGCCAATGTACAGACCTGCCGGGGATCGCACACGCACACGGTCGTC
The DNA here is from genome assembly GCA_036501385.1 of Gemmatimonadales bacterium. Lineage (GTDB taxonomy): Bacteria > Gemmatimonadota > Gemmatimonadetes > Gemmatimonadales > GWC2-71-9 > Palsa-1233. The sequence goes on along the minus strand of DASYAK010000074.1, from coordinate 82,897 downwards.
ACCGACCCGCACGACAACGCCAATGTCTACGTCTACGTCTCCGGCCAGGCGCAGGTCCGCCCGTCGTCGGAGCTTGCCGGATGTTCGAAGGCCTCGCCCGACCAGGATCCCAATTCGGCGCGATTCCGCATTGAGGTAATCAAGGTTCCGCTGGCGCACCCGGAGCAGGCCGCAATCGTCAACTCGCCGCGGATCTTCACGGACCTCGCCGCTCCGCCGACGCATGGCGAAGCGTCAGCCGACATCGCGACCATGGATTCGGCGCGCCGTGCCGGGGCATACATCGCGGAATTCTCGGGGCAGCACATCCTTCTGCCACCCCAGTTCGTCAACCCGCAGCTCGACAGCGTGGTCAAGGCACGCGGCGGCACGGGCGCCCCGACCAAGGCCGACAGCGACGCCTTCCGGGCGTACCTCCCGAAGCTGGTGGCGATTCTCACCGGCGGTGCCGTCAACAACAAGCCGACCGGCCCCGATCAGTGCCATGACATCACCGTGTATCCGTCGATCGGCTACGCCGGCGGTGCGTGCGCCGGCTACGGGCTGCTCCTCGACATCCACGATCCGTCGCATCCGGTGCGCGTCGACGCGGTGTCCGATTCCAATTTCTCGTACTGGCACTCGGCGACGTTCAACAACGACGGCACCAAGCTCCTCTTCTCCGACGAGTGGGGTGGCGGCGGCGCGCCCAAGTGCCGCGTGACCGACCCGAAGGACTGGGGCGCCGATGCAATCTTCACGATGAAGAACGGCAAGCTCGCTTTCCAGAGCTACTACAAGCTGCCGGCGGCGCAGACGTCGCTGGAGAATTGCGTCGCGCACAACGGCTCGCTGATTCCGATTCCGGGCCGCGACGTGATGGTGCAGGCGTGGTACCAGGGCGGCGTGTCGGTGTTCGACTGGACCGATGCGGCGCACCCCAGGGAGATCGCCTTCTTCGATCGCGGGCCGGTCGATTCGACGTCCTTCCAGATGGGCGGCTCATGGTCGGCGTACTGGTACAACGGACGTATCTACAGCTCGGAAATCGCGCGCGGACTCGACATCTTCGAGCTCTCGCCGAGCCCGATGCTGTCGGCCAATGAGCTCGAAGCGGCGCGTTCGGTCCACTTCGACCAGCTCAACGTCCAGGATCAGCCGAAGTTCAGCTGGCCGGCGACGTTCGCGCTGTCGGGCGCATATCTCGACCAGCTGGAGCGCGACAAGGGACAGTCCGCGGCGAAGATCGCCTCGGCGCGCACGGCACTCGCGAGTGCCGAGCAGTTGCAGGGCGGCGCGCGGAAGGCGGCGCTGACCAAGCTGGCGGCGCAGCTGCACAGCGACGCGGCGAGTGCCACCGACCAGACCAAGGCGCATACACTGGCGACCTCGGTCGGCAATCTGGCGGCGGCAACGAAGTAGCGATGTAGCAGTTCAAGCAACCGGAAATGGAAACGGGGACCGCGAGTGCGGTCCCCGTTTCGCATCCGATTCTCGCAAGTGTTATGGCGTTGCAGTACCGCAGCCGGTGGCGGGAATCGGTCCCGGAACCGGCAGTCCGCCTGATCCGGCACCGGCAAGCATCGTGTCGAGTTGCTTCATCCTCGTCGCTTCGATCTCCCGCAGCGCCGCGAGTCCCTGATCGAGGGCGCGGCAGTTCATGTTGACCGCGGCGACAACACTCGTCGTCGGCAGCACTTCGCCGTATTCCATGTCGGTGAGCCGTCGCGCGAGGTCGCGGTTGGTCGATCCGAGTCCGCCCTGCGGCGCGCTCAGCAGCACGGTGAGCGCAGAATCGAGCGACCGCGAAGCGGTCCGCGCATCGGGGGCGAGGTTGCCACCAAGGCGAGCGATGGCGGCGCGAAGTTCGATCGCATTCAGGAACGCGGCGTTGCTCGCTTCGAGCCCCGCGGCCATCCGGCGCTCGAACGCGACCTGGGTGATGATCGCGGCCTGCGATGCGGGGACGCGCGGATCCGGGGTCACCACGAAGAGGCGAGTGAATCGCTGGCCGCCGGCGGTCAACGTCACGGTGTAATGCCCCGGGGCAATCATCGGCCCCATCGGAACGGTGCGGGGTGTCGCTCCTGGAATCGCGTGCCACGACACGGTGAACTCGGTGTAATCGAGCAGCGTCCCGGTATAGCCGTAGTTGAGCACGCTCGGCGACGGATAGCGAAGATCCCACGCAATCCGGTGCATCCCCGGCTCGGTGGAAAGGATCGTCGGTGGCTTGATCCAGTACGGCGGCACATTGATCATCGTGGTGTCGGCGGGCGGTGGCGCATTGCTGAATTCGCGGATCACGTGCCCGGCGGGATCGGAGAACGTGATGGTGATCGGACCGCTTGCCGGCGTCCTGAGGAAGTAATCGATGACGACACCTTCCGGCGGATTCTGCCCCACCGTCACCTCCGGCGGGAGCGGTGTGTCCTGGGTGTTGTCCCAGCGGGCGTGCGTCGCGTTCTCGGGGCCATAGAGGAACGCCGCGCCGGTCGCCGCCACGGCGTCGTGCGCCTGCCGGAGCGGGGTGACGTCGTCGAGGATCCAGAAGCCGCGCCCGTACGTCGAGATCACCAGGTCGCTGCCGTGTACTGTCATATCGCTTACTACAGTGGTCGGCAGGTTGATCTGCAGCGACTGCCAGTGGTCACCGCGGTCGAAAGACACCCAGGCCCCAGTCACGGTCCCCGCATAGACGAGATCCGGATTGATGGGATCTTCGCGCACCACGCGCGCCGTCCCCCCATCGGCAATGCCGCTGTCGATCTCCTTCCACGACCTGCCGAAATCGGTCGTGCGGTAGAGGTGCGGGTGATTGTCGCGCGAGAGTAGCGCCACGTAAGCGGCACCGTCCACCGTGTGCGAGGGATCGATGGCATTGATCCCGCCTGCCGGCATCCCCGGTGGCGTCACTTCGTGCCAGGTGACTCCCCCGTCGCGGGTGAGCTGGACCAGTCCGTTGCCGGTACCGACCCAGATTTCCCCGGCCTTGAGCGTCGACGGCGCGAGCGACTGGATCGAACCGCCGACCACCGGACCGCTACGGCGACCGGGGACCGCGGTCTGACTCGAGTCGGGACCAGGGCCATGACGCACCGTCAGATCGGGCGAGATGTGTCTCCAGGTCTTCGCGCTGTCGCTCGACGCCATGACGTACTGCGCGCCCATGTAGAGCAGATGCGGATTCTGGGGCGAGAAGATCAGCGGCGGGGCGCCACCGAAGCGGTCGGTGGGTGTCGGCGTATAAAGGATCGCGACCTGGCTGGTCTTGCGATCGAATCGCTGCAGCACATGATACCAACCCTGGTTGTACACCCAGCGAGGATTGAGGGGATCGGTGGCGATGAAGCCATTCTCGAAGCCACCAACCGGCGTCCAGTCGCTGGGGCGAATCTCGCCGAAATCGCTGCGACTCAGCACGCAGGCGTCACCACTGTCCTGCTGCGGACCGCAGACGTGATAGGGGAAGTCGTTGTCGGTCGACACCCGGTAGAACTGGCCGTTCCGCATGTTGTACCAGCCATTCCACGTCTCGCCGCCGTCGACTGAAATCGTCGGCCCTTGATCGGCACCAGCGATCATCCGCCGCGAATTGGTCGGGTCGATCCACAGCAACCGGATGTCCGCGCCGCTGGGTGCACCCATGTACGACACGAAGCGCTTGCCGCCATCGGTCGAGCGATACATCGATGTGCCCATGAGGTAGACGACATCAGGATTCTTCGGATCGGCGTAGATATGCCCGCCAGCGCTGGCGATCGCCGACGTGCCGAGAGTCCACGATTCACCCCCGTCGTCGGAGCGATAGAGCCCGCTCGGACCGCCACCGCCGCGGGCACCACCGCGAATTTCGCCATAAAGTCGATTGCCGTGCGTGCCGGACGCGACGGCAAGCGCGAAGCCCGCGGCACCGGGCGGGAGTCCCTTCCCGGCGATCGGTTTCCAGGTGACTCCGCCGTCAGACGATCGATAGACGCCGGTCGATGACGGCCCGGCGGGCGCCGCTGCCGGTGCTGCTCCACCGCCACGGCCGCCCGCACCGGCGCGCTGCAGCGTCGCGTAGATGACCGATGGATCGTCGAAGTCGTAATTGAGATCGGATGCACCGGTTGCGTCATCGCCAAGGACGCGCTTCCAGTTGCGACCGCCATCTTCGGAGCGATAGACGCCGCGTTCATGATCGGGGCCGGTTTCCGGGCCGCGGCCGCCCAGGGCTGCGACCAGGACGACGTCGGGGTGATGCGGGTCGACGACGATGGCGCCGATATACTGCGATCCGCGCAGGCCGACATTCTCCCAGGTCGTTCCGCTATCTCGCGACCGGTAGACGCCGTCGCCAGGCGTAAACGACCACCCCGACTGATTCCCGGTCCCGGCATAGACCGTCGCCGGTTCCGATGGCGCCACAGCAACGGCGCCCACCGACGCGACGTGCACTGAATCAAAGATCGGCTTCCAGACGGTTCCGCCGTCGGTCGTCTTCCACACGCCTCCTTCGGGGAGGCCGATGTAGTAGGTGGTGGGATCACCCGGAATACCGGCTACCGCGGCGACGTAGCCCGACCGGTTGGGGCCGATCGAGCGCCACCGCATTCCGGCGTAGTAGTCGGGGTTGACGCCCTGCGCCGATGCGCGCATCGCGGGTACGGCGGCGAGGACGCCCAATGCGATCAGCGGCGAGGCTTTGCGGCAGGCACGTTGGAGCGGGCTGACGAGCGGCGGGATCACTGCGGCTCCTGGTTGAACTGGACTATTTCCGGGGGATGGCGGGTCTCGTCGAATTATCACGACCCGCGCCGCGGTTCGCCAGCGAAGGGCGCGCCGCCCTTCCCCGGGCGACGTCGCGATACATATTGGAGCTACCCCCAGGTCATCACTCGTCTTCTCCCGACCGGAGCAGTTTCAGTGCGCATCGTCGTCCGCCGACTTTCGCTGACCGTCGTTGTAGCCGCGGTCATCGTCCAACTCGCACCGGCGCAATCGCCGGACATGTACTCCGAGATGCACTGGCGCGAGATCGGACCAACTCGCGCCGGCCGCGCCCGGGCGCTCGAGGGCGTGCCGAGCCAGCCGAACGTGTTCTATATCGGATTCGACAACGGCGGCGTCTGGCGATCGACCGACTACGGTTCGAACTGGGAGCCGCTCTTCGATCACCAACCGACCGGATCGATCGGCGCGATCGGCGTGTCGCAATCGAATCCCGACGTGATCTACGTCGGCACCGGCGCCGGGATCATCCGCCCCGACCTCGCGGTGGGCGACGGCGTCTACAAGTCGACCGACGGCGGCAAGACGTGGACTCACGTCGGCCTCTTCGACACGCAGATGATCGCAATGCTCGACGTCGACCCGACCAATCCCGATCGGTTCTTTGTCGCAGCGCTGGGCCATCCGTATGGCCCCAACACCGAGCGTGGAATCTTCCGCTCGACCGATGGCGGCAAGACCTTCCAGAAGGTCCTCTACAAGGACGAATACACCAGCGCCAATGACGTGAGGATCGATCCGTCAAATCCGCAGGTCGTGTATGCAGCGATGTGGCAGCAGCAGCAGGAGTTTTCGGAGAATGGTCGCGGGTTTGCTGGTGCCAGCGGCGGCATCTTCAAGTCGACCGACGGGGGAACGACCTGGAAGCAATTGACTGACGGGTTGCCGACGGTAAGTCAGGCCAACCTCGCGATAGCGCCGAGCAATTCGCAAGTAGTGTATGCCGTCGTCGGGAGTGCCGCCGGTGCAGGCGGCGGTGGCGGCCGCGGAGGTGGCGCGGGTGGCGCAGGCACCGGGCTCTACAAGTCGACTGATGGCGGTGAGCATTGGCATCTGGCAGTCAACGACGCCGCACAGCAGCACGCGCCCGACATGCGCCCGATGGCGCGCATTGGTGGCGGCGATCTCCCCACCATCGCGGTCGATCCCAAGAACGACAAGGTGGTGTACAGCTCGTCGACCGTGCTCTGGCGCACCGACGACGGCGGAATCACCTGGTCGGCGGTGCGCGGCGCGCCGGGTGGCGACGACTACCAGAAAACATGGATCAATCCGGTCAACCCCGACGTCCTCCTCGTGGTCTCGGATCAGGGCGGCGTGGTCTCGGCCAATCGCGGCAAGTCGTGGAGCAACTGGTACAACCAGCCCACCGCGGCGATGTATCACGTCAGCACAGACAATTCGTTCCCCTACATGGTCTGTGGCGGGCAGCAGGATTCGGGATCGGCGTGCGTCGAATCGCGCTCACCCGATGGCGAGATCACCTTCCACGACTGGCACCCGGTCAACATCCAGGAGTACGGCGTTGCGGCACCGGATCCCAAGGATCCAGACCTGGTCTACGCCAGCCAGCGGACCAATGTCTCGCTCTACAACAGGAAGACGGGGCAGACGACAACCGTGGGACCTGACGCGAGTGTGCGCACGCCGGCATTCGGGCGCAACGTGCGCACCATGCCGATCGTCTGGTCACCGGTCAATGCCGACGTCCTCTTCTATGCATCGAACGTGGTGTTCAAGACGATCAATCACGGACATTCGTGGACCCGGATCTCGCCAGATCTCACTCGCGTGACGTGGGCGGTGCCGGCCAACGCCGGGAAGTACACGTCGACCGTGACGCCCGCGCCCGAGGGCGCGATCACCGCGCTGTCGGCGTCGCCGCGGAGTGTCAACGTCCTCTGGGCCGGAACGGACGACGGCAACATCCAGGTGACAACGAACGGCGGAGCGCACTGGAGCAACGTCACGCCGGCCGCGATCAAGCCGTGGACACGGATCTTCAACATCGAGGCCGGTCACTTCGACACGCTGACTGCTTACGCCGCGGCCAACACGTTGCGTCTCGATGACCTCAACCCGCACTTCTGGCGCACGCACGACGGCGGGAAGACGTGGACCGAGATCGACAATGGGATCGCCCCGGGCGCGGTCGCCAACTCGATCCGCGAAGATCCCCGCAAGAAGGGATTGCTCTACGCCTCGACCGACCTCCAGGTCTGGGTGTCATTCGACGACGGCGATCACTGGGAGTCGCTCAAGCTCGACATGCCGGCGATCTCGGTGCGCGACATCCAGATCAAGGACGACAGCTCGTGCCTCTGCGCCGATCTCGTCGCCGGAACGCACGGGCGCGGCTTCTGGATTCTCGACGACGTAACGCCGCTGCGACAGGCCGCGGCCGCGATGGCCGGCGGCGGGAATTATCTCTTCAAGCCGGAGACGGCGGTGCGCATCCGCTTCGCCGGCAACGATCCGACGCCGTGGCCGCCGGAACTTCCGGCCGGCGAGAATCCTCCGCCGGGCGCGCTGATCGACTACTACCTCGCAGCCGATGCGTCGCATGTCACGCTCCAGGTCCTCGATGGGGCACATCACGTCGTCCGCACTTACACGAGCGATGAAATCGCGATGAATCCTGACCCGGCGCGCGATCCGGTGAAGTACAACGAGGTCTGCAAGGCGACACCAAACGCGCCGGATTGCGGTCTGCCACTCTATTGGCCGGCACCATCAGTGGCGCTCTCGGCGGCGCACGGAATGCATCGCTGGAGCTGGGACATGCACTACGATCCGATCGGGTCGGGTGGCGGCGGACGCGGCGGCGGCGCGGGTGGAGCGGTGCCGCATCGCACCTATCCGGGGGTCGCATCGCCCTGGGCGCCGCCGGGGAGTTACTCGGTTCAGCTGACCGTCGACGGAAAGACGTACACCCAGCCGATCATGGTTAGGCTCGATCCGCGCGTCAGGACGCCGGCGATCGCACTCACGCAACTCGCGACGCTTACGCGCGAGATGTACGACGGCGCCCGCACCACTCACGAAGCGTATGATGCCGCCCGGGCACTCTCGGCCAAACTCGAAAGCGCCGGTGGAAGTGACGCCGCTGCGTTCAAGGCGAAGGTTGACTCGCTCGCACCCGCTGCGGCTGCAGGGGGCGGGCGCGGCGGACGCGGTGGCGGTGGTCGAGGTGGGCGAGGTGGTGGCGCCGGCGCAGCAGGAGCGGCGACTGGAGCGGGTGCGCCAGCCGGTCCACCTGCAGCTGGACGCGCGGGCGGCCGGGGGCGCGGTGCTGCAAGCGGCGCCGGTACGTCAACGCTGGACGGCGCGAGCAGCGCCTTCATGGCGGCGGCGCTCGCCATGCAGAGCGCCGAAGTCGCGCCAACGGCAAGCGAGGTGGCAGCATGCGGCCAGGCGCGCGCGGAATCGGTGGCGGTGACGCTTCGGTGGAATGCGCTCCGGACGACCGGACTCGCCGCGTTGAACGCGAAGCTGAAGGCGGCGGGAGAGGCGGCGATCGAAGCGCCGCAGTGAGTGATTGCTGACCGGGGATGGATGACGATGGCGACCAAGCCGGCGAAGCGATTTCGCCGGCTTTGGTCATTTGCCGCTACTTCGAAAACGCCACCGCGATGCGATGGCCGCGGAAGAAGATCGGCGACTCGCTGATCAGCTTGCGCCCGGTGACGCTGGCGGCGGCGAATTCACCCGCCGCATCGGCGCCAACATAGATCGTCAGTGAATCCCCGGGCGCGGGTTCGCTGCCGCAAGAATATTCCCGTTTCATCCGCACCGTGACGACGTACCCGAACGACCCGGGCTGCGCCGGTGCGGCGTGCCCGACATTCCACAGCACCGGGAGCGCGACTTCTTCCAGTACATCGCCCAGGCGCTCCGGGTCGGTGATTGGCCGTCCGGCGCAGGTGTAGGTCGACTCGCTCGCCCGAAACGCCAGGTATGGGCGGCCTTCCGCCGAGTCGACTCGCACTGCACTCAACAGGATGTTCGCTCGGAGAAGCTGCAGGAGTGCCGCCTGCTGGGCCGCGGGTTCCACCGACATCGCGCCGGCAAAGACGCGCGCGGCCACCGCCTCGCGCCCGGCCGATTCGATCGTTGCGGTGTCACCGGCCGGTGAGAAGATTCGCGCGAAAACGAATGCCGTGTCGCCGAGCGGAACGCGCACCAGTACTTGACCAATGTCATTGCCTTCGACCGTGATATCGAGCCGCTTGTTTCGCGGGTCAACTCGCACGGAATCGATCCCGACGGGATGTGGCGACACAAAGCCGGCGCTCTCCCATTCATCGCGACCATTGACCCGCATGGCATCACCGGATCGCTCGGCCACGGCGATCGGGATCCGTCGAAGCGAATCGACAAGACTGTCGGCGAACGCGGCGGGCGGGATACGCAATGCGACCCGTTCGCCGGGAACGATCGGCACGCGCGGGCCCTGCGCAGCGAGGGCTCCAGTGCCCAGGATCGCGACGACAGCGATGGCGCCGATGAAAGAGCGGACCATCGCCCTGGCAATCAGCGCGGCTTCACTCGCCCGGATGATACTCTCGCTCCGTGTGCCCCTTGAGCTGCGACCGGTAGTAGTACACCGGCCGCAGATTCCCGGTGGCGTAGCGCTCGGCCTGATCGGTGAAGTGCTTCGATTTGGGATCGCCGCTCTCGCCGCCAGCGGTCACCGCGATCGCCCGCACGCTGTCGCCGAACTCGATCACGGCAACGAACGAATTGCCGCTGGTGCCGTAGAGCTTCTTCGCCTGGGGCGTGGTGCGTGCCGTGGCGAACGAAGCCAGGGATCCCCACGTCGCCGTGCTGAACATCACCGGAATGCTTGGCGCCGCATCATTGAATGTCGCCGTGATATCGTCGGTGACCCGCTGGAATCGGTTGACCTCTCCCCACGGCATCTTCCAGGTTCCGAAGTCGGCGGTGAGCTTGTCCGACGCCGCGACCAGCGACTGCAGCATCTGCGCTGGTGTCACCCGGTTGCCGAGCGGATCGGCCGCTGACGGCGCCCCGGCAGCGCCGCCACCGCCGCCGGCAGCGCGCCCAGCTCCACGCCCACCGCCACGACCGGCGCGCTGGATGTCAGATCCCCAGTACACCGCCAGTGTCGTCGGAATCGACGCCGCAGACCAGCGCAGGTCCCAGCTACGCAGCATCCCGATCTGCTCCGACAGCTTCGCCTTGAGCGAATCGTTTGCAGGGAGAGCATCCCAGGCGGCGATGAGCGCGGGAATCGGCTTCTCGAACCAGGTCTGGTAGGAGTCGAACGCGGCGGCGCGCAGCGCTTCGATGGAGAAATCCTTGCGATTCTGCAGCACCCGGATCGCATGCAGGCCGCGGGCCGATTCGCTGCCATTGTCGACGTATCGGGGATAGTCCTCGCGTTTCGGCGAGCTCGGACCCGCCGCCGACCACGGCGAGTTGTTCGAGTTGTAGAGCCAGCCGCTGGCCGGGTTGAAGAGGTGGGGCGTTTCGTCCACCGAAAGCAGGCCGTGGTAGTCAGTGGCGGGATTGCTCCCGTCGACCGGGCGCGTCCAGTCGAACGACGTGTCGCGCCGGGGGATGTAGTTGCCGTGGAAGTAGGCGATGTCGCCGGCCGCGTCGGCGAAGATCGTGTTGTTTGATGAATTGGTATGCAGTTCAAGCGACTGGCGGAAGGTCTTGTAGTCTCGCGCCTTGGTGCGGATATACGACTGCGTCAGCGCCTTGACCGGCTCGTTCATCATGTCGAAGGTGACCCACTTGTCACCGACGGCATGGGTCACCGGCCCGTGCTGCGTGTAATAGACGGTGAACTTCGTCTCCGCCATGCCGGTCGCCGTCTTGTAGGGGACGGTGATCACCGCTTCGCGCACCGGCAGCTCGTCGGCGCCGTGCTTGTAGACGTAGTGGTCTCCACGTTTGGTCACGGTCTCGAGAAACTCGTCGGTCGCGTCGACGGCACTCGACGTGTGCATCCAGCCGATCTTGTCGTTGAATCCCTGATAGATGAAGAACTGCCCCCAGGTCGCCGCACCGTACGCGTCGAGTCCCTGATCACTCACCATCTGCAGCTCGGAGCGGAAGAAGAACGACGTGTGCGGATTGATCAGCAGCAGCGCGTGATGGCCAACTGTATTATTGGCTGATATAGCAATCCCGTTCGATCCGCCCGGTTCGGGCGGGAAGCCGTCGCCGCTCCCCGGGGGCACGGGAGCCGGAGTCGCGGTGGTTCCGCCGTAGAAGGTCTGCAGCCCGGCGAGATTGATCTTCTCGACGTCGCCGCCAATGCTCCCCTCGGTGAACGACAGCGCCATCCACGGCTCGAAGTGACGAATCACCTTCGGCGTCACGTCGGGGTGCTTGTCGAGGTAGAAGTTGAGGCCGTCGGCCCACGCATCCATCAAGGACTTGAGCCACGCCGGACTCGACGCGTACAGCGCCTTCAGTGTGTCGGGATGGATGAAAAGCTTCATCCTGAGGTCGCGCCAGATCGCCGACTCGCCTTCGGTTTCGGCAAGTCGCCCCATCGCGTTGATGTAATTCATCTCGACGCGATTGAAATCATCCTCTGCCTGGGCGTAGATCCCGCCGAAGATCGCGTCGGCGTCGGTCTTGCCGTAGACGTGTGCAATTCCCCAGTCATCCCGGATGATGGTGACGTTGTGCGCCCGCGCATCCCAGCGCGACCGTTCGGCCGCCGGAACCGGACGGTGCCGCACCGGTGCGGGTCGGGGGGTGGGAGCGGCGAGGATGAGTGCCAGGACGGGAGCGGACCAGTACATGGGAACCTCCATCGGAAACAGATGTTGCGGGAGCGAATCAAAGGTATCACATCGTCATCTCACGACCGATCAGGTGAGATACCGGGTCTGGAGGAGATCGACGTGATGCGCCACATGCCCCGCGACGATGTAGCCGAGTGCCCGCACGGTGAACGGGTTCCCGCCGGCTACGCCCCGGCGGCTCCACGCGCTGTCGGGGAGTGAATTGAAGAGTGCTGTCGACGCGCGGCGGACGGCGTCGAATTCCGCAACGTGGCTCGCCCAGCCGCGCGCATCCGCCCCCGCCGACTCGACCGCGACGTCCTGGTTGAAGCTCGGCAGGGGCGCGTCATACCCGCGCGCAAACCACAGCGTGCGATAGACAAAGACCCGCTCGGTGTCGTTGACGTGGCTCAGCACCTCGCGGATCGACCATTTGCCCGGCGCATAGCGGTGCAACGAGTGGTCTTCGGAGATGGAGCGCAGGAAGAGAAGGACGTCATTCCCCTGGGCTTCCAGCGTGCGACGGATATCGCCGGCTGGTGCCTTGGCGATGTAGCCGGAGAAATATTCTGCCGCTTCGCCGGGGGCGGGCGGATCGAATGGATTCATTGCGCTCTCGACGTCTATGAGTGAATCATCAGCTGGCGCCATCCGGCGTCCCGAATTCGACGAGGTAGCCGTCGGGATCGTGCACCAGCACGTCTCGCTCGCCCCAGGGACGTGTCGTCGGCCCGTCAAACTTGACGCCGAGTTCCTTGAGCGTTGCCGCGGCTGCATCGAGATCGGGGACTTCGAGTTCGACGTGGAACTGTCGCTTCTGATCGGCGAGCAGACCGATACGCCCCGCGCCGAATTGCACCAGGGCAAATTGCCCCGGCATGTGAAAGTGTACCTGCGCGCCGGGAAGCGCCCGATAGAATGCCAGCGACCGATCGACATCGGCCACGTGCAGCGTCACTCCCGCGACCGAGACCGACATGCAATCCTCCGGTGACCAAGGGTGGCACTCATCCGGCGCGACCATGCTGGCCGTCGGCCCTAAGATGCCGACGATGCCGGCGGCACGCCAGCGGCGTGGCGCCGCGCACGCTGGGCACGATCGAGGAGGATCGTCCGCTCGCGTTCGTTGTGCGTGAGTGATCCACCCGCCTCGAACTCCGCCGCGGCCTCATCGAAGCGTCCGATTTTTTCGAGAAGGTCACCGCGCACGCTGGGGAGAAGGTAGTACTGGGCCAGGAGCCCCTCATCGCGGAGGGCGTCGACCAGCACCAGCGCCGGTTCGGCACCGAACGCCATCCCGATCGCGACGGCGTGGTTCAATTCGACGACTGGAGATGGCGCGCGGAGAACCAGCGCGCTGTAGAGTGCGGCGATCCGGATCCAATCGGTCTCCGATGCAACCCGGGCCCGGGCGTGGCATGCCGCAATCGCGGCCTGGAGGCCATATGGCCCGAGTTCGCCGAGACTGGCCGCGCGCGCGAGTGCCGCGAGACCGCGGTGAATCAGCATCTGATCCCATCGCGCCCGATCCTGATCGAGAAGCAGAATCGGTTCGCCGGCCGGGCCCGAGCGCGCCCGCAAACGCGACGCATGCAATTCCATCAACGCTACCAGCCCGTGCACCTCGCCCTCTTCCGGCGCGAGCTCGGCAAGGATCCGGCCGAGGCGAAGTGCTTCGTCGCAAAGCGTGGGACGAGTCCATGCGTTGCCAGCGGTGGCGGAGTATCCCTCGTTGAAGATGAGATAGATCACGCCAAGCACTGCGGGCATGCGGGCGGCGAGTTCGGCGCCGCGCGGCACTTCGAACTGGATCTTCGCCTGCGCCAGGGTGCGCTTCGCACGGACCATGCGCTGCGCCACTGTGGCCTCCGGCACCAGAAACGCGCGCGCGATTTCGGGAGTCGACAGACCGCCGGGAAGCCGGAGGGTGAGGGCAACCTGACCTTCACTCGGCAGGACCGGATGACAGGTCATGAACATCAGGCCGAGGAGATCGTCGCCGACCGGATCGTCGAGGGCGGCGTCGAGCTTGGCGACCTCCGCGTCGCGCTCGGCGTCGAGTTCGATCCCGAGTGCGGCGTGCTTGGCGTCGAGGCGCGTCGAACGGCGGTGATGATCGATGGCTCGGTGTTTCGCCGTGGCCATGAGCCACGCGCCTGGGTTGTCGGGAATCCCCGAGACCGGCCACCGCTCGAGGGCCGCAACGAGCGCGTCCTGGGCCAGATCCTCGGCGAGACCGACGTCGCGGACCAGCCGGGTCAGACCGGCGATGAGGCGGGACGACTCGATCCGCCAGACCGCCTCGACGGCGCGATGGGTTTCGGTGGCGGTCATCGACAGCAATCACGCGGGGCCCGGCGCGGGAGGCAACCGGCGAGCCGTCCGGACGGCGCCCACTTGACGCGGCCCGGGAAAACATCTACTGTATCGGTACAGCAATACAGTTGACGATACACCCGGAGATGCATGCTCGCCGATCTCGACCCGAAAAGCGCCGTCCCGCTCTACGAGCAGATCGCCGTGCGGCTCAAGGCCGCGGTGGCGACCGGCGAACTCCGGTCCGGCGAGATCCTCCCGTCGGTGCGGGAACTGGCGGGGCGGCTGCGGATCAATCCCGCCACGGTCGTCCAGGCGTACCGGGTGCTCGAAGACGAGGGGTTCGTCGAGTTGCGGCAGGGGGCCGGCACCTTCGTCCGAAGCATGGCGGTGGAGAGCCGGTCGCGGGAACGGATTGCGCAGGCGCGGCGGCTGGCGCGCCAGATGCTGGCCGACGCGGCGCGGCTGGGACTGTCGCAACAGGAATTGCGCGAAGCGATTCGACACGAACTCGAGGGAGGAAGCCGGTGAGTCTTGCCATCGAAACCCATGGGCTGTCGTACCGTACGTCGCAGGATTTCGGGATCGAGGACCTGTCGATCGCTGTTCCCGCCGGGGCGCTCTACGGATTCCTCGGACCGAATGGATGCGGCAAGACGACGACGATCCGCCTGCTGCTGGGGCTGCTTCGCCCGGATGCGGGATCGATCACCCTCCTCGGTCATCGCGTTCCGGATCAGCTCCCGGCGGCGCTGGCGTGCACCGGCGTGATTCCCGATCGGCCGCATCTGCACCGGTATCTCACCGTCGCCGAATCGCTCGACTTTCACCGGGCGTTCTATCCGCGATGGGATCCGCAATGGGCCGCGCAGCTGCTCGAGGATTTTCGGCTCCGCGCGGCGCAGAAGGTCGCCGGCCTCTCGAAGGGCGAAACCGCGAAGCTGATGCTGCTGCTCGCGCTCTGCCAACGACCCGACCTCCTCGTCCTCGATGAGCCGATGGACGGACTCGATCCCGTGGTGCGGCGCGATGTGCTCGCGGCACTCCTCGAATACGTGTCGACGCACGGCGCCACGGTCCTGGTGTCGAGCCATCTGGTGCACGAGCTGGAGCGATTCTGTGACTGGATCGGCGTGATGGATCGCGGGCGCCTGGTGGTGGAACTCCCGATGAGCGAGTTCCGCAATGGCAACAAGCGGATCAGGGTGTCGACCGACATTGCGCTCGACGTTGCGGCTACGCCGTTCACCATCCTCGCTCGCACTCGTGACGCCGGTTCGACGGAGACGTGGGTGGTGCGCGGATGGGAACCGGAGATGACCGGGTGGTTCGATCGCGGGGGCGTCACGCTGCGTGACGTGGCCGATCTCGATCTCGAGGATGGATTCGTCGAACTGTTGCGCGCCTTCCGGACCGAGCGCGCGGAAGGAGTACCATCATGCTGAAGGCGATCATCTCGATCCAGTGGATCGCGACCCGCACGCTTGTTGCCGCGCTCGCGCTGACCGCATTCGCGTTGCCGATCATCTCGATCCGGCTGGGCTGGGGCGGAGCCACCGCGAACCTGCCACTCTTTCTGACCGAGCTCGAGCTCTGGGGTCTCTTCTATCCGGTCCTCGCAGCGGTGGCAGCGTTGATACTCGCCGCGGCGACGTGGATGTCCGATCGTCGCGGCCAGCACGTCTACGCGATGCTCCTCCCGCTGCCGAGGTGGCGGTATGTGCTGCTGCGGTACGCGGCGGGGCTGATACTGCTGGCGCCAGTCGCGGTGGCCCTCTGGCTCGGCGCGCACGTGGCGACAATCGGGCTCGATCTGCCACCGGGAGTCCGCAGCTATCCCGACGCGATCGCCGCGAAGTTCGCGATCACGCTTCTGCTGCTGTTCGGCATCTCCTTCGCCCTGGCGTCGGCGTCGGCGCGAAGCATCGGGATCGCGATCCGGATCGTGGGGCTCTTCCTCGCCGTGCACGTCGCGGTGATTCTCCTGGCACCGAAGGTCAATCTGCTGTGGATCACGGTGCGAGCGCTCGCCGTCTTCCCCGGGCCGTTTGCACCGCTCGGCGGACGCTGGATGCTGATCGATGCGTAGCGCGTGGCAATGGGGGCCGGTTGCCGCGCTGCTCCTCGCGCTGCCACTCGCCGCCCGGGCACAGGAGGCCAATGCGTGGCGCGACTCGCTGGTCCGGATTGCGGCTCAGGTGCAAGTGCTGCACGACTCGCTGGTTCAGGGCGATTCCGGGACCGTGGAAATCGCACGACACGGCAATACTGCCGTCGCGGCGTCGCTGTCGCAGCGGGATGCTGCACTGGCCGCGGTGCACGTATTCGACAGTACGACGGGGCGCTGGTTCAGCGGCGCGGTGCCATCACCTGACGGCTTTCGAATCGTGGTGCGGACCGAGCAGCGACGTGCCGACGAGGACCGGCAATATGACGTAGACCGCAAGGTCGGCTCCGTGGTCCTTGCGGGGCTTCCGGACACGGGGCGCGCTGTGCGTGTCCAGCGGACGACGTCGCCGGTGTTTCTCGCCAGCACGCTGATCGACGGATTCAACACGATGATGTTTGAACAACTGACGCCGCGACTACACGATTGGCTCGCGTTTGCGCCGCCGATCACGACGTCGGATCACGAACGCCGCAATCTCGCGATGTACCTGCTGGTAACCGGAACGGGTCCGGCGCAGCGTGCCTGCGTGCGCGGTGACGTGCAGGGGTGCGCACTGGCGCTCGACGTTCGTCGTGGCTCTGACTCGTCGGCGGGTGGGCCATTTCCACCACTTCTACGCGCTGATCTGTTGCTGACGGCCCTGGACATCGGCGGTCCCGGTGCGTGGAGCCGATTCCGCGACACCGGTGCCGACGGGCTGGAACCCGCGCTCGCCGCGGCGGCCGGGATACCGGCTGATTCGTTGCTGGTGCGCTGGCGCGCCCAGTTGCTTGCGATGCGGCCCACGGCGTCGCCACTGACGCCGAGTATCGTGGTATTGGCGCTCGGATGGACGGCGCTGGCGCTGGCCGGCGCGTTGGGAGCGTCACGATGGGGATGAGGGGCGGCAGGATCGGTTTCGCGGCGCTGGCGCTCGCGGGTGTGCTCCTCCCGTTGTGGAAGCGGTCCGGCTCAGTGTCAGCGGTCGACCAATTGGTCGATCACGGTGCGCAGCTCAACGCGCTCACCCTGCATGAATACACCGCAGCGACCGTCTGGTCGCAATTCAGTCAGCGCGATTCGGCGCTGGCGTATCTCGACCACGCCGCGACGCCGACAGGACCGGTTCCGCAGGTGGTATTCCAGGGATTCCCGGCGGGAATCAGCGCGCCGAAAACGGTGGCGACGGTCAATGCACTCTGGCGCGCGATCGGCCCGACCGATTCGGCGCTGAATGTTGTCGTGCTGGTGCAGAACGAGGGCGTGGATCAGGTGTCGAAGTTCGAGTGGGGGCGGTATCGCGGCGCTCTGTTCGCGGAGCGCGGCGGACGCAACTGGTGTGTCGCGATTGTCGGCGGGTATGCCTATTCGAAACAGTCAACGGTGTCGGTGAACGAGTCTTCGCTCGAAACAGCGACTTCGCCTTGCGCGCTGCGCGCCGCGTTTGGTCAACCAGGCACCGCGATCGCGGAGTGGCTGACGGCGACGCGCTATCTCGAAGCGCGATCGAATGATTGGCTCACCCGGCCCCGGGACTTCCGCGACCAGTTTGGCCCCTTCGAACGGATGCGGAATACCAGTGTCACGGACTTCCCGTACAACGCGTTTTTCCAGATTGCGTCCGGGATCGGCGCGCTCGATCTCGCAGAGTTGCTTCGCCCGCCGTACGACTACGGCGCGGACGGCGTCCGGTGCCTCGGCGGACGCGCCAGTTCGTGCGCGACAACCGTGCTCCATCCGGCGGCGGCCGAATGGGTCGACCGGCTCGTCCCCCCCGATATGACGATGCCCGCTTACCTGCGGACCGGCGATTCGGCGACGTTCGCGACGGTGCGAACGCCGAGCCCGACGTTCATCGCCGGGCTGATCGGACAGTACGGCCGGGACCGGTTCCGGCAATTCTGGACATCGGATCAGCCGTTCGAGATTGCATTCCAGCGGGCGTTCGACGAATCGCTGGGCGAAGGGGTCGAGCGGTGGGCGAAGTCGCAATGGCTCGCGACGCACGATGCGGAGTTCCGCAGCGCCGAGATCCTGACTGGTGCCACGTTGCGCCTCTCGTGGATTCCGTTGCTGGCGATCTACTCGGCGCTGGCGGTGCTGATCGCCGTCTCCGTGGCCAGGAGACGGCAGGCGTAGACGAGCGCCGGGTGGAGGCGGCGTGGCGATCGAGGCCGTTGCCAGAAATGATTCAGCCGGTATAGTTAGTTGATGCGTCGATTACTGCCGCTCTGCTGCACCGCTCTCACACTCGTTGTCACGCTGTTGACTGGATGTTCGTCGAGTTCCGATGCATCCGCCGCGATTGACGGAATCTGGGGAGGAACTGATCTCCGGATTGCGGCCGGGGGTGACAGCATGCAGGTACGGCTTCCCTGCATGGCATTCGTGACGCGCGGCGCCATCGATCTCAAGGACGATGGGATCTTCCAGTTTGTCGCGACCAACGAAGGCATGGGCAACCTGCCCGCCGGAGCCTACTCGATCGCACTCACCGGTCGAATCAGCGGACAGTTGATGCAGGTGTCGTATTTGCTTGGAATCACGAACGTGGCGCCCGGATCATCGGTGGACGTACAACTGATTCGCGGTCAACAGGGATCGATTGACGAGCTCTGCGCGAACTAGGCGTTCCGTTTCCGCTGCACGTTCTCGTCGCTCCTCTCTCGTGTCTCGTCTCTCTTGTTATCCCCCCGCAATCGCTCCCACTACGAGCAATGGTTCATCGCCGCGAGTCACGGCATCGGGGAGCGCCTTGTCGGGCGAATCGTGGGAGAGGTCTTCGCCGCAGGCAAAGAACCTGAGGAACGGGCGGCGCCTGAAGGTGACGTGATCGCGGATCGTGCCGCGCAAGGCCGGATACCGCATCTCGAGTGCGTCGAGGGTGGATCGGAGCGTCACGGGTGCCGTGGGCTCCAGCTCCACCAGTCCATCGACTCGCGCGATGGTGCGCAGATGCGCCGGCAATTCCACTCGCATCATGTCAGCGTCTGCACCTCGACCGAGAGCACCGAAGGCAGATCGCGCACGATCGGCTCCCAGTTGTCACCACCGTCGGGCGACGCGTAGACCTGGCCGCCAGTGGTGCCGAAGTAGATGCCGCAGTCGTCGAGGGTGTCGACCGCCATCGCTTCGCGCAGCACATTGACGTAGCAGTTTTCCTGCGGCAAGCCCTTCGTGAGCGGTTCCCATTCGTTGCCACCCGAGCGACTGCGATAGACCCGCAACCTCCCCTCGGGCGGATAATGTTCGGAGTCGCTCTTGATCGGCACCACGTACACCGTCTCGGGCTCGTGGGCGTGCACGTCGATCGGGAAGCCGAAATCGGTGGGGAGGTTGCCGCTCACTTCCTGCCAGCTTTCGGCGGCGTTGTCGCTGCGCATCACGTCCCAGTGCTTCTGCATGAAGAGGACGTCCGGGCGCGACGGGTGGAGCGCGATCCGGTGCACGCAGTGGCCCACGTCGGCGGCGGGGTCGGGAATGTATTGCGAGCGGAGTCCCTGGTTCATCGGCTGCCAGGTCACTCCGGCATCGTCACTGCGGAAGACGCCCGCCGCCGAGATGGCGATGTAGATCCGACCGTGATGCACCGGATCGAGGAGGATGGTGTGCAGTCCCATCCCGCCGGCGCCCGGCTGCCAGCGCGGCCCTGATCCGTGCTGGCGCAGGCCGGAGAGTTCGTGCCAGTTCTGGCCGCCGTCGGTGGAGCGGAAGAGCGCGGCATCTTCGACGCCGGCGTAGACGGTATCGGGGTCGGTGAGTGACGGCTCGAGATGCCAAACGCGCTTGAACTCCCACGGATGCGGCGTGCCGTCGTACCACTGATGGGTGCCCGCAACGCCGTCGTAGGTGAACGCGTTTCCCACTGGATTCCAGCTCTTGCCGCCGTCATCGGAGCGCTGAATGATCTGGCCGAACCAGCCGCTGCACTGCGATGCGTAGAGGCGGTCGGGATCAACCGGCGATCCCTTGACGTGATAGATGTCCCACCCCGCGAAGTGCGGCCCGCTGACGTTCCACCGCTTCCGCTTCCCGTCGGAGGTCAGGATGAACGCACCCTTGTGCGTACCGACGAGGACTCGAACACCGCTCATCTCGGGATCCTTTCGTGTAGTTGACTGCCTACATCGGAGCGGCAGCGCCGCCGTTGATCATCCACGGTGCACCGAACCGGTCCACGACCATTCCGAAGAGTTCGATCCAGAACGTCTTCTGCAGCGGCATCGTGACGCGGCCGCCCTCAGAAAGCGCGGTAAAGACTCGCTTCGCCTCGACGGGGTCGGGATACGAGAGCGCGATCGAGAAGCCGTGCATCCCGCTGTACGAATGTCCGGCCAGGGCGTCCGATGCCATGAGGATGCGGCCGTCAATGTCGAGTCGCGCGTGCATGATCCGGTCACGATTCGCGGCCGGGACCTGATCGGCAATCGGCGAATCGGCGTGCGACATGATGTCGAGGTTCCCACCGAAGAGCTTGGCGTAGAATCTCATCGCCTCGCCGCAATTGCCGTCGAAATAAAGATAGGGTTCCATCGTCAGCATCGTTCTGCCTCCATCAGGTCAAAGAGTGTAACACCACCCGTCCCGGGGGGTCGACCCGGGGCGGGATAAATGGTTGCGCTGGCCCGGTTACTTCCGGGCCGCGGTCGTCGCGCGGAGCCGGGCGTCCCGTTCGAGAATTTCGGGAGTCGCGACCGCGCCGAAGTCTTCGGCCTCGAAGACCTGACGGAGCTCGATCTCGACGCCGCCACCAAATGGGGCGCGCTTGAGCCACTCGATCGCCTCGTCCTTCGACTTCACCTGCCAGAGCCAGAAGCCGGCGATCAGCTCTTTCGACTCGGCGAAGGGTCCATCGGTCACCGACGTCTTGCCGTTTTCGAACTTGACCCGCGCCCCCTTTGACGACGCGTGGAGCCCCTCGCCGGCGAGCATGACGCCTGCCTTGACCAGCTCCTCGTTGTACTTCCCCATGGCGGTCAGGATTTCCGTGGTGGGCAGGACACCCGCCTCAGACTCCCTATTCGCCTTGACGATCACCATGAACCGCATTGTCGAGCCTCTTTCAGGTTTCGGGTAGCTCCCGTGGACGGCCGGGGTGGCCGCCACAATCCAGGTCCTGCATGATCGTCGAACGAGAACGGCCGAAATCGACATCGGCGGGCTGGCAATTGCCGCCCGGCCGGTTCACCCGTACTATCTACCCTCCCCCGCCGCCCGGCCAGGTGCCTGGCTGCGCCCGGCGTACCCTCCCGATCTTCGGAGTCCGGTGACTGATCCCCAGGCGCGACTCGCCGAGGCACTCACCGGCCGGTATGTCATCGACCGGGAGGTTGGCGCCGGCGGAATGGCCACAGTGTACCTGGCGAGCGACCTCAAGCACGACCGGAAGGTCGCGCTCAAGGTGCTCCGGCCCGAGCTGTCGGCAGCGCTTGGTTCCGAGCGCTTCCCGCGGGAAATCAAGTTCGTCGCCCAGTTCAATCACCCGCACATCCTGTCGCTCTACGATTCCGGCGAAGTGCAGGGCTTCCTCTTCTATGTGATGCCGTACGTCGAGGGCGAATCGCTCCGCGATCGCCTTGCGCGGGAAAAGCGGCTGCCGATTGTCGACGCCGTGCGGATCTTCAAGGAAGTAGCCGACGCGCTCGCCTATTCGCACGCCCGCGGCGTGGTCCATCGCGACATCAAGCCCGGCAACGTCCTGCTGAGCGGCCGGCACGCAGTCGTTACCGACTTCGGTGTCGCCAAGGCAGTGACGGCAGCCGGCGGCGATTCGATGACGACCGTGGGGATGGCGGTCGGCACACCGCATTACATGGCGCCCGAGCAGGCGATGGGCGATGCCAACATCGACCAGCGTGCCGACATCTACGCCCTCGGGATTCTCGTCTACGAAATGCTCTCCGGGCGGACGCCGTTCACGGCCGAGACGCCGCAGGGAATTCTTGCGGCGCACGTGATGGAGACGCCGAAGGATATCCGAGAATTCCGTCCCGACGTTGGCGATGCGCTGGCGCAGGTCATCATGCGCTGCCTCGCCAAGGACCCGGCCGATCGGTGGCAGAGCGCCGAGGAAATCCTGGCGCAGCTCGATCTCATCGCGGCGGTGCCGAGCGGCGGAATCACGCCGACGACGACGAGGCGTCTCGCGGGTGTCGGTGGTGCTCCGCCGGCTTCGCGGCGGCGGAATCTGGCGTTGATCCTGGTGATCGCGGTCCTGATCGTGGTAGGTGGCGCATGGCTGCTGACCCATCGCGGCGCCGGCAGGATCCAGCGGATCGGTGTGATGCCGATCGAGGATATCTCGGGGAAAGATTCAGTCTTCGTGACGGCAATGCAGGACGCGCTCACCAACTCGCTGTCGCGCCTCGGCACCGTCGGTGTGGCGTCGCGGTCGGAGATGATGCGGTATAAGGGAAGCCCCAAGACCGACCGCGAGATCGCCAGCGAGCTCAAGCTCGACGCGTTGGTGGAGGCGACGGTCTTCCGCGCGGGTGACGTGATGCGGATCAATGTCCAGTTCACCAACCCGGTGACATCACGCAGTCTCTGGGCCGACACCTACAGCCCCAATGTCAGCAACGTGCTCGAAGCGCAGGACACCGTCGTGGGCAGGATCCGGCACGGGGTCGACAGCGTGCTGGCCGGATCGAAGCAACCAGGAGCAACACCATGAAGCGGATAAGGTTCGCCGGTGCCATGATTTCACTCGCGGCGTGCGCGCCGAAGCCGTCGGGATTACCGCCGGTCACGTTCATTTCGTCAGACAGCGCCGACCAGGTCCTGGCGCGGTTCTCTCCCGACGGATCACGGATCGATTGGTGGGAGCCAAGCGGGCAGGTCCAGCAGCTCTGGACATCGGATTCCGGAATGCGGCATCCGATGAAGGTGCCGGTCACTTCACTTTCGCTCGTCCCCCCGCTCTGGTCGCCCGACGGGTCGCGCGTCGCGGCAGCCTCGAGCGACGGCGGACTCCTCCAGGTCGCCGTCGTTTCCGCCACTGGCGGTGCGCCCGAGCAACTCACCGATAAATCGGGTGCGGCGGTTCCGGTCATGTGGAATCGCGATGGCGACCGGCTCCTCTACGCCGCGACCACGGGAGTCGGCGGCGGCGCATTCCAGGCGTTCATCGTGTCGAGCAGCCACCACACAACGGCACCGCTGGTACCGGGAGAGACCCATTCATACATCGGCTACTGGTCACCCGATGGCACCAGGATCGCCTATTTCGTGGAGGACGGTGGCAAGAGCACGATCTGGGTGGCCGACAGCGCGGGGCGGAATCCGCGGCAACTCACCGCCGACGGCTTCGAGTCGTTTGCGCTCCAGGCCGATCAGGTGTGGTCTCCGGACAGCAAGGAGATCGCCTACGAATCGCGACGGACCGGCACGTCCGACATCTGGATTGTGGGAGCCGATGGCGGCGCGCCACGCCAATTGACCCGCGATGTCCGCAACGACACCAGGCCACTCTGGTCACCGGACGGCAAATGGATCGCATTTGAATCGGACCGCGGACGCCAGAACGATCTCTGGGTGGTTCCGGTCGCCGGCGGACCGGAGATTCGCGTCACCGACGACCCCGACGAGGAGTCGATCCTGCAGTGGTTCCCCAACTCCCACAAGCTGGTGTATACCACCGGGCAGGGCGAAAGCGGGATCTGGGCAATGTCGCTCGCCGACAGCACCGAACGCCGGCTGACTCCCGATTCGATCCGCGCCACCCAGCTTCAGCTCTCACCCGACGGAAAGGAAGTGGCGTTCCGGATCGATCGCGGTGGCAACATGAGCGACCTCGCCGTGATCCCGGTCGTCGGCAGTGCAATGCGAACGCTGGTGCAAGGGGGAAGCAACTCCGAGATGGCGTGGTCGCCGGACGGAGCGCATCTGGCGTTCATCTCGGACCGCAATGGGACCCCGGACCTCTGGGTCGTTGACCTTGCCGGCGGTGCGCCGCGCCAGCTCGACAACTGGCCGGGCAGCGAACAGAATCCCGTGTGGAGCGGCGACGGGAAGTCGATCTACTTCGCCTCCGACCACGATTCGCGGGTCGACGATGCGTGGAAGGTGTCGATCGCAGGCGGCGAGCCGCAGCGCATCACCCAGTCAGGGAACGTGAACAACCTCACTGGCCGCACTGGCCGCTCCGAAATCCTCGCGACGATCGTCGACGCCAACGGACGATTCGCACCGATGGTCGTGAAGGACAACGGGACGTTCTCCCCGATCTGGAAACGGAACAACGCCTTCGCGGTCGATCCGCTCCCGGGGGACTCGGCCATTGTCGCCCAGAACGGGACGGGTGGCTTCGCTTTCTACGCCGTGCCGATGGGGAGCGACCGCGATGCTACGCCGCTGTTGAATCCAGCTGACAATTTTGCGTTCATCTCCGACGACGGCTCGAAGGTGCTCTACCTCATGCTGAGCGGCGCAACCCGCGACTTGGGAATCCTCGACCGGACCACCGGCGTTCGCCGCCAGCTGACTCACACCGGTGCCGACGAAGGTGCCGCGGCGCTGACCCCCGACGAGAAGACGGTGGTCTTCGTCCGGTCACGGCCGATCCGCCGCACCGCGATCGCCGACTTGACCACGCTCCTCAGTGGGGCTGCCAAGCAATAGCCCTGGGTGCATAGGGCGGCGGGAACATCGTCCCCGGAAGCGTCCACCTTCCCGAGGATCGCATGCACGTTCGAATCGCCGCCCTGGGTCTCGCCGCCGCGCTCACCGCGCGTCTCGCGCACCCCGCATCCGCTCAGAGCATCACGTACACCGCCCAGATGACCGGCGCGCAGGAAACTCCGGCAACGACGTCGACCGCCACCGGCACTGCCACCTTGACGCTCATCGGCTCAAGGCTGCATTACACCGTGACTGTCCACAATCTTTCCAACACCGCCACCGCGGCGCATATCCATGTTGGCGCCACCGGCGTGGGGGGGCCGCCGGTCTACAGCTTCACCGTGCATCATATCAAGGACGGAACGGTGGCAGCAGGAACGATCGATCTGAACATGGCGGCGAGCCCCGGTGTGTCCGGTGATTCGCTCAAGACGCTGCTCAGCAACGGGCACGCGTATGTGAACGTGCACACCGCCACCGACCCGAACGGTGAGATTCGCGGCCAGTTAATGAAGCAGTAGCGGATCGCCCCGGCCGATTCAGTGGCCGGCGATCTCCGAGTCAAGGAACTCGACGACCCCGGTTTCGACCGAGTACTCAGCCCCGACGACCCACAGTCCGTCGTCGCGGCCGAGCTGCTCGATCAGTTGCGACCCATGGCGTAGATGCGAGACTGACGCCCGGATATTGCCGCGCACGGCGTGGGCCGCTAGCGCGGCGTCATCGTTGGCAAGCTCCGTTGTGAGGAGTTCCTCTACCGATGGTCGCACCCGGTTGACGATGGCATCGAGCGCATGCGAACCGGCCGGCGCGGGATGGCGCAGCTCGTCGATCGTGGCCCGAATCGCACCGCAGTCCGAATGACCCAGCACCACTACGAGGCGCGTACCGAAACGGGCGGCGGCAAACTCGACGCTGGCGACCTGCGACGGCGCGACGATGTTTCCCGCCACGCGAATCACGAAGAGATCGCCAAGACCCTGGTCGAAGATGATCTCCGCTGGAACTCGGGCATCCGAGCATCCCAGGATGACCGCGAAAGGAGGATGCTTGGCCGCAAGGTCAGCGCGCCGGGTGTGGCTGAGGTAGGAATCCGAACCACTGACGTGCTGGGCGAAGCGGCGATTGCCATCTCGCAGCCGGATCAGGGCGTCGCGCGCCGGGGTCATCGATCGTCCTTCGTGGGGGGCTGTGCGTAGTGTAGCAACAGCAGGCGACCTGCCGTCGCGCCTCGGTTTGGAACGAAGATAACGCGCCGGGTCCTGGACCGTCTCACGCAGATACTCCGGAGATGAAGATGTCCATGCAGTCCCGCTCCATGCACTTCCTCGTCGTCACGACAGCCCTCGGCCTCATCGTCGGTGCCCCAAGACCGCTCGGCGCGCAAACGCCGACCGACGAAGCACGCCAGCACCTTGCGCGCGCACGCGAACTGGCTGGCAGCTCGTTTCTCACCACGGAGGAAGTGCAATGCAACGAGCTGGGTGAGGACAACCCGTATCGTCCCTCGGGGAAGGACGGCCATGTGCCGCCGACGAGAGTCTTCGACAATGTCTTCTACATCGGGACGGAGCATCTCGGCGCGTGGGCGGTGAACACCTCAGCGGGAATCATCCTGATCAATGCGATGCATACCAAATCGGTTGAATCGGTCCTCCTTCCAGGACTCCACAAGCTCGGCCTCGATCCCGCGCAAGTGAAATACGTGATCGTCACTCAGGCGGACGGCGACAACTACGGCGGGGCGAAATACTTCCAGGACAAATACGCAGCGCAGGTGATCATGTCGCCAGCAGATTGGACCGACATCACACAGCTGGGCGGAATGCGTCCTTCGCGCAGCGGGCACGGCGGCGATTCACTGGGCGGCGGAAGTCGCCGTGGTGGCGGCGGTGGTGGCGGCGGTGGCGGTGGTGGTGGCAGTGGCGGACGGGGCGGGTTCGGCGGAGGGCGCGGTGGCTTTGGCGGCGGGCGGGGCGGCTTTGGCGGAGGGCGCGGTGGAGGCGGATCGACGGGTGGCAATCGCCCATCGGTCGACGAGGCAGTGGCAGTCGACGAGGCACCCCACCACGATCTGACCGCAGTCGACGGACAGACCTTTACCCTGGGCGACGAAACCGTGACCGTCCTTCTTACGCCCGCGCATTCGCCGGGAACGATTTCGGTCGTCGTACCTGTCACCGATCACGGCACCCGGCACACCGCGGTGGTCCTCGGCGGGACCGCAATGCCGGCCTCGAGCGACATGAAGAACACCTACATAACGTCATTGGTGCATCTCGCCGCTGCCGCAGATTCGGCCCACGCCGACGCCGAGCTCAACAGCTATCCGTTCGTCGACAGCGCCGTGGCACGGATGGACACGCTACGGCGCGCCAAAGCGCCGATTCCCAATCCGTTCGTCATCGGAACCGATGGATTTCACCGGTACGTTGGCGTGCTGAGCGAGTGCGGATGGGTGTCGTTACTGGGACCACACCGCACGCCGGAGTAACCGACGGCAGGTAGAGATCACGGTCACCAAGGAAATCACGGCGCGATCATGGCGCGCCGTATCGCGTGATCGCGAGCCGCGCTCGTCCTTTGTGATACGTGATGATGTCGACCTGATCGAAATTGCCGTCCTTCCATTTGCGTGGCTCGGGTCGAACGCCGAGAGCGGCCGCAAGCTGCGGAATTTCCTCGTGGTTCCAGCAGATCAGGATCGTCTTTCCCGCGAGGGCGCGGTCGCTGAGGATGGCCCGCGCAAGCCGAGCGTATTCGCTGCCGTGAAACGGCGCTTGCACGGCGAGGTGGAGCGTGCGCGCGAGAGGCGTCACGGTCTCCTGGGTCCGCTGTCCGTCGCCATCATGCGTGGTGCGCGTGGCGAAGATCGCGACCGGGAGACCTGGTCCCGCGATTGCCGGGTCGTGGGTGACGAAGGTCACGAGGGTCTGGGCGCGCCGCACGCCGGCGGGCGAAAGATGCGGGTTTTGAGCGTCAGCCGGTTTCTCGCCGTGGCGGATCAGGATGATCCGGGGCCCGGCCTGCGCCGCGAGTGACCGCGCCGGAAGCAGCGTGTACGCGAAGCAGACGATGAGTCCCATCATGCGCGTGAAACTCCGGCGGTGCGCGCCGCGCGCATCAGGCCACCTCGATCGCAATCCGATGCCAGGCATTATTGCAGTACCCTTTGACATTCCACACCTCCTCGAGTGTCGCGGGCTGCGTCTGGCCATCGGCATCAGTGGCCCGTACTGCAAGGACGTGTTTCCCCGGATGGAATGACATCGAGGCCTCCCATAGCGTCCATGCCCAGCGACCCGCCGGGATGGTGCGGGCCGGTATCCAGTGGACGCCATTGTCGGGCGACACCTCGATCGACGCGAGGGGCGCCGCTCCGGTACCGATCGCCCAGCCGCGGACAGTGAGCGGGCCGGCCTCGACGATCGCGCCGGCGCGGGGGTGGAGAATCACCGAGTTGAGCGAGACCTCGATCAGCGCGGTCCCGTCGGACACATCCCGCGGGTGTGCAGGATCGGGGATCCGCTGCATCCGGTAGGCTCGCGTCTGGAAATAATTCTCTGATGGATCGTGGCGAAGGGTGATCGCCCCGAGCCACTTGACGCTGCGCGCGCCGATCCACCCCGGCACGATCGCTCGAAGCGGGAAACCGGTGCGGGGCGTCAGCGGCTCGTCGTTGAGGTGCGTCGCCAGCAGCACGTCACCGGAACGTGCCTTGTCGAGATCGATCGAACCACCGAATCCAAACTGTCGCCCGTCACGGTCGACCCGATCGAGCCCCGCGAATTCGACATATCGCGCGCCGGGTGCGATTCCGGATCGCTCGAGGAGTTCGGGCAGCGGTATGCCGGTCCACTTCCCGGTGGCCGCCGGCTCGGCCCCCCACGGCAGTTCGCCCGGGAGCGGTGCAACTGTGAGGAGTTCAGCCCGGCGCATTCCGGCGCAGACCAGGGTTGCGGTGACGGTATGGCGAGACATCGCACCGATCTCGGCCAGCGAATAGCGCCGGGGATGCTCGACCATCCCGCCAACCTCGAGCCTCCACGTTACGGGATCGATCTGCGGCACCGCCGCGTGGCTGCGGGAGAAGAATCGATCGGTGGAGGTGATGCCGTCGATGGCGACGGGGTCAGGCCACGCGGCGGAGTTGAATCCTTCCTGATCGAAAGCGACACGGCCGGAAGCTTCGGACACCTCGGAGTTCAGCGCCGCCCGTCGGGATGGCATGCCATGTCGATCACTACGGTGCTGGCGAGGATGAGCACGGCGTCTTCACCATCGTTGATGTCGACGCCGTAGGTGTCGGTCAAGGCGAACCATCGCTTCGAGACCGTGGCAACTTCGCGTCCGCCACGAGACAGGAGATACTCGTGGTCGGTGAACTCGCCCTTGGCAGTCAGATCGTCTGGCCCCGGGACATCGACGCTGAAGGTGCATTGAAAGAGGGTAAAGAGCTGCTTCTTGACGACAGCGGCGAGCGCGCCATCGCGGTAAAGTTCGTAGGTCGGCCCCCAGGCGAGGAGCTTCTGCTTGATGAAGGCGAGTTCGCGTCCCGACATGTCCTGGAATGAGAGCTGATGACCCAGCGAGAACGCCTTGCCGTCAACGAAAAACGCATCATTCCCGGTGCCATCCTGGATGGTGAAATCGTCGCCCCAGGAGAAAAGCTTCTGCTTCATCTGGTATTGCATCGCCCCGCAAGATAGTTCGCCCTCCGCCCATTATCTTGCTGCACCTGAAGTCCGGACTACCCACGCAGGCGGGACCAGTGCCAACCACCACTGCCACTCCCAGCAATCCGCCGATCAATCCCGACGCCGCATGGCAGGTGATCAATTCGATCCGGGTCCTTGCCATGGACGCGGTGCAGGCCGCCGACTCCGGCCACCCCGGAACGCCGATGGCGCTCGCACCCGTCGGATATCTTCTCTGGCGACGTCACCTCAAGCACGCGCCGCATCACCCCGACTGGCCCGACCGCGATCGTTTCGTCCTCTCGTGCGGACACGCGTCGCTGCTGCTCTATTCGCTGCTCCATCTGTCGGGGTATGACCTGTCGCTCGACGAGATCAAGAACTTCCGGCAGTGGGGGTCGAAGACACCGGGTCACCCCGAGCACGGCCACACGGTCGGTGTCGAGACCACGACCGGACCGCTCGGACAGGGGATGGGCAACGCGATCGGCATGGCGATCGCCGAGCGACTTCTTGCCTCGCAATTCGGCAGCGACATCGTCGACCATCGCACCTGGGTCTTTGCATCCGACGGCGACATGATGGAAGGAGTCGGAAGCGAAGCGGCATCGCTCGCCGGACATCTGCGCCTCGGCAAGTTGACGG
Source organism: Gemmatimonadales bacterium (assembly GCA_036501385.1). Lineage (GTDB taxonomy): Bacteria > Gemmatimonadota > Gemmatimonadetes > Gemmatimonadales > GWC2-71-9 > Palsa-1233. The sequence goes on along the minus strand of DASYAK010000074.1, from coordinate 52,952 downwards.
TGATCTATGACGACAATCACATCACCATCGACGGCCACACCGAGATCACCTTCACCGACAATGTCGAGCAGCGCTTCCAGGCGTACGGCTGGCGAGTGCTGCACGTGGAGGATGGCAACGACCTGGCCGCGATTGACGCGGCACTCGCTGACGCCGCGTCACGATCGGACCGCCCGACGCTGATCCGCCTCCGCACCGTGATCGGCAATCCGGCGCCAACCAAGCAGGACACGCCCGAAGCGCACGGGGCACCGCTCGGAAAGGACGAGGTCGCGAAGACGAAGGAGATTCTCCACTGGCCACAGGAACCGTACTTCGTGGCGCCGGCGGCGTACGACGAGATGCGGCCTCTCGCCGCGGCGGGCGATTCGAGGGTGGCAAGCTGGGAGGCCCGGCTTGCCGCGCGTGCCGATGCCGCAGCGTTCCGGAGCCGGCTTGCGGGCGAGCTCCCCGACGGATGGGATGCGACGCTTCCGGATCTGTCGAAGGAGTCGCTCGCGACGCGTCAGGCCTCGCAGAAGGCACTCGAGGTAATCGCCAGGACGGTGCCGTCGCTGATGGGGGGATCGGCCGATCTGGGCGGCAGCAACGGCACCAATATCAAGGTCGGCGAGATCTTCGACACCGAAACAACCGGTCCGCGGATGCACTGGGGAGTACGCGAGCACGGCATGATGGCGGCACTCAATGGCATCGCGGTGCATGGCGGGTTCCGTCCATATGGCGCCACGTTCCTGATCTTCCTCGATTACTGCAAACCGTCGGTGCGGCTGGCGTCGCTGATGAAGGTGGCGCCGATCTATATCTTCACCCACGACTCGATCGGCCTCGGCGAAGATGGCCCGACTCATCAGCCGGTCGAACAGCTCGCCATGCTGCGAAGCATTCCCGGGATGATGACCATTCGTCCGGCCGACGCGGCCGAGACGGTGGAAGCATGGAAGGTGGCGATGCGGCGCACCAACGGTCCCACGGCCCTGATCCTCACGCGGCAGAAACTCCCGGCGCAGGATCGCACGGCCCAGGGCGTGGGTGAAACCGCCCGCGGCGGGTACATTCTCCGTGAACCGGCGACATCACCGCGCGCGATCGTGATCGCCACGGGCAGCGAAGTCCAGATTGCGGTCAAGGCGGCGGCAATCCTCGACGGCGAAGGGATTCCAGTGCGAGTCGTTTCGATGCCGTCGTGGGAGTTGTTCGAAGCGCAGGACGATGTGTGGCGCGAGCGGGTGCTACCGTCGTCCATCATGGCGCGGGTGTCGATCGAAGCCGCGTCGACATTCGGATGGTGTCGCTGGACGGGAAGTCGTGGCACGGCAATCGGACTCGATCACTTCGGCGCTTCGGCGCCTGCCGAGCGACTCTTCACCGAGTTCGGATTCACCCCCGAACGCGTCGCACAGGCCGTGCGCGCGCTCGTCTGACCGGAGCACCGCCATGTCACAGCCCTTGCAACGGCTCACCGAACTCGGCCAGAGCATCTGGTACGATTTCGTCACCCGAGACCTGATTCACTCGGGCGAACTCAAGCGCCTGGTGACGAGCGACCATCTTCGCGGGATGACGTCGAATCCCACGATCTTCGAGAAGGCCGTGGCGGGAAGCAGCGACTACGACGAAGATATCCGCACGCTCAGCCGCGCCGGCGAGTCACCGGAATCGATCGTCGAAGCGCTGATGGTCAAGGATGTGAAAGCAGCGTGCGATGTCTTCCGCCCGGTCTACGACCAGAGCGGGCACGGCGACGGCACGGTGTCGATCGAAGTCTCACCCAGACTCGCCCACGACACCGAAGGAACCATCGAGGCGGCGCATCGTCTCTGGCGCCTCGTGGACCGTCCCAACCTCATGGTGAAGATCCCGGGAACGGCCGCCGGATTGCCGGCGATTGCCCAGTGCCTGGCCGACGGGATCAATATCAACATCACTCTGCTCTTCAGCGTCGAGCGATACAAGCAGGTGATCGACGCCTTCTTCAGCGGCCTCGAGCGACGGATCGGACTCGGCTTGCCCGTGAACACCGTCTATTCGGTGGCGAGCTTCTTCGTGAGCCGGGTCGATGGACAGACCGATCCCCTGCTGGTCAAGGCCGGCGAACGCGGCAAGCGCTTCCTCCATCAGATGGCCATTGCGAATGCGCGGGTGGCGTACGGCGTCTTCGGCAGGTCGCTGATGAACCCGCGCTGGCAGGCAATTGCCACCAAGGGTGCCAAGGCGCAGCGCCCGCTCTGGGCGTCAACCAGTACCAAGGACCCGGGCCTCTCCGACATCTATTACGCCGAAGCACTGCTTGCGCCGGACACCGTCAATACGCTGCCGCCCGATACCTTCCGGGCCTATAACGACCACGGCCATCCCGAAGTCCGGATCACCCCGCAGAGCGAGATCGAAGCGGAGGCCCTCCTGGTCGGCTACGAGAAGCTCGGCGTGGCACCACTGGCGGAGAAGACGGCCTTTCTCGAAGACGATGGCGTGCGCAAGTTCTCCGACAGCTGGACTGCGCTGATCGACCGCGTCAAGCAGAAGGCCGGTGCACTCGCCGCCTGACCGGCGCGCTGGACCACACCCTGACGAAGGAATCGTGATGAAGAAGGTCTCACTGACCACATGGATCATCGTGTCGATGATCGTGGGCGTGGCGATCGGCTGGCTCAACCACGCCTACTGGCCAGCGACTGACATGGCGCAGATCCTGGGGCCCTTCTCGACAATCTTCCTGGCGCTGATCAAATGCATCGTCGTGCCGCTGATCTTCGGTGCCCTGGTGGTGGGGATCGCCGGGCACGGCGACGACCTTTCGCGAGTGGGCAAGCTGGCACTCCGCTCCTTGATCTACTTCGAAGTCATCACCACCATTGCGCTGATCGTCGGACTCGCGATGGTGAACCTGGTGAAGCCCGGCGTCGGCGTCGCGCTGACCGGAACCGGGGCCGCGGGACAGCAGCTGGCGCAGACCAAGGTCACTTTCGCCGGCGTCCTCACCCACGCGGTCCCGGTGTCGTTCTTCGACAGCGCCGCGAAAAACGAAGTGCTGCAGATCGTCGTCTTCACCGTGATCTTCGCCGCGGCACTCAGCCGGGTCCCTGGACGATCGCGCGAAGTGATGCTGGGGTTCTGCGATTCGCTGACCCAGGTGATGTTCAAGTTCACCGACATCGTGATGAAATTCGCGCCGATCGGGATCGGCGCCGCGGTGGCCGTCACGGTAGGGCACAGCGGCCTCGGCGTGCTGCGCAATCTGGGCGTGCTGGTGCTGACGCTGTACGGGGCGCTCGTCGTCTTTGTGCTGGTGGCACTGGTGCCGGTCGCGCTGATCTTTCGCGTTCCGATCGGGCTTTTCTGGAAGTACGTCCGGGAACCGTATCTCATCGCCTTTTCCACGGCGTCGTCGGAGGCAGCCCTTCCGCTGGCGATGGAGAACATCGAGAAGATGGGAGTTCCCAAGCGGATCGTCGCCTTCGTCCTCCCGGCCGGATATTCGTTCAACCTCGACGGGTCGACGCTCTATCTCGCCATCGCGTCGGTGTTCGTGGCTCAGGCCGCGGGAATCGCCATGCCGCTTGGGACGCAGGTCCTGATGCTGCTGACACTGATGCTCACCTCGAAAGGTGTCGCCGCCGTGCCGCGGGCGGCATTGGTGATCCTGTCGGGTACGCTCGCGTCGTTCGGCCTCCCGCTCGAGGGCGTCGCGGTGATCCTTGGCGTCGACGCGCTGATGGACATGGCGCGCACGTCGATCAATCTCCTCGGCAACTGTCTCGCCGCCGTGGTGATGGCGCGATGGGAAGGCGAGTTTCACCCCGAGCAGGCGGGATCCCTGTCCGCGTGAGGAGCGGGTACTTGCTTCCCCCTTCCGCCTAGCTTTCGTCATGCGTCACCTGGCCGTTGCCTTCCTCGTTACAGTCGCTGCCGTGCCCGGAGCGGCACAGACGCCGTACGCGGCGGCCGATTCAGCGCTCGCGGCGGGACAGCCATGGCGCGCCAACCAGCTGCTGGCGCCGTCGCTTGCCACTTCGGCGACCCGTACACCCGACGTCGTTCTTCTCGCCGCGCGTGCCGCCGCAGCCTGGGAAGGGTGGCCGACCGTTCGAGCGCTTCTCGAGCACGAGGGTTGGCTCGATAACCAGTTCGATCGCCTCGGACGTCGGCTCCTTGCCGAAGCCGACCTCGCGCAATTCCGCAATTCCGACGCGGTCGATGACGCTCGCGCTGCGGTGATCGTCGACAGCACCCGGGACAATGACGAGCAGGCGCGACGTCTGATCGATCTCGCGCGTGCCTATGACCGGATCGACCAGCTCGACAGCGCGGCCGTGATCTACCGGCACGCGATGGCTCTGCTGCCGGACCTCGCCGACTGGCTCGCCCTCCGCGCCGCCGGCGTCACCGCCGATTCCGGGGGGCGAGCATCGTTGTATGCGTCGGTGGCGCTACCGGCGGCGGTGCCGCGGATCCCGTGGACCGAAGCGCTGGCGCGCGATCGCACTGACGACATCGACGGGGCTGCGACGCGCTACGACGCGCTCGGCGCCCACGTCGCGGCGTTCAAGGTGGAATGGCGCGGCGCGAGCACCGACTCGGCGAAGGGAGCGATCGCCGCCGGACTGGCCGAGCTGCTGCGCACCGGAACCAGCGCGACCGAAGCGCGCGATGCGCTCGACCTGGTTGATCAGATCGATCCGCCGTTCACGCGCGATGCGCGTCTCGCCATTGCACGCCGGGCCGCCGCCGTCAACCGGCCCCAGGATGCGGTGAATCAGTTTTCGCGCGCCGCGACGGAAAGTCCGCTTTCCGATCAGGATCGCGTGGCGCTGGGCACGGCGCTCGGCGCCGTCTCCCGCTGGCCGGACGCGGCAGAGGTCTTTGCGGGCGTAGGCGAAGCGGCCTACGCCGGTGAGGCGGCATATTTCCGGGCTCGCGCGCTCCTCCGTGCTGGCCAGCAGGACGCCGCGGTCACCGCACTGCATCAGGTGATTGAACACTATCCCGCCGATACCTCGGCGGCCTCGATCGCCCTCTACCTCCTCGCCGATCTCGCCATCGACGTCGGACAGGTCGATTCCGCCCGGTCCGACTACCTCCGGCTCGCCACTCGTTATCCCAGCAGCATCCAGCGGTCGCACGCCATCCTTACCGCGGCGCTGATCGCACTGGAGCGAGGCGATGCCGGGGTCGCGATCCGCGAACTCTCCCGCGCACTCGACAGCCGGACCGTTCCGCTCGAGACCGACGCGTGCCGCTACTGGCTCGGACGGGCGATGTGGCAGCTTGGCGACACCGCGAACGCCCGCACAGCCTGGCGCACCCTGCTCGCGCGCGGACCGGAGAACTATTACGCGGTGCGCGCGGCGATTCGGCTCGACACGATCCCGTGGCCCGCAGTGACGACCGTTCCTGCCACGCCGCCGGACTCCCTCGACGGCATCTTTGCCCGGGCAGCGCGGCTCAGCGCACTGGGCCTCGACGCAGAAGCCAGGTTCGAGCTTGATCGCATCGCCGCCGACGCGCGAGGCCTCAACGCCGAACGGACCGCGGAAGCGTTCTTCTCGCACGGCTTCATGGCGCGTGCCACGCAACTCGGCGGGCGCGCAGCAACCGCAGGTGCGCCACGCGACGCGTCGCTTTGGCGTCTCCTCTATCCGCTGCCGTTTGCGGAATCACTGCGGCAGACGGCCGAGTCGGAATCGGTGGATCCGCTCCTGGTGGCTTCGGTGATCCGCCAGGAATCGGGATTCGAACCACACGCCACGTCGCGCACCGATGCGCGCGGCCTGATGCAGGTCCAGCCATCGACCGGCCGCGACCTGGCGATGACGCTCGGATTTCCCGACTTCGACCCCGCCCTCCTCTGGGTCCCGCCAGTCAACCTCGCCTTTGGGATTCATCATTTTGCCGCGGCGCTCCGGCGATACCCCGAAGTAGTGCGCGGTGTCGCGGCGTACAACGCCGGCACGAGCCGAGTGGACAGCTGGACCATCTCGCCGCTGAACGGCCAGCGACGCAGCGCCGATCACGTCCGCGATCCGATCGACGATCCCGACCTCTTCGTCGAGCGGATTCCGTTCGTCGAAACGCGCGATTACGTGCGGGCGATCATCCGGAACGAGGCGGTGTACCGGATGCTGTACGGAGCGCCGACTCCGCTGCGTTGAGGACGTCGTCCCGGCTCATTCCTCGTTGCCGCATCGCGCGGATCGTGTCACTCCGATTGCGCTTGCTGAGCTTGCGCCCGTCGGGTGCCACAATCAGCGGGTGGTGCGCCGTGACGAAAGGGATGGTACGTCCCAACATGCGTGCCAGGAGTAATTGCCGCCCCGTCGACGCCGCAAGATCCTCCCCCCGGACGACGAGATTCACGCCATCGTGGAGATCGTCGACCACGACGCAGAATTGATAGGTCCATTGACCGCGGGCATCGCGAATCGCGACGTCGCCCTGGTCCTCCTGCGGATGTTGGATGAGCGATCCGAGTTGGAGATCGTCGATGGTAACCGCATCGTCGGGAATCCGGACACGAATAGTCGCACCGCTCCGTCCGTCAAGCGGCGTACCGCGGCACGTCCCGGGATACCGGTGTTCGCCACTCGCATTCCTCGGCAGCGCCGCACCCGTGCAGGTGCATTGGTAGACGTCGGTCATCGCGCAAAGCTGGGATAGCGACTCGACGTAGCGCGGGGCGTGATCGCTCTGCCGGAAGGGCGACCGGTAACGCTCGAGCGACGCGCGGGACTCCGCATCGCCCTCGAAACCGAGCCAGGCGAGGTCGTCGAGAATCGAGCGCTCGAAGTCGGCGGTGCAACGGCTCCGATCGTGATCTTCGACCCGGATCAGCACCGTGGCTTCGAAGGCCGCGGCGATCCCCCACACCCATTGCGCATGCAGTACATGGCCGAGGTGAAGCTCGCCGGTCGGCGACGGCGCGAAACGGGTCGTCCAGTGCGAGCGGGAATCCTTGAGCGCCGCCGCTCGCGCGATGACGTCGCCCAGCTCACGCACTTGCGCGAGCGCGCTGCTGAAGTTCGAGGTGCACCCGTGCCACGATCATCTCGATGGCGATCCGATTGTGACCACCGCCAGGAAGTATGATGTCGGCGTGCCGCCTGGACGGTTCCACGAACTCGAGGTGCATTGGTCGCACCGTGGCGAGATACTGACGGATCACATCGGGCATCGATCGCCCGCGCTCGACCACGTCGCGATCGAGTCGCCGGATGAAGCGGATGTCGTCGGCGACATCGACATACACCTTGATATCGAACAGATCCCGCAGGCGGCGATCGGCGAACAGGAGAATCCCGTCGACGACGACGATCGGGTCCGCCTCCACCCGTACTCGCGTCGCAGCCCGGGTGTGCGCCGCAAAATCGTACGCCGGCTTGTCGATCGCTTCGCCACGTGCCAGGGCCGCGAGATGGCTAGCGAGGAGTTCGGTGTCGATTGAATCGGGGTGGTCGAAGTTGACCTGCCTCCGCTCGTCGAGCGGGAGATGGGTCAGATCCTTGTAGTACCCGTCCTGGTCGAGCACGGCCGCGCGCACGCCGGCGGCATCGACGATGGCTCGCGCGACCGTCGTCTTCCCCGACCCGGATCCACCGACGATCCCGATGATCAGTGGCCGCGTCATGGGGCCGCCGCCTCGATGTCGAGTCGAAGCTCGTACCAGCCGTCGCGTTGCAGATGCTCGACGCGGAAGTGATCGGTCCCGGTTGCCACGAAGGATGCCTCCTTGAGATGCGACTCGCCCGGAATCCAGTCGTCGAGCACCAGGCGGTCGTCGACGTAGACGCGAACGGCATCGTCGGCGATCGTGCGGACAGTGTAGCGACCCGGTGCCAGGTGGATCGTTGCAACGGCACGAGTGAGAACGCTGGCCTGTGGAATCGCCTTGCTCGGCGGAGCATACCAGGTGAGATCGAGGCGGTTGGTGTCGAATGCGGCGACTGGAACAGCGTCGAGAGCGCGGCTCACCGCCGCGGCATCGCTGGAACGCGTTTGTGTGGAATCGAACGGCACGAACGTGACGTGCCATGTGGCGATCGGAAGGAAGCGATGCCACCCGAAGCGGACCGCCTTTCCCGCGGCGACCCGGTCACCGAACGGTGTCGTCACCGCCGCCCCGCGGTATTCGAGGTCGAGGCCGAAATCCCCTTCGCGACCCGGTATCGGGGTTACGATAATCGTCCGCGACATCGTCCCCGAATCCGCGGAAAGCGCCGCAATGCCGTCACGGGATACGACGCGCCAGTGCCCCGGTGGGCCCAGCACTTTCAGCGTGATCGGCGACACGTCGTCGCGCCCGGCGGGCCAGAGTTTGGGACTCTTCCAGTCGTACGGGCCCCATTGATCGACGATGATCGCGGCTCGGCCGCGTCGCATGGCAGCCGGCATGATCGCGTCGATTCCGCCGGGGAGTCTCGGAACGCGATAGCGCGCCTGGATGATCGTCGGCGCGATCCTTCCGGGTGCCACCGAGAATTGCCACCCGGCGGTGTCGCCACTCTGGCGAACGAGCGTATCCACCGCGCGGAAGCCATTTCCCGTCGCGTGCAGTTGCTCGGTATTGTCGACTTCCAGTCCGACACGTCCTCCGGTGAAGGTGTTGCCCGCAATGGTGTAATCACGGGACCGCGTGTCACGGTGTCTCGGGTATCCCCAATCCGACGGCTCGACCCGATTCCACCACAGATGGACTCCGACCGTGTCGCCGCTGAAGATGTTCCCGGCGATGCGGTTGTCCTGGCCGTGTTCGATCGAAATCGCTTCGCCATTGTCGTCGAAGCGGTTGCCCAGCACCACCGATCCGTAAGAGTATCCGCCCCAGAGGCCGTGCCAGTTGCCGTCGACGCGATTGCCGACGAACGCGTTCCTGGAGAAGGTCGCCTCCATTCCGTTGGTCGGAGCGAAGGAGAAATCGTTGGCGTAGAAGAGATTGTCGTTGCATCCGCCGATGCCGGTGTCCATCGTCGACTGGCCGGCCCACAGAAACAGCCCGTCGCCGGAGTGTGTCACGGAGTTGTAGGCAACGATATTGTTGCTGCTCTGCTCGTATACCAGCAGCCCGGCGGAGTCCTGGCCGCGATTGTAGAAGGTGTCGGAATAGCCGCGCACGTTCCAGTCGATGCGGTTGTGCATGATGTAGTTGCGCGAGGAGCGATAAAGGCCGATGCCGATGCCGGAATTGTACGACAGCGTGTTATTCCAGACGCGGAGGCCGGTGCACCGCACCATCATCAAGCCGTCCATCCCCTGCACCACCCTGTTCCCCTTGACCTCGCCAATCGTCACGTCGGCGAGGTAGATCCCGGCCCCGTACCGCAACCACTCGTCGTGCTCGTTGTGGTGATAGTCGAGCCAATCGATCAGCGATTCCTTCTCGATGCCGCTGTAGAGGCGCGGCTTCCAGTTGTACGACAGGTCATTGTCGAGCAGCGACAGCCGCGTGACGCGACGGGCGATGATGCCGATCCGGTACCCGTGGGCCCGCAGCCCCTTCACCGTGATATCGTGTCCGCCGTCGATCCGGACCGCGGTCCCGGTGAAACGATCCGGAGTCGTGCGGTCGCTGTCGTCGACGAGTTCGACGCCCGACAGATCCACCGTGATGCCCGAGCCGCGGACCGTGAGCGCCGCGGAGTCGCCGGCCGGTGCCAGGTATCGTCCCGGGCGGATCCGCGTCGATCGGGCGATGATCATTCCTGGAATGAACGGGACCGATTGCCCGCTCAGCAGCGAGGGAATGGCCAGCAGCAGGAGGGCGACACGCATCCTGCAATGTACGTTGCGCCGGGACGCGGTAGACAGCGCTAGGAGGTCGGCGTCGCCTCGAGCGTGAGCACCTCGAATGGCTCCAGCCGGAACGAGTGCGGCGAGCCGGCGGTGAGCTCGAGCGGCGGCGAGGCGCGAGCGTCTCGCCATGGTTCCAACAGCCGGTAGCTGCGGCGCGCATGCTCGGGGAGTTCGAACGCCGCCGCGAGGTCGACGTCGATCGAGCGCGCGGAGTCTCCCGGATTGCGGAGCACCAGTGTCGCTGACGCCGGCGACCACGACGCCCAGCCGTACGGCTCGAGCTTCACCGGATCACCGCCGATCCAGTGAGTGTCCACCAGCGCGCCGGCGTTCCGGCGCGACCAGTTGGCTCCTTCGGCCAGGTCGTCCCAGTTTTCGGTGGAGAGAAGCGACGGCGTGATGTACATCTCCTGCAGCTGCGTTCCGGTGCCGAAATACGACCGGACCTCGTTGCGGAACCGGTGATCGGGATCGACGGTAAGGCGCCGGTTGTGCTTGGCATAGATCATCCCATGCAGCATCAGCGAGTTGAGCGGGTAGAGCGGCCCTTTCCTGACGATGCCGGCGTACGTGTCGCCGTCGCGGTAGGTGATCCATCGCTCGCGGTCGGGCCCGACTCCCGCCACATCGTCGTCCTCGCCGCCCCGCCAGATCGAATCGCAGTGACGCAGCCAGAACGGCGAGGGATAAGTCCCGGTGGTGAGGTTCACATACACGTCGGGTTCGACCCGCCGCAGGTCGCCAATCAGCGAAATCATCGCGTCGAAGTCGCTGTCAAAGGCGCTTCCGGGAACGACGCGCGAAGCATTACCGGTCCCGTCGAACTTGAACTGGTTGACGCCGTACTTCCTGATGAACTCGACACAGGTGTCGTGAAAAAGCCGATAGTAATGTGGCCCCGAAAGCGCGAAGCCCCCGGCGTTGGTTTCGTACCCCTGCGCCTTGCCGTATTGCAGGCGCTGCTTCCGCGGATCGCCGTATCCGCCCCATGGAGAAAGCCAGACGCCGGGTGCGGCATGGTATTGCGCAGCCGCCCGGCGGAGATTGGTGAAGCCGTCGGGAAATCCGGCGTTGAAATGCCAGAGCGTGGCCGAATCATCCCACCCGTCATCGAAGAGGAACGAACTCAGCGTCACACCGCGCCGGCGATGCAGCTCTTCGCCGAAGCGGTGAATCACATCGAGTGCGCCGGCCTCGTCGTACTTGGTGAAGTAGCCGAGGTCGTACCACGAGTTGTAGTGCAGAAAGGTCCGGTACGGGTGCGCTCGCTCGCGCTCGAGATATTGCAGGAAGTCGCGACGCAGCTGCCCGGTTGCCGTCGTCCCGACCACCGACGACACCGTGAACGCGGTGCCGGGACGGAGCGGGAGTTCGCGCGTGAGCGAGCCCGTGACACGATTACCGCTCACGGCGTGCATCGACAACGGGTGTTCGAAGCCGAAATAGACATTTCCGGCCACGACCGGTGAACCCTTGACAGACCCGACGACCGCGGCACCATCGCATTCAACATCGAGGAAGACGATCTCGCCGATCGGCACTGGTGATGCGATCGCGGTGAGCGCGGCTTCCTGCCGCAGGTAGCGCGACCCGTCCCGTCCTATCGCCCGCCAGGTGATGCGCAGCCCGGTCGCGGCATGTTCGAGGTCGACCTCGACTGCGTGACCACCGAGCTGTTCCGAGCGGCGGGAGGCGTGGTGATCCGCGCCGAGGCGGACCTGTCGCGGGCCGCCGGTGATTCGCATCGCCGATGCGGCGATTGCGGAACCGTCGTGCAACCGGATGACGAACGGATCGCTGGCGGGCGTGATGACCCGGTTGCCGATCCGGTCGACGATCCGCGTCACGCGGAACGACCCGCCGGCGAGCGTCCAGTACGCTTCGATTCCGTCCGTGGCGAGAGAAAAGTCGTCGCGCGAACTCTGGAAGGCGGCGATCGGCGGACGCATCACCAGTGCGGCCGCGGCGGCGCCCTGCTCGACGAAGGCGCGCCGGGAAACGATTCGCGGCGACGGAGTGGGTTCGTTCATTGGACCTCTGACCTGGCGGGCGGTGTTCGCAGAACGGCGATGGATGATCGCGAGCTGGGGGGCGCCTTTGCGCCCCCCATCCCGTACGCTCGGTCAGCCGGCGAAGATGTACTGCGTCGAGAATTGCTGCGCGCGAGCAACCGCCATCACGCCAGACGGCACGACCTGTACTCCAGGGTAGAGCCCGGCGACCCATTCCTTCTTCACGGCTGCGGGGTTGAGCTTCATCTTCGCCGCGGCTGCCCCGCTGTACACCGTCAACGCCACGTCGCATGCGCCGACGAGCACGCCAGTCTTCAGCATGCCGGTGGTTCCGAGATTGGGGAGCGGGAGGTTGGTGATGGACGCGAACGGATTCTTCATGGCGGGTGCGGCGCCGTCCTTCACATTGAACATCTCGCCGAGATGGTACTTCGCCCAGATGCTGTCCTGGAGTACCAGCGGCAGGCCTTCGTGCCGTGCGATCACCATCGCGCTGCTTCCCTCGCCGGGATACGTCCCGTCGGTGGTCATCAGAAAGACTCGCGGCCAGACCATCGGCATCCCGTTGTTGACGGCCGGTGCATCGAAGACCACCCGATGTTTTCCCGTGAGCTTGCCGAACCATGCTTCGAGTTGTGCGTCGGCCGCGTTCGAGCTGCCGGTTTCAGCCAGGGCGCGATCGGATACGAGGGCAGTCATGCCGAGACCGACCGCAGCTGCGGCAACACTGCCAATGAACCCGCGACGCGGGACCCCGGACGTGCCTTCATCGAACATGTGACCCTCCAGCGCTGAAAAGTTGGGAGGTATGGGGAAAGGACAGATGAAATTACAGCTCGGTCCCGAATCCGATAGGGCGGAACTAGAAGCGATCTTTCCTCCCCCGCTACACTCTTCTTTGGTCCCTTATTCGTATGCCTCCATCGGCGGACAGGTACAGACAAGGTTCCTGTCGCCGAAGGCGTTGTCGATACGCGACACCGTGGCCCACACCTTCCGCTCACGAAGCCCGGGGACCGGGAACGCGGCGCGCTCGCGGGAATACGGGTGATCCCAGCTGTCGGCGGCGACCTGTTCGATGGTGTGCGGAGCGTGCTTGAGGACGTTGTTGTCTCGCGGGGCATCGCCCCGTTCGACGGCGCGAATCTCGTCGCGAATCGCCAGCAATGCGTCGACGAAGCGGTCGAGCTCGGCCCTGGGCTCCGATTCCGTCGGTTCGATCATCAGCGTTCCGGGCACTGGAAACGATACTGTCGGCGGATGGAATCCGAAATCGATCAGCCGCTTGGCGATGTCCTCGACATCGATCCCCGCGCTCTCCTTGAACGGGCGCGTGTCGAGAATGCACTCGTGCGCGATGAGACCATGGGCTCCCGAATAAAGGAGATCGTACGAACCTGCGAGCCTGCGGGCGATGTAATTGGCCGACAGGATCGCAACCTTCGTCGCGTGGGCGAGTCCGGCCGCGCCCATGAGCTGGATGTAGATCCACGAGATCGGCAGGATGCTGGGGCTCCCCCATGGACCCGACGACACAGTCCCGGCGCTCCGCGCGTGCCCGAGATCAATCACCGGATGGTCCGGGAGGAACGGCGCCAGATGTGCGGCCACGCCGATCGGGCCCATCCCCGGGCCGCCGCCGCCATGCGGAATGCAGAACGTCTTGTGGAGATTGAGATGGCAGACGTCGGCGCCGATGTCGCCGGGGCGGCAGAGACCGACCTGGGCGTTCATGTTGGCGCCGTCCATGTACACCTGGCCGCCGCTGGCGTGCACAATCGTGCAGATGTCGACGATCGAGCCCTCGAAGACACCATGCGTCGACGGGTAGGTCACCATCAATGCCGCAAGATTCGCGGCGTTGGCTTCCGCCTTGGCGCGGAGATCGTCGACGTCGATGTTGCCGCGCGCGTCGGACGCGACCACTACCACGCGCATTCCCGCCATCACCGCACTCGCCGGATTGGTCCCGTGCGCGCTCATCGGAATCAGGCAGACGGTCCGATGATCGTCGCCGCGCGAGCGGTGGTAGGCGCCGATCGCCAGCAGTCCAGCGTACTCGCCCTGCGAGCCCGCGTTCGGCTGGAGCGACACTGCGGCGAACCCGGTGATCTCGCAGAGGTCGGCTTCGAGCCTGCGGAAAAGTTCCGCGTACCCCGCCGCCTGCGCCACCGGCGCGAAGGGATGCATCGCACCGAATTCCGGCCAGCTCACCGGGATCATCTCGGTGGTGGCGTTGAGCTTCATCGTGCATGAGCCCAGGGGAATCATCGCAGCCGTGAGCGACAGGTCCTTCGCCTCGAGGCCGCGCATGTAGCGCAGCATCTCGGTCTCGGAACGGTGGCGATGGAAGACAGGATGAGTGAGATACGTCGACATCCGCGCCAGCGACCCGAATGCGGCGGCGGCGCTCATGGTCGCGGGCTCTGCGAGCGTGACCTCGCGGTCGATCGCGAAACATGCCACCACATCGGCGATGTCGTGCTCGCTCACCGTCTCGTCGAGCGCAATGGCGATCCGGTTCATCCCGAGGCGCCGGAGATTGATCTTCCGCTCGAGCGCCGCGGCGATGACCCGCTCGCGGACAGCAGCCTCAACGGTCACGGCGACCGTATCGAAGAAGCGGTCGTGGTCGACGCGGTATCCCAGCGTCCGGAGCGCATCGGCGAGTTGCCGAGCCCGGGTGTGCACCCGCTCGGCGATCTCGCGGATCCCATCGGGTCCGTGATAGACCGCATACATCGACGCCATCACGGCGAGCAGGACTTGCGCGGTGCACACATTGCTCGTCGCCTTGTCCCGGCGGATGTGCTGTTCCCGCGTCTGCAGTGCCATGCGCAGCGCGGGCTTGCCGGTCGCGTCGCGGGAAACGCCAATGATGCGGCCAGGGATGTGCCGCTTGAACTCATCGCGAGTCGCATAGAACGCGGCGTGCGGCCCGCCGTAGCCGAGCGGCACACCGAATCGCTGCGAATTGCCGACTGCCACGTCGGCGCCCCACTCGCCAGGAGGTGTCAGGAGCGCGAGGGCGAGGAGGTCGGTCGCCACGGTGACCAGCGCACCGGCCGCGTGTGCCTTGGCGCACACGTCGCGCCAGTCATGCACCGCGCCATCGGTCGCCGGATACTGCAGCAGACAGCCGACGACGGTCGCCGCGACCCCCGTCGCCCCGGTCTCCGCGGGCGAGGGATCGAATTCGAATTCCGACGGCTGCCGCACCACGACCTGAACGCCGCGCGCCTCGGCCCGGGTACGCACCACGGCGATTGTCTGCGGGTGGCAGTTCGCATCGACGAGATAGACCGCTTCCGCGCCGTGCTTGACGATCGCGAGCGTCATCGCCATCGCCTCGGCTGCCGCCGTTCCCTCATCGAGGAGCGACGCGTTGGCGATCGGGAGGCCGGTGAGATCGCTCACCATCGTCTGGAAGTTGAGCAGTGCTTCGAGCCGTCCCTGCGCGATCTCCGCCTGATACGGTGTATACGCCGTATACCAGCCGGGATTCTCCAGCACGTTACGCTGGATCACCGTCGGGACGAGCGTGTTGCTGTATCCCTGGCCGAGGTACGACCGGAACACCTGGTTCTCGGCGGCAAGCGCGCGCATCACCGCCAGCACCTCGGCTTCGGTCTTGCCAGGAGCGAGGGCCAGGTCGCGCCCGAGCCGGATCGTGCCGGGGACGATGGCGTCGATGAAGGCGTCGAGGGAGGGATAGCCCAGCACATCGAGCATCGACTCGATGTCGTCGGTGCGGGGCCCGATGTGGCGCGCCGCGAATTCGTTGGAAGGTGTCACGCCGTATCTGGTCTAGAGACTCGCGATCATGGCGCGATACCCTGCGGCATCCTTGAGCGCATTGAGATCGCTGGGATTGCTCAGCTCGATCCTGATCAGCCATCCGGCGCCGTAGCAATCGCTGGCCACCGTCTCGGGTGCATCGGCGAGGGCTTCGTTGATTGCGACCACCCTCCCCGACGCCGGGGCGAAAAGTTCGCTCACCGCCTTCACCGACTCGATCACGCCGAACGCCTTGGTGGCTTCCACCGTGGAGCCCACCGCGGGGAGTTCGACGAAGACGATGTCACCGATCTGCTCGACGGCGAACGCGGTGATCCCCACTGTGCCGGTGGTGCCGTCGACGGCGAGCCATTCGTGCTCAGCCGAATACTTGAGCTTGTCGGGGATATTCACCGTCGCCTCCAGAAGCCTCAGGTCGAACGTCGATAGAACGGCAGCGGCACGATCTCGGCCGCGGCACGCTGGTTCCGGATGCCCACCTCGAAGGTGTTGCCGGCGCGGCCCTGCTCGACCGGGACATATCCCATCGCGATGGCGACGCCGAGCGTGGGAGATGCCGTACCGCTTGTAATCATGCCGCACGGTTCCGGCGCGGCGGGAAGATAGACGGGGTAGCCGGTCCGGGCGATCCCTCGACCAGTGATCCGCAGCCCGACCAGCGTCTTGCGCGGGGCGTCCTTGGCGCGGTCGAGTGCGGCACGTCCCACGAAGTCGCCTGCCTTGTCGAACTTCACCACCCGGCCGAGGTTGGCTTCGAATGGCGTAGTATCGCGCCCAAGTTCCTGCCCGTAGAGTGGCATCCCGGCTTCGAGGCGCAGGGTATCGCGCGCGCCGAGTCCCACGGGAATGAGTCCGGCAGGAGTTCCTGCCTCGAGGAGCGCATCCCATACCACAACGCCATCGTTCCATTCCACGAAGAGCTCGAAGCCGTCTTCTCCGGTGTATCCGGTGCGGGCGAGCAACGCGCGCACGCCGCAGGCGGTCACCTCGACGCCAGCGTAGTACTTGAGCGTGGCGAGATCGAAGCTCGTGAGGGGCTGGAGGATTTCGGCGGCACGCGGCCCCTGGATCGCGACCAGCGACGTGCGCATCGACGCGTCGTCAAGCCGCGCATCGAATCCGGCCAGCCGCTCCTCGAGCGCCGCGGCCACCGTCGCTGCATTCGACGCGTTGGCGACCACGAGGTAGCGCATCTCGCCCAGGCGATAGACGATCAGGTCGTCGATCACACTGCCGTCGGCGGCGCAGATCATCGAGTAATGGGCCCGCCCTGCGGCAAGCTTTCCCGGTGCGGTGACGAGAGCGTAATCGAGTGCGGCACCCGCGCCGGTTCCAGTGAGGTAAAGCTCTCCCATATGCGACAGATCAAAGAGCCCGGCGGCCCGGCGAACCGCGTGGTGTTCCTCGACCAGTCCGCTGTACTGGACCGGCATTTCCCATCCCGCGAAGGAGATCATCCGGGCTCCGAGAGCGCGGTGGCGGGCGTCGAGGGCAGTGCGATGCATCCGTGATCCGGTGAATGAGTCAGCCGCAGCCAAAGATAGTGAACCAGCCCCGTACTCTTCCGTTCCTTGCGTTGCTGCATGCCTGAACTATCCTGTATCCGCTGGTTCGCGCAGGCACCCCGGCGGTCAACGTTCATGGTTGCGGCGACGTAGCAGTCAGACACGGCAGAGCAGCGCCGACCGCTGGAGGTTCCGGACTTCTGAAAGTTCCCTTGTTCGCCGGCACGATTGCGACGTTGGCCGCACTGTCGGCATGCTATCCGCCCCTGCCCGGTTCGGGAGGGGCGGCCCCGTCAGCGCCCAATCCTGGCGCCGCTTGGCAGCCCCCGCAGTCCGGGGTGCGCGAAGCCACCGAGAGCCGCCTCGGGCCCGATTCGCTTCCGGCGCCGATGCAAACCCGGCGCACCGCGCTGACCACGACCGATCTTGTCAACCTGGCGCTGGAACGGAGTCCGGAGACTCGCGCCACCTGGCTCACCGCCCGGGCGGCGTCGGCCACCTTCGGTGAAGCGCGATCGAGCCTCTTTCCCGACATCACCGGCGATCTCGCCGCGAACCGGCTCAAGACCGCGGCCACCGGCGGCCGGGTGTCAGTCCAGCAGACGACGTATGGACCCACCTTGTCACTCGACTGGCTTCTCCTCGACTTCGGCGGCCGGGCGGGCGCCATCGACGCCGCGCGGCAAGGGTTCTACTCGGCCGACTGGACCCATAACGCAACCGTCGCCGACGTGGTGCGGCGCACGGTGCAGGGCTACTTCGCCTATGTCGGCGCGCGGGGGTTGTTCGAGGCCCAGCAAATCAATCTCTCGGAAACCCAGGTCAACCTCGCGGCGACAGAAGACCGGCGGACCGTCGGTGTGGCAACGATCTCCGACGTGCTGCAGGCGAGAACAGCGGTGTCGCAGGCGCAGCTCGCGCTGCAGCAGGCGGACGGTGCGCTCGCGAGCGCCCGCGGTGCGCTGGCGACGCTGATCGGCATGCCACCCGATGCGATCTTCGACGTCGATACCGCCGATGCGGGAACTCCGGTGGCACCGATCGCCGCGAAAGTCGATTCGCTGATGCAGAACGGTCTCCTCCAGCGTCCCGACCTCGCGGCCGAACGCGCCCAGGTCGATATGCGGCGGGCCGAGGCGCGCGAGGCGCGGTCGCAATACCTGCCGTCGCTGAGCGCCACCGGCACGAGCGGCACGGAATGGGTGACCGGACTCTCGGGAAACTTTCCGTCGTACAACGTCGGATTGTCGCTCTCGATTCCGATCTTCAATGGCCTCGGATGGCAGTACGCGGCTCAGGCTGCAGCACTCACGGCCGATGCCGAAACGGCGCGGCTCCGCACCATGGAGCAGCAGGTCGCCCTCCAGGTGTATCAGAGCTATCAGGCACTCCGCACCGCGACGCAGAGTGTCGCGACGTCGGACGAACTCTACGCCAGCGCCAGTGCCGCGGTCGACGCGGCTCGCGCCCGGTACCGCGAGGGCGTCGGCTCGCTGCTCGAGCTGCTCACCGCCGAGAACTCGCTGGCCGACGCGCGGTCGCAGCGGATTCAGTCGCGAATCACATGGCACACATCTCTGGTCCAGCTCGCGCACGACGCCGGCATGCTGCAACCGAGCGGGGCGACGCAACTGCGCCTGGCTCCCGGTCAACCAACCTCCGCATCAGGCAACAACCGATGATTCGCGTGTCACGCCTTTGCTGCTTGTTTGCGCTCCCTCCGCTCGTTCTCGCCGCCTGCCACAGCAAGGCTGCGACGCCGCCGCCGCCAGTTCCGGTCGCGGTCACCCAGGTGCGGCGCGTCGACATGCCGCGGATGATCGCGGCGACCGGCACGATTGAGCCGATCCAGACGGCCGAGGTGCAGGCACAGGTGAGCGGCCTGCTGCAGCACGTGCTCTTCAAGGAGGGTGACGAAGTCCACGAGGGACAGATCCTGTTCGAGATCGACCCGCGGTCGTTCGAGGCCGCGCTGGAGCAGGCGCAGGGCGCACAGGCGCGCGACTACGCCAGCTGGATCAGTGCGCAGCACGACGTCGCCCGCTACCAGGCGCTCGCCGCCAAGGACTACGTCACCCAGCAGCAACTCGACCAGACGCGGGCGATGGCCGACGCGCTTGTGGGGACGCTCCGCACCGACAGCGCCATGATCGCCCAGGCGCGGCTCAACGTGCAGTACGCCACGATTCGCGCGCCGATCAGCGGGCGCGCCGGCTCGGTGCTGGTGAAGGAAGGGAACCAGGTGCGTGGCGGCGCCGGCCAGACGCTGGTCGTGATCAACCAGATCTCGCCGATCATGGTCCGCTTCCCCGTGCCAGCCGCGCTATTCGACGCCGTGCGCCGCCGCGCCGACAGCGGGCTCGCCGTTGAAGCACGGCCGGTGGGCGATTCGGCCCACGTCGAATACGGCAAGCTCACCTTCCTCGACAACAACGTCGACTCACTCACCGGCACCGTGTTGCTCAAGGCGATCTTCCCCAACGCCGATGGCGCGCTCTGGCCAGGCGGCCTCGACGCCGTCTCGCTGCAGCTCGATGTGGCCCGGAACGCCCTCGTGGTGCCGACTGCCGCGGTCCAGAACAGCCAGAACGGAAGTGTGGTCTGGATCGTCGATTCGAACCGGCGCGCGCACCCCGTCAAGGTGACCGTGGCGCGGAGCTCCGATTCGCTCACCATGTTGCAGAGCGGCGTCACGGCCGGCGAAACGATCGTAACTGACGGCCAGTTGCGCCTCACCGACAGTTCGCGAGTCAGCATCCGGAATCCTGCAACTGCGCCAACCGCTGATAGTGCCAACGCCACGGCAAAAGCCGGCGATCCCGCACCGGGTGGGACCGGGAGCGCGGGAGCGCGGAGGAAACCGCGCCAGTGACCGACCGCGACGACGACGCCCCGGCCGGCGAAGAAGCGCCCGACCGGGGCCAGGGACATATCAAAGGCCGCACCCGGAGTTTGTCATCCCCGTGGATTTCGCGTCCGGTAATGACCACCCTCATCATGAGCGGAATCCTGATATTCGGGATCGCCGCCTACCGCGGCCTTCCGGTCGCCGACCTGCCGAGCGTCGACTATCCGACCATATCGGTCACAGCATCGTTGCCGGGCGCGAGCCCGGAAACGATGGCGTCAGCGGTGGCGACACCGCTGGAGAAGCAGTTCTCGACGATCGCCGGGCTCAGTTCGATGACATCGTCATCGCTCCTTGGCACCACCAGCATCACGCTGCAATTCGACCTCAATCGCGATATCGACGCCGCGGCCGCCGACGTGCAGGCGGCAATGACGCAGGCGTCGCGCACCCTGCCGACCACGCTCCTCCCGCCGTCGTACCGGAAAGTCGATCCGTCGGCGTCGTCGATCATCCTGTACGCCCTGACGTCGAGCACGCTGCCGCTCTCCACCGTTGACGAGTACGGCGAGAACGAGATCGCGCAGCAGTTGTCCACGGTGTCGGGAGTCGCCCAGGTGCAGGTCTACGGTTCGCAGAAGTACGCCGTGCGGATCCAGCTCGATCCGCAGTCACTCGCGGCCCGCAAGATCGGCATCGACCAGGTCTTCGACGCAGTGAGCAATGGCAATGTCGACCTGCCGACCGGCACGCTCTGGGGCACCGACAAGGCGTATTCGCTCGATGCGCAGGGACAGCTGCTCAACGCGGCGGCCTACCGCCCGCTGATCGTCGCGTGGCGCGACGGACGTCCGGTGCGCCTCGGCGATCTGGGCAACGTCGTCGACAGCGTGCAGGACACCAAGGCCGCGGCGTGGTTCAATAATTCGCGAGGGGTCGTGCTCGGCATCCAGCGGCAACCGGGCACCAACACCATCGCGGTGGCCCAGGCGGTGCGCGACGAGATGGCGCAAATGACCAAGTCGCTCCCGGCGTCGGTCAAGGTGACCACGATCTACGATCGATCGGAGTCGATCGACGCGTCGGTGAAGGACGTCAAGTTCACGCTCTATCTGACGCTCTTCCTCGTGGTGATGGTGATCTTCCTCTTTCTCCGCAATGTGTCGGCGACGATCATCCCGTCACTCGCGCTTCCGATGTCACTGGTCGGCACCTTCGCGGTGATGTTTCTCCTCGGCTATTCGCTCGACAACCTGTCGCTCATGGCACTCACGCTGTCGGTCGGGTTCGTGGTCGACGACGCGATCGTGATGCTGGAAAACATCGTCCGCCACACCGAGATGGGCGAGAACCCGCGCGACGCCGCGTACAACGGCTCGGCGGAGATCGGCTTCACCATCCTGTCGATGACGATGTCGCTGGTGGCGGTCTTCATTCCGGTGCTTTTCCTCGGCGGCCTCATCGGACGCCTCTTCCACGAATTCGCCGTCACGATCGGCGCCGCGATCCTGGTCTCGGGCTTCGTCTCGCTCACCCTCACGCCGATGCTCTGCTCGCGTTTCCTGCGCATCAGTCATGCCGATGAAGGTGGTGGCGCCCTGGCACCGCTCTTCCGCGTGACCGAAGGAATCTACCAGCGGGCGCACAACGGCTACGATCGCGGACTCGTCTGGGTCCTCGGCCACACGCGTCCGGTCTTCATCTTCTCCGCGATCATCCTGGTCGCGACGATGTGGCTGGCACACGCCGTTCCCAAGGGATTCATCCCGTCAGAGGACCAGGGGCAGTTGCGGATCACCACGGAAACGTCCGAGGGGACGTCGTTCGACGGGATGTACCGCCATCAGGTCGACGCGAATCATGTCGTGATCGCGGATTCCAACGTCGCCGGATTCATGTCGTCGCTCGGCACCGGCGGCGCCGGCAGTACGACAAACCAGGGGCGCTACATCGTGCGGCTCGCCGACCGCAGCAAGCGGAAGGAGACGGCCGACGAAGTCGCCCGCGAACTGCAGGCGAAGCTGTCTCAGGTGCCCGGCCTCCGCGCCTTCGTGCAGAACCCGCCGGTGATCAACATCGGTGGCCGGATCTCCAAGAGTCTCTACCAGTACACGCTGCAAGGGGCCGATATCACGGCACTCTACAAGGCGTCGCAGGACCTGCAGGCCCGGATGGAGCAGATGAAGGACCTCCGTGGGGTGACCAGCGATCTCCAGATCAAGAATCCCGAGATCCAGCTCAGCGTCGACCGCGACCGCGCCTCGGCGGTCGGCGTCACTATGCAGCAGGTCGAGGATGCGCTGTACGACGCGTACGGGGCGCGCCAGGTGTCGACGATCTACACCAGTACCAATCAGTACTGGGTCATCATGGAACTCCTGCCGCAGTATCAGCGCGACCTGGGCGCGATGTCGCTGATCTCGATGCAGGGCAGCAACGGCCAGCTGGTGCCGTTCACGGCGCTGGCGAAGGTATCCGAGTCGGTCGGTCCGCTCACCGTGAACCATTCCAGCCAGCTGCCGGCGGTGACGATTTCGTTCGACCTCGCGCCGGGGGTCTCGATCGGCCCGGCGCTCGACGAGATCCAGCGGGTCTCGGCGACGATCCTGCCGACCGGCATCACAGCCGCGGCACAGGGGACGGCGCAGGCCTTCCAGGATGCGCAGCATGGCCTCGCCGTCCTGCTGGTGCTGGCGATCGTGGTGATCTACATCGTCCTTGGCGTCCTCTACGAGAGCTTCGTGCATCCACTGACGATTTTCTCGGGGTTGCCGTTTGCCGGCTTCGGCGCACTCCTCGCGCTGATGATCTTCCACATGGAACTCAGCGTCTACGCCTTCGTCGGCATCATCATGCTGATCGGACTGGTGAAGAAGAACGCCATCATGATGATCGATTTCGCCGTGGAGGCCGAACGCAAGGAAGGGAAATCGGCGCGCGAGGCGATTCACGAAGCGTGCATGGTGCGTTTCCGCCCGATCATGATGACCACGATGGCGGCGCTGATGGGAACCCTTCCGATCGCAATCGGATCGGGAGCCGGTGCCGAGTCGCGGCGCCCTCTCGGCATCGCCGTGGTGGGCGGGCTCGCGGTGTCGCAGCTGATCACCCTCTTCGTTACACCGGTAGTCTATGTCTGGTTCGACGGGCTCAAGGATCGCTTCGCGCGCCGGCGCCACCCCGCGCCGGTTCCGGGAAAGATCGCGGAGGCGACCTAGGCGCCTGCTGCGCGTCGCGCCAGCAACCACGATGTGAGATTCGGCGGAGGTGAAACGTTTCCTTGGTCATGGGCACCGCAGCCAAACCGTCGCCGCCGCTGGCATCAGGCGCGGCCGCCATGCTGGCCGCGGCGGCCATGCTCATCGGACATCCACTCGCGGCGCAGCGGCAGGATACGATGCCTCCCGGTCCGTCCGCCGTTTGCAGTCCCTGCATTTCCGCCGCGCATTCCGGCCTCATCGCGCCAAGTGATACCGGGCGGCCGCGGGCCATCGAATACAGCTCGGGCTATTTCACCCGGCTGACGATCCACCGGATCGGGAGCTACGTCGAGCTTCCGCTCTTCGCGGCGGAGTACGTAATCGGGCAGAAGCTCATCAGTGACGAGCAGGCCACCGGGATGCGATCGAGTCTCCGCGGACCACATCAGGCGGTTGCGACCGGTCTCGAGGGACTGTTCGCGATCAACACCGTGACGGGTGTCTGGAACCTGGTCGAGTCGCGCCATGATCCCGCGGGCAGGACTCGGCGCTGGATTCACAGCATCGCGATGCTGACCGCCGATGCGGGCTTCGTCGCGACGGCACAGTCCGCTGGGTCCGCGCGGCCCGCTGACGGCGGTGCCGACCGCCATCGATCGCTCGCCATTGCGTCGATGGGTGTGGCGACCGCGGCCACGCTGATGATGTGGCTCTGGAAGAACTGATGCTCGCCGCCATGATCACGACGCTGGTACGCTGGTTCGCCCCGTGGCAATCGCTGTACGCCGATTCGAAGATTCTCGAGACGACGGTCACGTCGATCCATATCGCCGCGACAATGGTAGGCGGCGGGATCGCGATCGCCGCCGATCGCGACACGCTGCGCGCGATGCGCACCGGGTCGTGGATGGAACCGCAGGCGCTCGACGAACTGCATGCGACGCATCGCCCGGTGGTGATCGGGCTCGTCATCCTCTTCGTGAGTGGTGTCGCCCTCCTCGCCTCGGACATCAAGACATATGCCCAGTCGCCGGTGCTCCTCATCAAGCTCGGGTTTGTCGCCCTCCTCTGCCTCAACGGAATCTTCCTCGCGCACACGGAACATCTGCTGCGTCGCCGGGTGTTCGGGGAGGTGGACCGGCCTGCATCGCCCGACGCCACGCCGGTTCTCTGGCGGCGATTGCGCGCCGCGTCATGGCTCAGCATCACGCTCTGGACGTGCACGGTGGTGGCTGGAACCGCGTTGCTCAACGTCTGACGAACGACACCACATTCTTCCGATGGAATCCGGCGATGAACCATTCCCGTCCCGACCCCGATGATGCGCCCTGCGATGGCTGCGGGCTGGCTCCTGATCGCCGCGAATTCGTGCGGCAGATGGGACTCGCCGCCGTCGGGGCGCTGATGCTGGTCGGCGTCCCCGCCGGCCTTGCGGCGAGCGTCACACCCGAGGCCATCGTGTCACGCCGGCGGGTCGGCGCCAATCCGAGCTACCCGATTCCTCCCGCCGATGGTGTGCAGATCGACCACGACAACCAGGTGATCCTGGTGCGGTGGAAGGGCGAGGTCTACGCCTTCAACCTGTCATGTCCGCACCAGAACACTGCGCTGCGCTGGAACCAGGGAGACAGTGAGTTCCAGTGTCCCAAGCATCATTCCAAGTACCAACCGGACGGAACGTTTATCTCTGGCCGGGCGACGCGAAACATGGATCGTTTCACGCTCGCCCGGACCGGCAACAACGTTGTCGTCAACGTCGGCGCGATGCACAAGAACGACGTCGATCCCGCTGGATGGAATGCCGCGGCGATCCCCATTGGCCAAGCGGGATGACCCGCCGATCCTCGCCGCACGACCCGCAGCGCCGCGTCACCGCCAGCCCGGGAGGATGCGGCCGCCCGACCAACGGCTAAGGCCTTCATCTGCAATGACTTGCGCCGGTCGTACCGGCTTGTAACCCGAGGATGAATCCGGTATATTTGCGCGTTACCGGTCCCGGCCTCGAGACCGACACCGTTCCCCGCAAACCGGACCCCGATGACCGCGCCAAATTCTCGCGAACGGATCGTTCCGCGCCTGATCGAAGAGGAACTGCAGCAATCGTTCATCAATTACTCGATGAGCGTGATAGTGTCGCGCGCCCTCCCCGACGTGCGCGACGGTCTCAAGCCGGTGCATCGCCGCATTCTCCATGCGATGAACGAGCTCGGCCTCCTTCCCAACCGGGCGTTCAAGAAGTCGGCGACGGTGGTCGGTGATGTCCTCGGCAAGTATCACCCGCACGGCGATCAGTCGGTCTACGACGCGCTGGTGCGCATGGTGCAGGAGTTTTCGCTTCGCTACCCGCTGGTCGACGGACAGGGAAACTTCGGATCGGTCGACGGCGACCCCGCCGCGGCGTACCGGTATACCGAGTCCCGGCTCACGCGCATCGCGCTGGAGATGCTCGCCGATATCGACAAGAACACGGTCGATTTCGTGCCGAACTTCGACGACCAGCGCGAAGAGCCGTCGGTCCTCCCTTCGCGGCTTCCCAATCTCCTCGTCAACGGGTCGAGCGGGATCGCGGTGGGAATGGCGACCAACATTCCGCCGCACAACCTTCGCGAAGTCGTCGGCGCCATCACCGAACTGGTGAAGAACCCCGACGCCAGCACCGACGACCTCATGCGCCACATCAAGGGGCCGGACTTTCCGACCGGCGCCTACATCTACGGCGAAGCGGGCATCCGCGAGGCGTACGAAACCGGGCGCGGGCGCGTGGTGATGCGGGCGCGGGTTCGCATCGAGGAGAACGAACGCACCGGGAAGAACGCGCTGATCATCACCGAGATCCCCTACCAGGTGAACAAGGCGACGCTGCACACCAACATCGCCGAACTGGCGATGGAAAAGCGGGTCGAAGGCATCAGCGGCGTGCGCGACGAATCGGACCGCGAGGGGATGCGCCTCGTGGTGGAGCTCAAGCGTGACGCGATCGCCCAGGTAGTGCTCAACCAGCTCTACAAGCACACCTCGATGCAGAGCACCTTCGGCGTGATCAACCTGGCGCTCGTGAATGGCGCGCCCAGGGTGATGCCGCTCAAGGAGATGCTGCAGCACTTCATCGAGCACCGGCACACGATCATCGTGCGGCGCACCGAGTTCGACCTCGCCGAGGCGAAGAAGCGCGAGCACATCCTCGAAGGGCTCAAGATTGCCGTCGACAACATCGACGAGGTGATCACGATCATTCGCGGGTCGGCCGACACGCCGACGGCGGACGCGGCATTGCGGGCGCGGTTCGGCCTCACCGAGGCGCAGTCCGACGCGATCCTCAACATGCGCCTAGCCAAGCTGACCGGACTCGAGATCGACAAGCTCGAGGCCGAACTCAGCGAAGTCCGCGCCGCGATCGCCGAATTGCAGAGCATCCTCGACTCGCGGCCCAAGCGGATGTCGATCCTGGTCGAGGAGATCGCCGAACTTGCCGCCATCTTCGGCGACGACCGCCGTACCGAGATCCTCAAGGACCAGGGTGAGTTCTCCGTCGAGGACCTGATCGCCGAAGAGGACATGGTGATCACCATCTCGCATACCGGCTACATCAAGCGGATTCCGGTCACCACCTACCGGCGGCAGCGGCGCGGCGGGCGCGGCCTGACCGGAATGGAGACCAAGGAACTCGACTGGGTCGAGCACCTCTTCATCGCCTCGACCCACGACTATTTGATGTTCTTCTCCGATCGCGGCACCGTCTACTGGCTCAAGGTACACGAGATCCCGCAAGGCGGTCGTGCCGCCCGGGGAAAGCCGGTGGTCAACTGCATCAGCATCCGCGAGGGCGAGCGAGTCGCCGCGCTGGTGCCGGTGCGGAAATTCAGCGACGACGAATGGCTGATGTTCGTCACCCGCAACGGCACGGTGAAGAAGACGGTGATGTCGGCGTACGGCAACGTCCGCCAGGTGGGAATCAACGCCATCAACATCGACGCCGACGACGAATTGATCGACGTCCAGAAGACGCGCGGCAACGATGACATCGTCCTCGCGACATCGTTCGGGATGAGCATCCGCTTCCACGAGACCGACGCCCGCGAGATGGGACGCGCCACCGGCGGCGTCAAGGGGATCGAGCTCGACGATGGCGACCGGGTGATCGGGATGGTCGTGGTGCGCGAGCGCGCCGAGTTGCTGGTGGTGAGCGAACGCGGCATCGGCAAGCGCTCCGTGCTCGGCGACTACCGGGTGCAGAAGCGGGGCGGCAAGGGGATCATCACGATGCAGCAGACCGAGAAGACCGGGAAGCTGATCGCCCTCAAGGACGTCCTCCCCGAGGACGAACTGATGATGATCACCAAGGGCGGCGTGATCATCCGCTGCCCGGTCGAGGGCATCCGCGTGAGCGGGCGGAACACGCAGGGAGTCAAGCTGATGAACCTCGACGCCGGTGATGAGATCGTCGACGTCGCGCGGGTGCAGAAGGAAGAGGGGGAAGAGCTGGAGGAGGAAGCGGGCGAGGAAACCCCGGCGGCAGAGGCATGATCGCGATCGATCTCGCCAACCTGCGCGAAGCTCGCGATGGGCTCGCCGGCGTCGCCGAGCGCACGCCGCTGATCCCGCTGCCGCTCGACGGCGTGCACGACGTCCGCCTCAAGGCGGAGCATCTGCAGCCGATCGGCGCGTTCAAGATCCGCGGTGCGTGGACGGCACTCAGGCGCCTCGACGCCGACGGCCGCCGCCGCGGCGTGGTCACCTCGTCGAGCGGCAATCATGGACTGGGCGTGGCGTTTGCCGCGCAGCGTCTGGGGATTCGCGCCGTGGTCGTCATGCCCGAATCGGCGGCCGCCGTGAAGATCGACGGAGTTCGCCGCCTCGGCGCCGAGGTGGTGCTGCAGGGAAAGACCCGCGGTGCTGAGCAGACCGTCGCCGCCGAACGTTTCGTCGCCGAAGAAGGACTGGTGATGATCCCGCCGTTCGATCACCCCGACGTCATCGCCGGTCAGGGGACGTGCGGCCTCGAGCTGCTGGAACAGTGGCCCGACGTGCGCACCATCCTGGTGCCGGTTGGCGGCGGCGGCCTCCTTGCCGGAATCTGTTCTGCGGTGCGCGCGACCGGGGCAAACGTCCGGGTCATCGCGGTCGAGCCGGCGGCGATCCCCAAGCTCTCTGCTGCAATGGCGGCCGATCGTCCGACCACCCTCACCGGCGGTGCCAGTCTCGCTGACGGATTGCTCACCAAGTCGGTGGGCGCGCTGACCTTTCCGCTGATCCGGGTAACCGTGAGCCGGGTAATCGGCGTCACCGACGACGAGATCCGCGACGCCATGCGCTGGCTCGGCGATCACGATCTTCGCGTCGAACCATCGGGATCGGCGACGACCGCGGCGGTCCTCGCGGGTCATCACCTGGTCGACGGCCCCACGGCGCTGGTCTGCACCGGCGGCAACGTCGACCCGGCGCGCTACCAGGAACTCGCCGGCCGATGAGCAACCCGCGTCTCCTTCTCGCCACCGAAGACACCGCCCTGGCACGCACGCTGTCGTGGGTGCTCAAGGAGAACGGGTACGACGTGGTGACGGCGCTCGGCGGACCGCAGCTCGCCGACCGGCTCGAACAGGAGGCCTACGATCTCCTCGTTGTCGACCTCGCCAACCCCGACGCGGGAACCAACGAACGGCTCACCAGGCTGCGCGACGATTCCCGGCACAAGGACGTGCCGGCCTTCGTCATTGTCGATGCCGAATTCGACCTCGCCCTCCTCGAACAATTCGGGCTCAGCTCGTCCGACGCGATCCAGCGCCCCTATCAGGTTCGCGAACTCCTCGCGCGGATCAAGGCGCACCTTCGCGTGGGCCGGGAGCTCAATCGCGCGCGCGCCGAAGCCCGGTCGCGCAGCGAACTGGTATCGATCCTCAAGGAAATCACCGCGTCGCTCAACTCCGAGGAGATTTACCAGATCCTGGTGCGCCGCGTCGCGGCCGGGTTGCGCATTGCGCGCTGTTCGGTTGTCCTGGCCGGATCTGGTGATCGCGAAGGCACGGTCGTCGCGGCATTCGAGAATCCCAATCTCCGCGATCTTCGCGTCGATCTCAACAAGTATCCCGAGATTCTTCGTGCGCTGGAGACCGGCCAGACGGTGATGGTAAGCGACGTCGACGCCGATCCGCTCTACCAGGACGTGCTGACCACCTGGGGACACCAGCAGACGGGCGCCCGGCGCACCAAGTCGGCGATTGCCCTGCCGTTCTCGCTGGCGGGGCGACGAAGCGGCGTCTTCTTCCTTCGCACCACCGCCGACGATCCGCCGCTCAATCGCCTCGACCTGGGCTTCGCCGAGCAGGTGATCGAGGCGGCGGTCACCGCACTGGAAAAGTCGTACGACCTCGAGCACGGCAGCGGCAGCGGCGGGCAACTGCGCGAACTCGCCGACACCGACCCGCTCACCGGCTGCGCCAACCGGCGGGTGCTCGACCGTCGCCTGCGCGAGGAACTCGACCGCGCCCGACGCTACGACCAGGTCCTCACCGTTGTCCTCCTCGACGTCGATGACTTCAAGCGCGTCAACGACACCTTCGGTCACCAGGCCGGCGATCGCGTCCTCAAGCAGATCGCATACCTGCTCCGCCGCGAGTTGCGCACCATGGACTTTCTGGCCCGCTACGGCGGCGAGGAATTCGTGGTGGTCCTCCCCGAGACCGGCGGCACCGGCGCCCGGCTCTTCACCGACCGGATCCTGCGCCGGGTGCAGCAGCACAACTTCGGCGACGCCGCGATTCCGATGAGTGTCACCGTGAGCGCGGGACTGGCCACCTTCCCCGACGACCGCGCCGCCGACGATGAGGCGCTGATGAAGCTCGCCGACGAGAACCTCTACAAGGCGAAGCGCGCCGGCCGGAATCGCTACCGCGACTGATCCCGGCGCGTGTTAGCTTGTCAGCGACTCCTTCCCGGGTTCCCGATGCGATCGATTCGAGGCAGCACCATTACCCCCGTCGTCACCGGCATCGCCTTTCTGGCCGCCATTGCCGGGGGCGTCCGCTTCGGCCAGCGCCATCCTTATTACCGGGTCGGTGCGGTGAGGACCCACGGTGAATGGGTCAAGTATGCCAACGCAAAAGGGGACAGCGTCCGCGCCTACGTGGCGTATCCCGAGCGCAAGGACAAGGCGCCGGCGATCATCATCGTGCACGAGATCTACGGCATGACCGACTGGGAGCCGACGGTCGCCGATCGTTTTGCCGGCAACGGCTATGTCGCCATCGTCCCCGATCTTCTGTCATCACAATACAAGTCGACTGATTCGGTTCGCACCCGCGCGACGCAGCTGGTCAGCGCCCTCCCCGATTCGCAGGTCGTCGGCGACCTCAACGCGACCTACAAGTACGTCAATTCACTTGCGGCGACGCAGCGCGGCAACACCGGGATCATCGGCTTCTGCTGGGGCGGCGGTACCGTCTGGAAATACGCCGCCGCGAATCCCGACCTCAAGGCGGGCGTTGCCTGCTACGGTCCGGTCACCGACACCACGATGCTCCACACGGTGAAGGCGCCGATGTTCGGCATCTACGCCGAGGGCGACGCCCGCGTGACCGGAATGCTTCCCGGGATCAAGGCCGCGATGGACAACAATCACAAGAACTTCACCTCGTCGATCTACACCGGCGCCGGTCACGGGTTTCTCAAGCCGGGCCGCACCGGTTACGGAACACCGGAGTACGATCGCGCGCTCCGCGACATCGACGCCTTCTTCGCCAAGCAGCTCGAGCACAAGTGATCGCAGGCGTTCGGTGCCAGCGGTCGACGTCACGGAGCATGACCATCACCGTGATCGTCGCCGCGGCGGCGTTCTCGGCGTGTTCATTCTCGCCGCTGGCCCATCGGATCGACGTGGGCCAGGAGCCGTTTGTGATCTTCGTGGGCGAGGGGATCGATCATCATACCGACCTCTTTGCTGCCCCGGCTGGTGGCGGCGAGGTGGCGCAGCTCACCTTTACCGCGCTGATCGAACGGCATCCACGGCTGTCGCCGAGCGGCGACGTGGTTGCGTTCATCCGGATGCGGGACACACTGCCCGGGACTCAGCACGATGTCGTCGCCATGAACCTGCTGAGCGGTGGCGAAATGACGATCGCGCTCCCCGCAGCGGCCGGGCAAGCGGATGATCTGGCGTGGAGCGGCGACACGGTGCTCTATGTGCGCACCGATCACGGTGTCTGGCGCGCGGCCGCACCTCCCGCACACGGCGACGCGACGCCGGTCATCGCGCCCGATTCCGCCCGCGCCGATTCCGTACTCTCCGTCTGGCTGGGCCAGCCGCGATTCGCGCGAGTCGTCAATTGCAGCACGGCGGGGCTCTGCATCATCGGGCCCAAAGGCGACACCGGTCTCCTCGCGCCGCAGGGACGTGACGCAATCCGCTGGGGCGACGATTCGGTCGCCTGGTTCGAGGATGGAGCCGTGATGGTGCGATCGCTCGGGCCGGGCCGCGAGCGGCGAGTGAACTGGCGATCGATCCCCGATCATCCGCGCGACGGAACCTATGCTCCGGGGCCGCCGCCACCGGCACCGTGACTTCGCGCTAGACCCGGCCGCTCGAGAAGAGCCGTCCCACCGCGCCACCAATCGCTCCCCCCACCGCCGAACTGATCGTGCCGTAAATCAGCACCAACGGCGCGACGTCGTGCATCAGGCACGATACGGCAATTCCGATAAAGGCGCAGACGGCGCCGGCAACCAATCCACCGACCACATTGTCGCGGAGGATCACCTCGGTCGACACGACGGCGTAGAGCACGCCCGCGACGCACGAAATGCCGATGCCGATGGGGGCGTACAGCGAGGCGATATCGGGATTGCGGTGACCCAGGCTCACCATGACCAGTTGCAGGACGGTGCCGACGGCTGTGGCGGCGACGAGCGGGCGCGAGGCGATTTTCATCGGGAGTCCCGGGTAGAAGTCGAGCGCGGCTCCGGAGGCTTGGCGCGCGCCAGTTGCGGAAGCAAACGATCGTGCAAGGACACGTCGATCAGCCGCGCCAAGCCGGAGAGAGATGCCCCCAATATACCGGTCGCGCGTTCGGTAATCAGTACCGGATATCGGCAATCGCCGCGTCGGCGCCGATGTGCATTGCGCGCTGCGCCGGTCCGTCCCATTCCTGAACCCCTACCTGGAGCCTCGATGTCGGATCCAACTGACGGCCTTCCCAGCGGTGTCGACCCGTCCGATCCATCCGTACCCAACGATTCCTCGCTCGGCGCCGATCGCGCCGAAGCGATTGAAGCCGAGAAGAAGAAGTGGCGCGACCGGACCCGGAAACTCACCACGCGGACGCCGAAGCCCGCCGGCGACGAGCCGGATCCCACTGACGGCGCCGCCTGATCGCCTGATCGGGCGCAGCGTCATCGGGTAGCGCCACGGCCGCCGGCCGGCTCAGACCGGGCGGCGGCGGCCAGGCGCGCAACCCTTTCAGCCGGACGTGCATCCGATTATATCGAACTCTAGGTATGGAGGCGATATGGCGGCGCGCGATCAGTTGCGGGGGACACTCGACGTCCTGATCCTCAAGACGCTCACCTGGGGTCCGCGCCATGGCTATGCCATCGCGCAATGGCTCGAGGGCACCTCGGGCGAGATCTTCCGGGTCGAGGAAGGGTCGCTCTATCCGGCGCTCTACCGGATGGAAAAACGGGGATGGATCAAGAGCGATCGCCGGATGTCGGAGCTCGATCGCCCCGCCAAGTTCTACCAGCTCACCGCCAGCGGCCGCAGGCATCTCGTCGCGGAGACGCAGGCGTGGCTGCGCTTCGCGCGTGAAGTGGCCCGCGTACTCCAGGCCGACGCATGACCGGCGATCCCGGCGAGCGGGGGCGGCCGTTGCCGCCGATCTTCGAATCGGCCCCTGCTGACGAAGTCGCCGACGAGTTGCGCTTCCATCACGACATGTATCTCCGCGACCTGATCGCACGCGGCGTCACGGCCGACGAAGCCCGCCGGCTAGCCGCCGAGCGGCTCGTCGAACTCGATCGTGCCCGCGACGAATGTCATCATCTGGCTCAACAGAGGGAGCACGGGGTGCGCCGCAGCCGCCATATCGTCAACCTGATGCAGGACATTCGCTTTGCGCTGCGCCTCCTGCGTCAGCGCCCGCTCTTTGCCGCGATGGCGATCCTGCCGCTCGCGCTGGGCATCGGCGCCGCCACGACGATGTACAGCGTCGCCGACGCGGTGCTGATCCGCCCGCTCCCCTTTCCGCACCCTGAGCGACTGGTGGCGATCTGGGCCACCGAAGCCGGCTTTCGCAACTCGGCCGTGTCGATCGCGTGGCAGAGCGTGGTGATCGGTCAGGGGGAATACGATGCGCTGCGTGATCGCGCGCACACCCTCTCGCAGGTGGCTGCCTGGGGCAACGCCCAGCTGGAACTCAATCACGATGGCGCGATCGAGGAAGTCGCTGCGGTGAGAACCACCGCGAGCCTCTTTCCGCTGCTCGGGCTGCACGCCGTCCTCGGCCGCGTCTTTCGGCCGGACGAGACGCAGTTTGGTGGCCCGCACATTGCCCTGCTCGGCTGGCAGGCGTGGCACACGACGTTCGGCGATGACAGCGCCATCGTGGGGCGGAGCATCGTGATCGGCGACACATCGCACTATACCGTCGTCGGTGTGCTTCCGCCCGGCGCGCGACTCGACCGCACCGCCGACGCGCCCGCCATCTGGGTTCCGGCCTTCACCGAGTCGTACGACGTTCCGTCGCAGCACAATCGTTCCTATCACGCACTCGGACGCCTGGCCGCGGGGGTGACCGTGGCGCAGGCCAACGTCGAAGTCGCCGGCATCATCCGCGACGAGAAGATCGGATGGCACGGATCGGCCGCCGGCACATCGGGCCGCGCCGCGATCTGGCAGGACGATCAGACGGCGACGGCGCGGCCGTCCGTCCTGATGCTGTCGGGGGCGGTACTGCTCCTGCTGCTGATCGCCTGCGTCAATGTCGCCACGCTGATGCTGGGCGACGCGGTGCGGCGTCAACCGGAAATGGTCGCGCGCCGGGCGCTGGGCGCCACACCGGCGCGGCTGGCGCGACAGTTGATCACCGAAAGCGTGGTGATGGCGGGAGTGGGTGCCGCCCTGGGTGCGCTGGCCGCGTGGGCCGGCGTGCGACTGCTGGTGCACGCCGCACCGGCGAAGATTCCCGGCATCACCGACGCGCACGTCGACGCGCGCGTGCTGACGTTCACCGGCGTGTGCGCGCTGGTGATCGGCGTCGGGTTCGGACTCCTTCCGGCCTTCGCGCTGCTGCGCTGGGGAGGACACAGCATGGTGCGCATCGGCGCGGGCCAGACGCCGCGCCGCGCCGCCGCGATGCAGCGCACCCTGGTCGCGGCGGAAGTCGCGCTGTCGCTCACGATGCTGGTCGGCTGCTCGCTGCTGGGAAAAAGCCTGGTCCAGCTCACCTCCGTCAATCCGGGATTCGTCGCCAACGGACTCTTCCAAATCGACATGGACGCGCGCGGCATCTTCTGGGGCGACGATGCGCGCATGGCGCGCTTCTACACCGCAGCCGTCGAGGCGTTGCACGGCGTTCCCGGCGTCACCGCCGTGAGCGGAAGTTCCGGCGGACTCTTCGAGGGAGGCGGCAACAGCTCGCCGATCAAGGTCGAAGGGGTGGTCTACTCCGACAGTTCGGGGCCGCCCGACATTCAGCAACGCGTGGTGCTGCCGGATTACCTGCGCACCATCGGCGTACCGGTCCTGGCCGGGCGCGATTTCAACAGCAGCGATCAGATCGGCAACGAACCGGTGGCGATCCTGACCCGATCTGCCGTCAGACGCGACTGGGGTGGCCAGTCGCCAGTCGGCAAGCGCGTGATCTGGCAGAACAAGACCTGGACCGTGATCGGCGTCGCGGCCGACATCCGCTACGATCAGCTCTCACACGACGTCCAACCGACGACTTACATCCCGTCAGCGCAATGGCCGGGAGCCGGCATGGTGCTGACCTTTCGCGCCACCGCGGATGTGCCGGCGCTGGAGGCACTCGTCAAGGCGCGCCTGGCGTCGCTCGACGCCGCCGTCACCATCCAGCAGGTCGAACCGGTGCGCAGCCTGATCCGGCAGTCGTACGCCGAAGAGCGCTACCGTACCGTCCTCGGATCGCTCTTCGGCGTGCTCGCGACGATCCTCGCCGGCGTCGGAATCTTCGGCGTGATCTCGCGAACCGTGGCGCAGCGGATGCGCGAAGCCGGGATTCGCGTGGCGCTCGGCGCGCAGGAGCCGTCGATCATCGCGCTGATGCTGCGCGGAACGATCACGGGCGCGCTCATCGGGATCGTCGCGGGGCTGGCGCTGTCGGCGCTGCTCGCCCACCTGCTGACACCGTTTCTCTTCGGCGTTCATGCCGCCGATCCGGTGGCGTACCTCGTCGCCTTCGGCCTCCTCGCCGTGACGATGATCGTCGCGACGCTCCCGCCCGCCCGCCGCGCCGCGCGAGTCGATCCGGCGAAGATCCTGCGGACGGAATGAATACGGAAAGAGAAAAGGGAAAAGGGAAAAGGGAAAAGGGAAAAGGGAAAAGGTGGGAGAGCAGGGAGAACGGAAAAGAAACCCTGCGATACGTGAACGATGATCGGCCCACGGATCGCTTCTCCCTGCTCCGTTCTCTCCCCGGTTTTCCCTTTCCCCTTTTCCGCTTTCTCTTTTCACGTTGTACTGGCTCCCGCCACCAGCGCCCCGGCCACGATCATCGCGCCGCCCACGAGCGCCATCGGTCCCAGCGATTCGTGCAGCAGCCAGACACCGAGAGTCGCGCCAACCACCGGCTCGAGGTTGATGAAGGCGCCGGCCTTGCCGGCATCGGTGTGAGCCAGACCCCAGTTCCAGAGCACCGTGGCACAGGTCGTCGCGATCACGCCGAGGGTGATGGTAGCCCACCAGGTCTGGGCGGTGAGGTGCAGTGGAGGCGGTCCATTCCGCGCCAGCACCCACACGGCGAGCGGCACCGTGCCTGTCACCGCGATCAGCCCGCTCACCACCGCAGGATGATGCTTCACCATCAGCTGCTTGCTGGCGAGAATCCACACCACGGCGGCAAACATCGACGCCAGGACGAGCAGGTCGCCGGCAAGCGTTGGCTGCAGCGCTCCGGCGCCACCACTGCCTGTCCGCATCACGATCAGCGCCACGCCAGCAGTCGATACGACGAGTGCGAGCCAGACGCGCTGATGCAACCGCTCGTGCAGGACGACAAATGCGGCGACTGCAACGAGCACCGGTGCCGTACCGATCATCAGCGCCGCGTGGGACGCCGTGGTGCGTGCCAGCCCCTCGAACTGCAGGAGGAATTGCACCGGCACGCCGATCACGCCGGCAATCGCGACCAGTCCCCATTCGTTCCGGTCGAGCCGCGGCATCCCGCGAAGCAGCACCGGGGCGAAGGCGATCGACGCGAAAATGAACCGGTAGAGGATCATGTGCGGCACGCTCAACTGGACGAGCGCAACCTTGCCCAGCACGAACGACGTCCCCCACACGACGCCGGAAAGCGCGAGTGCGGTGAACGCCATCGGCGACTCGATGCGCCGGTGGGTCATTGCCGGAATCGCCAGGCGTAGAGAACCACCGCGACGGCAGTGGCGAGGTTGAGACTCGACACGCCGGGCTCCATCGGAATCCTCACCCGCAGGTCGGCGCGCGCCAGGAGATCATGCGACAGACCGGCGCGCTCCGACCCGAACGCGATCAGCGCGTCGGCAGGGATCGAAGCCGGCGCGAGTTCGTCACCGGCGGGATCGAGCGCGACGAGTGTACGGCCGGGAAAGTCGATCGCCGCCGTGCTCCACACCGGCAGGGCGAAATGGAGCCCGGCCGACCCACGCAGCGCCCCGGGATTCCACGGATCGACCGACCCGGTCGTCACCACCGCCGCGGCGCCAGCGGCCGCAGCCACGCGAATCGCCGCACCGATGTTCCCGCTGTGCGTCGGCGATTCGAGCAGCACGATCGGAGCGGACCGGCCGAGGCGCGCGAGCTGATCGATACCGCCACTCGGCCGCGCGGCGATGGCGATCAGGCCGGTCTCGGGCGGCGTGGGCGAAAGGGCATCGAAGATCGGCCGCGCGACAGGCGTGATCATCGCGGCGAGCCGGACGGCGATGTCGGGTGCGAGCCGGGCGGCGAGACTGGCCACCGCTTCGGGGTCGTGCGCGGCGAGTACGTCGATTACGGCACTGAACCGGAGCGCATGCTTCACGGCGTGGAGGCCTTCGAGCACAGCCAGCTGTTCATCAGTGCGGGCGCGGCGAAAGCGGGCGATCAGGGGGGAGCCATCGGGGGTCTGCACCGGGGAATGATAGCGTTTCCCGATGGCGTTCCGTGATACGCCGCACCCCTCGTTCGTCTCCGATTGAGGAGCGCTCAGGTTGCTCGGGTGACGTCGAAAGGAGACGAAGGCCGGCTCATGCGCATTGCCCAGGTGTCACCGCTCTACGAAAGTGTCCCGCCGCAGGCCTATGGGGGCACCGAACGCGTCGTGTCGCACCTCACCGAGGAGCTGGTGGCGCAGGGCCACGACGTGACGCTGTTTGCCAGCGGCGATTCAGTCACCAGAGCCCGTCTCATACCATGCTCCGACCGGTCGCTGCGTCTCGACCCGGCGTGCGAGGACCAGCTGGCCCATCACGTCGTGATGCTCGAACGGGTGGCACGGATGGCCGGGGAATTCGACCTGATCCACTATCACATCGACTACCTCCATTTCCCGATTTCGCGCCGGCTCATCACGCGGTCGATCACCACGCTGCATGGCCGTCTCGATATTCCCGACCTGGTGCAGGTGTACCAGGAATTCCCGGCGGTCCCGGTGGTGTCGATCTCCAACGCGCAACGCGCGCCGCTGCCGTGGATCAACTGGCAGGGGACGGTGTATCACGGAATCCGCGCCGACCTGTATCGCTTTCATCCCGGCCCTGGCAGCTATCTCGCGTTCGTCGGCCGGATCTCGCCCGAAAAAGGCGTCGATCGCGCCATCGAAATCGCCCAGCTCGCCGGCATCCCGTTGCGCATCGCAGCGAAAGTTGATCGCGCCGACGAGAAATACTTTGCCGAAAGGATCGAGCCGCTCCTCGACGATCCGCTGGTGGAGCTGATCGGGGAAATCGACGACGATTCCAAGAACGACTTTCTCGGCAACGCCATCGCCACCGTCTTCCCGATCGACTGGCCGGAGCCATTCGGCCTCGTGATGATCGAATCGATGGCGTGCGGTACGCCGGTGGTCGCGTTCCGGCGCGGGTCGGTGTCGGAGGTGATGACCGATCGCGTCACCGGGTACGTAGTTGACGACGTCGCCGGCGCGGTGCGCGCCGTGGATCGGATCGGCGGGCTCGATCGCGCGAAATGCCGTGCCGAGTTCGACCGGCGATTCACCGCGGACCGGATGGCACGTGACTACCTCGCCCTCTATGCCCGGCTCGCCCGGGGACCGGAACGCCATGCCGCGTAAGAAGGCCAGCGATATCCTGCCGAACGGCGGCGAGAATCAGTACTACATCGCCGCCACCGAGGAACGAGCCGACGACCGGACCCGGGTGCTCAAGCACGGCGATACGTTCGCTGTTTTCGACCGGCATGGCGACATCAAGCAGATCGGCAACCGGGAACAGGGGATCTATTGCGACGGGACGCGTCTCCTGTCGCATCTCGAATTGCTCCTCAATGGCGAGCCGCCACTGCTGCTGAGTTCGACCGTCCGCGACGACAATGCGCTGCTCGCGGTGGACCTGACCAATCCCGACATCTTCGAGGAGGGTCACGTTCGCGTCGCGCGGGGATCGCTGCACCTCTTTCGATCGATCTTCCTCTGGGAAGGGTGCTGCTACGAACGGCAGGTGCTGGCCAATCACTCGCTCGCCCCGATCGACGCCAGCATCTCGATCCACTACGACGCGGACTTCGCCGACATCTTCGAGGTGCGCGGCTCGCCGCGGACGGCGCGCGGCGAACGGACCTATCAGGTCGATGAGGAGGAAGGAGAGCTGCTATACCACGGGCTCGATGGCGTGGAGCGCAGCACGCGAGTCGTTTCCGATCCGTCGGCCACCGCGCTCGCCCCCGGCGAACTCCGGTTCGACATCTCGCTCGCGCCGCAGGCGGTCGAGACGATCTTCTTCACCTGGATCTTCGACGTTGGCAGCGCCCGCGCGCGGGCACTCCAGTATGACGACGCGCTCAATGCCGCGTTCGATTCCCTGGCACGCCGCCGCAACATCGAGTCGGCGGTGTCGACATCCAACGAGCAGTTCGACAGCTGGCTGAGCCGCTCCTCCGCCGACGTTCACATGATGATCACGCAGACGGCGCACGGTCCCTATCCGTACGCCGGCGTGCCGTGGTTCAGCACGCCGTTCGGCCGCGACGGGATCATCACCGCGCTCGAATATCTCTGGATCAACCCCGAGCTCGCCCGCGGCGTCCTGAGATATCTCGCCAGCACGCAGGCTGAGGCGGTGATCGCGGCCGAGGACGCCGAACCGGGAAAGATTCTCCACGAAGCGCGGCGCGGCGAGATGGCGGCACTCAAGGAGATCCCCTTCGGACGGTACTACGGCGGCGCCGATACCACGCCGCTCTTCGTGATCCTCGCCGGCGCGTACTATGAGCGCACCGGCGATCGCGACACGGCGGAGCATCTCTGGCCGCACGTCGAACGCGCCCTCGAGTGGATGTGGAAATACGGCGATTCAGACGGCGACGGCTTCCTGGAATACAATCGCCGGTCGAAGGATGGCCTCGTCAACCAGGGATGGAAGGATTCCCACGACGCTGTCTTCCATCACGATGGCCGGCTGGCTGAGCCGCCGATCGCGATGTGCGAGATCCAGGGCTATGCCTGCGCCGCGCTCCGTGCGGCGAGCGAGCTGGCGCAGGCACTGGGCCGCGCCGAGCGCGCAGTCGAGCTCGACCAGCACGCGGAAAAGCTTCGCCAGCAGATCGACGAGGCCTTCTGGTGCGAAGACATCGGCACCTACGCGCTCGCCCTCGACGGGAAGAAACAACCGTGCGTAGTCAGGGCATCCAACGCGGGACACCTGCTCTTCTGCGGGATTCCCGGTCGCGAACACGCAGCGCGAATCGCCGAGACGCTTCTCGACGCATCGTCGTACTCGGGATGGGGCGTGCGCACGGTGGCGACGTCGGAGGTGCGGTACAACCCGATGTCGTATCACAACGGGTCAATCTGGCCGCACGACAACGCGCTGATCGGGCTCGGCCTGGCACGGTACGGCATCAAGAGCGGTGCGATGCGGGTCCTGACCGGCCTCTTCGACGCCAGCATGGTCGCCGACCTGCACCGGATGCCGGAGCTCTTCTGCGGCTTTGCGCGCCGGCCGGGAGAGGGGCCCACGGCATATCCGGTGGCGTGCGCGCCGCAGAGCTGGGCGGCGGCGGCCGTGTATCTCCTGCTGCAGAGCTGCATCGGACTCAACATCAGCGCGCCGAAGAAGGAAGTGCAGTTCCGCTACCCCGAACTGCCCCGCTGGCTCGATCGCGTCGTGATCAACAATCTCAAAGTGGGGGCCGGATCCCTCGACCTCGAACTCTACCGCGAGAATGCCGACGTGGGCGTTACCATCGCTCGGCGCGAGGGAGAGGTCAACGTAGTTGTGGTGAAGTGACGGCGCGAAGCGGCCGAGGGATCGTCCCGTCGCGACCCGATCCCTCGCTGCGCTCGGGATGACAAGGCCATATTACGGCATGCCCCGCCTCATCGAATGTGTTCCCAACTTCTCCGAAGGTCGCGACCCCGCGATCATCCGCCAGATCACCGACAGCATCGCGACCGTCGACGGCGTCCGCCTCCTCAATGTCGATCCCGGAGCCGCCACGAATCGCACCGTGGTGACCCTCGTGGGCGACCCCGACGCGGTGATCGAGGCCGCCTTTCGCGCCATTCGCACCGCGTCGAGCGTGATCGACATGCAGCAGCATTCCGGCGAACACCCGCGAATGGGTGCGACCGATGTCTGTCCGCTGGTGCCGATCTCCGGGATCACGATGGAAGAAACCGTGGCGTACGCCCGGCGCCTCGCCGA
The DNA here is from genome assembly GCA_036501385.1 of Gemmatimonadales bacterium. Taxonomy (GTDB): domain Bacteria; phylum Gemmatimonadota; class Gemmatimonadetes; order Gemmatimonadales; family GWC2-71-9; genus Palsa-1233. Next base: position 11,734 of record DASYAK010000074.1, on the reverse strand, counting down.
GCGAGTGGGACGCGAGCTCGCCATTCCGGTCTACCTCTACGAGGCGGCGCAGCTCGATCGCGCCCGCAGCAATCTCTCGGTGATTCGCGCCGGCGAATACGAAGGGCTCGAACGAAAGCTCGCCGACCCGGCGTGGCAACCCGACTTCGGTCCCGCGACGTTCAACCCGCGGAGCGGCGCCACAGTGATCGGCGCGCGGGATTTCCTGGTGGCGTACAACGTCAATCTCAACACCACGTCGACGCGCCGCGCCAACGCGATTGCATTCGACGTCCGCGAAGCGGGCCGCACCGTGAAGGATGCCACGGGACACGACGTCGTCCAGCCGGGCACGCTCAAGGCCGTCAAGGCGATCGGCTGGTTCATCGCCGAATACGGCGTGGCGCAGGTGTCGATCAACCTCACCAACATCGACGTCACGCCGTTGCACGTCGCCTTCGACGAAGTCTGCCGCGCGGCCGATCGCCGCGGCGTGCGGGCAACCGGATCCGAGCTGGTGGGCCTCGTTCCGCTGCGCTGTCTCGTCGACGCCGGTCGCTACTTCCTGCACAAGCAGCAGCGGTCGAGCGGCGTCTCGGAGGCGGAGCTGGTGCGCATCGCCGTGCGATCGCTCGGGCTCGATGAGCTGACACCGTTCAATCCGGAGGAGCGGGTGATCGAATATCTCTTGCGCGACCCGGCCGATACGCGGCTGGTGCGGCTGTCAATGGCCGAGTTCACCGCCGAAACCGCGAGCGAAAGCGCGGCACCCGGCGGTGGTTCGGTTGCCGCCGCGATCGGAGCACTCGGCGCGGCGCTCGGCACCATGGTCGCCAACCTGTCGAGTCACAAGCGCGGCTGGGATGACCGCTGGAAGATGTTCAGCGACGTCGCAGAGGAAGGACAGCGGCACACGCAGGAACTGCTGCAGCTGGTTGACGAAGACACCAGGGCATTCACGCTGGTGATGGCGGCGCTGGGAATGCCGAAGACCACCGACGCCGAAAAGTCGGCGCGCAAGACCGCGATCCAGGCCGCGACGCGGATCGCGACGGAGGTCCCGTTGCGGGTGATGGAGGTGGCACTGGCATCTATGACGGTGATCGAGGAGATGGCGCGCAACGGACAGGGGAGTTCGGTGTCGGATGCCGGCGTTGGAGCGCTCTGCGCGCGGAGTGCGGTGATGGGCGCCTATCTCAATGTAAAGATCAACGCGGCGCAGCTCACCGATCGTGCCTTCGCGGATGAGATCTCGGCGAAGGGAGCGCGGATCGAAGCCGACGCCCAGCGCCGCGAGACGGCGATTCTCGAGGTCGTGAATTCACGGCTTCAGGGCGACGCGGGCTGAAAGCGGTAGCACCACGCTTCGCCCTCGAGCACCGTGGTGCCATCCTGTCGCCAGACGCGGATCGCGAGCTGCGTCACCGGCTTCGACGAGTGCACGCTGAGGACGGTCGCTTCCGCCGTGACCGTGTCGCCGATGAATACCGGCGCGGTGAACTTCCAGTTCTGACTCAGGAAGACCGTCCCCGGCCCCGGCAGGTCGGTGGCGACGAGGGCGTGCAGCACGCCGGTGGTAAGCCCACCCTGGACTACCAATCGCCCGAACGACGTTGCCGCAACGAAGGCGGGATCGAAGTGCAGCGGATTGCGATCGCCGCTGAGCATCGCGTAGCGCTCGACGTCATCGCTGGTGAAGGTCTGCGAGCGCGTGGCCTTCTGTCCCACGGCAATCGTCATCGGGGCTTCCGCGTCGCGCGCCGACTCACGCTGGCGCCTGCATCATGTCCGCGAGGCCGGGCCACGCGGCGTCGTTGTAGATCGAGATGGTCCGGAGGTAGCGGCGCGCCTCGTCGCCGTGACGCTCGATCAGTGCATCGGCCGCGGTGCGAATCCGGTCGGCATCCGCGAAGGGTGGCTCCAGATCTTCGGGGATCGACGCGCCGTCGCGCCGGACGCCGGTGGCGTCGAGGAACTCGATCTGCAGCGCCGGTTCCACGTCGACATACAGCGCGACGAGAAGGCGGAGCTCATCGTGCGGCGATTCCAGGCTGTGCCGCACCACTTCGCGCGCCAGTTGCTCCGCGGGCCATTTCCGGAGTTTCTCCGGCCGAAAACCGCCGCCGCGAGCGACGATGGCGCGGATGTAGGTGTCGCGCGCCTCGCGGCTCGACGTGATGTCATGCGCGACGAGGGTTTGCCGGCGAGGCGCCGGAAGAGTGCGGTAGGGTGAGGCGATCGACATGCATCAAGGTAAGGCCGCACGCGGCGTTGCGGGATGAGGCTGTAGATCCGGCGCTACGGCAGCACCAAGCCACCGTTCGTCAATTCCAATCCAGCCCGCGCAGCTGATCGAGATTGAGGTTGCCGCCGCTCAGCACCGCCACGACCTTCGACCCTTTCGGCAACTTCACCAGGCCATTCAACAGCGCGGCGACGGGAGCTGCGGCGGCGCCTTCAATCACCAGCTTGCAGCGCTCCATTACCCAGATCATCGCGTCGAAGATCTCGCGATCGGGGAGGGCGACGATTTCGTCGACAAAACGCTGCACCACACTGAAGTTGATGACGCCGGCGCGCCGCACGCGAAGGCCGTCGATCACGGTGTTGCACTCGATGGTGGTCAGCTCCCCCGCTTCGACGCTCGCCTTCATTGCCGGGCCATCCGATGATTCGACGCCGATGACGCGGATCGCCGGGTTGTGACTCTTGGCCGCCATCGACGTGCCGCTGATCAATCCACCGCCGCCGATGGGAACCACGATCGCGTCGACCTCGGGCCAGTCCTGCACGATCTCCAGGCCAAGGGTTCCCTGCCCGGCGATCAGCTGCTCGTCGTCGAAGGGATGGACATAGGTCAGCCCTTCGTCGCGGACGAGTTCCTTCGCCTTCTCGTTGGCTTCGTCCCAGATGCTGCCGTGCAGCACGACCTCCGCGCCGTAGCCGCGCGTCGCGGCGATCTTCGACGGCGTGGCGTTGGTCGCCATGCAGACCACCGCGCGGACGCCATGGATCCGGGCCGCGAGCGCCACGCCCTGGGCGTGATTGCCGGCCGATGAGCAGACGACGCCGCGCCGTTTCTCCTCCTCCGACATCTGCGACAGCTTGTTGAGCGGACCGCGGATCTTGTACGATCCGCCGCGCTGAAAGAGCTCCGCCTTGAGGCGGATGTCGTATCCCGTCATTTCGCTCAGCTGGCGCGAGGTGAGCAGCGGAGTCCGCTTGATGTGCGGGGCGATTCGTTCGCGAACCTGCTCGAAATCCCGGATGGTCAAGGTGAACACAAGTCGGCTCGGTGTCGGGGCTCTGGTGAGGTGCTGTTCGGAGAGAAGTTAGCGCGGTATCACCCGTCGCGGCGACCAGAACCGCGCGCGCCGCTATATAATCCGCAATGCGATTCGCACCCCTGTTTCTCGGTCTCCTCCTCGTTGCCCCATCGACCAGCGCCTGCGCCCAGGATGTGCCCAAGAGCCAGCTCGGCACCGTCTCGCAGCTGGTCGCCGGCACCCGGGTGGAGATCGTCTACCGGCGCCCGGTGGCTCGCGGCCGCGCCCTCTTCGGCGCCCTCGTTCCCTGGGGGAAGATCTGGACGCCGAGCGCTGACAGCGCGGCGAGGATCGCGGTATCGGCGCCGGTCACGATCAACGGATCGCGGCTCGCCGCCGGGACGTACAGCATCTGGACCATCCCCGATTCGGCGTCGTGGACGATCATCTTCAACCGCACCGCCGCCGCGTTTCATTTGCGCTATCCCAGCGGCAACGATGTGCTGCGGATCAAGGCGGTCCCGCGGCAGGGCGATCACGTTGAAACGCTCCAGTGGGAGTTTCCCATGGTCGACGCCGACTCGGCCGTGGTGCAACTGCACTGGGGAACAACCGTCGTACCTCTCCAGTTGCGGGCAAATCCCTGAACTGATCGGCGACCCTCATGCCGTCCGGCGACGTCGACGTCCTCATCGCGGGAGCAGGTCCCACCGGACTCGTCCTCGCCCTCTGGCTGGCGCGGCGCGGCGTCCGCGTCCGGATCATCGACAAGGCGACCGCACCGGGAACGACGTCGCGGGCCCTCGGCGTGCAGGCCCGGACCCTGGAGTTCTATCGCCAGCTGGGATTTGATGACGAGGCGATCGCGCGCGGGGTGCAGGTTGCGGGCGTCAATCTCTGGGCTCGCGGCCGGCACGTGGCGCGAGGTCCCCTGGGCCCCGCCGGCGAGGGAATCTCCCGCTTTCCGTACATGCTGGTACTGCCGCAGGAGATCCACGAAGCGCTGCTGATCGAAAAACTCGAGGAGACGGGCGTTCACGTGGAGCGCGACGTCGCGCTGACCGCGTTCCGCGATCTCGGCGATCGAGTGGACGCGACGATCAGCGATCACGGCGTCTCGACGACGTGCACCGCCAAGTACCTCGCCGGCTGCGACGGCGCGTCGTCGGTGGTGCGCGAAGGGCTCGACACCGGGTTTCCGGGAGGGACCTACCACCGGATCTTCTATGTCGCCGATGTCGAGGCCACTGGTGCGGTCGCCAACCAGGAATTGCACGTTGTCCTCGACGACGCGGATTTTCTCGCCGTCTTCCCGCTGCACGGCACCGACGCGGTTCGCCTGGTCGGAACGGTCCTCGCGAGTTCACTCGAACGCAGTACCACACTCACCTGGAACGACGTCTCGCAACGGATACTCGACCGGATGCAGATCACCGTGAACGGGGTGCGCTGGTTCTCCACCTACCACGTGCACCATCGCGTTGCCAACGCCTTCCGGCGCGGCCGCGTCTTTCTCGCCGGCGACGCCGCGCACATCCACTCCCCGGTCGGGGCGCAGGGGATGAACACGGGGATCGGCGATGCGATCAACCTGGCGTGGAAGATCGCCGACGTCATCCAGCGACGAGCCAACGCCACGCTCCTCGACACCTACCAGCCGGAGCGGATCGAATTCGCGAGGCGGCTGGTCAAGTCGACCGACCGGGTGTTCACCCTCGTCACGCGAAACGGCATCATCGCGCGCACGGTACGGTTGCACGTCGTTCCGCGCCTGGCGCCATGGCTCCTCGGTCGCAAGCGGGTGCGGCGCTTTCTTTTCCGCACCGTATCGCAGACCGAGATCACCTACCGGCACGTCCACTGGAATGAAGGCAATGTCGGCGCCATTCGCGGCGGTGACCGGCTGCCATGGGTCGAACTCCGCAACGGCGGCGACAACTTCGCGCCGCTGACGTCGCTCGACTGGCAGGTGCACGCCTATGGCGACGTGCCGATCGCGGTGCGCGTCGTCTGCGACGAACACGGCCTGCCGCTGCATCGCTTCGCGTGGGAGGACGCGATGAAGCGCGTTGGTCTCGCACGCAATACCGGCTACCTCATCCGGCCCGACGGATACATTGCACTCGCGGGAGTTACTGCTGCCGGAATGGAATCGTTCCTCGCCGCCCGCGGCATCGCGAGCGGGCAACCTGCGCCTGCGTAAGATGGACCGGCCGGCTCGAACAGCGAGGTACCAGATGCATCGTGGTTTCATCGTGCTCACTATCGCGGTGATTGCCGGCGTTGCGCCTCCATCGCGAGCGCTGGCTCAGTCATCCTTCGATCCCGCGCGCGACACGGTCGCCGCGATTCTCCGCGCGCCCGCGACCGACGGTGGCGGGTACACGCGATTCACCTTGCCGCGCAGCGATCTCACCGTCATGGTGGGCGACGTCAAGGTCGAACCGGCGCTGGCGCTGGGAAGCTGGGCGGGATTCACCGGGACACCTGCGGCAGCGGAGGCGATGGGCGACATCATCGCGACCGACGCGGAGCTGCCGATCGTCCTCAACGCCTTCGTGTCGGCGCGCCTCGACGTCACGGCGATCCATGATCATCTCAACGACGAAGCGCCGAGACTCACCTATTTGCACTTTCACGGGAGCGGAGGCGCGATCGACCTGGCAAACCGGGTGAATTCGGTCATCAGTGCCACCGCCGCACCGCGACCCGGCGTGCATCCGACGACATCACCCGCCGCGGTCACGATCGACACTGCAGAAGTCTTCCGCGTCCTCGGCCAGCACGGACACGCGGCCGGGTCGGTGGTATCGATGTCGTTCAATGTGGTGGGCGGCCCGGTGCTGATCGCGGGGAAACCGGTTGTCGCAGCGATGGCGTACGCGACGCCGATCGCCATCCAGCAGGTGACGCCGTCGCGCGCCGTCGCCACCGGTGATTTCGCGATCCTGGCGGGAAAGGTGCAGCCGGTGCTTCGCGAGTTGACCCGGGCGGGGATCACGGCGACGGCGCTCCACACTCATCTGATCGGCGCCACGCCGGAGGTGTATTACCTCCACTTCTGGGGCGACGCGCCGCTCCCGGCGCTGCTGCAGGGGATTCGCAACGCACTCAGCATGGCGCAGAAGTAGCCGCAGCGCTCCGCTCAGTGCTTCGCTGTCGCGGCGTCCCAGATCGCGCGCGCGATCCGGGCGGTCGCGTCGTCGCGGCGACTTTCGCTGGCGCGGGAGTCGCGAATGAAGACGGCGATGGCCAGGTGCTGACCGCCGGGAAGAGTGACGAGCCCGATATCGTTGGTCGCGCGGACCAGACCGTTGCGGGTCTGGTCGAGTCCCGTCTTGTGCGCCACGACCGTTCCTCTCGGGAGCCGTCCCTTGATCCGGCCGGCGCCGATCGTGGTCTCCTCCATCCATCCCAGGAGCAGTGCCCGGCTCGGCGCGGAGATGGTTCGCCCGCGCTGGAGTTCGCGGAGCAACTGAATGGCGGCTCGCGGCGTCGACCAGTTGCGATCCTGCACCGTCGGCCCGCGCGTCATCGCGCGCTCCGTCGTGCCGACGACCATGCTGTCGATCCCGGCGACACGCAGCATGCGCGTCACCGTATCGGGCGGTGACAGCGCGAGCAGCGCGTCGGACGCAGTACCATCGCTCTCGACGATCGCGCCTCGGAGGAGTTCACGGACGGTGAAGTCGCCGCCGGCAGGATTGGCGTCGCGAATCGGCGAGTGGACGTCAGGCACGAGATCGGTTTTGCGCAGGTGAATCGACTGGCTCAGCTTCACCTTGTCGCGGTCGATCTGCCGCAGCACCGCCATCGCGATCGGGACCTTGTAGACACTCTGCATCGGGAAGCGTTCGTTGCCGTGGAGGTCTACCCCGTCGCCGGTTTCCACGATCGCCGCTGACACGCCGACGCGCCCGTCGATTCCCGCGGCGATCCGCTCGATCGCGGCCTTGCTCCGGGCCAGCCGATGGGGAGCCTGTCCGGCCGACCAGCGGGCCGGTCCCAGTGCAGCTGCTGCCACCAACAATCTCCAGGCCAGCGCTCTCGCCATCGCGTTTCCCCGTTTTCCGGTTGGAGGAACAATAGCGGCCTCCTGGGTGACTAATTCCTTGACGTTTTTCGCCGATAAACGGGGCTATTCCGGCCGCTTTCGCCGGGCACCGTTCTTGCGCCTTGGCCGCGTGGCCGGGACCGCGCAAAACGGTGAGGTCCGGTCAGAAGGGGGAGCGTGATTTCAGATGATTGGCAACCGGGGAGCTGAACCAGCAACGATCCTCGTCGTCGAGGACGATCCCAGCGTGCGCCACGTGACGGGGCGCGTGCTGGAAGCGCGCGGATACACCGTCCTCACCGCGTCGCACGGCGACGAGGCGCTGCGCCTGGCACTGCAGACCGACACGCCGATCGATCTTCTCCTCACCGATGTCGTGATGCCGGGGATGAGCGGCCCCGAACTCGCGCGCGAGTTCGTCCGGACGTCGCCCGACACGCGAGTCCTCTATCTCTCCGGGTATCCAGCGGAAGCGATTGCCCGGCACGGCGTGCTCAAGGGCGAGCTCGCCTTCCTTCCCAAGCCGTACGGCACGACACGGCTGCTCGGCAAGGTGCGCGAGGTTCTGGAGAGGCCCGCGGCCTGAAGGCAGCGAAGGGAAAAGGGAAAAGTGGGAGAGAAGTGAGAAGGGAGAAGGTGACTTCTCCCTTTTCCGTTTTCCCCTTTCCGTTGTTCCGGTATCTTGACCGGCATGTCAATACACGCTCCTCGCGGTGCGACCAGAACCGCTCGCGGCTGGATTCAGGAAGCCGCCAAGCGGATGCTGATGAACAACCTCGATCCCGATGTCGCCGAGAAACCCGATGAGCTGATCGTGTACGGGGGACGCGGGAAGGCGGCGCGGAACTGGGATGCATTCCACGCCATCATCGCCACACTCGACCGGCTGGAAAACGACGAAACGCTGCTGGTGCAGAGCGGGAAACCGGTCGCCGTCGTCCGCACGCACGACATGGCGCCGCGAGTGCTGATCGCCAACTCGAACCTGGTGCCCAAGTGGGCGACCTGGGAAGAGTTCGATCGACTCGACAAGCTCGGCCTGATGATGTACGGCCAGATGACCGCGGGGTCGTGGATCTACATCGGGACGCAGGGAATTCTGCAGGGGACCTACGAGACGTTCGCATCGGCCGCGGAGAAGCACTTCGGCGGCTCGCTCGCCGGAACGATCACGGTCACCGCCGGGCTCGGCGGCATGGGCGGCGCGCAACCGCTGGCAGTGTCGCTCGCCGGCGGCGTGAGCATCTGCATCGAGGTCGATGCGCACCGGATCCAGCGCCGGCTCGAAACGCGCTATCTCGATGTCGTGGCACCGTCACTCGACGCGGCAATCCGCGAGGCACAGGACGCGGCGACGGCGCGCAAGGCCCGCTCGATCGGCCTCCAGGGCAACGCGGCGGAGATTCTCCCCGAGATCGTCGCGCGCAACTTCACGCCGCAGCTCGTCACCGATCAGACGTCGGCACACGATCCGATGTGGGGATACATCCCGCCCGCCAAGCCGGATGAAGACGTCAACGAATTGCGACAGAAGCAGCCCGACGAGTATCTCAAGCGGGTGCGCGACGCGATGGTGCGGCATGTCGAGGCGATCCTCGAACTGCAACGCCGCGGTGCGGTCGCATTCGACTACGGCAACAACCTCCGCGCACAGGCGCAGCTCGGCGGCTTGAAGAACGCCTTCGACTATCCGGGGTTCGTGCCCGCGTTCATCCGCGATTCGTTCTGCGAGGGACGCGGACCGTTCCGCTGGGTCGCGCTGTCGGGCGATCCGGCCGATATCGCCGCGACCGACCGCGCGCTCCTCGAGCTCTTCCCCGACGACCGCCGCATGCAGCAATGGCTTGGTTGGGCCGGCGAGCGGATTCAATTCCAGGGATTGCCGGCGCGGATCTGCTGGCTGGGTCTCGGCCAGCGCGACCGCGCGGGATTGCTCTTCAACGAGATGGTGCGCGATGGGCGGCTCAAGGCACCGATCGTCATCGGACGCGATCACCTCGACGCGGGCTCGGTGGCGTCGCCATATCGCGAGACCGAAGCGATGAAGGACACATCGGACGCGGTGAGCGACTGGCCGCTGCTCAATTTCGCCACCGGGATCGCGAGCGGGGCCGGGTGGATGTCATTCCATCACGGCGGCGGCGTGGGGATGGGATACTCGCAGCATGCGGGACTGGTTGCGGTGGCCGACGGATCGGACGAAGCCGCGAGACGATTGGCGCTCTGCCTGCGGAATGATCCGCTGATGGGAGTCGTGCGGCACGCGGATGCGGGATACGAAAAGGCGATCCAGGTTGCGGGCGAGCGTGGCGTGGATATGCCGAGCCTGTAAGAGGAGAGAAGAGAGAAGAGAGAAGAGAGAAGAGAGAAGGTTCTCAGAATCCGACCTTCTCTCATCTCTCGTCTCTCGTCTCTCTCTCTTCCTTTACCCTGCTTTCTGACCCCCGGGTGTTGGGGTTGGCGTCGGTGTCGGCGTCGGCGTCGCGTGCCTGATGAACGGTCCGGCGACGTTGGTGGCACTGACCCAGGCGCCGAGCTCCTCGGACCCAGGCTGGAAGCGGGCGCGGTTGAGGCCGTCGAGGACATCGATCTCGATGCCGCCGTTGTCGATCAGCGTCTCGAATTCTGTGTGAGCACCGGTGTGCTGGCTCCGGCCGGTGTGCGACGTGGCGGTTTCGGCGCTGAAGCGATCGAGGAGCGCGGCCAGATCGGCAAGCGTGGTGGTGCCGAGACCCTGCTTGAGGAGCGCATCCTGGTTGGCGGTCGCGTTGTCCAGGACGACGTGCGCCGCGGCGACGAAGGCGCGTACCGGACGATTGCGCGACATCGCCTTGATCTGGCCCGCCAGCTCGGGCGTCCCCATCGACGCGGCCCTGCAGACGCGCGCGATGTGCCGAACCGATTGTGCAATGGCGTCGCGGACGGTGTGGCGGCGGTCGATCGCCGCGTGTTCACTGCCTATGCCCTCGATCTCCTGCTGTTCGAGCAGGGTGGCGCGGGCGACGATCTGCGCCAGCTGTGCGACGACGGCGGTGTAGCCCGGATCGTCGTCGGGGTGCGCCTGCGAGAACTCGAGGGTGCGCACCATCATGGAAAGCTTCCTGCGGCTCTTCGCGAACATACCGATACCCAACCCTTTCCGGTGACGCGGCAATGCCGCGTCGAGTGAATGGTGACCTGTGAGTGGGAAACGGCAGGGGATCGTGAGCGTCGACCGCCGTGCAGGGCGCTATTGCGAGCGACGTGCCAGAACTGTTTGCGATGGAGTGATGCAAAGCGAAGTTGTTGTGCGACAGCAATTAAGGGAGCCGGAAGTCGATGATTCGTGATGTCGGCGCGCCTCAGCGAGAGGAGGCCAAGTGTCCGCTGGGAGGACACTTTGTCCGTTTTCCGGACAGTTGCCGTCGCTGCGACGTGAACGGATGACCCCGACGAGCGGACGGACGAGCCTGTTGAACGGCGGAAGAGCCTGCCACGAGGACGGGTGACTCTGACAGCCGGGGGAAGAGTCTGTCAAGTGAACGGATGACTCTGACGAGCGGGGGACGAGCCTGCCACGAGGACGGGTGACCCTGCCGCGAGAACGAGTCGTGCTGACGAGCGGAAGGGGGAGCCTGATGCAAAGGGGGAGAGCCTGCCGCGAAGGGGGTGAGCCTGCCGCGCAGACGAAGGGCCCTGTCGAGGAGGATGACGATGCTGGCGCGCAGGGGAAGACCCTGCCAGGAGAACGAAGGACCCTGGCGCCTGAACGGAGCTACCTGACAGACAGGGGACGAGTGTGGCAGCCGATTGATGGAGTGTGGCGGGGTGATGATGGAACCTGTCGCCGGTGTGGGCCTGCCGCTAGAGAAACGGAAAAAGGAAAAGGGAAAAGGGAAAAGTCGGAGAGAAGGTAGAAAGTAGAACGGCAGAACCGCGCTCCAGACGGAGATCGTCTCGGCGTCAAGGCACCCCGGCCGGGGTTTCGGCGACGGAGAGGAGATTGCCATCGGGATCCTTGAACCACGCCACCCGCGTCCCGCCTGGCGCATCCCACACGCCGCGGGCGTCCTGCGTCATCCATTGATAGCGCTCGGGCACCACACCGGCTGTCGTGAGCGCATCGAGCGCGTCGTTGATCGAGCGGACCTGCCAGCCGAGGACGGTAAACGGCTGCGGCGTCAGCGCCGGCACCTTCTGCAGCCGCAGCTCGACGCCGTTGGCATCGTATACGAGCGCGAACTCGTCATCCGACCGCAGTGCGAGGCCGAGCGTTCCGCCGTAGAATGCCGCCGCGCGCGCGGCGTCGGTCACTGCGCAGAAGGCGACGATTCGTGCCGAACCGAGCATCTGTGCCTCCGGAGGAGAGACGAGAGACGAGCGACGAGAGACGAGAGTCGAGAGAAGGTACCGCGAAATCGAAGCTCCGGGGACGGGTCCTGATCCCTTTTCCTTT
>DASYAK010000073.1:0-17365 GCA_036501385.1 Gemmatimonadales bacterium | reverse complement strand
GCTCCGATCACGCATCGCTGGGTGGGGCTCGTCGGTTACACCCCCGATGCCCTCCCGGTGGTGAGCGAGGTACGGCCCGATGTCTGGGCAATCGGCGGGTACAGCGGGACGGGGAACGTGCTGGGCGCGCTTTGCGGGCGGGGCGTCGCGCAATGTGCCGTGCGGGGGGAGTCGCCGCTGGTCGCACCGCTGATCGGCGCCGCGTGAACGCCTTCGCGACCGTCGTAATCCCCGGTCCCCTTGCTCCGGACCCGCTCTTCAATCACGTTACCGCGTCGCCACTGGGAGCCAAACGATGAAGGACAAGAAGCTCGAATCGCTGATTCGCAAGGTATCTGGGCAGCCGGCCCAGAAGTCGAAACGCGGGCGGTTCGTCGATCCGACGTTGCGCGCCACCGCGCGCCCCGAAGCCGCGGAGGACGAGGACCGCAAGCATCTGTTCAAGGAAATGAAGCGTCGCGAGTTCTGATGCCCCGCTGCGGTGAGGGACTCGCTCGCACTGCCGTCGTCGTCGCCGTGGTGCTGGCGTGCGCCGGCTGTGCCAGGCAACCCAGGCCGACGCCGCTCACCGAACGCCAGCGGGACAGCGTGATCGGAGCATCGAAGCTTCCGGGCGCATCGGGCGTCCGCGGAGCGCTCAGGGTCACCGATTCGGCCACGGCGCGCCGCAACCGCTACGATTCGATCTCCCAGGCGCCCTGATCCGGTGGCGATCGTTTTTCCGTTCGACCCCGACATCCGGCGCGCCGCCACCATACCGTCCCGACTCTACATCGATCCAGTCTACGCCGCGCTCGAAGATGAGAAGATCTTCGGGCGCACCTGGCAGCTGGTCGGCCGCACCGACCAGGTTGCCTCCACCGGTCAGTACATCACGGCGGAGATCGGCGACGAAGCGATCGTGATCGTGCGGGATGGTGACGCCGTGCGCGGCTTCCACAACATCTGCCTTCACCGTGCCGGTCCCGTGGCCGAAGGATGCGGCACCCGGCAGACGCTGCAATGCCGCTATCACGGCTGGACTTATCGCCTCAACGGCGAACTGCTCCGCGCGCCGGAGATGGATGAAGCGTGCGACTTCGCCCCCGCATCGATGCACCTCCTCCCGGTGCAGGTCGCGCTCTGGGGTCCGCTTGTCTTCGCCAACCTCGACGTCAAGGCGCCGCCGCTCGACCAGTATTTCGAGGATATCGCCGAACGGAGTTCCCGGTTCGCCGTGTCGACGATGCGCTATGTGGGCCGGAAGTCGTGGTCGATCGCGTGCAACTGGAAGGTGTATGTCGACAACTACCTCGAAGGGTACCACATCCCGGTGGTGCATCCGACGCTCCACAAGGAACTCGACTACGACGAGTACCGCGTCGAACTGCATCGCTACTACTCGCTGCAGCACGCACCGATCCGCGCGGGGCGCGGCGGCAACCGGCGATACCAGGCCGCTTCAGCCGACGACGAGGCGCAGTACTACTGGATCTTCCCCAATCTGATGCTCAACATCTATCAGGGGCAGATGCAGACCAACGTCGTGCTGCCATGCGGCCCCGACCGCTGCGACGTGGTCTTCGACTGGTATGCCCACGAGCCACCCGCCGATCCTGCCGCCGATCCGGCGTGGTCGCGGCTGATGGCGTTCAGCGATGAGATTCAGGATGAGGACATTTCGATCTGCGAGCGGGTGCAGAAGAATCTCCGCTCGCGTTCGTACGACCGCGGGCGTTACTCACCCACCCGCGAGAACGGCGTCCACCACTTTCATTCGCTGCTGCACGAATTCCTGACCTGAATCAGGGGTGCGCGCGCCCCTAGAGCCCGCGCTGCAGCAGCTCGCGCACCACTTCGATCTGCTTGGTCGTGGGAAGTCCCGCCGTCGCGGCGCGGAGTTCGTGCGCGCGCTTGAGCGACATCGGGTCGAGGAGCAGTTCTTCGCGCCGCGTCCCGCTTGCGGCCACGTCGATCGCCGGAAAGACGCGGCGGTCGGCCAGTTCGCGGCTCAGCACGATTTCGGCGTTGCCGGTTCCCTTGAATTCCTCGAAGATCACCTCGTCGGCCTTCGATCCGGTGTCCTTCAGCGCCGTTGCGATGATGGTGAGCGACCCGGCGCCCACGCGCGGATCGACGGCGCGCGCGCTGCCGAAGAATCGCTTCGGACGCTCCAGCGCCTCGGCGCCGATGCCGCCCGACAGCGTCCGCCCCGATCCCTTGTCGATGTTGTTGTACGCCCGCGCGAGCCGGGTCAGCGAATCGAGGATGATCACCACGTCTTCGCCGAGCTCGACGCGGCGCCGGGCGCGCTCGAGGGTCATCTCCGCCACCGCCACATGCCGTTCGGCGCCATGATCGAAGCTCGACGCGATCACTTCGCCGGCATTCGCCAGTTCCATCTCGGTGACTTCCTCCGGGCGTTCGTCGGCGAGCAGGATATACACCGTCGCGTCGGCCTGATTGGCGATGATCCCGCGAGCGATCGCGGTGAGGAGCGTCGTCTTTCCGGCCTTGGCCGGCGCCACGAGGAGACAGCGCTGTCCCTTGCCGAGGGGGATCATCAGGTCGACGATCGCGGCCGTCACGTCGCCGCCGCGAGGAACGCCGCCCGGTGCCGTCAGGCGGAGCGCCTGGGTCGGATGGGTCGCCGGAAGGCGATTGAAATCAGGGCGCTTGTCGATCGTCGCGGGATCGCGGCCGAAAATCGTCGTCACCGACTCGAGGAGAGGCCCGCGCCCGCCACGCGGCGGGTGCGCGCTGCCGGTAATCTCGTCTCCCGCGCGCAGGCCGAATCGATTGATCACTCCCGGCGGCACATGGACGTCGTTGCCGCTGGCGAGATACGACGCGCTCTGCATTCGAAGGAAGCCGCCGCCACGATCGGTTATCTCGAGCACACCCTCGACGTCGACCCGCTGGCCGTTGTCGGCCGGTGCCCGCGGCGTCTGGATGGCAGTGCCGCCGCTATCTCCGTTGCCGCGGCCGCCACCGGGTTGACCGTTCCCGCCGCCCGGGCGCCGTCCGCGCCCCCTTCCGCCCCGCCGGCGGTGAGGCCGTCCTCCGCCACCGTTGCCACCTCCATTGCCACCGCCCTGTCCGCCACCTGGCTGATTCACCGGCTCCCCCCGCGAGCGAGAGCTTGGCGAATCAAGGCCGCACCGGCTTCGAATCCGCCCACTTCGGCGATCGCGAGGGGCGTGTATCCAGCGCATTCGAGCGCCGGATCGGCGCCGGCGTCGAGGAGAATGGGCACGAGATCGACGCGCTTTGCAGCGACAGCAGCGTGCAGCGGTGTGTTGGCCATGGCATTCCGGGCTATGCGCCGGGGATCGGCGCCGTGAACAAGCAAGAATTGCGCGGCTCGAACCGAGCCGAAAAAGGCAGCGAGGTGCAGCGGTGTCCACCCGTCGACAGCATAGGTATCGACCAGACCCGGATCGGCGGCGAGGATCATCTCCAGCCTGGCTGCATCGTCGATTGCCGCAGCCTCGAATACCGTTCGGGGCCATTGCTGTCCGCTCAGCCACGAAACTGTCTCTCCGCTACGGTGGTACAACGCCGTCAGCAGCGGAGTCTCGCCGGTGGCACCTTGGCGGGTCAGCAATGTGGGGTCGGCGGTGACGAGCGACTGTACTCGCTCCAAGTCGTTCCGCCGGCAGGCCTCGAGTATTTCTTCGAGCATTCGAGCCGGTAGAGGGAACGTCGCGCTCGGCACAGGGCACACATGCGTGCGGCGCGGCCGGGGTCAAATCAGGCAGATCGGGGCGATTTTCGCTAGTGCAGGGCCCTCACGACGCACGGGATGACGCCTGTGGCGTCACTCCGCAAACACCTCGCCGCCGATCGGGGTCAGTTTCGCCGTGAAATGGCGCAATGCCGGCGGCTGATCGACGATCTTCATCCCGCCAATCCGGTCGCGTCGCTCGTAGACGTAGAGCAGCACCTCGGCGAGATAGTCGACGTGGCTCTGGGTATAGACCCGGCGCGGGAATGCCAGGCGCACCAGCTCCATCGGTGCCGCGCGTTCCGACCCGTCGGGCTGGAGGCCGAACATCACCGTGCCGATCTCCACCGACCGCACCCCGCCCACGAGATAGAGGGCACACGAAAGCGCCCACGCCGGATAGTGCGTCTGCGGAATGTGCGGCAGCATTGCGCGGGCGTCGATGTAGAGGGCGTGCCCGCCGGGCGGCTGGACCAGCGGCACTCCCGCGACTCCGAGACGATCGGCGAGGTAGGCGACCGAACGGATCCGGTAGCGGAGATAGTCCTCGTCGAGCGCCTCCTCCAGCCCGATCGCGATCGCCTCGAGGTCATACCCCGCGAGACCACCGTAGGTGACGAATCCTTCGGTGAGGATCAGGTTGTCGCGGCAGCGGCGCGCGAGGTCATCGTCATTCATCGCCAGGAACCCGCCGATATTCGCCATCCCGTCCTTCTTGGCGCTCATCGTCGCACCATCGACCTCGGCGAACATCGCCTGCGCGATTTCCAGCGGGCGCTGCTCGTGGAATCCCTTCTCACGCTGCTTGATGAACCACGAATTCTCGGCGAAACGGCAGGCGTCGAGGAAGAGCGGGACGCCGTGGCGCCGGCAGATCGCCCGTGCGCCGCGCAGATTTTCCAGCGACACCGGCTGCCCGCCGCCGGAATTGTTGGTCACCGTCATCATCACCAGCGGCACCCGTCCTCGATTCTCGGTGAGCACTCGTTCGAGCGCGTCGAGATCCATGTTCCCCTTGAACGGATGCAGCGTCGCGGGATGGAGACCCTCGGCGATCGGGAGATCGAGCGCCACGCCGCCGCGCGCCTCGACATTGGCGCGCGTGGTGTCGAAGTGGGTGTTGTTGGGGACGATGTCGCCGGGATTGACCATCGCGCCGAAGAGGATCCGCTCGGCCGCGCGTCCCTGATGCGTGGGAATCACGTGATGGAGACGGGTGATCTGGCGGACCGACGCTTCGAAGCGGTAGAACGAATCGGCGCCGGCGTACGATTCGTCGCCGCGCATCATCCCCGCCCACTGCCGCGACGACATCGCGCCGGTCCCCGAGTCGGTGAGGAGATCGATCAGGACATCGGCGGCGCGCAGCAGGAAGAGATTGTAGTGCGCCGCCTTGAGGGCGTCGCTGCGCTCGACATGCGTCGTCTGGCGAATCGGTTCGACGCTCTTGATCCGGAACGGTTCGATGATGGTCTTCGCAGAAAACATTCAGCGCTCGCGGGCGCCACTGGCGCGCCAGAAGAGGAAGATCGGAATCCCGGCCGAAAGGAGCAGTGTCCCGCGCAATCCGTTACCGGGATTCGAGACGACCGATCCGACCACGACATACACGGCGCACGCGACGAAGACGAGCGTACTCCACGGGTGCAGCGGTGTCCGCATCGCGACCGGCCGGTCGCCGTCGTGCTTGCGGATGACGAACAGCGCCACGGCATTGAGCCCGAAGAAGATCCAGTCGCCAAACACCACGTAGTCGAGGAGCTCGCCGTACTTCTTCGACATCAGCAGGCCGATGCCCCACGCTCCCTGGAGCAGCAGCGCTGCCACCGGCGTCCGCCATTTCGGATGCAGTCTGGCGAACGACTCGAAGAAGAGTCCGTCGCGCGCCATCGCCTGGTAGACGCGCGGCGACACCAGAATCACCAGGTTGAGGAAGCCGAACGTCGACGCCACGATCCCCGCGCCGATCAGCCGGCGGCCGAGCGATCCGCTCACCAGCCCCATCGTATCGGCGGCCGGTGCGTTGCTCGCCGCGAGGCCGTCGACGCCGAGCGCGCGCAGGTATGCGATGTTGACCAGCAGGTACGCCACCACCACGGCGACGACACCAATCACCAGCGCTCGCGGGAGGTTGCGTTCCGGCTCGATCAGTTCTTCGGCGACGAAGTTGGTCTGCTGCCAGCCGCCAAAGGCGAAGAGCACCGGCACCAGCGCCGCACCGAGTGCCAGGATCAGTTTCCCGCTCGGCAGCGATGCAACGGCGGGGTGCGGTGGCCGCGTCGGTGCGATGAACGCCGCGACGATGAGTGCCGCGATCGCCGCCAGCTTGAGGAGGGTGAAGATGTTCTGCGTCCACGCTCCCGGACGCACGCCGAGGATGTTGATCACCGTGAGCAGTGCGATCGCGCCAGCCGCGATCAGCGGCCCGGAGCTCGCCGGCAATCCCACCAGCGCGGTGAGATAGCTCGCGAACGTCATCGCGACCGCGGCGATGGCACCAGTCGCCATCACCAGGAGAAGCGCCCATGCGTAGAGAAACCCCGCCAGCGGGCCGAATGCTTCACGCAGGTACGCGTAGCCGCCGCCGGCCGCCGGGCGCCGTTGCCCCAGTTCCGCGAAGACGAACGCGCCGATCAGGGCGATCACCGCGCCCAGTCCCCAGGCGGTGAGCGTCATGGCGGGAGTCTTGACCCGCTGGGCCACGACCGCCGGGTTGAGGAAGATCCCCGACCCGATGATCCCGCCGATCACCATCATCGTCGCCGAAAAGAGGCCGAGACGGCGCGCGTATCCGACGCTGCCGTGCGGGTCGTTCATGCCGTGCGGCCGGCGTGCATCATGCCTCTGGTCCCGGGAAGGAGCGTGACCCAACTTCGCGTTTCCTCCCGCCCAAGGCAACCACTACCTTTCCGCCGTTCCGCTCACCATCGAGGACGCGACCCGGCATGATGCGCTCGTTGCTGCTCTGGCTCTCCACCCGCCAATCGATCTTCAATTTCATGCGCACCAACCGCCTGGCGCGCAAGTTTGCTTCGCGATTCGTCGCCGGCGAGACGATCGCCGACGCCGTCGCCGCGGCGAGCGACCTCCATCAGCGCGGCATCACGGCGTCGCTCGACATGCTCGGCGAGAGCGTCTCGCAACCCGCCGAGGCCGAACGCGCCCGCGACACCTACATCGCCATCCTCGACGCGATGCGCGCCGCGCAGATCGAGGTCAACGTCTCGGTCAAGCTCACCCAGATGGGATTCGACGTCGACGAGCCGCTCTGCCGGCGCAACGTCGCGACGATTCTCGATCACGCTCGCGAGCTGGACGGCTTCGTTCGCCTCGACATGGAGGGTTCGCCGTACACGCAACGGACCCTCGATTTCTTCAATCAGAATCTTGTCGCGAGCTACCGCGCCAATGCCGGTGTCGTGATTCAGGCGGCGCTGCGCCGCTCGGCGACAGATATCCCCGATCTCATCGCCGCCGGCGTCCGCGTCCGCCTCTGCAAGGGCGCCTATCTGGAGAAGCCGGAGATCGCCTTTCCCGACAAGCGCGACGTCGACGCGCAATACATCCGGCTGATGGAGCAGTTGCTCACCGGCGGCAATTATCCGGGCATCGCGACGCACGACGAAAAGATCATCGCGCACGCGCGCGACTTCGTGGCGACCAGCGGTATTGCGCGCGACCGCTTCGAATTCCAGATGCTCTACGGGGTGCGCCGCGACCTGCAGGAACAGCTGGCCCGCGACGGCTACCGCATCCGCGTCTACATCCCGTTTGGCACGCAGTGGTATCCCTACCTCTTGCGCCGTCTCGCCGAACGCCCCGCCAACATCGTCTTCATTCTCGGCAACATCGCGAAGGAACGGTCCGGGAGTCGCGCCCCGCGCGTTGCCGGGAAAGGTTCGTCGGGGACGTGAACGAGTTCACCCTCGGTGGATACATGGCGACGCACGACCGCGCCGCCGCGTTCACCGGGAGCGACCAGCTGCCGTATTCGGTCGCGCTCTGGATCGACGATGAACCCGACGATCGCGGCCGCTACGGTGCCGCACTGCTCTTCGTGCGATGGACCGCCGCCGGCGACACCCCTGATGGCCATCTCGAATCCGGATACCTCGCCTGGGGCAGCACGGTCGAGGATGCGCGCGAACGCCTCGGCGCGCTTTCGCTGTACGACGTCAAGGCCATTCTCGACGAACTGATCGCCGCCCGGTTGGCGCCGCCGGAGGATGACTGACGCCGATCGGCGTGGTCCTCGCACGCGAAGGCGGCGCGTACCGCGTCCTCGTCGACGGCGTCGAGCGGACCGCGGTGTTGCGCGGGAAGGCCAAGCGCGAGGTCGAACGCGCCGTCGCCGGCGATCGCGTGCGGCTCGATCCCGCAACACTCACCGAAGATGTCCTCGGCATCGACACTGTCGAACCGCGCTCGTCGATTCTCGAACGCCGCGTTCCTGAGGGGCGCGGCACGCGCCCCGTGGCGGCCAACGTCGATCAGGCCGCGGTGGTGATCGCTGCCGCCGATCCCGCGCCGATCCTGCAGCTCCTCGACCGGTTGCTCGTTGCCGCCGAAGCGAACGACATCCCGGCGTTCGTCGTCATCAACAAGATCGATCTCGCGCCGCCCTGGCTGGTCGACCTCCACCTCGGCGCCGCCGGTTACGAGGTGATCGGCACCGCGGCCAAGCGCGGCGACGGCGTGGAGCTTCTGCGCGCGAAGGTGGCCGGAAAGGAATCGGTCTTCACCGGGCCGAGCGGTGCGGGGAAGTCGTCGCTCCTCAATGCGCTTGAACCGGGCCTCGGTCTTCGCATCGGCGAGATTTCCACCAAGGTGCGGCGCGGCACGCACACCACCGTTTCGGCCACGATGATTCCGCTCGCCCTCGGCGGATTCGTGGTCGACACTCCCGGCTTTTCCGATGTAGGGATGTGGGCGCTCGATCGCGCCCATCTCGATGAATGTTTCCCGGAGTTCCGGCCGGCAGTCGGCGAATGCCGTTTCGACGATTGCACTCACCGCGGCGAACCAGCGTGCGCCATCCGAGCACTCGTCGATGCTGGTACCGTTCCGCGAACCCGCTACGACTCGTATCTCGCCATTCACGCCGAACTGGCCGCGCTCCCGGCCGACTGGGAATGACGCGCTACTGCCCCGGCAGCAACTCCGCTCCGCGTCGGCAATCGGCAATTCCATCAGGCTCGGCCTTGGCGCACGCTGCGGAGCGCGCCGCCGGGTCGACGGCGTCGAGCACCGCAATCTCCTCGCCCACCGCGGCGTAACATGGCCCGCGGTTCGGTCCGACAGGGACCGCCCTGCAGAAGTTGAGGCCGTCGTCGGCCTTCGCCGTCACGTCGATGTAGTTCTTCACTGCCCCCGAAAAGCAGAACGGCTGATACCCCGGATCGCCGTGGGAGCAATCTTCGATCGTCCTGGGCGTGTTCTGCACCGTGAAGCCGCTCGCGTTGGTGCCGAGGGACACGTAGCACTGCGCCCGCCCCATTGGCGGCGCCTTGTCGCACTCCTTCGTCGCGTCCTCGAAGTTTCCGTGGGTCCGGCCGAGGATCAGCCCGCCCTGCAGCTGATAGCAGGAGAACTGGTACGTCGTGTCGACGATCGAGCACGGATACAGTGCGTCGGCGGAGTCGCGCATCTTGAAGGTGATCTTGCTCGGATCGGGCATCATGTGATCCATCCCCGGCATCCCCGCCATGCCATCGTCGCTCGTGGCGGAATCCTTCATCGATCCTGATTCAGCGAGAACGTGCGCCGCAGTATTGTGTCCTCCGGGCATCGACGCGACGGCGTTCTCCATGAACACGCCGCCGTAGCAGGAGTAGCGGTCCCACGAACTGTGCAGCCAGTCGCATCCCTTGAGCGCCTTCGGCAGTTCCCAGTTCCACGCCATCTCGAAGCCGTGGCCGAGTCCGTGGACGCACTGGAAGCGGAGCCAGCGATCGGCTTCGCCCGGTGCGACCTTGGTGCAGAGCTCCACCGCGCGCGCCGAATCGAGGTGGCCGCCCTCGGTGAGATACGCCTGGATCACGCCGTGATAGCACCCCGACTGGAACAGCCCGGTGCACGAGCGGAAGATCGTGCCGACGTCGGCGCCGGCGTGCCAGGCGCGGATCCCGATTACGTGAGTGTAGCCGTGGCCGTCGCGCTGGATCCCGGGATCCCTGGCGGCGAGCGCCGCGAGCGCGCCCAGTGCGACATGCACCCGGTCGCTGCGGGCGAGTTCGACGAAATAGTCCTCGTAGCACGACTGCTGTGCCACGCCACGCTTGCCGGCGCACTGCCGTTCGGCGAGGCGGGCGAGGCCCACGGTGTCGTTCTGCGCGACGAGGCGGTCGATGTCGGCCGGTGTCGCCTGCGGCCGGGCGCACGCCGCGACGGCGGTGACCAGCGCGAACGCGAATGCCGCGGTGCTCCATTTCATATGATTCGTCCGGTCAGCTCTTGCGGGTCCAGCGATTGGCATCGCGCTGCTCCACTTTCCTCATCATGGTATCGAACGCTTCCTGGAGATCGATTCCTTCGCGGTTCGCCATGCAGATCACCACGAAGAGAATATCGGCCATCTCCATCGCCAGGTTGCCATCGGGTTCGTCGGTCTTCTTGGTCTTCTGCCCGAAGCGGTGGTTGACCTCGCGAGCGAGTTCGCCCACCTCCTCGGTGAGCCGCGCGAGGTTGGTCAGCGGATGGAAATACCCTTCCTCGAACTGCGAGATCCAGGCATCGACCCGGCGTTGCGATTCGGTGAGCGACATGGCTCAACGGTCGAAGGTCGGGCGCCGGGGGTCAAGTCCTGTCCCGAGCGAGGAGCCGCACGGCGGCTCCGAATCGACGGATCGGCTGGTGCCGTATATTTCCATCCATGCGCTCGCGCGAACGGATCCTCGCCAATCTCGAACAGATCTATCGTGAGTCGTTCGACCGCGCTCGCACGGCCGGCGCTCCCGACCGGATGGTCGATCTCGACAACGCCTACATGCGCGATCAACTGATGCTGGAGATCCTCCTCGACATTCGCGATCTCTTCGCGATGGCCCCGGCGGCCCCCGCCGATTCGGGAAAGAGCGCCCTGCAGCAGCTGCAGGCGCTGAGGCGACTCACGGGGAAGTGAACGCGGTTCCCTGTCACGGATCTGGGCGCAAGCCCGTGTGGGTTCGAATCCCATCGCCGGCACGCCATAGCTCGCCCGGGCCGCTTCTTCGTTTGTCATCCTGAGCCCCTGCGGGCATCTTTCCTCCATGGCTACTCGAACCCAGGCGCGCTCGCGCTCCGCGATCCGGCTCGAAAAAAGCGAGCTCCTCGATCTCTATCGATTGATGCTCCTCTCGCGCAAGCTCGACGACAAGGAAGTGCAGCTCAAGCGGCAGAACAAGATCTTCTTCCAGATCTCCAGCGCCGGTCACGAAGCGGTGACTGCCGCGGCGTCGAAAGTCTTCCGCGCCGGCCACGACTGGTTCTACCTCTACTATCGCGATCGCGCCCTCTGTCTCGGTCTCGGCATGACCGCCACCGAGCAATTGCTGTCGGCGGTTGCCGCCGCGGATGATCCCAATTCGGGCGGACGGCAGATGCCGTCGCACTGGGGTCACAAGGACCTCAACATCGTCAATACGTCGTCGCCGACCGGGACCCAGTTCCTCCAGGCCGTCGGTGCCGCCGAGACATGGATGCGCGCGACGGCGGATGACCGGACCAAGGAGCTCTCGCCCGGCGATGAAGTCGTGCTGTGCACCGCGGGCGAGGGAACCACGAGCGAAGGTGAATTCTGGGAATCGCTCAACACCGCCTGCAATCTCAAGCTGCCGATCGTCTATCTCATCGAGGACAACGGCTACGCGATCTCGGTCCCGGTCGAGGTGAACACCGCCGGCGGCTCGATCTCGAAGCTGGTGCAATCGTTCCCGGGTCTCTTCATCCAGGAAGTCGACGGCTGCGATCCGGTTGCGTCGTACGATGTCATGCTCAAGGCGCACGACCACGCCCGCCAGCGCAAGGGGCCCGCGCTGGTGCACGCCAAGGTCATCCGTCCCTACTCGCACTCGCTGTCGGATGACGAAGTGCAGTACCGCCCAGTGTCGGAGCGCGAAGCCGACGCGGCGCGCGATCCGCTGCGCACCTTTCCCGCGAGTCTGCTGGAGCAGGGAATTGCCACCGATGCGGAACTGGCGCAGATCGCGGCGACTGTCGACGAAGAGATCGAGGTCGCCACGGACATTGCGCTTGCCGCACCGCAGCCCGCGGCGAGCACCATCTACGACTATGTCTATTCCCCCGACGTCGACCCCACGGCCGAGCAGTTCGACACGGAGGACGATCCCCAGTCGACCGGCGAGCCGACCACGATGGTCGACCTCCTCAATTCCTGCCTTCGCGACGAAATGGCTCGCGATCCGCGCATTCTCCTCTTCGGCGAGGACGTGGCCGACGCGTCGCGCGAAGCGAATCGCACCACGGTGAAGGGGAAGGGCGGCGTCTTCAAGGTCACCTGGGGATTGCAGAATCTGTTCGGCGGCAATCGCGTCTTCAACTCACCGCTCGCCGAAGCGAATATCGTGGGGCGCGCCATCGGGCTGGCGACGCGCGGAATGAAGCCGGTCGTCGAGATCCAGTTCTTCGACTACATCTGGCCGGCATACATGCAGTTGCGCAACGAACTGGCACTGCTTCGCTGGCGGAGCAACAACGCCAACGCCGCGCCGGTCGTGGTGCGCGTGACGTACGGCGGCTACCTCAAGGGTGGTGCCATCTATCACTCGCAGACCGGTGCCGCAATCTTCACCGGTGTGCCGGGACTGCGCGTCGTCTGCCCGGCGACCGCGCTCGACGCCAATGGACTCTTGCGCACCGCGATCCGCTGCGAGGATCCGGTGATCTTCCTCGAGCACAAGCATCTCTACCGGCAGACGTACAACAAGGGGAATTACCCGGGCCCCAACTTCATGATCCCTCTCGGCAAGGCGAAGGTCGTGCGCGCGGGGACCGATTTGACGATTGTCACGTATGGTGCCGTGGTGCAGCGGTCGGTGCAGGCCGCGGCGGCGATCGAAGCGGCGACGGGGAAGAGTGTCGAGGTGATCGATCTGCGGTCGTTGAGTCCGGTCGACTGGGAGACGATTGCGAAATCGGTGAAGAAGACCAACCGCGTGATCGTGGCCTACGAGGATTCGTTGTCGTGGGGCTACGGCTCGGAGATCGCGGCGAAGATCGCGGGAGAGATGTTCGAGTACCTCGACGCGCCGGTCAAGCGGGTCGCGGCGACCGACACCTTTGTCGCGTACGCGCCGGAGCTCGAGGATGTGATCCTGCCGCAGGTGGAGAGCCTGCAGGCCGCGATGTCGGAAGTACTCGCCTTCTAGGCCTCGTCCCGAGTGGGGCGGACCTCGCAACGGGCGGCCTCGCGGCATGCACGCGGACGCCGCACGCCTTCTTCGGTCCGATGACGCCGGATGAATGGGGCATCCTGATGTACAAGCAACTCGATCATCACCTGCGACAGTTCGGGGCGTGAGGGGGCTGGGTCCTGGCAGCCTGCAGTTCAGTGATTTGCTGTGTCATCGCACGTCAGCACGACAATGATCTACACCCATGTCCTCAACTGCGGCGGCCTCGCGGTCGAGAATCCGCTCGACCAGCGTGGCTGTGGCGGTGTGTTCGCAGGCCCGTGGTGTTAGGCAATCGCTTTCGCGATGTCTTTCGTCGTTGCCCCGAGACGTAGCAACGACCGCATGAGCAAGTCGAGGGACACCGTGGGATCGGCTGCCTCCATCTTGGCCACTCTGGACTGGCTGGAACGCAATGCCTTGGCCAGGTCACCTTGCGTCAGTCGGTGCTTGGTCCGCCAGGAGCGCAGAGTCTGGCTGAGAGCAAGGCGCATTTCCACGAGCGCGGTTTCCTCAGGGCTCAGTCCGAGAAAGTCGGCCGTTGAGCCGACCTTCCAGCCGGCGGTCTCGAGCTTCTGGCGCTTGGTGGTCTTCATATCGTCACTCCCGAGTTGTTTCGTCATAGGCACGGAACCGTTTTTGGCATGTCGTGATCACCACGTGGGGCGTCTGTGCTGCTTTCTTGGCAAAGACTTCCCCGACCACGATGGCATCGGCATCAATCCGATACACGAGCCGCCACGTGGCATCGACATCCGGAATTCGCAACTCGTGCACGCGCCGACCAACCGACGGCATTGGCCGGGAATGCGGCAGCGACAGGGTGTCACCGCGCTGGAGCTGCCGGAGGAGCAGGCCGGCCTCCAGCCGAGCGACCGCGGAGAAAGGCGGCGTCTTGATCTCGCCCTTGAGCCACACGATGGGCTTGTTCCGGTCGGCCATCGCACGGAAGATATGTCAGATCGGACATACATACAAGGGGCCATCTAACCCGCGCTTGCTGCCGACGAGGCCAGAGCGGTTCGGCTGTCGCGATGTATGCTTTATCCAAGGACTGCGGCGGCCTCACCTGGCCTCGCAGCAGAAGTGCAGGTCGTTAGCAACTGTCTCGAATGTCAAGCGTGTTGGGGATCCCAACGCCGGTTCTGACGCAGCATCGCGTTGAGGATCGTGAGCAGTTTGCGCATGCACGCGGTGGCAGCGACTTTGAAGGGCTTGCCGGCCGCGCGCAGCCGCTCGTAGAAGACCTGGAGCACGGGATTGTGCTTGAGGCCGACGAGGGCCGCCATGTAGAGCACCGCGCGGACCGGTGCGCGACCACCCCAGACCATTCGCCTGCCGCGCATGGTGCCGCTGTCATGATTCAGCGGTGCGACGCCGACCAGCGCCGCGATCTGATGGCGGGAGAGGTGGCCGAGCTCCGGGAGCGTGGCGAGCAGGGTGAGCGCGGTCACCGGACCGACGCCGGGGACGCTGCGGAGGAGGTCCGACTTCGCTTGGTAGGGCACCAACATACTTGACACACCCGCCGCTTTTCGGCAGATTCGCAGGTGCGGCGGTGCTTGACTCTGTGATTCTGGTTGGAGAAGATTCGTCGGGCGGGGTTCTTGCCGCTGGAGCCACTAGATTTGCGGCAGGCAGAGGGTGGCATACGACGCCACCCTTGCCCGGATTAGTAGTTGGGTTTCCGGCCTACGCCTTCACCGGCGGTTCAACCACCAAACACCCGGTATGCTCGGACTGCTTTCGAGGGCTGCGCCGAGCGTACGGGTCCCGCGTACTACTTCCCCTTCTTCGCCCCGAGCATAATCTCGACGTAGGCGCTGATGCCCTTCCACTCGGCCACCGTCGTAGTGTCTGGCAGTATGACTGCGGCTTGCCGCGCCCCGGTCAAAGCAAACGGATAACGAGTCGAGCCCGGTGTGGCCTTTTCGTCCGTAACGTCGTGCTTCCCCCCGTCCGGTCCGCCGTTGGGCTTCTTCTTGGATTTTGCTTTGTTTGGGGAACGCGTGCTAATGGCGCGCGGCGTGGTGACGCCTTTGGCAAAGTAAGAAGACAGCTTCACGCCAGCGTCGTTCATTGCGGCCAGAAAAAAGCGCACCGACTTGTCGAGCGTGGAGGAATCGGAGCCGGCGGCCTTGAAGTGATCGCGCAGTTGCTGGGCGGTTCCAGTGTCCAGCCATTCCGAATCGTTGCCGATCATCCCGCCGTAGGCAGCGAACAGTCTGGTGGTGAGCACATCCTCCCAACGGTCGGTGCCAAACGCGTCCACCAATTCACCAAGCGGGGCGAGCGCAGCATCGTCGGCGGCGATCAATCCCAAGAACCGGAATGCCACGCGCACCTCACTCCTGGCGCTGCCGGACATTCCCCTCATCACCGAATTGTCGATGCGCTTAGGAACGCCGCCGTCCTTCAGGCGACCAAGGAAACCCCGAGTACCCGCCCACGGCCCATACGGGTACGTCGCCCGCATCTTCTGATCTTCCGCCATTACCACCCCATGCAGAGGTCTCTTCCATGTTAACGCGCACTTCGAATCTGCGCAACTCTTCCGCCTTATCCAACAGTACAAAGATTCTTGTCCGGTCGTTTGATGATTGTCCTCGGGTTTGTTTCGGGCGCCCATTCAAGGCTGGCTATCTACTTGTAGGACAGCAACATAGCACAAATCCAATAGGGTATCCTGAGGACTGGATATACCGATACGTGGATAAATTGTATAGGGATCTACTTGAGCTTTACGAACAGCGGCGAATCGAGGACTTGGATAGACGGTGGGGGCTGGCGCGACCAATCGGCGGCGCCAGTGGCTTGGACGGGTAGGCGAGTGTCATTTCTTCCTCGGTTTTCCCCGTTTCGGTTTGAGAACTTCCGCCTTGGGTACAGCGACAACGCGGCGCGTGAGGTCCGCCATCCGTCTCAACGCATCGTCCCCCGAGGCAATCGCCGGGGGCGGCTTGCTCGTCATAGTTTCCTCTTTCTGCCGCGTCTCAGATGCGGCTTACTGGCTCGGTCACGTCGTAGCGGGATCAAGGTCGGCACCGATCAGCCCGTCGTAGGTCAGGCGCTTGCCGATGATGCCACGCAGCACGTTCATAAAGCGGTCCCCGTCGTTGCCTTCGCGCTCGTTGAAGCGGAACGCTTGTTCATCGACGTAGGCGTGGACATGGAACGGATCAATGGAAGTGTAGGTGCCCTTCACAGTGCGCTTGAACAGGGACCAGAAGTTTTCCAATCCGTTGGTGTGAACTGCACCGCGCGCGTACTCAATGGCGTGATTGATGACTTGGTGGACATACGGCCCGTTGAGGCGCCGGTACGACCAGCTTTGGTCGGTGTAGACGTTGCTGCCAAGCTCAACGTGCTTGGCGATGTGCCCCTCCAGGTGATGCTTCCGGGTGTTCGGTACGACCGAGGCCGCAATGCGGCTCTTGCCGTTCGGTCCGCGCTTCAAAGCCCCAACGACGGCAGTCTTGTTCATACCGCCAGTGCCGGTAATGGTCCGGCGCTTCCGGCTCTTGTGCATGAACTTCGCCACGCCACCGATGAAGGTTTCGTCAATCTCCACGTCGCCATTGAACCGCTCGAAAGTCTTGCTTTGCATCGCCAGCCGGATACGGTGGAGCATGAACCACGCGGTTTTCTGGGTCACGCCAAGCGAACGGTGCAGCTCGTAGGAGCTGATACCGTTCTTGCAGTTGGCGAGCAGGTAGAGCGCCGGGAGCCACCTGTCGAGCCCAAGCGGGCTATCCTCGAAGATCGTACCGACCTTGACCGAAAATTGCTTCTTACAGCCCTTGCATTTCCACAGGCGGCGGGTGCGGATCAGCGTGGCCTCGGTGCAAGCGCAACGCGGGCAGTAGACGCCATCCGGCCAGCGCATCTGGACCATGAAGGTGAAGGCGCGGTCGGCGTCCGCGAAGTAGCGGATGGCTTCGGTCAGATTCTGGGGAGCTGCAACGAGGGTAAGCATGAACGTAAGGTAGCACACACACCCCGGTGTGTCAAGTATATTAGTGCCCTAACTAGCGCTTGCTGCCCACGGCCGCGCAGCAAGGACGTACGTTCGATGCCAGCGCAGCCTCGCCAGAAGCGCAATCCATTCGGCCCGCCACGCCACAGACAATCGCGCATTTGCCGTCGAGTTGTGGTCCTCGCTGCCGATGCCGCCCGTCGAGCTGACCTCATCGCGTGAGCGGCATCAGCGTGTGCGAAGTCATTCACCTTCCCTCCATCACGTCCCCGGCTCCTGACTCGCCGGCGGCGC
>DASYAK010000072.1:0-57378 GCA_036501385.1 Gemmatimonadales bacterium | reverse complement strand
CTGCGCGCGCTTAAAAACGCGCTCGGCGGATCGACGATCCTAATACGTGCAAGGCGCGTTTAAGGCGCGCTCCGGGCACCCCACGACTCCGGCGAGATTGAGGTGCGCTCCGGGCACCCCACGACTCCGGCGAGATTGAGGTGCGCTCCGGGCACCCCACGACTCCGGCGCGGTTTGGGTGCGTCGACCTGGCAATCGCTCCGGATGAAAGGGCCGCGCTCAGGCCGCAGCGTCTGGCGTCGTCGCCTGCTTGACCTTGCGTCCCCGCATGTGCCGCAGGAGGCGCGATGTCGTCTCGCGGAGGGATGCGCGCGGCACGACGTCATCGACCTGACCTTTTTCGAGGAGGAATTCGGCAGTCTGGAATCCCTCGGGGAGGTCCTGGCCGATCGTCTGCTTGATGACGCGCTGTCCGGCGAATCCGATCACCGCTCCCGGTTCAGCCAGGATCACATCACCCTGCATCGCGAACGACGCGGAGACGCCACCGGTGGTGGGGTCGGTCAGGATAGAGATGTAAGGGACCGCCGCCTGCTTCATCAGCGAAATTGCCGCCGAGGTCTTGGCCATCTGCATCAATGAGAGCGCGCCCTCCTGCATGCGCGCTCCGCCAGAGGTGCAGACCACGACCATCGGAATGCGCTTGTCGGCCGAGCGGCGCGCCAGGCGCGCGAGCTTCTCGCCGACGACCGATCCCATCGATCCGCCCATGAAGCGGAAATTCATCACTGCGAGATGAAGCGGCAGGGCATCGAGCTTGGCGGCGCCGGTGTAAATCGCATCGGACTCACCGGCCTTCTTCCGCGCGGCCACGAGGCGGTCGGCGTAGTGCTCGAAGGCGAGCGGGTCGCCCGATTTGAGGTCGGCGTTGAGCTCGCGCCAGCTCCCCTCGTCGGTGAGCAGCTCGACGTATTCCTCGGCGGTAAAGCGCTTGTGGGTCCCGCATTCGGGGCAGACGTTGAGGGCCTTCTGGAACTTCTCCCGAATGTCGATGTGCCCGCACGACTCGCACTTCTCCCATGCGTCGACAGGGATCTCGAGGCGCTCCCGGGGAGCGGTTCGCGGCTTGCGCTCTTTCTTGAACCACGCCATCACAGCCATACAACCTTGGGTTGCGGGGGCCCAGGGATACCACCGGGTCTGACCATGAACGTGCGCCCGGGAACCATTGCGCGCAAGGCCTTGACACTCAAGTCGTTGTCAGGACTCAAGATAGCTCGCGGCCCTTCCCTCCTCCGAGGCCCGGAATGCGAGCCCCAGACCAAGAAACATCGCCACGAGGAATGAGCCGCCATATGAGAAGAACGGCAGCGGGATCCCGGTGATCGGCATGAGGGAGATCGTCATGCCGACGTTCTCGAAGATGTGCGTGAAGATCACCGCGGTGATCCCGAAAACGACCAGCGACGCGAACGGGTCGCTCGCCTGGCGGGCAATCCGGACCAGTTGGAGGAGAAGGATAAGGAAGAGACAGAGTGCGGCGGCGACGCCAGCGAAGCCGAGCTCCTCGCCCACGACGGCGAAAACGAAGTCGGTGGAATGAAACGGAATGAAGCCGGAGCGTTTCTGCGGTCCCAGGGTGAAGCCGGTGCCGAACCATCCACCCGAACCGATCGCCACGTGCGACTCGACCGCCTGGTACCCCGACCCGGTGCGGTTGGCTTCGGGATTGAGGAACGAGAGGATGCGATTCTGCTGGTACGGCTTCATGTGTTTCCAGACGACGAAGGCGAGGACGCCCATCGCCGAGTTGGTCACGTACACGAAAATCGCTTCCATCACGAACGGCCGCCACCAGAGGAGGAGGCCGAAGAGGACCACCATCCAGATGCTCCACAGCGCCGTGCTCCACGCCAGGAGGAGCGATACGATCGGCGAAGCCAGGAGCACCAGCAATGACACCGGAACGTCGGCCCAGAAGAGGATCGCGAAGAGGATCCCGACAAAGACGATGGCACTTCCCAGATCAGGCTGCTTGAGGACGAGGAGTGCCGGCATGCCGGCGAGCGCAATCGGCTGCACCAGGCCGCGCAGCGTGGTGGGTGGCTCGCGCCGGGCGGCGAACCAGCGCGCCAGCATCAGGATCGTCGCCAGCTTGGCGATCTCCACCGGCTGGATCCCGATGCCGCCGAGCGAGATCCAGCTCTTGCTCCCGGCCGCCGATCCCTTGCCAGTTCCGATCACCAGGGTCGCAACGAGCATCAGCAACGACACGCCGTAGAGCCAGGGTGTGGCCCATTCGAGGATCCGGAACGAGGTGCGATAGGCCAGCGTGGCTCCGACGATCGCGATCACAAGCCAGACGAGCTGCACCACCCAGAGCCACTTCTCCTGGCGGAACCAGGCGCGGTGATTGGTCACCAGGATGTCGGTCTGACCTGCGGAGTAGATCATCAGGAGACCGAAGATTGCCAGCAGTGCGACGATGAAGAGGAGACGCTTGTCGATGCCGCGACTCATCGGCCGGGCGGCTTCGGGTGCGACATGGTCTTCGGCGCCGGGTGCGGCACGGTCGGCGGGGGCGCCGGCGTGGACGAGTCGGCGCCGACGGTGCGCGTCAGGTCCTCGGTGACGTTGGTCACGTCGGCCTTCACCGTGCGCCCGGTGAAATAGTGGATGATGGCCCGCACGGGATACTTCGCGACCAGCGCGCCGTGGATCCCCTCTTCAACCGCGATCCCGATCACGATCGTCGGTGCTTCCGCCGGCGCGAAGGCGATGAACCATCCCATATCCTTCTGTCCGGTGACCTGCGCCGATCCCGTTTTTCCCGCGATGTGGAACTCCTTGAGTCCCGCGATCCCGGCGAGGTCCGCCGACGCGGTGCCGCCATTGACGACGTCGACCATGGCAAGACGCAGATCCTGCAGGTCCTTGGGCGGGATATGGAGATCGCGGACGACCTTGACGGGACGGCTCGCGAGAATCCGCGGCGCGCGCTTGATCCCGTCGCTGGCGAGGGCGGCGTAGAACGACACCATGTTGATCAGCGTCTCGGTGTGCGCGCCCTGGCCAATCGACAGGTTGAGCGTTTCGCCGTTGCCCCACAATGTGGCGCCGTGCGAAGTCACGTAATCCTTCACTGCCTTGCGGAGGAAGGGCTTCGCCTCGCCGCCGATGTCGATGTCGCTTCGCTGGCCGAAGCCGAGATCGTAGGCGCCGGCGAGAATCGAATCGGCGCCAAGGAGCTGGCCGAGCTGATAGAAGTAGACATCGCATGACGCGGCGATCGCCTGGCGCAAGGTGAGATAGCCGTGACCCTTGGGGTACCAGCAATGGTAGATCCGGTTGCCGAACCGGTACCCGCCGGTACACGGGTCGCGCATCTTGCTTTCCATCGTGAAGCCGCGACGCAGCGCCAGCGCCGCCATCGCCAGCTTGAACGGCGAACCGGGAGGATACGCCGCCTGAATCACGCGATTGTAGAGCGGCCGATTGGGGTCCTGCTGCAAGCCGTTCCAGACCGTCGGGTCGATGCGTCCAATGAAATCATTGGGGTTGTACGACGGCATCGAGTAGTAGGCGAGCACTTGGCCGTCGGGCGTCATCGCGACCATTGCACCGCGCTTGCCGGTGAGGTCGGTCCGCCACATCGAATCGACGAAGCGCTGGAGATCGAGGTCGATCGTGGTCCGGATGGTGTTCCCGCCAACCGGAGGGATCGATCCGGCCTCGACCTGCTCCCGCACTGGTTGCCCTCCAGGAGTGACCTCGACGAAGCGGACTCCGCGGTGGCCCCGCAGCAGCGAATCATATTCGACTTCGAGTCCCTGCTTTCCCACGATCTCTCCCGGTTGCGCGCCCGGGAAGGTGTTGTTCTCCAGGTCGGTGGGGCTGACTTCGCCGACGTAGCCGACGAGGTGCGCCACGGCGTTGCTGTCGGGATAGTGGCGTCGCGGGATGCGCTGGATCACCAGGCCACTCAACTCGGCCCGATGTTCCTCGAGGCGAGCCACGACGTCATCCCGGCCCGACGAGTAGACCAGCGCCGGCTGATAGCGCGCTTCCTTCCAGCGGCGCACCACCGTCTCCACGTCGATGGTGTCATCGGGGACGAGCGCATCGAGCCGCACGAGTGCCGCGCGCAGGGAATCCTCGGTGTTCGCCAGCAATTCGATCGAGTACCCCGGGAAGTTGTCGGCGATCACGAGGCCATTGCGATCGAGAATCGCGCCGCGAGGTGCGGCAAGCGGAATCTGCCGCAGGTGGGTCTGCGCCGATTCGGTGCGATAGCGCTCGTGCTCGACCACCTGCGCCTTGAAGAACGCCGACACGAGCACGCCGAAGACCGCGACCAGCAGCCACTGCGCCGCGACGGCGCGGCGGGCAACCTGCCACGACGCAAAGGGACTCATCCATCGATCCTGATGGCAAGCCAGTCACGAAAGACCGCCACCACGATCACTCCGACGACGGCCGTGGTGAGCGCCTGCAGCGGCGCCCACACCAGCAACTCGGCGGGCAGCGCGTGGAGCGGCGTCCCACTGAAGACAAGGACGAGCAGATCACGAACCCAGGTCCCCACGAAGAAGAGCGCGGCGTTGACGAGGAGGTTGTCGGCAAAGAAGAGCCCGCGGCCCCACGCCGCACCCCAGCCCACCAGTACGTGTGCCAGAATCCCCGCCCCGAATCGCGCCGGCGTGAGCGCGTCGATCACCAGTCCGATCACGAAACCGGTAAGCGCGCCGGCTCCCGGGCGCTCGCGAATGGCAAGGAGAAGGAGGACGAGGACGAGGAAGTCCGGCGCCGCGTGGCTCTCGAAGAGCGACGGCCGCAGGTAGAACTCGATGAACATCAGCAGCACGAGGACGATGACGACCCGCCACCGATCGCTCCGGCGTGAACGCCGGCGCCGCCGGTCGAATGGGCGCCCTCCCATCAGTGCCGCGTCCCCGGAGCCGACGTCGGCGAGCGCACCGCGGCAGAATCGTGCGTTGTCGCCGGCGGAGCCGGGGGGAGTGGCGCGGGGCGCGGCAGCCAGGTCGAGTCGTGTGGCGTGATCAGCACGATCACATCGCTCGCGTCGCCCGGATTCGCGAAGGGAATCACTCGGTAGATCGCGTCGTAGCCGTTCTCGTCACGACGCCCGGAGAGAATCCGTCCAATCGGAATGCCGTGGGGATAGGTGCCGCCGGCACCAGCGGTGAGGACGATCGTTCCCGGCGCGATCGTGTCGCGAAGCGCCACGCCGTGGAGTTCGAGGACCGCCCCGTTTCCGCCGGGAATCGGAGCCGGCCGGATGAATCCGAGCACCTTTCCGTCGGCCGTCACGGCCGAGACAGCGAAATCGGGATGCGCCCAGGTCATTGCCGAACTCGAATGCGGCCCGGCGTTGATGACCGCGCCCAGAAGGCCGTCGGCCGTCACGACCGGATCGAAGTTGGCAACACCGTTGGCACTCCCCACATCGAGCAGGAGTACCCGCGAATCGGTGATGGTGGGCTGGTGCAGGACCGTCGCCGGCACCACCGGCCGGACCATGCGCGCACGAACGCCGAGGAGCGCGCGCAAGTCGGCGTTCTCGCGATCAAGCGCCGCGTGCTGCTGCACCTGCACTGCAAGGAGATCGCGATCACGCCGGATGGCAGCGAGATCGAACCGGGCGGCACGATCCTGGGCGGCGCGGGCCTGCAACGCCACGATGGGCCGGAGAATACTTTGCCGGATCGCTCCAGCGAGGCGCAGTGACAACGGACGAGGGAGTGCCAGGGCGAACAGGGCGAGCGCGGTGCACACCGCGAAGAGCAGCACGTCGGTGCGAGCCGTGTCGTCCCTCGCCGGCCCGCGCATCGTCAGGTCGTCAGCACGCTGCGGTATTTCTCGAAGTCGTCGAGAATGCGTCCCGTGCCGCGGACGACACAGGTGAGCGGATCGTCGTCGACGTGGATCGGCAGCCCGGTTTCGTGCGACAGGAGCTGATCGAGCCCGCGGATCAACGCACCGCCTCCGGTCATCACGATGCCGCGGTCGACGATATCGGCGGCGAGTTCGGGAGGCGTGATTTCGAGCGCCCGCCGCACCGCGTCGACCACCGCCGCAATGGGCTCCTGCACGGCTTCGCGGATTTCCACCGAATGGACCCGCACCGTCTTGGGAATGCCGGACACGAGGTCGCGCCCCTTCACTTCCATGTCGCGCTCCTCGGTCGAAGGGTAGGCCGATCCGATCTTGATCTTGATCCCTTCGGCCGTCGGCTCGCCCACGAGGAGGTTGTAGTTCTTGCGCATGAAGAGGACGATGGCCTGGTCGAGTTCGTCACCGCCGATGCGGATTGACGTATCCGACACAATGCCCGACAGCGCAATCACCGCGATTTCGGTGGTCCCGCCGCCAATGTCGATCACCATGTTCCCCGTCGGCGTTTCGACCGGGAGTCCCACGCCGATCGCCGCGGCCATCGGTTCAGCGACCATCAGGACCTGCTTGGCGCCGGCGGTCTCGGCCGAGTCGCGGACGGCACGCCGCTCGACTTCAGTGATTCCCGATGGGACTGCGACGATCACCTTCGGTTTGACCCGGAAGAAATGCTTGTCGATGATCGTCTTGAGGAAATAGCGCAGCATTTTCTCGGTGACATCGAAATCGGCGATCACGCCGTCCTTGAGTGGACGGACGGCGGTGATTCCCTCGGGCGTGCGGCCGAGCATCCGCTTCGCCTCGAGGCCGATCCCCTTGATCCGGCCGGTCGCTTTCTCGATCGCGACGACCGACGGCTCGTTGAGAACGATCCCTTCACCCTTGACATATATCAACGTGTTCGCGGTGCCGAGGTCGACCGCGATTTCATTCGCCGGAAGGAAGGTGCCGAACTTGAACAGATTCACGTGGGGTACCCGCCGAGGAGTCGATCTGCGAACCTAAAGGCGAGGTCGAAGGGTAGCAAGGCAACGCGTTGCGGGACGCGGGTTTGGCAGTGGTTGTGAGTGTTCGCTCGCGGAGCGATGTGAGCGGATGCTCAGTGGGGTCGTCGACGGTCAATCGGGGGTCGCGTCGATATATTCCTCGGTCATCACCCCGAACCTGGATCACTGTCCGTGAACGCTGACGCGTCCGAACTCCGTCGTACCCGGAGCGCGCTCCTCCTCGTTGCCCTTGCCGGCCTCGGCGCCATCCCTCTCGCGGCGCAGCAGATGGCGACGACAACTCGCGACCCGCACCAGACACAGGATGCCGAGTTTTCGGCGAAGTACCGGGAATGGACCGGTGCAGCCAAGTACGGGTCGCCGCTGGTCGATCATCTCCCGGTGGTCAAGGGGATCCCGTCGCCCCGCGACGTCCTGGGCTACGACATCGGCGCGCCGAAGAAGCTCACCTACTACGTCGACATGCTGAAGTACTACCGCGCGCTGGCCAAGGCGACACCACGTGTACGGGTGGAAACGATCGGCAAGTCCGACGAGGGGCGCGAGCTGGTGGTGGTCTGGGTGTCGTCGGATGAGAACATGAAGCGCTTGCAGCAGAACCGGACCAACCTCGGCAAACTCGCCGACCCGCGGGGATTGAGCGACGAACAGATCCAGGCGCTGATCGCCGGCACCAAGCCGCAGTACCATCTCTTCGGTGGCCTGCACAGTGGCGAGACCGGTCCATCGGAGATGCTGATGGAGCTGGTCTACCGGCTCGCGACCGAGACCTCGCCGCTGATCACCCAGATTCGCAACAACGTCTATGTGTCGATCACACCCGCCGCAGACGCCGACGGCCGAGACCGGAATGTCGACTGGTTCTACCATGGACTCGACATCGATTCGATGCTCAAGGCCGACAGCGCCGCAAAGCGAACCGACAGCACCGCTGCAAACGGCGCGGGACGCGGCGGACGTGGCGGTGCCGGCGCCACCGCGTTCGGCGGGCGCGGCGGCGGTTCAGGCGCGGGCGCCCTTCCCTACTGGGGGAAGTATGTCTATCACGACAACAATCGCGACATCAACCTGTCGCTGCTCCAGATGCGCGCCATCGCCGACTGGTACTTCACCGCACACCCGCCGATCATGCACGATCTGCACGAGTCGGAATCGCTGATGTACGACTACAGCGGCGGCCCGCCGCAGAATCCGAATCTCGATCCGATTCTCTTCTCGGAGTTGCCGTGGTTTGCCAACTTCGAGATGGCGCAGATGACGAAGTGGGGGATGCCTGGCGTCTACGATTTCGCCTTCATGGACGGGTGGTCGCCGGGATACCTCGGCTCGATTGCGTACAATCACAACGGCATGATGAAGATGTACGAAACGCAGTCGGGGCGCGATGTGGACACCGCGGCGGCGCGGCGCGATAGTGTGGCGGCGGCGGGTCGGGGCCGCGGACGCGGCGGCAATGCCGGAAACACTGACACGACCGGTGGCCGCGCTGGTGCTGCCCGCGGCACGGCGAACGCTGGCGCCACCGGCGGCGGACGCAGTGGGAATCTCGACTCGGCCGGACGCGGCGGTCGCGGGGGACGCGGCGGCAATCCGGACTCGGCTGGACGCGGGGGGCGCAGTGGCAATCCCGACTCGGCTGGTCGCGGGGGGCGGGGCGGCAATCCGGAACTTTCTGTACGCACCAGCCAATTCGAGAGCGCGACCATCACCATTCCCGGCGGCCGCGGTGCCGGTCCCGCTGGACGTGGAGGCGCACCTGGTGGTGGCCGCGAGAGTGCTCCGCCATCCGGCAAGGGCGGAAGCCAGGATCGCGAGTGGTATCGGGGGCTGCCGATTCCGCCCGATGCGATCGCGAACTTCACGCGGCGCGACAACACCAACTACATGGAAACCGGCGTGCTCTCCGCGCTGCAGCTCACGGCCGCGTTTCCCAACGTCGTGGTACAGAACTTCTACATCAAGACGCGCAATTCGATCGACGACTGGCGCACCCACGGACCGGCAGCGTACGTGATTCCGGTGCAGCGCGACATGACGCGCGCGGCGCAACTGGTCGATGTCCTGCGCATCCAGGGGATCGAGGTCGGCATCGCGACGCAAGCGGTCACCGTCGGTGATTCGACCTACGCCGCCGGATCGTTCATCATCACGCGCAATCAGCCGTACGGGCGGCTGATCAAGAACCTGCTGGAGAAGCAGATCTTCCCTGACCCGCGGCTTACGACCTACGACGACAGCGGCTGGTCGATGGGGCTGGAAATGCTCGTCGACGTCGTTCCCGCAACCGATTCGGCGATTCTCCGCGCGCCCACCACCGCCGTCACCTGGGCCAAGGCGCCCGGCACGGTGCGCGGCACCGGCTCGGCCGGGATCGCAGTGGCGGATTACGGCTCCAACAACATGATCACCTTCCGGTATCGATTCCGGAGCATTCCGATGAAGATCGCCGAGTCGGCGTTCACTGCCGATGGTGTCGCGATGCCGGCTGGCTCATTCGTGATCAGCGGCACTGGCGACGCGCCGGCGATCCGCGCGGTGGTCGATTCACTGGGCCTCACCGCCGCTGCGCTCGACACGCTTCCATCCGTGCCGATGCACGATGCCAATGTGCCGAGAGTCGCGATCTACTCGCAGTGGAACTCGACGCAGGATCTCGGCTGGTACCGGCTCACCTTCGACAACTTTCACGTGCCGTACGACCTGATCTTCAAGGAGCGCGTGGCGCAGGGCGATCTCAGGAAGGATTACGACGTGATCCTCATGGCCGACCAGAACATCAACAAGCAGACGGTGATGCAGAAGGCGGCCGCGCACCCGCAGCCCTACGAGAAGAGCGACAAGTACCAGTTTCTCGGCATGTACGGATCGACGCCCGACATGAGCGGCGGCTTCGGGCAGAAGGGTGTCGACGCGTTCCAGCAGTTCCTCGACCAGGGCGGCACGCTGATCGCGATTGGCCAGGCGGTGCGTTTCCCGATCGATTTCGGATGGGCGCACACGGTCGACACCAGCCGAGTCGAGGGGCTCACCTCGCAGAACCCGATCGTGGCGGGAGAGATCGCGCGGCGGGATAGCCCGGTCTTCTACGGCTACGACAAGGCGATGGTGCCGGTCAAGTACGTCGGCGGCGCAACGCTGCGCGTTGGCACCGCTGACGAGGGGAATGTGGTGGCGCGATATGCCGGCGGTGATGCGTCAGTGCTGTCGGGGCTGATGGTTGGCGCCGATGCGTTGAAAGGGCGGCCGTTTGCGGTCGACGTGCCAGGAGCGTACAACGGACATGGCCACGTGGTGCTCTTCACCAACAATCCGATTTACCGCTGGCAGAACCACGGCGAGTTCAACATGGTATTCAACGTGGTGATGAACTGGGATGACGAGCGGTAAGAGAGAGAGGAGAGAAGAGAGAACTACACACTCTGCACTGCCAAGGCCGCGAGTCCGGAGCCAGCGGAAGGTATCGTAGCCTCAATCGGGGGCCTGGTCAGGGGTGCGGGAGTGCGGTTCCCGACACGACGATCGTGTCGACGATCATGGCGGATGGAGTAAAGTCGCCCTCTGCCGGACGGGAGAGCCGGACGATCACCATCCCGGGCGTCACCGCGACGAAATTGAAATCCTGGCGGACGCCGGCCGGCACGATATCCGGATCGGGGGTCGTCGAAACGAATCGAATCGCGGCGGCGGAGAGATCCGGGAGCGAATCGAAGGCCCCGGGGCCGACGGTGCCGACGCGGAGCTGAATCACCTGCCCCGTTTGGGCGTTGATCAACGTCTGCTCGCCGCCCCACACTGATATCGGGGCGGTTACAGCGGCGCTTCCCGTTCCCGCCGGATTGCCGGGCATCGACGACGATTCGCAGGCGCAGGCGGCGGCGATGATCGCGCCGAGGG
This sequence comes from Gemmatimonadales bacterium, assembly GCA_036501385.1. GTDB lineage: Bacteria > Gemmatimonadota > Gemmatimonadetes > Gemmatimonadales > GWC2-71-9 > Palsa-1233. The sequence goes on along the minus strand of DASYAK010000072.1, from coordinate 46,621 downwards.
TCAGAGCGGACAGCATCCTGGTGCGCATGAGCTTCTCCTGATTGATCGAGCCGGCCCGGCAGGCATTGAATGGATCGCGACAGGTACAGCCGCTGTCAAGAGATCCGGCGCGTCCCGGACGGGCGCTCGGCCAGGTCGGCGTGGCGGAAGCACGACGTCAGGTGATCATTCACCATCCCGGTCGCCTGCATGAACGCGTAACAGATCGTCGACCCGACGAATCGAAAGCCGCGCCGCTTGAGGTCCTTGCTCATCGCATCTGATTCATCGCTCGTGGCCGGCACATCGCCACGACCGCGCCGGCGATTCAGGAGCGGCGTGCCACCGACGAACTGCCAGATGTACTTGTCGAATGAACCGAATTCTCGTTGCACCCCCAGGAATGCGCGCGCATTGGTGATGGTGCTTTCGATCTTGAGGCGGTTGCGGACGATCCCGGCATCACCCATCAATCGTTCGACCCGCGCCGGCGTGTAACGCGCAACGCGCGCGACATCCCACTCGCTGAACGCCCGCCGGTAGTTGTCGCGCTTGGCAAGAATCGTCGACCAGCTCAATCCCGCCTGGGCGCCCTCGAGGGTGAGAAACTCGAAGAGGCGCGCGTCGTCGTGGACGGGCACGCCCCATTCGGTGTCGTGGTAGGCGATGTCGAGGTCAGTGCGCGCCCAGGAACAACGCGACTTGGGGCGTGATTGCGGCATCGACTACTCCATAAAATGACACGCGTGCCCGTGGGTCTCACGGACACGCGCGCCAACTGCGATGGGTCAGAGACCGCTCTTGGCGGCCTTGCTTCCTCCGGACGAGGCGTGCGCCAGATCGCGCGCCGCATCGGCCATCGACTTCACTCGTTCGGCATCGCTCGCGCCCTTGGCATCCTGGTCGAGCTGAGTCGCCATCTTCGTCAGCGCCGCCGACCGTGCCGCTCCTGACGCGTGTTCCGCACCCGCGATCTCACGCCAGAGCTCCTCACGCCGAGCCTGGGGGAGGCCGTTATCGCGATCGAGCTGATCGAGATACGACTTGACCACCGGGAACGCCGCTGGCCAGACGATCTTCGGCTGGTCCTGCGGGTTGAACTGATCCATGTGCACCAGCTTGGCCGCGTCGATCTCGTTCTGCGACAGGAACTCGCTGGGCGTGAGATCGAAGACGTCGATGCCGCGCGCAATTTCGGAGGCATAGATGTGGCCATTGTACCAGTAACCGCACCAGAAGCCGCCGATCACGATGCCGGTTGACTGCGAATCGGCTTTCTCCGGGTGATTCGGGATGGGGCCGCGATCGAAGTACGCGATCTCGCGAGGGTGATTGACATCAGTGAAATCGAAGACATCGAGGCCGCCCTGATACCATCCCTGCACCATGACATCGCGACCCGGTATCGGCACCAGCGAGCCGTTGTGCGCGACGCAGTTCTCCTGTTCAGTCTGTGCGGCCGGCATCTTGAAATAGGCGTGACGGGTCAGCTTGCCGTTGTCGATGGTGAATACCGCGTCACCGCCCCAATTGAGCGGATCGATCGCACGGCACCGGGCCGCCGTGCCGCCGCCCCATTCGTCGGTGAACACAACCTTCCTGGCGTCGTTGCTGAATGTGGCCGAATGCCAGAACGAGAAGTTGGTGTCGCCGACGAAGTCGAGCCGGACCGGCTCCGTCGGATGGCGAATGTCGAGCAGCAGGCCAAGGCCGGCGCAGGCTCCGCCGGCCAGCCCTGCCGACGGATAGACCGTGATATCGTGGCACTGATTGGGACCGGCGTTGGGATCACGTGGCGCACCACCTCCCCGACCGCGACCGCCACCGGCGAACCGTGTCACGAGCACCTGCATCGTCGCCTGCGAGTCGGCAGCCGTCGGTGCGCCGGTGCCGCCGCGCGCCTTCACCACACTGTCGATCACCGGAGTGACCATCGTGGGCGGTAGCTGGGCGAGATTGATCTGGCCCGGGAGACCGCCGCGGCCGCCACGACCACCCCGGCCACCGCGAGCGAGCGTGTCGCCCGGCGGATTGCCGTGCGCGGGACCGTTGCTGCGAAGCCCTTCGAAGATGCGTGCACCGGCCACGACCTTGGCCTGATCGGGGTGCGCCAGCGGCACCTTGATGATCTCGATGCGGAACCGGGCCGAGTTGGCGGAATCGCCCCGATCGACGCATCCCGCGAGTTCGTTGGAGTCACGGACGCCAGCCGTGCCGGAGATGTAGACGTAGAGGTTGTTCTTGTCGTTGGGATCCTGCACCAGCGTGTGCGTGTGGGACCCGCGGCAATTCTGCACGTTGGCGACCACGCGAGGGTTGGCGATATCGGAGATGTCGAAAATACGGACACCGACCATCCGGTCGGCGCCGTTCTGCACGCCACCCGCCTTGCAGTCCTTCCGATCGCCGGTGCTTTCGGACGAGATGAAGAGAAGATTGCCCCAGACCGACGGATCCCCCTGCGACGTGGGACAGTAGTACGTCGTCTTGATGAACGGGTCGGTGGGATTGGCGACGTCCCAGATCTGGAACCCGCTGAAGTTCCCCTGAAAGACGTAATTCCCCTTGAACGCGAGATCCGAGTTCGCGTACGTGAGCCCGCCGGCGTGGTCGAACAGATCCGGCTTGGCATGATGTCCGACGAGCTTCATGTTCTTCGACGCCGTACCGGCATCGTCGAACCCAGAATGCAATCCCACCCGCGGATCGGTAAGGCTCGCAGCCATGGAATCGCGGGCTTCGGGGACGCCATTGCGTCCGTCGCGGCTACCTCGGCCCTGTGCCGACAATGTTGCGACCAGCGCGGCCACAGCGAGCGCCGATGCGCCGACGGTGCGAAGCCCTTGACGGGTCGCGGAACGGATTGACTGCATGCGATGCTACTCCTTGGTGTAGGCGGACAACATTCCCTGCATGACGCGGATTTCGGCCGACTGATCGGCCTGGACATTGTTGGCGAAGGCGAAGAGATCGGCTTGCTGCCCGCCGCCGGCGTCGAAGAGCGCCTGAACCATTCCCAGTGCGCCCTCGTGATGCTGAATCATGAAGGTCAGAAAGAAGCGATCAAACGTGGCGCCGGTCGACGCGTCGAGGAGCGCCATCTGGTCCGGAGTGAGCATCCCGGGCATCATGTGGCCGGTCATGTCCATCGCGCCCTTGCTCATCCCCGGCATGTTCATCGCCGCGGTATCGTGATGGAGATAGCCGAGGGGATCGGGCGCCGCGAGGTGGCGATCGAGGAGCCATTGCTGCATCAACTTGATCTCGCCCTCCTGCGTCAGCGCCACCTTCTTGCAGAAGAGCGTGACCGATTGGCTGGCACCGTGCGTATGAGCCCAGTCGGCCATGGCGACGGCCTGCGCGTGATGGTAGATCATTCCCTGCATGAACTGCACGTCGGGCGCGATGTAATCGGGGGCGGACTGCGCTGCGGCGGGATGAATGACGATGCACGATGCAACTATCGCGATCGCGTTGCAGAGATGGCGTACTCGTGGCGGGGACTCCCGCATCGTCAGACGATTCTCCTGCGGCGTGGTGAATATCCCGAAGACCTATCGTACATCGGAGCGACGGCTTGCGCTACTGCTGTGCTCCGGCTCGGAGCGAGGCCGGGAGTGGATTGGTACCGCATCCATCATTCGCCGTACATCTCGGTGATCAGGCGGCGGAGTGCAGTGGCCTCGGCGTCAGTCAACGACCCGATCCGCTTCCCGATGCGCGACTTGGCTACAGCGCGAATCTGGTCGACCGCCACGTCGGCCGCCCGACCGCCAGACCGGGTCGCGAGGCGGGTCCGCCACTTCGGCCGCAAGGCCGTCGTCAACGGACAGATCGTGACGGTCTGGAGCTTCGCATTCAGCACATCGAGGCTTACGATCACCGCGGGCCGGGTCCTGGCCATCTCGGACCCGAGGGTGGGGTCGAGTGCCGTCCAGCAAATGTCGTAGCGCTTCACCGTTTCTTTGCCTTGGGCGGCATCTTGTACGACGGCTTCGATTCGGCGACCCGGCGAGTCGCTGAAGCGAGCCATGGGAGATCCTCGATGCCGTCGCCCACCGTCACGTCCCACTCGGACCAGTCTTCGTTGGCCGCTGCCATCTCGACGGCGGTCTCTTCCCACGAAAGCTTGGCCGCTGCACGCCCTGGCACCCTGAGGAGGATGCCGTCGGAGCGCTCCTCCATGACGACGGTATCTTCGATCTGATAGCGCCTGAGAGCGTCAGCCGGAAGGCGGACGCCGCGTGAGTTCCCGATGCGGGTGACTTTGAGCTCGATGGGCTTCATGTAATCACAGTAATTACCGCACCTGCGGACGTCAACGATTTCGGGCGCAGCCTTGGTGATCTACCGCCCCGTGCTCCCGAACCCGCCGTCGCCGCGATCGGTGGACGGGAGCTCGCCAACCTCCCGAAAGACCACCGGCTCGACTCGCTGCACCAGGAGCTGCGCGATGCGCTCGCCACGCCGGACCTCGAACGACGCTTCTCCAAGATTGATCAGGATCACCCGGATCTCGCCGCGGTAATCGCTGTCAACCGTAGCCGGAGTGTTGGGCAGCGTGACTCCATGCTTGAGCGCCAGCCCTGACCGCGGCCGCAGCTGGAGTTCGTATCCACTGGGCACTGCCACCGCGAGTCCGGTGGGAACCAGAACCCGCGCGCCCGGTGCGATGACGATGTCGACCGCCGAGACGATGTCCATCCCCGCGGCACCGGCGGTCGCGCGCGCCGGGAGCGGGAGTCCTGCTCCGTGCGGGAGGCGGGTGACGAGGATCTCGATGGAAGCGGGCATGGGTGTCGTCTGGAACAGCTCCTAGAGAACCGAGTCGACTGCGACCGACTCCAGCCCGAACGCCTCGGCGACGCCGGCGTAGACGATCTTCCCGTCGACGACATTGAGGCCGAGCTTGAGCGCACCGTCGCGACGACATGCTTCCTGCCAGCCCTGGTTGGCGAGCTTGACGGCGTATGGCAGCGTGGCGTTGGTGAGCGCCAGCGTGGACGTGCGCGGCACCGCACCCGGCATGTTCGCCACGGCGTAGTGGAGCACTCCCTCCACGAAGTAGGTGGGATTCTCGTGCGTCGTCGGCTTGATCGTCTCGACGCAGCCGCCCTGGTCAACCGCGACGTCAACGATCACGCAGCCATCGGGAATCGACTTGAGATCTTCCCTGGTGATGAGATGCGGCGCCTTCTTGCCGGGAATAAGCACGGCACCGATGATCAGGTCGGCGTCCTTGACCGCATCGAGAATGTTGTGGCGATTGGAGAAGACGGTGTTGACGTTGGCCGGCAGCACCTCGTCGAGATAGCGCAAGCGATCGAGCGAGGTGTCGAGCACCGTCACGTTGGCGCCGAGTCCGGCGGCCATCTTGGCGGAGTTGATGCCGACGACGCCGCCGCCGATGATCACGACCTTGGCGGGCGGCACGCCGGGAACGCCGCCGAGCAATACGCCGCGCCCGCCGAAGAGCTTCTCGTTGTACTTGGCGCCTTCCTGCACGGCAAGGCGTCCGGCCACCTCTGACATCGGGGTGAGCAGCGGCAGCTGGCCATCGGGGAGCTGCACAGTCTCGTACGCCACAGCGATCGCGCCCGACTTCATGACCGCATCGGTCAGCGGCCGGTCCGCTGCGAAGTGGAAGTAGGTGTACATGACGAGACCCTTGCGCATCCGCGGCCATTCGACGGCGATCGGCTCCTTGACCTTGATGATCATGTCGGCCTTCGCCCACGTGGCGTCGGCGCTCGCTCCGATCGTGGCGCCCGCGGCGGTGTACATCTGGTCGCTGAAGCCGCTGCCGAGCCCGGCGCCTGCCTCGACCATCACGGCATGGCCTTCGCCCACCAGCACCTGCACGCCCGCCGGCACGAGACCAACACGGTTCTCGTTGGTCTTGATCTCCTTGGGAACACCGATCAGCATCGTGAACTCGCTTCTGCGCCAGCGGCGCACCTGGGGATGCAGGTCACTCCGGCCCGAGCCGGACGGTCGTCATGCGCTCCGGAACGAGGAATTCGGCGGCAAGCGCCACCGTCTCCTCCTGGCTCACTGCATCGACGAGACGGAGTACCTCGTCGATCGAACGGTAATGCTCGTCGTTGAGCACATGAATCGCGAGCCGGTTCATCCGGCTCACGGTGCTCTCCAGCGCCAGCATCACACTCCCCTTGAGTTGACCCTTGGCGTCGTGAAGTTCGTCGGGCGGAAGCCCTTCCTTCGATACCCTGGCGAGTTCATCGGCGATCACTGCCAGCGCCTGGTCGGCGGTCGCCGGCTGGGTGCCGACGTACACGCCAAAGACGCCGGCTGCCTGATAGCTCGCATGCCACGCGTGAATGGCGTAGCAGAGGCCGAGTTCCTCGCGAACGCGCTGGAAGAGGCGGCTCGACATTCCGCCGCCGATCACCGCAGTCAGCACCGCGAGTCCCCAGCGACGTTCGTCCGCGGCATCGACCGTGTCGGTGCCGAGGATCGCATGCACCTGCTGCAGGTCGCGCGCCTCGCGGCGTTTCTTCCCCCGGATCGCGACCGCCGACGTGACCGCGGGCAACGGGGAGCGCGCGTCACCAGCCATCCAACCCTCATGCTCCAGGAGTTCGAGCACCTGTGCATGCTCGATCCGTCCGGCAACGGAGATAACCGCGTTGCCGGGATAGTACCCGTCACGATGGACGTCGCGGATGTCGGACACGCCAATGCCGCCGACGGTTTCGGCCGTGCCGAGAATCGAGTACCCGTAGGGATGATCGGGCCAGAGCGTTTCGTTCCAGAGTTCGCCAACGAGGTCGTCGGGCGTGTCGAGCACACCATTCAATTCCTCGAGAACGACGTTGCGCTCGAGGGTGAGATCGGACTCGCGCAGCAGTGGCCGGCGCACCAGATCGGTCAGCACGTCAATCGCGAGGGGCAGATCGGCGTCGAGAACGTGCGCCTGAAACGCGGTGTGATCGCGAGAGGTGAACGCGTCGAGTGAGCCGCCGCGCGATTCGAGCGACAGGGCGATCTCTCGCGCGGTGCGCCGTTCGGTTCCCTTGAAGACGAGGTGTTCGAGGAGGTGCGAGACGCCCATCCTGGCGCGCGCTTCGTGGGCGCTGGCGGTACGGACCCAGACGCCCACCGCGGCCGACTGGACGCCGGGAAGGCGTTCGGTCACCACGACGAGGCCATTACGGCAATCGGTGCGAAAGAGCGCCTCGTCGAGCTGGACGGTGCGCTCTCGCGAGGCTTCACTCACGGCTTGGGGATCAGGGCTTTCCGGGAGAGCCGCATGCGGCCCCGCTCGTCGACCTCGAGCAACTTGACCTGCACGATGTCGCCCTTCTTCACCACGTCGTCGGTCTTCTCGACGCGCTTGTGATCGAGTTCCGAGATGTGCAGCAACCCCTCGACGCCGGGCATGATCTCGACGAATGCGCCGAACGCCGTGATGCTCTTGACCGGCCCTTCGTACACCGTGCCGACGATCGGCTCGGCGACGATCGCCATGACCATCTCGCGCGCCTTCGCGCCGGCTTCGGCACCGACGGCGGCGATGGTGACGATGCCGCTGTCCTCGATGTTGACCTTGGCCCCCGAGGCGTCCTGGATGCCCCGGATTGTCTTGCCCTTGGGCCCGATCACATCGCCGATCTTGTCTGGCTTGATCTGGATGGTGAAGATCCGCGGCGCCCAGGGTGACATCTCCGGCCGGTGCGTGCTGAGCACCTTCGCCATCTCGCCGAGGATGTGCATGCGGCCCTTGTTGGCTTGCGCCAGCGCGTCCGTCATGATGTCGAGCGACAGGCCCTCGATCTTGATGTCCATCTGGATCGACGTGATCCCGGCCTCGGTGCCGGCGACCTTGAAGTCCATGTCACCAAGATGATCCTCGGTGCCGAGAATGTCGGTCAGGATCGCGACGCGGTCGCCTTCCTTGATCAATCCCATCGCCACGCCCGCGCACGGCGCCTTGATCGGCACGCCGGCATCCATCAGCGCCAGCGACGAGCCGCACACCGTTGCCATCGAGGACGACCCGTTCGACTCGAGGATCTCCGAAACGATGCGGATGGTGTAGGGAAAGTCGGTGCTGTCCGGCAGCAACGGATGGATCGCCCGCTCCGCCAGCGCGCCATGGCCGATCTCGCGGCGCGATGTTCCACGCAACGGCCGCACTTCGCCGGTCGAATACGGCGGGAAGTTGTAGTGCAGCATGAAGGTCTTCTTGACCTCGGCTGCGGTTTCGATCGTGTCCATGCGCTGGGCGTCGTCGGCGGTGCCGAGCGTCACGGCCACAAACGCCTGCGTTTCGCCGCGGGTGAAGACCGCCGAGCCATGCACTCGCGGGACCACGGAGACTTCCGGTGTGATGGGCCGGACCGTGGTGGAGTCGCGACCGTCGATTCGCTCGCCCTTGTCGAGAATCTGGGCGCGCATCGCGGTGTACTCGACATCGTCGAGTTCGTTCGCGATATCCTTGGCGTTGTCGGGATAGGTCTCGAGCAGCTTGGCCGAGACGTCGGCGCGCACCGCGGCGACGCCGGCCGCGCGGCCGGCCTTGTCCTTCGCGTTCATCGCCTTGGCCATCGTCTTCTCGGCGGCGCCCTTCACCGCCTTGATGATATCGGCGTTCTTGACCGGGGCGACCCACGCCATCTTCGGCTTGCCCACCTTGGCGGCCAGGTCGGCGAGGATCTTGGTGTGTTCCTTGATCCCGAGCTGGGCCACCTTGAGCGCATCGACCACGTCCGATTCGCTCACTTCGTTCGCGCCCCCCTCGACCATCATGATCGATTCGGCGAGGCCGGCGACGATGAGGTTGATGGACGAGAACTCCAGCTGCTGGAAGGTCGGGTTGAGGATCCACTTGTCGTCGACCTTGCCGACGCGCACGGCCGAGATCGGTCCGTTCCATGGAATCTCGGAGATCGAGAGCGCGGCGGATGCGGCGAGCACCCCGAGCACGTCCGACTCGTTCTCCTGATCGGTCGAGAGTACCGTCACGAAGACCTGCACCTCGTTGCGGAACCCTTCGGGAAAGAGCGGCCGGATCGACCGGTCAATGATCCGGCAGTTGAGGATCTCGTCGTCCGACGGCCGTCCCTCCCGCTTGAGGAACCCTCCGGGAATCTTCCCGGCGGCGTAGGTCTTCTCCTTGTATTCCACCGTGAGCGGGAAAAACGGAAGAGAGGACATGTTGGGCGAGACGGTGACTGCGGCGAGCACCGTGGTCTCCCCGAACTGGACCAGGACGGATCCTGCGGCCTGCTTGGCGAGCCGGCCGGTTTCGATCACCAGGGGACGGCCCGCGAACTGCGTTTCAATGCGCTGCACGATGTTCCTTCAATGCAATGAGCACTCCAATACGCAAAAGCGCCCCACGGTGCTCGCGTGGGACGCCATGCAGCATCAGCACCGAATCAATTCCGGAGGCCGAGTTCTGTGACCAGTGACCGATAGGCCGAGAGATCGCGGCTCTTGAGATAGTTCAAGAGCCGGCGCCGCGTGCCGACCATCTTCAGCAACCCCTGCCGACCGTGATGGTCCTTGGAGTGGGTGCGGAAATGTTCGGTGAGATCGTTGATCCGCGCCGTCAACAGGGCGATCTGGACCCGGGTTGACCCGGTGTCGGTGCCATGCTGGCGGTGCTTCTCGATGACGGGCTGCTTCTCGATCATGCCATGTCCTGAGTCAGGCTGCGCTTCTTTGAGTCTCTGATAGCCATCAAGTATAGGCAGGCCGTCGAAGCTCTGCAAGTCGAAGTCGTGGTTGACCTTCTAGTGCCCGAAGATCCGGAAAATGTCGTTCTTGAAGGCGATCACCATGAGGAGGACGACGAGCGCCAGCCCGACCATCGAGAAAGCGTCGCGGACCGCCGTGGGAAGGGGCCGGCGAGTGATCCCTTCAAACAGGAGGAAGAGGAAGGCGCCGCCGTCGAGAATCGGAATCGGCAGGAGGTTGACGATGGCGAGGTTGACCGAGATCAGGCCGATGAACGCCAGCAGGTTGTCCAGGCCGAGCCGCGCCTCCTGGGCCGCCATCTGGCCCACGAGAATCGGGCCGCCGACCTCCTTCGACGATACGTGGCCGTCGGCGATCCCGCGCAGCGTCCGGAAGATTGTCCCCGCCGATGAGACGGTGTTGTGCGCCCCGGCCTGGAACGCCGCCACCGGGCCGAGCTTCCGGGTGAGATACCGGGCCCGGCTCGCCACGCCGATTCTCCCCACGGTCGGTGTCGACGGGTCGTCCGGGACCTGGTGCTCCGCCTTGGGAGTGACGCTGAATTCGTGGCGGACCCCGTTGCGGACGACGGTCACCTGCAAGGTCCGGCCAGCGGCAGGCTCGATCCGCTCGACCGCGTCAGCGAACGAAGCGATCGGTGCCCCATCGATCGCGACAATTGAATCACCGACCTGGAATCCGGCGGCGTGCGCCGGTGTGCCGAGGGCCACCTGCCCCAGCACTGGCGACTGGGTCGGCTCGATCGCCGTGGCCAGTTCCGCCCGGTCACCGATGGCATCACGGTGGAGCGCGATGATCAGGTCGGGCCGTCCCGCGAAGGCGATGTCGATCTGGTTGTTTGCCCCGTTGGCGATCCGGTCGGTGATGTCGTCCCACGAATTGACCGGATGACCGTCAATCGAAACGATCCGTGTTCCCGGTGGCACCGACGCCATTGCGGCTGCCGCGGTTGGGAGCTGACTGGCGAGCACCCGGCCGATCGTGGTGGTCGGGTCGAAGCTGGACCCGTTCTTCCAGGCGAGCGCGGTGAAAATCACCAGGGCAAATACGGCGTTGAGCGTCACGCCGGCCAGAATGATGACCATCCGCTGCCAGACCGGTTTCGCTTCGAAGACGCGATCGGGCGGGACCACGACGGCCGACGCCCCGCCTTCGAGGACCGACGCCGCTTCGGATTCGCGGGACGCCATCTTGACGTACCCGCCGACCGGAAGCCACGAGATCGCCCATTCCGTTTCGCCGCGATGAAAAGTCAGACCGGGAATCGGCTTGCCGAATCCAATCGAGAAACGATGGACCCAGACGCCGAAGATCTTGCACGCGATGTAGTGGCCGAACTCGTGGATCAGCACGAGTATCCCGAGGACCACGCACAGCGAGACCGCCGCCAGCAGGATATTGCCGATCATTTCAATGCCTCGTGGGCGAGGCGGCGAGCCTCGGCGTCGGCGGCGCGGACGGCGGCGAGCGACTCCGCCGGCCCCGCCTGGACCTGGGCGAGCACGGTGTCGATGGTGTCGGCGATGTCGCCAAATCCGATCCGGCCCGCGAGAAATGCGGCCACGGCCACCTCGTTGGCGGCGTTGAACGCCGCCGGCATCGTTCCGCCGGCGCGCCCGGCCGAGAGGCCCAGCCGGAACGCGGGGAAACATTCGTGACGCAGCGGCTCGAAGGTCAGCGGACCCGCCGTGACCGGATCGAAGCGCCGGACGCCCTCGTCGTTGAGACGCGCCGGATGCGACAAGGCATACAGGATCGGCACCTCCATCGAGGGAAAACCCAGCTGCGCCAGCACGCTGCCATCGGTGAATTCGACGAAGGCGTGGACCACGCTCTGCGGATGCACCACGACGTCAACCGCGTCATAGGCCATGCCGAAGAGATGGTGAGCCTCGATGACCTCGAGCGCCTTGTTGGCCAGTGTGGCCGAATCGACCGTAATCTTCGAACCCATTCGCCAGGTCGGATGCTGGAGCGCTTCAGTCACCGTCGCGCGCGCCACGCGATCGCGGTCCCAGGTCCGGAACGGTCCACCCGATGCAGTCAGGATCAGACGCGACACCACGGTCTCCGTGGAGGCGATACACTGCAACACCGCGCTGTGTTCCGAATCGATCGGAACCACCTCACCGCCGCCCGATCGAGCGGCCTCGCCGACCAGCGCCCCCGCCATCACCAGCGATTCCTTGTTGGCGAGCGCCACCCGCTTTCCCGCGTGCAACGCGGCGAGAGTGGCATCGAGCCCCGCCGCGCCGACCACCGCGTTGACCACGATGTCGACGCCGGGCCTCGTCGCGGCCTCGACCAGCGCGTCGGGGCCTGACGCGAAGGTGGCATCCGGGACGCCGTGCACCAGGGCCGCGAACGACGGGCGCCAATGAGCGACCTGCGCCGCGAGCGCGTCGCGATTCGACCCCGCCGCGAGTGCAACGACGTGAAAGTCCTCGCGGTGACGCTCGATTACCCGCAGCGTCGCCACGCCGATCGAGCCGGTCGACCCGAGCACGGCGACGCCGCGGGAGCGGGGAGCGCGCGCGACCGACGTCACGTCAATCCGATCAGGTGATAGCCGATCGCCGCCGCCGGAAGGACGAAGTACAGCGAATCGAGACGATCGAGGACGCCGCCGTGCCCGGGAATGAGCGCGGAAGAGTCCTTGACTCCGGCTTCACGCTTGATCACCGACTCGGCCAAGTCGCCGACCTGCCCCACGATGGTCAGCGCGAGCGAGAACAGCGCGATCGCCGCGATCGGTACGTCGAGGGCGAGTCGGGGGAAGACCAGCACCGCATAGACGACTCCGGCGCCGGTCCCGACAATCGAACCGGTAATCGCACCGGCCCACGTCTTGTTGGGCGAGATCGATGGTACCAGCTTGGCGCCGCCAATCCACCGCCCGCCGAACATCGCCGCCGAATCGCAGATCCAGATCACCACCAGCGGCAGGAACGTGATGGCGGCGCCGGCCCATGACCACGTTGGCCAGCGCGCATGGCGGATCAGGAAAGCCGACGCAGGAAGAACGCCGGTGTACATCGCCGCGAAAATGGTCACGGCCACGGCTTCGAGCGGCCGGTCCTCCGGTGCGCGCATGAAGGTCGCGATGCCGAAGATCACGACGAACGTCGCGATGATCGCGACAGGAGAGCTCACAACCCACGAGAACCGCGCCGGCGCCGTCAGCGCCAATTGCAGACCAAGTGCCGGGAGAACTGCGGCGACGACCCCGACCATGCGCAGCGGCCTGATCCCACGGAGTTCGGCGAGATGGAAGAGCTCACGCGTGCCGAGGGCGGCCGCGATCATCAGCAAGCCGGCCAGCGCCCATCCGCCGGCCCAAACGATCACGATCGCCAGCGGGATTGCGATCGCCGCGAAGCCCACGCGACGCGTCATATTGGCGTCCACGGTGCCGTGGCTCAGACGCTCACGCGGCCGAATCGCCGGTCGCGCTGCTGGTAGTCGAGGATCGCCTCGAAGAGCTCTTCGCGGGTGAAGTCGGGCCAGTGGACCGCGGTAATGTGGAATTCGGCGTACGCCAGCTGCCAGAGAAGAAAATTGGAGACTCGCAGCTCGCCCGAGGTCCGGATCAGGAGATCGGGATCGGGCCATTCCGCCGTGTACAGTTCGGCGCTCATCGCGGCCTCGTCGATCGCCGCGGGATCGAGCTCGCCGGCCTTGACGCGCTCCGCGAGCCGCCGGGCAGCCCGCGCCAACTCTGCGCGCGAGCTGTACGACAGACAGACGTTGAGCGCCAGGGCGTGGCCGCCGGCCGTGAGCGATTCGATCTGATCGACGGCACGGCGACCCGACGGCGAGAGGCGCGACAGGTCGCCGAGCATGCGCACAGCGACGCCTTCGTCGCGGAGTTCCTTCGCTTCGCGCGCGATGTACTCCTCGAGGAGCGCCATCAGCGCCTCGATCTCCGACGGCGGGCGCTGCCAGTTCTCCTGAGAAAAAGCGAAGATGGTCAGGACGGACACGCCAGCCTGCAGGCATCCTTCGACGCTTTCGCGCACCGACGTCATCCCGGCCTGATGCCCCGCGCTGCGGGGAAGTCCGCGGTCGCGGGCCCAGCGCCCGTTGCCGTCCATGATGATGGCGATGTGTCTCGGAATGCCGCCGTTGACGCGCAGCTGCGCCAGGCGGGGCGACGTGTCAGCGGTCATCACACCTCGAGGATTTCGGCTTCCTTCGCCCTCAGTTGCGCCTCGATCTGATGAATGGCGTCGTCGGTGTGTTTCTGCACTTCCTTCTCGGCGCGAGTCTTCTCGTCCTCGGGCACGCGATCGGTCTTCTTGATCCGCCCCATGGCGTCGGTGCGCGCCTGGCGCACTGCGACCCGCCCTTCCTCGACGAGCTTGCCACAGATCTTGACCAGTTCCTTGCGGCGTTCTTCGGAGAGCATCGGCAGCGGAACCCGGATGAGATTTCCCTGCGATTGCGGATTGAGGCCGAGGTTGGCGTCACGAATCGCCTTCTCGATCGCCTGGGAAAGATTCTTGTCGAACGGCTGCACCGTGAGCATCCGCGGTTCGGGCGCGCTGACCATGGCGACCTGTACCAGCGGGACGTGGGCACCGTACGCTTCGACCTTGACCACATCGAGGAGCTGCGGCGACGATTTTCCCGAGCGAATGCCGTGCAATTCGCGCCGGGTATTCTCGACCGCCTTCTGCATCCCGTCGTGGGCTGCCTTGACGAGTTCGGGGAGGGTCATCGGACGAGGGTGCCGACGCGCTCACCGCTGAGTACTCGGGCGATGGCGCCTGGCTGGTTGATGTTGAGGACGACGATCGGGAGCTTGTTGGCCTGGCAGAGGCCGAACGCGTTGGCGTCCATCACGGCGTAGCCGTTCACCAATGCCTCCTGGAAAGTGAGTTCGGAGAGGAGTTTCGCATCGGGCGACGTGCGCGGATCGGCGGTGTAGACGCCGTCGACGTTGGTCGCCTTGAGCACCACCTCCGCCTCCATTTCAAGCGCGCGCAGCACCGCCGCGGTGTCGGTGGAGAAGAACGGGTTGCCGGTCCCGCCCGCGAAGATCACGATCCGCCCCTTTTCGAGGTGCCGCATCATGCGCCGGCGAATGTACGGCTCGGCGAGCGATTCCATCCGGATCGCGGTCAGGACACGGGTCTGCACGCCGAGCGTCTCGAGGACGTTCTGCAGCGCCAGCGAATTGATCACCGTCGCGAGCATTCCCATGTAATCGGCCGAGACGCGATCGAGTCCGTGGCCGCTCGCCGCGGCGCCTCGAACGATGTTGCCGCCGCCGACGACGAGGCCGAGACTCACCCCCATCTCGTGGACCTGCTTGATCTCCGCTGCGAGGACTCCCATCACCTGGTAATCGAGCCCACCGTCCTTCTTCCCGGCGAGTGCTTCGCCGGAAATCTTGAGCAACGCCCGGCGGTAGGCCTGGCCCATCAGACTTCGCCGACCTTGAAGCGTGCGAAGCGAGCGACCTGGGCGCCTGGAATCCGGGCGAGCATCTGCCCGATCGTTACCGACTCGTCCTTGACGAACGGCTGATCGACCAGCGCGCGCTCGGCGGCGAACTTGCGCACTTTCCCTTCGACGATCTTGGCGCGGATCGCTTCCGGCTTCCCTTCCGCCGCCACCTGCTCCTCGGCGATACGACGCTCGCGCTCGATGAGATCGGGAGCGATGTCAGCGGCAGTCACGGCGATCGGATCAGCTGACGCCACGTGCAGCGCAATCTCGTTGACCAGCGCCATCGCGGCGTCGTCGGCGGCACCGGTCAGTTCGACAAGCACACCGACCTGCTTGTTGTGATGACGGTAGACGCCGACAACGCCCGCGTCGGCGCCAAACTTGGCGACCCGCTTGAGGGTCATTGCCTCGCCGGTGGTGCCCGAAGTTTCCTTGACGAGCTGATCAATCGACTTGCCGTCGATTGACTCCGCCAGGAATTGCTCGAGGGTGACGCCGATCGGACTCGATTCCAGCGCGTGCGAGGCGAGCCGTTGCGCCAGCATCTGAAAGCCATCGGTGCGAGCGACAAAGTCGGTCTCGCAGTTGAGTTCGATCATCGCCCCACGGTCGGAGACGTTCTCGATCACGACGAGCCCCTGCGAGGCGTCGCGTCCGGCACGCTTCTCGGCCTTGGCGATTCCCTTCTTCCGGAGAATCTCGCCGGCGAGCGTCATGTCGCCGTTGGCCTCTTCGAGGGCCTTCTTGCAATCCATCATCCCGGCGCCAGTGCGGGCGCGGAGGTCGGAGATGTCCCTGGTGCTGATTGTCATGGCGGTCATCGGCTCTTAGTCTAACGGGTTCTCGTTGCAAAACCGCCGCCCGGGTGTGGGCGGCGGTGACTGTCATCCCGAGCCCTTCGACGTGGCTCACGGCAAGTTCGCAAGGGATCGCTGTGTCGCGGGTCGATCCCCGGTCTGCGACTCGGGCTGACAGCTAGGTCAACGACTCTCCACTGCCGCCGCCCTCGGTCGAACCGCCGGCGTCGTGCTTGAGCCGGGCCGCGATTGCCTCCGGACGTGCCTTCCGCTTCCGGCGGGGACGGCGCTTCTTGCGATCCTCTTCCGATGCCCCGTCACCTTCACCAGCCGAATAGGTCTCGGCCTCCTCATCGAGGGCGACGTCGCGGACCGGCATCTGGGCCCGCGCTTCGCGCACCGCTTCGCAGAGGGCGCCGGTGATCAACGACACGCTACGGATCGCGTCGTCGTTTCCGGGAATCGGCACCGTGATGACGTCGGGATCGGCGTTGGTATCGACGATGGCGACCACTGGAATGCCGAGGCGATTCGCTTCCTGGACGGCAATCTTTTCCTTCTTGGCATCGACCACGAAGAGCGCCCCGGGGAGACGCCCCATCATCTTGATCCCCTCGAGATTGCGCGACAGCTTCTCGCGTTCGCGCCCGAAGAGGAGCTGTTCCTTCTTGGTGTAATTCTCGAAATCGCCTTCCTGGGCGCCCTGCTCGAGGTCGCGAAGGCGGCGAATCTGCTTCTTGATCGTCTGGAAGTTGGTCAGCGTTCCGCCGAGCCATCGTTCGGTAACGAAATGGCATCCGGCATTGCGCGCCTCTGACTCGACCACTGCCTTGAGCTGGCGCTTGGTGCATACGAAAAGAATGTTCTCGCCCTTGAGCGCGACCTGCTTGAGGAGATCAGCTGCCTGCTGCAGCTGCTTCAGGGTTTTCTGGAGGTCGATGAGATAGATCCCCGAGCGCTCGGCGAAGATGAACCGGCGCATCTTGGGGTTCCATCGGCGTGTCTGGTGGCCGAAATGGGTTCCAGCGTCGAGCAGGTCCTGCAATGAGGGAATTGCCACGCGAAACGACTCCTGACGATTGGTTGTTTACCACGCCGTCCATCACCTGCGTTCGCAACCCCTCGGGGCACCGGCAAACGCATCCGGCGGCGTGTGGCTTCGCGCGCCACCGTGGCGCGCGTGTGTGTTGCGGCCGATACAGCTCCCTCGGCCCGGGACTCGTCGCTGACCAACGGCGAAGAGATTGACTTGAGCGCGTCTAGCGCTTGCTGAACTGGAACCGCTTGCGTGCGCCCGGACGGCCCGGCTTCTTCCGCTCGACCGCGCGTGGGTCGCGAGTCAGCAGCCCGGCCGGACGGAGCTTGGCGCGATGCTGCGCATCGGCGGCGACGAGCGCGCGGGCGACCGCATGGCGCATCGCACCGGCCTGGCCAGCAACACCACCACCATTGACATGAGCCATCACGTCGAAGGTGCCGAGGGTGTCGGTCGCGGTAAACGGCTGCTGGATGTGCTGCACCAGCGAAGGGCGCGGGAAATAGTCGCCGAGCGTCCGCCCGTTGACATCCCACTTGCCTGTGCCCGGCGTGAGGTAGACCCGCGCCACGCTCGTCTTGCGGCGGCCAATGGCCTGCCAGCGGAATTCGGATGAAGCAGCCATCAGTTGGTCTTCGCGTTGGTGGCAATGGTGAGCGGCTTCGGCTGCTGGGCCGCGTGCGGATGCTCGGCGCCGCCGTACACCTTGAGCTTGGTGCGCATCTTCTGGCGCGCCAGCGAATTCTTCGGAAGCATCCCGAACACGGCCTTCTCGATCACACGATCAGGGTGCTTGGCCAGCATATCTTCGGCGACGGTGTAGCGGTCGTGGCCCATGTAACCGGTGTGGCGGAAATATTCCTTCTGGCTGGCCTTGCGCCCGGTCAGCTTGACCTTGGACGCGTTGAGAACGATGACGAAGTCGCCACCATCCATGTGCGGCGTAAAGGTCGGCTTGTGCTTGCCGCGGATCAGCTGGGCGACATGCGTTGCCAATCGACCGAGTGGAACGTCGGTGGCATCGACCACGTGCCAGTCATGCTGCAAATCCGAATGTTTGGCGCTGAATGTCTTCATGTCCCGCGGTTCCCCATCAAGTGCACGTGACCAGCTCTCTGAATAGCCCTCTAAGTTAGCCGCCCGTAACGGATTGGGGCAAGTGGAGGATGCCACAGCCGGTTCCCATGGCCGGACTCACTCCCCGGCCGGGGTCGCTGGACCAAGCTCGATCAGCCTGGCGCCCTTCTCGACCGCCTGGCCCGGTTCGACCAGGACAGCTTCAACGATCCCCGCGGCGTCGGCCTTGAACTCGTTCTCCATCTTCATCGCCTCGAGGACCAGGAGCGGGGCTCCGGGGGCGACGACATCACCGGGCCTGACATGGACCCGAATGACCATCCCTGGCATCGGCGCCTTGAGGGTGGCGTGACCATCCGACGCCTTCCCCGCCCCGACAAGGAGCCTGATATGGCGGCTCCGCTCATCTTCGACGGTCACGTCGCGGACTACCCCGGCGTGGACCAGCCGAAGCATCGTTCCGTCGGCGCGGTCGAGGGCTACCGCACCGGCCTCATCATCGATCACCACCCGTAACTCGGGGGTGCCGACGGTCCGCTCAATCCGTGCCTCGACCACTCGTCCGTCGACACGCACATCGTCGCCATCGAGCTCGACAGTGATCGTCCGGTCGCCGATCGTGACGATGTACTTCATCGGCGCTCCAGAAGGGCAAGGCACTCCATGTGTGCCGTCTGCGGAAACTGATCGTACGCCTCCACCCGGGCCACGCGGTATGTGGCCGCGAGCGCGGCCAGATCGCGCGCCAGCGTGGCCGGGTCGCACGAGATGTACGCGATCGTTGCGGCCTCCGAACGACTTATCGCCTCGCTCACCGAAGCCGCCATTCCGGTGCGCGGTGGATTGGTCACGATTGCGTCGGGGCGAGGGAGTTCGGCGATGAGTCCCTCGACGGTGCCGATGCGCCGATCGGGGCCGGGCGGCCCGAGACGGTTGGCGAAGTCCACGGCCCGGCGATCGCGTTCAACGCTGTGAACGCGTGCGCCGCCGCGTGCAAGGTCGGCCGTCGTTTCGCCGATCCCGGCATAGAGATCCCAGATCACGCGGGACGCCAGAGGCTCCAGCGCGTCGATCGCGGCCTGACGCACCGCGGCTGCCATCACAGGATTGACCTGCTCGAAGACGGTGGCGGGCCACGGTGTGTCGGCACCGGCCAACACGCGGGCGCGCCCGCCCTCGGGGACCCACCAGATGCACGCGACGATTCCAGCCTCCGCGAGCGCCGCATGGAGCGCCTTGGCGCCACCCCAGACTTTTTCATCCGACGAGGCGACGATTATGTGGCGGCCATGCTCTCGATCGAGTCGCAGCGTGACGCGGACTCGATCTCGCGGAAGATGTGACCTGGCGGCACGAACGGCAGCGTGGAGTTCCCGGATCTCGTCTCGCGCGATGAGACAATCTCGCACCTCGAATACTCGCGTGGGGTCGTTGATCGGATAGTATCCGAGCGTCCCTCGCTGCATCGTGAAGGTCACCTTGGTGCGATAGCCGAATGCCTGAGCCGGCGCGGTGACGGCGGGATCACCCAGATCGAGATGTCCGATCCGGCGCAATGCATCACCTGCGATCCGCGATTTCGCGCCCAGCTGCGCGGCAGCATCGAGATGCATCAGCTGGCATCCGCCGCAACGATCAGCGAGATAGTGCGGACACGGCGGCTCGACCCGGTTCGGGCCCGGAAGCACGACGTCGTCGATCTCGGCGCGGGCATAGCGGGCGTGCAATCGCACCGATCGCAGCCGGAGCTCGTCACCAGGCGCAGCTCGCGGAATGAAAACGGTGCGGCCGTCAGTCAGGGTCGCGACACCGTCGCCGCCGGCAGCGAGGGAACGCACCGTCACGACCGGTTCCGTAGCGGTCACTGGAGCGCGTCGCGTCGCGCTACACGGGCCCACTCCGTAAGCGCTGTGGTCGCGCGCTGCGTTCCTGCGACCGACCCGCCCGACCGCCGCAACGTCCGACGCTCTTCTGCAAGCCACGCAGCCGCAATCGCGAGGCGGGTGATCGTCGGCTCATCAGCCGGAACGGTCAGGAGATCAGCGCGACGATCGAGGAACTGGATGTCAATCGCGCCTTCCACGAAGTCACGATCCGCGAAGAGGTGTCGATGGAACGGGACGTTGGTGGCGACGCCGACGATCGCGAGTTCGGCAAGGGCGCGTTGCATCACATCGATCGCCTCTCGCCGGGTTGGCGCGTGCGCGATCAGCTTGGCGACCATCGAATCGTAGAACAGCGTCAACTCACTTCCCGATTCAACGCCACTTTCCCACCGGACCCCTGGTCCCGCGGGCGCTCGCATCCAGTGAATCGTGCCGGCGCTGGGCAAGAGTCCGTTGGCTGGATCTTCGCTGGTGATGCGGCACTCGATCGCCCAGCCACGGGGAGTGAGCGCTGCCGCGGCGATCGACATGGGAAGGCCGCGGGCGATTCGAAGCTGTTCCCGAACCAGATCGACGCCGTATACCGCTTCCGTCACCGGATGCTCGACCTGGATCCGCGTGTTCATTTCGAGGAAGTAGAATGTTTCGTCGGCGGCAAGGAGGAATTCACATGTCCCGGCGCCGCGATATCCGACAGCCGCGGCGGCGGCGATAGCGGCCGCACCCATCCGCTCGCGCAGCCCGGCGCTCACCGCCACCGACGGCGACTCCTCGACCAGCTTCTGATGGCGGCGCTGGATCGAGCACTCGCGTTCGCCAACATGAATCGTCCGCTCGTGGTCCGCGAGGATCTGGATCTCGACATGCCGTGGACGTTCGATGAACTTCTCGAGGTAGATGCTTCCGTCGCCGAACGCCTTGGTCGCTTCGCTCGTCGCGGCTACCATCGCGGCGGCAAGGTCTCCGGGCTCGCGCACGACGCGCATGCCCTTCCCGCCGCCGCCAGCCGCCGCCTTGACCAGCACCGGGTAGCCGATCTCGGCCGCGGCCGCGGCCGCGTCGGAGGGATCGCTGAGCGGCGCGGTCAGTCCAGGGACGATCGGCACGCCTGACTGCGCCATCAGCCGTCGCGCCGCGGTCTTGTCCCCCATCGCCGCGATCGCCGATGCTGGCGGTCCCACGAAAAGGAGGCCCGCGCTGGTCACGGCCTCGGCGAATGCAGCGCGTTCGGAGAGAAAGCCATAGCCGGGATGGATCATCGTCGCACCGCTCTCACGCGCGGCATCGAGAATCCGGTCGATCCGGAGATAACTCTCTGCGGGTGGCGGCGGTCCCAGTCTGACAGCTCGATCGGCGGCCCGCACAAAGGGCGCGTTGCGGTCGGCATCCGAATAGACGGCAACGCTGCCGAGACCTTCATCGCGGCACGCGCGAATGATGCGCAGCGCGATTTCGCCGCGATTGGCGACCAGCACGCGGTGCGCCCGCGGCGCCGTCATGGCGTGCAGGATGCGATGGTAGGGAGGGTCAGCGCGTCGGTGTTGACGAAGAGCGTGGTACACAGCGCGTGGTTGCGCCGAGCCGCAAGGTCATAGGAATCCCGGGCAGAGGCGGTCCAGACCGAACCGGTGAGTCCGGTTCTGCCAAACTGGAAAACGCTGAGCGGCGCCTGCCAGGCCGGCGGCGGAGGCGGCGGAACGGTGCTGAGCACCAGCCGGGAGGCGTGCCACTCAAGCCCGGGCGCGGTGATCGAGTCGGCGCTCGGCGTGAGGCAGACTGGCCGACTCCGCGCCGCAGCGGCGAGCGCTTCGGGAAGGTCGGCAGAAGAGTCGGCGTCGAGAGCTGGTGCCATCGCGGCCCGATAGCGCGTGTCGCTTCGGTAGAGGTCGGGGCGCACCAGCACCAGATCGGACCGATCGCCCTGCAACCGCGCGCCCCACGCCGACGCGGTTTCGATCAATGACGCAGTCACCAGCACGCCGTTCTTCGGGCACGACGCGAGCAGGTTTTTCCCGAGCTCGAGGAGGACCGGCGGGAGCGGAAGCTCGACCGCTTCAGGGCGCCAAGTATTGAGGCTGTCCCATCCTCCCTTCTCGATACGCAGCGTCCCCCGCTCCACGGCGACGAGCACACGGAAGACTCCGCCGGAATCAACCAGCAGCTGCTGCGAGGGCTCGAATGACGTGCTGGCAAAGTCGAGAAGGAGCGCGCCAGACGCTTCGGGCCGGTGACCGGCGCGGTGCCAGCGTTGCGCCTCGGCCAGGTAGATACGGCCGAGGTAGAACCAGGCGCGGCCGTCGTTGGGCTGCTTCAACAGGTATTGCCCGAGAAGCTCGGTCGCCGAATCGCCCTGCCCTTGATCGACGTACGCCTGCGCCCGCTGGATCGCGCCGGCCGCCATCGCCACGGCGTCGACCTGCGTCTGCTGCGCCGGGAGGATGCCGGCGGCAGTGAACGAAAGGGCGAGAAGCCCGAGCAACGATCGTCGAATCGATCTCATCACAATGGAATACATCCGTGCTTCCTGGGCGGGTTCCTGTCGCGCTTGGTCGCCAGGGTTCGAAGCGCGTCAATCAGCCTTGGCCGGGTGTCGCGCGGGTCGATGACGTCATCAATGTAGCCACGAGCAGCTGCCTGATAGGGAGTCGCGAAGCGGGATTCGTACGCGGCAGTCTTGCCGGCCGCTTCCGCCGCCGGGTCTGACGCGTTCGCAATCTCATCGCGGTAGAGGATCTCGACCGCGCCCTTCGCTCCCATCACGGCGATCTCGGCGCTCGGCCACGCGAGGTTGACATCGCCGCGAATGTGCTTCGAACTCATCACGTCGTACGCGCCACCGTACGCCTTGCGGGTGATCACCGTCAGCTTCGGCACGGTGGCTTCGCAATAGGCATAGAGCAGCTTGGCGCCGTGGCGGATGATCCCGCCATGCTCCTGCGCGACTCCCGGCAGGAATCCCGGGACGTCGACAAAGGAGATCAGCGGAATATTGAATGCGTCGCAGAACCGGATGAAGCGCGCCGCCTTCACCGAAGCATTGATGTCGAGCACACCGGCGAGGACCGCCGGCTGATTGGCAACCACTCCGATCGACCGGCCGCCGAGGCGCGCGAAACCGGTCAGGATATTCCCGGCAAATGCGCCCATCGTCTCGAAGAACTCGGCGTCGTCTGCGATGAGCGTGATGACTTCGCGCATGTCGTATGGCCGCGATGGCAAGTCGGGCATCAGCTCGAGCAATCGCTCTTCGCGACGATCAACCGGGTCGTTCGCCGGCCCGCCGGGCGGATCATCCACATTGTTCGACGGGAGAAAGGAGAGGAGCGTGCGCAAGGCCAGCAACGATTCGGGCTCCGTCGCATGGACGAAATGCGCGACCCCCGACATTTCGCCGTGGATGTCGGCGCCGCCGAGTTCATCATGCGAGACCTTTTCGTGCGTGACCGTCTTGACCACATCGGGGCCGGTGACATACATGTAGCTCACCCCGCGCACCATGAAGACGAAATCCGTGAGCGCCGGCGAGTACACTGCGCCGCCCGCGCAAGGACCGAGAATCGCTGAAATCTGCGGGACCACGCCCGACGCCAGGGTATTGCGAAGAAAGATGTCGGCATAGCCACCGAGCGATGCGACACCTTCCTGAATGCGGGCGCCGCCCGAATCGTTGAGTCCGACGATCGGTGCGCCGTTGCGCACCGCCAGATCCATCACCTTGCAGATCTTGGCCGCATTGGTCTCGGAGAGCGATCCCCCGATCACGGTGAAGTCCTGGGAAAAGACATAGACGAGGCGGCCGTCGATCCGCCCCCATCCAGCGACGACTCCGTCTCCGAGCGGCCGCTTCTCGGCCATCCCGAAATCGCTGGTCCGGTGCGTGACAAAGCGATCGAGTTCGGTAAACGACTGCGGATCGAGAAGCAGGTCGAGGCGCTCGCGGGCAGTGAGCTTGCCCTTCCGGTGTTGTTGGGCAACCCGGGCTTCGCCGCCGCCAAGTTCGGCCTGAGCCTGCCGGTGATGCAGGTCTTCGAGCCGCGTACGAATGTCGGTCATGTCGGGGGAAGTCTAGCGCGGAAGATCACCACGGCAAACGCCGCGCGTCCGGCGAAATGGCAAGGGCGGCACCCTGACGGTGCCGCCCTGTGCGTTCCGAGGCCACGGATGGCGGCTCGATCAGCGGCGACGGCGACGCTTTCCGGCGGCGCCTAGCCCAACCAGGCCCATCGCGACCAGCGTCATCGTCGTGGGTTCGGGAGTCTCCTCCTGGGGAAAGCTCGGATCGCCACTGATGCCATTGACCTTATCGAGGTCCTCCTGAAACTTGACCTGCCCTTCGAACGGAGTCTCAGCACCGAACGACACGTCCAAGATGCCATACAGATCGCCCACCGGCGAATTGCCGCCAATCCCGATCGGTCTGAGGTAGGTCGCCAGGCTGTTCCAGTGGTCGGTCGTGTTCGAGAAGCAGCCGCCGAGGAACACATTGGAGCAGTAGTTGAATTCATTTCCGAAGCTGCTTCCCAGCGTCCCGACCGTCGGGAAGTTGTCGATGTCGAACACTGCGTTGCCGGTCAGCGCGTCGAGTCCGAAGCTGGCGAGGTCCTTGTCGGTCGACAAAGTCCACAACGAGAAATACGCCTGGTCATTGCCGTGAGCAGTCAGCGAGAAGTCCGCGCCGACGACTCCCCACGTTCCGCCGCTCAACAGCCCCCAGGTCCCCGATCCCGTCGTTCCGTCACTGAACGTCCAATCCACGGTGAGCCCACCGACCTGGTTGAACTGGGTCAGGAAACCGGTCATCGAATTGGCGGAGAAGGGGGAGCTGTTGTCGGTCGTCACCGACTGACCGGCAAGAGGTGCGGCGAGGGCGAGCGTCCCAAGCGCGGCGGCGGTGAACGGCGCGAACAATCTCATCTTCAACTCCAGAGGTCTGCAATTGTGTGAACGGAATGCCGTCGCAAGCAGCGGCTCACCGCAAAGATGCAGAATCCGGACCATCCTGACCTGGAATTGGCCACAAACTGAAGTGATTGAAAATCAATGATTTGCGATTGCGCGCCGGGCGCCTGCGCGTCGATCGACTACTGACTGAGTGGTGTTTGCGCGACAAATATGACGGCAACCTGTCGCGCCAGGACAGCATCGAATGCATTGATCGATCAATACAATTCGGCTCGGCGCCCCGTTTACCGCCGACGCCCGGGTCTGCGTCGCACGACGTTACAAGTGCCGCGGAATCGGTCCCTTGAGGGAGCTCGGTGCGTCGAGGTGGGCACTCGGATCGATGGCAACGCCAAGCCAGACGTGACCGAGGCCGGTTCAGTTGAACCGGCCTCGGTCGAAGTTGATGGCACGTCGCCGGCTACTCGATCGGCTTGTTCGCCAATTCCTTGTACTGCTCGTATCCCTCGGTGTCGTCGTCCTCTGGCGGCGGAGCCGGCGTTACCGGAATCGAGCCCGGCTCCGGGATCCCGTCAGCCGGATAGTCGATGATGGCGACGACGACGCGGTGATGAATCGGGTCGACCTCGAGAATCTTGGTCACCACCTGCTGACCGGTGACGACGGCGTCCTCGGGGTTCTGATCGGTTCCGATCCCCATCTGCGACACCGGGGCGAATCCCTCGATGTCGTTGCCAAGATCGAGGACGATCCCCTTGTCGACCGGACGGAGGACTGTGCCGCGGAGCTCGGTACCGACGGGGAGCCGTTCGCCGATCGTCAGCCATGGATCTTCGGTGGCCTGCTTCAGGCCGAGGGAAATCCGCTTGTTCTCGGCGTCGATGTTGAGGATGACAACCTCGACCGAATCGCCCTTCTTGACCACCTCGGACGGGTGCTGCACCCGCTTGGTCCACGACATGTCGGAGATGTGGATCAAGCCGTCGATTCCCGGCTCGATCTCCACGAACGCACCAAACGACGTCAGGTTGCGCACCTTGCCGCTCAGACGGGTGCCCACCGGATACTTGAGCGGGAGAATCATCCACGGATCCTGCTCGGTCTGCTTCATGCCGAGCGAAATCTTCTCTTCGCTCTCGTCGACCTTGAGGACCACTGCGTCGATCGTCTCGCCGATCGAGACGATCTTGCTGGGATGACGGACGTTGCGCGTCCAGCTCATCTCGCTGATATGCACCAGGCCTTCGATTCCCGGCTCGAGTTCGACAAAGGCGCCGTAGTTGGTAATCGAGACGACCTTCCCCTGCACGCGCGATCCGACGGGGTACTTCTCCGCGACATTCTGCCACGGGTACGACTGGAGCTGCTTCATGCCGAGCGAAATGCGCTCGCGCTGCCAGTCGATGTCGAGGATCTTGACTTCGACTTCCTTGCCGATCGCAACCAGTTCGCTCGGGTGCGAAACGCGGCCGTACGACATGTCGGTGATGTGGAGCAGGCCGTCGACGCCACCGAGATCGATGAACGCGCCGAAATCGGTGATGTTCTTGACGATGCCCTTCCGCACCTGGCCAACTTCGAGCTCCTTCATCAGGTGCTCGCGCTTGTGGGCCCGCTCATTCTCCAGGATCACGCGACGCGAGACGACGATGTTGCGCCGGCGCTTGTTGAGCTTGATGATCTTGAATTCGTAGGTCTGGCCGAGCAGCTCGTCGATATTCGGAACCCGGCGCAGGGCGATCTGCGAGCCCGGCAGGAACGCGTCGACGCCCATCAGGTTCACGACCACGCCGCCCTTGATCTTCTTCATCAGGGTGCCTTCGACCGGCTGGTCGCTTTCATGCGCCTGGCGGATCTTCTCCCAGACGCGCATGAAGTCGGCCTTCTTCTTCGACAGAACGACGGCGCCCTCCTGGTCTTCGAGGTGCTCGAGGAAGACCTCGACCTCGTCGCCGACCTGGAGATTCTGCGGATCCTTGAATTCGTCGAGAGGGACCGATCCTTCGGACTTGAAGCCGACGTCGAGAATGACCGCGTTGTCGGTGATCCGGAGGATCTTCGATTTGACGATTTCGCCTTCGACGATCTGGGACATCGTCCCCTCGTAGAGGGCGAGCATGTCCTGGTATTCGGAGTCGGAATAGTCCTCGTCGTACAAATCGGCGCGCACGCGCAAGCCGGTTGGTGTTTCGAGGTGAGCGGGCACGATGGTATCGGTGGATGCGGACATTGCGGAGGGCCCTGCGCCAGCGAGAAACCGCACGATGATCGCGCGGGACGGGGAGAGTTCCCCGGGCGCCCGCGTTTGCGGGCAGCCGGCCAATCTACCGGCAGATGTTGGGGAGGGCAACTCCGGACGGCGGTGCCGTTTGGAGCTATTCGGCCGCATCGCGATCACCGGGTCGATGCGGCTCCTGGGCCAGCCCCAATGCGATGGCGAGATCAGGAGCGTGCGTGCCCTCGTGCCAGGGCGATGATCCGGGCGACCTGCTGGTCGAGCGTCAGCGCGGTGGTATCCACCACGATGGCATCAGCGGCCTGGCGCAGCGGCGCCACGGGCCGGGTGGCGTCAAGACGGTCGCGTTCGGCAAGACGCGCAGTCTCGGCCGCGAGAAGGAGAGGGTCGACACTCCCATGAAGCTGGCGGAGACGCCGTTCGGCCCGGGCGGCAGCCGAGGCGGTGAGGAAGATCTTGATCGGCGCATCGGGAAACACGGCGGTCCCGATGTCGCGCCCGTCAACGACGGCCGGTCCGAATCGTTCTACGGCATCACGGAGCCGCGCGTCGACCCAGTTCCGGATCACCGGCATCGCCGCAACGCCGGACACCCGGGTGTCCACGTCGGCGGCACGCAAGGCCGTTTCGACATCGGCGACACCATCGATCTGCACTTCGAATCCTCGCTGCACCGGCCGCAGCCCGATATGTGCGGCCTCCGCGGCCGCAATTATCGGCCCGGGGCTCGAGAGTTCGCGCCGGACTGCGACCCAGGTGAGCGCGCGATAGAGCGCACCCGAGTCGATGTGAACCCAACCGAGTTGTCGCGCCACGGCGGCGGCGGTTGACGACTTCCCTGACGCCGCTGGCCCGTCGATCGCGAGCACGCCGGGTGTCATCGTGCCGTCCTCTGGAACAATCCCGCGAGCGTGGCGTCGAAGCCCGGGAACGACACCGCGGCGCACGTCCGATCGTCGATCCGGATTCGCGCACCAGGGAGCGTGCCGAGGACGGCGAACGCCATCGCGATGCGATGATCGCCGCGCGTCACCGCTCGGCCGGCGGGCGGGACGTCGGTCCCCTCAACGATGAGATCGTCGCCATCGACCGTGGCGTCCACGCCGACAGCGCGCAGATTGCTCGCGATCAGCGCGAGGCGATCGCTCTCCTTGACTCGAAGTTCGGCCAACCCGGCAAAGCGTGACGTTCCGCGGGCGCGCGCGGCGAGGCATGCAAGCATCGGGATTTCGTCGATGACGCCGGGGACCTCCGCCGCGGCGATGTCGGTGGCCACGATCTCGCTCGCGCCAGCGACCAGGGTACCGATCGGTTCGCCTGCTTCATCGCCGACATCGTGCGACGCGACTGGAATGTTCATGCGCCGCATCACTGCAATGAACCCGATCCGCGAGGGATTGAGACTGACACCTTCGACGGCGATCTCACCGCGTGATGCGAGCGCTGCGGCGGCCAGCAGGAAAATCGCGGATGACGGGTCGCCGGGAACGTCGATGCCGAACGGCACAAAGCGGCCGCCGGGCCTGAGCGCGACCTTCAACGCGGTCTCTCGTACATCAAAGCCGAAATAACGCAGCATGCGCTCGGTGTGGTCGCGCGACGCTGCGGGCTGCTCGAGCGTCACGTCGACGCCGGCGACGGCTCCGGCGAGGAGAAGCGCGCTCTTGATTTGCGCCGATGCCACCGGAAGGCGCCATTGCAAGGTGTGAAGCCTTCCGCCGGCGATGGTCAGCGGCAGGCCGTCATGCCGGATGCGAACGACGCGCGCACCCATCGCCGTGAGCGGATCGGTAACGCGGCGCATCGGTCGCTTCTGCAGCGAGCGATCGCCGCTCAATGTGGACACGAACCGGTGAGCAGCGAGCATGCCAAGGAGGAGCCGTGCAGTGGTTCCAGAGTTACCGCAGTCGAGTGACCTATCAGCGACCCTGAGCCGACCGTGCGCGGTTACATCAATCCGGATTCCCGCCCTGAGCGCCGAGATCTCCGCGCCAAGAAGGCGGAGCACCCGGGCGCTCGAGCGGGCGTCGTCCGACGTGAGGGCACCGCGAATCTCCGAGCGGCCGCGCGCAAGTGCCGCCAGCATCAGGGCTCGATGAGTGATACTCTTGTCGCCCGGCACTCGGTGGATCCCGCTCACGACAGTGACTGAAACGTTCAGAAGGGCTCCCAGGCGATACCGCCGGTCAATTCCGCGGCGGAATCGTATCTTTCCTGTTCGCATCGAACAACAGGCGCGCACCTGCCCGTTGCCGCGGCCGCGGCAGCTGTCAGAGCGCGATCCACCCTCCGGAGGAGCCGTGGCATCGATCCTGATCGTGGAAGACAGCCCAGACAACATGAAGCTCTTCTCCACGCTGCTGCGGCTCAAAGGACACGAGATAACCGGCATCATCGGCGGCGACGACCTCTTTGCCACACTCACTCGGCAGCGGCCCGACCTGATCCTGATGGACATCCAGATGCCGGGAAAAGACGGGTACACCCTGGTGGGAGAAATCCGCGGATCAGAATTTCACGGACAGCGGGTCATCGCCCTCACCGCGAACGCAATGGCTGGCGACAAGGAAAAGGCGCTCGGCGCGGGATTCGACGGCTATATCAGCAAGCCGATCGATATCCGGCTCTTCCCTGATCAGGTTGCGCTGGCCCTGGAAGGAAAGGACCCACTGGGGGGGTGAAGGGCAGTGCTCGGAGCGGGACTCGAACCCGCATGGGGTTTCCCCCCGGAGATTTTAAGTCCCCTACGTCTGCCTGTTCCGTCACCCGAGCGCCACGTCCAGAAGTTACTAGCCGGCTCCGCTCCCGGGAATCAGGCGCACAGTCGGCCCGGGGACGGGCTCTCCGGGGCACTACTTTTGGCGTGATGATCCGCCCCCTCAGATCCGCGGCCGCGGTATTCGCCCTTCTCCCCGCCGCGCTGGCCGCACAGTTGCCGATGATCACCGTCCCTGCGGGGGCGCTGCGGATCGACGCGACCGGTGCGTTCTACCCGAGCAACGATATCTGGGACAATGGCGGGACGCGTCCGTTCGGCTCGCTGCTGAATGCCGCAAACAACGGAATGGTGACCTCGCTCGAACGCGGGCTGTCGCAGGCAATCGGTCAGCCGGTGACCGGGCTCACGCTGGGCGGCATCTCGGCGATCGCTGACCGGGCCCACGGCGTGGGAGACATCGGCCTCGCCCTGGGCGTGACCAAGCGGATCACCATCTTCGGGACGGTGCCGATTGTCTACGTGCGGACGCAGGTTTCGATGACGTACACTCCGGCCGCCGGCCGGCTCGGATTCAATCCGGCCAGTACCTTGCTCGGCACGGCACAGGGTCGCGATCAGACGACGACGTTCTTCTCGGACTTCGATGCGGCGCTCGCAGCACTCTCGGACCGGATTCAGCAAGGCGCGTACACCGGCGACCCCGCGTCGCTGACCCTGGCGCAGCAGACGCTCTCGAGCGGCACCGCGATGCGCGGCTCGCTGTTCAGTCTGCTGGCGGACCAGACGCATGCGAGCGCCGTTCTTCCGGTGAGCACCGATCCCGCAGCCGTTCAGCTCATCGGCACAATCACGACCTTGCAATCCACGCTGGCCAATCGTCTCGGCGTCGCCGACTTCACCTCGCTGCCGGCGCTGCCGGCGAGTCCGTTGACCTCCGACGACTTCGGCACGCTCCTGGGTTCGCCCGGGGGATTCGGCGTCACGCTTCCGAATTCAATCCTGCACTTCGGGCTTGGCGACATGACCACTGGCGTCGCGATTCAGCTGCGCGATCGACCAGCTGCATCGGGAGCAGGACACCAGGCCGCGTGGCTCAGGCTCACGGCGCGCTTGCCGACAGCGACGGTGGCCGACCAGTCAGTGCTTCTCGAGCAACCCACCGGAAGCAAGAGCCCGGCGGTGACTGCTGACGCGATCGTCGAAGTGGCGAAGAGCCATCTCGGACTGCGCGCCGAAGCGACGTACCAGCATCAGTTTGCCGCGAGCGAGGTGGAGCGGGTGGCGTCGCCCGATGCCCCGCTGGTTCCGGCATCATTTCTTGCAGCCATCACAACGCAACCGGGGGACAGTATTGCGATCACGGCGCGGCCGTTTTTCAGGTTCGCTCCGCACCTGGCGCTCGCAGGGGTGTTGCAATACTGGCGACTCACCGCATCGAACACGTCGTATCTGGCGGGCCAGGCGCCGATTCCCGGCGTCGATGCGTCGGTGCTCGACATCGGCAGCGCCGCGAACGCGGTGGTCGTCGGGATCGGACTGAGCTACTCGCACGATGGCGTGGGTCGCGACGGCCACACCGGGTCGCCGGTCGAAGCCGGATGGTCGATCGAGCGGACGATCGCCAGCGGGGCCGGAATCTTTCCGGCCGCGCTCACGACACGAGTCTATCTGCGAATCTATCGACCGCTACTCAGGCATTAGCGCCAATGTTGAGCATAGCGGCCGCCATCCGGTGCGCCGCTTCGCTCTCGGGATCTCCAAGCATCCGCGCCAGCTCGTGCACCCGATCCTCACCGTGCAAGACCGTTACGTCGCTCGTTGCGATCCCACGCCGCGTCGCTTTGGCCACAACGAGGTGGCGATCGGCGCGCGCAGCAATCTGCGGGAGGTGAGTGATGACGAGGACCTGATGCGCCTGAGCCACCCGGGCCAATGCCTCGCCGACTCGACTGCCGACTTCACCACCGATTCCCTGGTCGACCTCGTCGAAGACGAGGGTCGGCACCGCGTCCTGCCGCGCCAGGACGACCTTGAGCGCCAGCATCAGCCGCGACAGCTCGCCACCAGAGGCCACGCGGGCGAGCGGCCCGGACTGCATTCCACGATTCAGCTGTACGGTGAACGCAACCTGTTCGGCGCCGTCGCGCGTCGGTAGTGCGAGTGGCGTCAACGCGACCACGAATTCGCCCCCGGCAAGCCCAAGCCGAGGCAATTGGCGGCTGACTTCGCGGGCCAGGCGGGCGCCGGCCGTGGTTCGAAGCAGGGTGAGTTCGGCGGCAATCGCCGCGAGCCCGCGCTCGGCGCCGGCGATGCGTGCGGCGATCCCGCGCAGGTCGAGCTCGGCGGTGTCGAGGAGATCGAGTTCGGCGCGTGCCCGATCGAAGGTGGCGAGCACATCGGCTGTGGTGGGGCCGTGCTTGCGCCGCAATTCCTGGAGGAGATCGCGGCGGCGTTCCACCTGGGCAAGACGGTCAGGGTCCTCGGACAAGCTGGCGAGAAACTGGTCCGCACGTTGCGACAGATCGTCGAGCGACGCGTACGCGGTGCCGAGGAGTTCCTGCCACGGCGTGGTGGAATCATCGAGGCGTTCGAGTGCTTGCAGAGCCCGCTCGGCTCGATCGAGCGCGACCCGCGCGCCAGATTCCTCGTCGTCGAGTGCCGCAATGACCCGGGCGACGTGCTCTGCAAGCGCGCCGGCCTGACCGAGCCGTATGGCTTCGCGATCGAGGTCCGTTTCCTCACCGACTCGCAGCGTGGCCGCGCTGATCTCCGCGACAACGTGCCGCAACCAATCGGCGCGACGCTCGGCTTCTTCGCGGCGTGCGGCGAGGTCGAGTTCCTGCGCGCGGAGGGTACTCAGGTCGGCGTGAGCCGCGGAAACCGCCTTGAGGATCGGTTCGGCGCGGGCGAATGAATCGAGGAGGATCCGCTGGGCGCCTGCGTCGAGCAGCTGGATCGTCTGGTGCTGACCGTGAAGGTCGACGAGTGTCTCGCCGATCGTGGCGAGGACACCGATCGTGGTGGGCGAGCCATTGATCCAGGCGCGCGATCTGCCTTCGCTGGTGACTTCGCGCCGGATTACGAGGGTCTCTGCCGCGTCGATCCCCGATGCGTCGAGAGTACCGCGTGTCGCGGCAGGGATCGGATCGATCACGCCCTCGACGACGGCGCGCGCCGCACCTGGACGGATTGCCGCACGGTCGGCGCGATCGCCGAGGAGGAGTGCCAGCGCGTCAACCAGCATCGATTTGCCGGCACCGGTCTCACCGGTGAGGACGTTAAGGCCCCGACCGAGGTCGAGTGTGACGTCCTCGATTGTGGCCAGATCGCGGATCCGCAGTGAAACCAGCGTCATTGTCCCCGGTCCGAGAGATCACCCCACTGCAGCTTCTCCCGAAGTGCGTGGAAGAATCCCGGATCTCCGAACCGTACCAGTACGACCTTTCCCGGGGCCGCGGCGATCTCGATGCTGCCATCCACGCCGAGCGGTGCTGTCTCCTGGCCGTCAAAGGACACGACGAGTTCGTCCGCCCGGGGATCGACAGGCTCGACGCGGATGCGTGCGTCGCCGCGAACGACCAGCGGTCGCACACCAAGAGAGTGGGCGCAAATCGGTGTGACGACGATGGCATCGAGGGTCGGCACCACGATTGGACCGCCGGCGCTGAGTGAGTATGCCGTCGATCCGGTCGGCGTCGCGATGACCACGCCGTCGCCGGACACGGGTCCCATCGGTTCGCCGTCGATCAAGACCTGAAAGCGAACGACGCGCGCGACGCCTCCCTTGTGCAGCACGACGTCGTTGAGCGCAAGATGTTCCCCGCTCGCAACTCCCGCCGCGGTACGCAGCGTCGCCCGGAGCGCGCTTCGCGGCGACAAGCGATGCTCGCCGCGGGCGAAGGCCTCGAGGGCGCGGCCGAATCCATCGCGAGCGACCGAGGTGAGGAATCCGACGCGCCCGAAATTCACACCAAGGATGGGGACGTCACGGCCGCCGAGGGTTCGTGCGCCGCGCAACAAGGTTCCGTCACCACCAAAGGTGACGAGGAGATCGAGGGCGTCGACGTTCAGTTCGGGAAGCGGGGCATCGATGAGCGCCGCAAGCTCGGTGTCGGCGGAAAGCGTCCACCCATGTGCCCCGGCCAGCCTGGCTGTTTCGGCGAGCGCCGATTCGAGCCCGGCATAGCGCGGATTGCCAACCAGGCCGATGCGCATCGCGGTCAGGCGGAAGTCAGCGCCGCGATCGTCCGCACCCGGGCCGCGATTCCGGCGGAGGTCAATCCCTGGCGTTCCAGCTGCTCGGCGCGAGACGCCTGGAGCATCAGTTCGTCGGCGACGCCCATCGCGACTACGCGGACATCGGGATCACTGCCCTGGAGCCGCCTGGCGAGGGCAGCCCCGAAACCGTTGACAATCGTCCCTTCTTCCACCGTGACCAGAATACGGCAGTCACGAACGAGATCGGCGAGGATTGCGTCGTCCATCGGCTTGATGAAGCGCGCATTGATCGCGGCGGCATCGATGCCTTCGGCCGCGAGAAGCTCGGCCGCAGCCAGCGCGGGGAGTGCCATCGTTCCCGTACCGAGAATTGCGATTCCCGTCCCCGGCTTGAGCACCTCCCAGGTCCCGTACGGCACCGGCTCGACACTGGCGATCGGACTGGGGTCGGTAGGCGCCTTGTCGCGAGGATAGCGAAGGCAGAACGGCCCGTCGTGGGCCAGTGCCGTCCGCATCAGTCCTACGAGTTCATCAGCGTCCTTGGGCGCGGTGACCGTCATCCCGGGGACCGCGAGCATGTAGGCGATGTCGTAGAGCCCCATGTGGGTCTGACCGTCCTCGCCGACCAGCCCCGCGCGATCCATGCAGAACGTCACCGGAAGACGCTGTACCGCGATGTCGTGTATGACGTTGTCATACGCGCGTTGCAGGAATGTCGAATAGATGGCCACTATCGGCCGAATTCCCTGCGTAGCGAGTCCGCCGGCGAAGGTGACCGCGTGCCCCTCGGCAATCCCCACATCGAAGAAACGATCGGGGAATTGCTTCGCGAAGATGTTGGTTCCAGTTCCGCTCGGCATCGCCGCCGTGATGGCGACGACGTCGTCGCGCTCTTCAGCGAGGGTCGTCAGCGTGTCACCGAAGATCTGGGTCCAGGTCGGCGGACCAGTGGGCTTCTTGCGCGCCTCGCCGGTCTTGGGGTCGTAGGCCGCAAGGCCGTGCCATTTTTCCCGATTGGCCTCGGCGAACGAAAACCCCTTCCCCTTCTCGGTCAGCACGTGCAACACCCGGGGTCCCCGCATCGGGCCGACGAACGCCAGCGTCTCACAGAGTTTGTCGACGTCGTGCCCGTCGATCGGGCCGAAGTACCGGAAGCCCAGCTCTTCGAAGAGCATTCCCTGCGAGAAGAGATTCTTGACCGACTCCTCGACGTTGCGCGCGAAGTCGACGACGCCATCACCGAAGACATCGCCGAGCTTGAGGGTGACGCGCTTGATTCGCTCGCGCAACCGGTCAGTGCGCGGATCGGCGACGATGCCGCCAAGGCGCTTGGCAATCGCGCCGACATTGGGCGAGATGCTCATCCCGTTGTCGTTGACGATGAGGAGGATGTCGCGATCCGAGTGACCGGCGTTGTTCATGCCCTCGTACGACAGCCCGCAGGTGAGCGCACCATCGCCGACAACCGCGATCACCTTGTATTCCTGATGCTGGAGATCCCGTGCCGTCGCCATGCCAAGCGCTGCCGACATCGCCGTGCCGGCGTGACCGGCTCCGAACTGGTCGTTCTCGTTTTCGTCACGCTTGAGGAAGCCGGAGATGCCGCCGGTGGTGCGCAGGGTCGGGAAGGAATCGTCCCGCCCGGTCAGGAGTTTCCATGCGTAGGCCTGATGCCCGACATCCCACACGACCTTGTCGCGTGGCGAATCGAACTCATGCAGGAGCGCGATGACGAGTTCGACGACGCCGAGCGACGCGCCGATATGGCCGCCGGTGACCGAAACGCAATCGATCAGGCGGTCCCGCACCTCCTGGGCAAGCTGCGGCAGAAGATCGCGGGGAAGTTGCTTGACATCGGCCGGGCCCTTGATCCGGGCGAGGAGAGACAAGGCGGCTCCCGTTTCAGTGATGAATCACGACGGTCGCGTCACAATATACCGTGCCAGCGCCACCAGCGAGGCGGTCGCGAGCGAAGCGTCCGCGAGCTCGGCCACCGCGCGGCGTTCATGATGCAGGGCCTCGGTGCGTGCGGCGTCAACGCCGAGGACGCTGACATACGTCGATTTCGCGAGTGCGGCATCGCGGCCCGCGGGTTTGCCGAGGGCTTCGGAAGTTCCGGTGGCGTCGAGTACATCGTCCGCGACCTGGAACGCGAGGCCGATTTCCTCGCCGTACCGTCGCAGAGCGACAAGCGCGGCCGGCGTCGCGTTGGCTGCGATCCCGCCGAGCACTGCGGCGGCGCGAATCAGCGCGCCCGTCTTGCCGCGATGGACCGTGGTGAGTTCGGGAAGGGTGAGCCGACGATGCTCGGCTTCGAGGTCGAGCCATTGTCCGCCAACCATCCCGCGGATTCCTCCGGCGTCGAAGAGCTCCGTTGCGAGGGCGGCGGTCGCCGCGCCGCTCAATCCGAGGGCCGCGCTGGCACCCGCCAATGTTTCTCCCGCGACCGGGACGAGGAGGTAGCCGACACGCGCTGCCACGGACATGTCGAACGCGCGGTGCGTGGTGGGCCGCCCACGACGCATGTCATCGTCGTCCATGCACGGCAGATCGTCGTGCACCAGCGAATAGGTGTGAACGATCTCGACCGCGGTCGCGACGCCCGCGATCGCGGGGGAGCCGCCCCCGGCTGCGCGATACGCCGCAACGACGAGTGCCGGCCGGACACGCTTCCCGGGGCTCCGCAGCGCGTACGCGAGCGCTTCGCCCACCACTCCCGGGACGTCGGAGCGCAACCGGTGGGCGCAACGGTCGAGTTCGGCATCGACCAGCTCGCGCGCCTCGGCAAGCAGTGCGAGGGCATCGCTGTCGTCGTCATCCATCCAGCGGTTCGAACCGGAGCGCGTCGGAACCGGCCGCAGAATCGTCGAGGACCTGGCGCACCCGCGTCTCCGCTTCGTTGAGTCGCGTCTCAGCCGCCTTGAGGCGGCCGACCCCTTCCTCGAAAAGGGCCAGCGCCGTGTCGAGGTCGAGCGTGTCGTCTTCCAGCCGGCGGACGATCTCCTCCAACCGCTTGAGATCGTCGCTCAGCGACGGAGCATCGGTCATCGTTCCTCCACGCGCGCGGCAATCGAGCCATCGGCGACGGTGAGTGTGAAAGGCTCGCCCGGCCGAAAATCGGCGCGATGCCAGAGCACCTTGCCCGATCGGTCCCGAGCGAGCCCGTAACCGCGGCCGAGTACCGCCACCGGCGACAGCGCGTGCAATTGCGCGGCGAGGCGCGTGAACCTCGCGCGACGACGATCGACCACCCGCGATATCGCCGGCGCGAGCCGCGACGCGACGCCAAGCAGGCCACGTTCGGCGCCCCGGACCTGGTCGAGGAGTGCCGCGACCATACGGTCGCGGGTGCGCTCCGTCCTCCCCCGGCGCGCCGACACGAACACCCGGAGCGAACGATGGAGCGCCACCCGGGCCACTTCAACACGAGCCACCACTTCGCGGCGATCGGGAAGAGCGAATTCCGCGGCCTGCGAGGGAGTGGCCGCGCGGACATCCGCGACGAGATCGGCGAGGGTGACGTCGACCTCGTGACCGATCGCGCTGATCACAGGAACATGGCACGCGGCGATTGCGCGGCAGAGCGCCTCATCGTTGAAGGCCGCGAGGTCCTCTCGCGCGCCACCGCCACGACCGATGATGCAGCAATCGAGTCGCTCGAGTCGCGAGATGATGCCGAGGGCCGCCACGAGTTCCGCTGCGGCGCCTTCGCCCTGCACCGCGCTGTTCACCACGAGGAGCTCGACCGATGGCCAGCGGCGTCGCGCGACCGTAATGATGTCGTGGACGGCCGCACCGGCGACCGATGTGATCACGGCGATCCGGGCGGCCAGTTCGGGAATCCGGCGCTTGCGGCCGGGATCGAGGAGACCATCCACCAGCAGGGCCTGCTTGATCCGCTCGACCTGCTGCGCCTGGGCGCCGACGGCCGCCGCCGGAAGGACCTGCGTCACGTTGAAGCGCAACGCCGTGCGTTCCTCCCAGACACCGGCGCAGCCGAGCGCAAACACTTCCATCCCGTCGGCGAGTGCCGTCCCCAGTTGCGCCGCGGCGCCGCGCCAGAGCGTGCAATCGACCTTCGCCGTTGCGTCGCGAAGCGAGAAGTACCAGTGCCCACTGGGATACCGCTTGACACCAGTCAACTCGCCCCGAACCCAGATCGGCGCTGCCTCCGCCTCGACGCTTCGCTTGATGGCGCGCGCGAGGCGCGACACCGACCATGCCTCCTCGGTCATCGTCATGGCGCGGCCCGGGCTGCCTGCACGGTATTGACCAGAAGCATCGCAATCGTCATCGGACCCACGCCACCCGGGACCGGCGTAATGGCACCGGCAACGGCGGCAACTTCGTCGAACGCGACATCGCCGGCGAGCCGGTAGCCGCGAGGGTGCGAGGGATCGGCAACGCGGCTCGTCCCGACGTCGATCACTGTCGCGCCGGGCGCGACGGCGCGCGCGGTGATGAAGCCCGGGCGGCCGATCGCGACCACGAGAATATCGGCGGTCCGGCAGATGGCATCGAGGTCGCGGCTGCGCGAATGAGCCATCGTCACCGTGGCGTCAGCGCCCAGGCCGGGCTGGCTCAGCAGATTTGCGAGCGGCCGGCCGACGAGATGCGAGCGCCCAACGATCACGACGTGCGCGCCGCGCGTCTCGATTCCGGATCGCACCAGGAGTTGCTGCACGCCGAACGGCGTCGCGGGCCTGAAGGCGGTTGGATCGCCCAACATGAGCTTGCCGACGTTGACCGGATGAAATCCGTCGACGTCCTTGGCGGGATCGACACGGGTGAGAATTGCGGCGCTGTCGATCTGCGCCGGGACCGGAAGCTGACAGAGAATCCCGTGGGTCGAGCGGTCGAAGTTGAGCCGGTCGATCACGGCAAAGAGTTCGGATTGCGTCGTTGTCGACGGGAGCGCGATGACCTCGGACTGCATCCCCGCTTCACCGCACGCCTTCGCCTTGGCGCGGACGTACGCTTGCGACGCCGGATTGTCTCCCACGAGAACAACGGCAAGCCCCGGGACAATGCCCCGCGTGGCGAGCATGGCGACGTCCGCTGCGACGTCGCGCCGGATGGTGGCCGCGATCGCCGCCCCATCAATGACCCGAGCTGTCACTTCGCGATGTCCGACGCCCGGGTCTCACGGATGACGGTGACCCGGATCTGTCCAGGATACTGGAGTTCGCTCTCGATCCGCCGCGCGATCGTCTCTGACAGGAGCTGCGCGTCGCCATCACTGATCTGCTCGGGCTTGACGATGACACGCACTTCGCGCCCCGCCTGGATCACCGTGGTCTTGTCGACTCCGGGATAGCCTCCGGCGATCTCCTCGAGCTTGGTGAGTCGCTTCATGTAGCTCTCGAAGGCCTCGCGTCGCGCGCCGGGGCGTGATCCGCTGATAGCGTCGGATGCCTGCACCAGCACGGATTCCACGCTGTCGTGCGCGACGTCGTCGTGGTGCGCTTCGATGCAATTGATCACCGGTGCGGTTTCCCCGTACTTGCGCGCCACCTCGACGCCCAGTTGCACGTGGGTGCCTTCGCTCTCGTGGGTCAGCACCTTGCCCACGTCGTGCAGCAAGCCACCTCTCTTGGCCAGCGCAACGTCGAGGTGAAGCTCGGCCGCCATCATCCCGGCAAGCCAGGCAACTTCCTTGGAGTGCTCGTAGAGATTCTGGCCGTACGAAGTGCGGTAGCGCATCCTCCCGATCAGCTTGATGATTTCCGGATGCAGACCGTGGACGCCGACGTCATACGCCGCCTGCTCGCCGAGTTCGACCAGCTGCTTGTCGAGTTCGGCCCGCGTCTTGGTGACCAGCTCCTCGATGCGCCCCGGGTGAATCCTGCCGTCGGCGATCAGCGCTTCGAGGGCTCGGCGAGCCACTTCGCGGCGGATCGGATCAAAGCACGAGATCCCGACGGCGTCGGGTGTGTCGTCGATGATGACGTCCACGCCCGTGGCGAGTTCGAAAGCGCGAATATTCCGGCCTTCGCGTCCGATGATCCGCCCCTTCATCTCGTCGCTGGGAAGGGTGACCGACGCGACCGTGGTCTCCGCGGTGTGTTCTGCGGCGAGACGCTGCGTCGCCATCGCGATGATACGCCGGCCGTCCTTCTCGGCGTCGCGGCGCGCCTTCTCGCGGATTTCCCGGGCCATCGCCGCGGCGCCGGTACGAGCCTGATCCTCTACCTGCTGGCGGATCTCGCGGGCAGCTTCCTCGGCGGTGAGTGCGGCGATGCGCTCGAGCCTGAGTTGTGCGTCGCGTTTGTCGCGCTGCAGCTCGGCCTGCAACGCCGCAGCGGCGTTCTCCTTCGCCGTGACCTCGTTGCGGCGCTGTTCAAGCGCGCGTTCGTCGGTGCGGAGCCGGTCCTGGCGTTCACCGATTCCGGCTTCCCGGTTGGCAAGCCGTCGTTCGGCCTGCTCCAGTTCCTCGCGACGGCGCGACGCATCCCGGACCGCTTCTTCCTTGATCCCGAGGGACTCGGCGCGGGCGGCGACCAGTTGGCGTTCCCGCTCCACCGTTGCGTCGCGCTCGGCCGCGCTGCGGAGTTCGGAGGCCTGCGTTTCGGCGGTGGCAATGATCGCCCTGGCCGAGCGCTTCCTGGCCGACAGCATCGCGTTCCAAAAGATGATTCCGAGCACGGCGCCGAGCACGATCCCGCCCGCGGCGGCACCGACGAGGGTCTTGTCCATCATCTATCTCCGCCGGCAAGAACACGCCGGATGGTGGTCAGTCGCCTGCCGCGCCTCGCGGTGCCCTTTTCGTGGGCGGGAGAAGCCGGGTCAGTTCGTCGCTCAGCACGGCAATCCGTTCCGCGAGTTCGCGATCGGTGGATCGTGCCCGGAAGAGTTCATCGGTCACCGAGAGGCCGGCGAGGATCGCCGCCTTGTACGCCTCGAGTGATGGCGACGCCGCCCGGATCCGTCGCAGTGCCTCGTCGAAATGCGCCGCAACTTCGCGGGCGTAATCGGGCGGAAGTTCGGTGCGAAGCTGCAGGTCCTCGCCGCCAACCTGGACCCGGATCAATGCCTTCGTTGGCGATGTCATCAGGCTCGATCCGCGGGAGCTTCGTCTTCGAGAAATGTGAGCCGCTGCTGCAATCGCGTGACCATGTCGCGGGCTCGATCAACCCGCGAATGCAAGTCGAGATTCTCGCGCTCAAGATCGAGGAGGCGCCCCCGGACTCGCGTGACGTCGTCGCCAGGAACCATGCCGCCCTGGGCCTTGAGTTGCTGGAGTTCGGTCTCTGCCTTCTGGCATCGCCGACGCCACGCCGACAGTTCCTCGGTCATGTGCCCGAGCAGGCGTTCGAGTTCGGCCAGCGCAGCCTGGTCAGGTCGTACGTACGACGACGTCACGTTCGCGCTCCAGCGAGGTTCGCAGGCGTCCAACCGCCTGGTCGACCTCGGCGTCAGTCAAGGTACGGTCGGCAGATCGAAAGACGAGCCGCACCGTCACACTTCGCTTCCCGTCGGGGAGTTCCTTCCCCCGATACTCGTCCAGCACGGCAACTGACTCGAGCGCGTGCCGCCGTCCACGCTCCTCGACAAGACCAATGACCGCATCGACCGGTTGGTCAGTCCCGACCAGGAGCGCAAGATCACGTACTACCGCCGGAAAGATCGGTAACGGCGAAAACCTTGGCAGCGATACGTTGCGCGGGGCGATCTCGATCTCTCCGCCAAAGACTGGCGGCGCCCAGGGCGGAGCATCCGACTGCAACCGATGGCATCGGCCCACAAGCCGGCCGCCGGGGAGCACGGCGACCCAGCCGTCCGCTGCAACTTGGATCGCTGCACCGGGTTGCGCTAGCTCGACGAGGTCCCCAAAGAGCGCTCGCGCGTCCCAGGCGTCCCAGAGCGGGGCCTTCGACGTATCGGTCCAGTGGGCCGGATGCCTGGCACCGCTCACAGCGAACGCCGCGTGCATCGCCTCACCGGGTTCCCGCGCTCGGTCGTCGAGATTGAACGTCGTGCCGATCTCGAACAGGCGCACGTCGGCCGTATGCATCGCCCAATTCGCCTCAACCTGCGCCACCAGCGATGGGATCAACGCATCGCGAAGGCGCTGGTGATCTGCCGACAACGGATTGAGGAGGCGAGGTGCCCCCGCTCCGCCCGACGCCACCATCGGCAAGGTGATCACCTCGGCGAGACCGCGGCCAGTCAATTCCGCACGGATTCGTTGCGCCGCGCCCCAGGCCGGATCATCGATGCGGCGGCCGGGACGGAACGCCCGCATTTCTGCCGGGATGCGATCGTATCCGTAGAGGCGCACCACCTCTTCGATCAGGTCGATCTCACTGGTGATGTCGGGCCGCCACCCGGGGACGTCGACGGCAATCCTGCCGTCGTCGGGCTTGCTCACGACTGTCGCGCCCATCGCGACCAGCTGCCGTTCGATCTCGGCCCACGAGAGATCGACGCCGAGGACCTGCGTCACGCGCGAGGGCCGGAGAAAGATTCGCGGTGGATGCATCGGCGCCGGAAAGCAGTCCACCGCGGGCCCGTCGAGCGCACCGCCAGCGAGCGTGACAATGAGCCGGATGCACCGGCGAAAGGCGTCGACAGCGCCCCAGCGATCGACGCCACGCTCGAAGCGATGCGATGCATCGGTGGAGAGGTCGACCGCGCGCCGCCCCCGACGGACACGCGCCGGATCGAACCACGCACACTCGAGCACGATCGCCGTGGTAGCGAGCGACACTTCGGTGTCCCGTCCACCCATCACGCCCGCGATCCCAATCACCCGCTCCGCGTCGGCAATGACCAGCGTCCCTTCGGGTATCGGACGATCGGTGCCGTCGAGGGTCGTGATCCGCTCCCCACTTCGGCCTGCGCGCACGACAATGGCGGGCCCCTTCAAGGTTGCCGCGTCGTAGGCGTGCAGCGGCTGGTTGAGTTCGTACATCACATAGTTGGTGGCGTCGACAACATTGTTGATCGAACGGAGCCCGACTGCACGCAACCGCCGCTGCAGCCATTCCGGCGACGGACCGATCTTCACGCCACGGATCACAGCCGCGAGGAGACGGCCGCATCCTGTCCGGTCATCGATGGCGATCCGGACGCCCCCAACGGGAGCTTCGTCGCCGAACCGCGTGGGTAGCGGCAAATCGATGGCGGCCTCGCCGGGAATCTCAGGCAAACGGAATGGAACTCCATACGAAGCGGCCAGCTCGCGAGCGATCCCCTTGTGGCCGAGGAGGTCACCGCGATTGGGCGTGACGTCGACCACCAGACGCTCATCACTGCCGTCGAGCACCGACGGAATCGACGTTCCAGGTGCTGCGTCGGTCTCGAGCACCAGAAGGCCGTCGTGCTCGTCACCGAGGTCGAGTTCGCGTGCCGAGCAGAGCATCCCTTCGGAATATTCGCCCCGCAGCTTCCGCCGTTCGATCATGATGCCACTCGGCATCTTCGTGCCGAGTCGCGCGAACGGATACTTGCCCCCAGCGACAACATTCGGCGCACCGCATACCACGTTGTGCAGCGTCCCGCTGCCATCGTCGACGGTCGTGACCCGGAGTTTGTCCGCGTTGGGATGCGGTTTCGCGGCGGTCACGAGGCCCACGACAAATCCGCTCAGATCGGCGCCGACCGGCTCGATTGCGTCGACCGGCGCGCCAAGCATCGCCAGACGGGCCGCCATCTCGCCGCTGTCGAGCCGTTGGCGCAGGAAGGCCTCGACCCACTGCCGCGAGACGTTCATTTGCGGACCGCGCCAAACTGGGCCAGGAAGCGCATGTCGCCGCCATAGAGCAGCCGGATATCCGGGATGCCGTAGCGCACCATTGCCATCCGCTGCGGTCCCATTCCGAACGCGAATCCGGTGAAGCGTTCAGGATCGATCCCGCAGTTCTGCAGCACGCGCTCGTGCACCATGCCGCAGCCGAGGATCTCCATCCACCCGGTCCCCTTGCACGCGCCGCATCCCTTCCCGCCGCAGATCGCGCACGATACGTCCATCTCCGCCGATGGTTCGGTGAACGGAAAGAACGACGGACGGAAGCGAACCTTGACCGATCCACCGAGGAATCGTTCGGCGAAGTGCGTCAACGTCGCCTTGAGATCGACGAACGAGATTCCCTCATCGACGGCGAGACCTTCGATCTGCGAAAATGCTGGCGCGTGCGACGCGTCGAATGGATCGTTGCGGTACGCCACTCCCGGAATTACCACTCGAAACGGCGGCGGTCCTTCGCGCATCACCCGGATCTGGACCGGCGACGTGTGAGTGCGCATCAGGAGGCGCTCGCTGCCTTCCGCGCCGGACACTGGCTCGAGGAAAAGCGTGTCGTGCATGTCGAGCGCCGGATGATCTGGCGGAAAGTTGAGCGCAGTGAAGTTGCGCTCGTCGTTCTCGATTTCGGGGCCGAGGGCGACACTGAAGCCGATCTCGCGAAAGATCGCGACGATGTCATCGATGACGATGGTGACGGGGTGACGCGAACCCGACCACGCGCGACGCCCTGGCATCGTGAGGTCGGTGTCCCGCCCAGCTGCTGCGGCCGCCGTTTCGGCGAGCGAGCGGCGTCGCGCGGAGAACGCCGCCTCGAAGTCGGTCTTGAGGATGTTGAGTTCGGCGCCGCGAACTCGCTTCTCCTCGAGAGGAAGCGAGGCAACCTCCTTGAGCTGTCGCGTCAGTTCGCCCTGCTTGCGTCCAAGCACCGCGACTTCTTCGGCCTCGAGC
This sequence comes from Gemmatimonadales bacterium, assembly GCA_036501385.1. GTDB lineage: Bacteria > Gemmatimonadota > Gemmatimonadetes > Gemmatimonadales > GWC2-71-9 > Palsa-1233. Next base: position 1,895 of record DASYAK010000072.1, on the reverse strand, counting down.
GCAGCTGCGTCGAGGGTGGCGACTGCCGCGAGCCGCTGCCGCAGCGCATCCATCGTCAGCTCTGCTGCGCTTTGGCCACCTCGGCGAGCTTGGCGAACGCGGCCGCGTCGGTCACCGCGAGGTCGGCGAGCACCTTGCGGTTGATCTCGACGCCGGCGGCCTTGAGCCCGGCCATGAGGCGCGAATAGCTGATCTCGTGCAACCGTGCCGCCGCGCCGATCCGGGTGATCCAGAGGCGGCGGAAGTCACCCTTCTTCTTGCGCCGGTCGCGATAGGCATAGGCCAGCCCGCGTTCGACGTTTTCCTTGGTGGCCTTGTACAGCTTGCTGCGGGCGCCGCGTGCTCCCTTGCCCGCTTCCATGATCTTCTTCTTGCGCGCGTGATGCGCGACCCCGCCTTTGGCTCGTGGCATCGCTCAGCTCCTCACGCCTGCAGCAACTTGATGGTACGCCGGAAGTCGGCGGACGAGACCAGCGCCGACTTGCCAAGCTGATTCTTCCGCTTGGTCGACTTCTTGGTCAGGATGTGCCGCTTGTTTGCCCGGCTACGCTTGATCTTGCCACGACCGGTCAAACTGAAGCGCTTCATCGCGGCGCGCTTCGTCTTCTGCTTGGGCATCGTCTTCTCCGTGTGGTCGGCGTCCGGCGCTTACTTGGGCGCGAGCACCATCACCATGTTGCGGCCGTCGAGCTTGGCATCCTGCTCGACCTTGCCGACGTCGGCCAGGGCAGTGGCCACGCGATCGAGCACGGCCTTGCCGAGCTCGGTGTGCGCGATCTGCCGCCCGCGAAACATCATCGTCACCTTGACCTTGTTCCCTTCGCCGAGAAACTCGCGGGCGTGCCGGGTCTTGAAGTCAAAGTCATGGTCGTCAATCCCCGGCCGGAATTTCACTTCCTTGAGGTGGATGACGTGCTGCTTCTTCTTGGCGGCCCGCGCCGCCTTCGCCTCTTCGAACTTGTATTTCCCGTAGTCCATGATCTTGACCACGGGTGGCCGCGCCATCGGCGCAACCTCGACCAGGTCGAGTCCCCGCTCCTGGGCCGCGTAGAGCGCCTCTTCGATCGGGAGGACGCCCAGCTGCTCGCCTTCTGCTGTTACGACTCGAACCGGAGAAATCCGGATCTGTCGGTTCACCCGTACCCGTCGTTCACGCTCGAAGGAGGACAGTTGGCCATTCCTGGTTGAGGGCCTGAAACGCGAACACCCCGCCAACTGGGCGGGGTGTCCGAAGAGTTGCACCGCGGGCCCGGAGGCCCGGATGCTTATGACTCCTGGGACCTCTTCGCCGAGGGCTCGAGGTGGGGCGACTTCGCCGCCCGCTTGCAACGGGATGAACCATAGTCGCCTCAGGGACCGGCCGCAATCCTGAGGATCGGGTCGGAACCGCTACGGGCCGAGCCCTTTGAGAAGATGGAGGACGCTGTTGTGCACGTCGATGATCTGAGACGCATGCCCGTAGGTCGCAAACGTCTGGAGTCGACCCCAATTCCCGCCCACCTGGACCACCACGTCCCCGGTGGTTGGCGAAATCTCGGGCGAGGCGTACACTGCCGGAGCCGGCGCCGCCGCGACCAGGGCGTCGGCTCCAGTTGACAACGACACTCGCCGCAATTCCATCGTGCCGAAGAGCGTGAGCGAGTCGTCCGATAGAGAGTAGAATTGCGCGAACGTCGGTTGATCGGCCATCACCGATACGGAATCGACGGCATAGACACAGGTGTCGCCCTTGCAGCTCACGCCGGCAATTTGAGTCCCGGGCAGCGGAGTCGCGACGACAGGCGTCGGTGTTCCGCCGCTCGCCGGGACGCGGAAGAGTTGCGATGAAAAGGCCGTAGAAAAAACCAACGTGGCGCCGGCGTCGGCAAACGAAAAATCGGTCGCGCCGGTCGTAC
>DASYAK010000071.1:0-43372 GCA_036501385.1 Gemmatimonadales bacterium | reverse complement strand
GCGCACTGATGGGGTCTGCGCGCCGAGTGACGATGCGGCAACGAGTGCCAGAAATATCGGAGATTTCACTCCGGCAACATAGAGGCGAGGCTACCGCCTGGAAGAATGGAACGGCAACGGAGAGAACGACGCGCCCTGGCGCGCTGTTCTCTCGGCGGTGTCTCCCCGGACGGGCGCCGCCGCCCGTCTACTCGTATCGAAGCGCCTGAATCGGGTCGAGACTTGCGGCTCGCCGTGCAGGCCAGAGCCCGAAGAACAGCCCCACCAGCCCCGAGAACACGAACGAGCTCGCGATCGCGACCGCCGAAATCACGGTCGTTGTACCGTACTGCTTGCTGACGAAGATCGACGCTCCAACGCCGATCATGATGCCGAGCGACCCGCCGGAGATACAGAGAACGAGCGCCTCGACCAGGAACTGCAGCATGATCGTCAGCTTGGTCGCGCCGAGCGCCTTGCGGATGCCGATTTCCTTGGTCCGTTCGGTCACCGAGACGAGCATGATGTTCATGATCCCGATGCCGCCGACCAGGAGCGACACTGCGGCGATCGAAAGGAGCAGTGTCGAGAAAGTCTCGGCGGTCTGCTGCTGAGTCGCGAGAATATCCTTGGGCGACCGGATCTGGAAGTTGTCGTCCTGACCCGGGCGAATCTTGTGCTGCTTGCGCAGGACCCGCTCGATATCGACCATGCCTTGCTCGATCGGCACCTTGTCGCTCACGATGACCGAGATCGACCGCAGGAGATCGTTGCCGAAGACCCGGTACCGCGCTGTGCTGAGCGGAACGAGAATCTGCTCGTCGGGGTTCTGGAATCCCTGTGACCCTTTCGAGCTGAGAACGCCGATGATCTCGAACGGGATCTGCCGGATCGCAATCGATTGCCCCACGATTGCCGCAGGATTGGCGTTGAGAAGCTTGGGAACGTCGGAGCCGACGACCGCGTACCGCTCGCGCGCTGCGTCGTCACCGTCAGTGAAGTTGCGCCCGAAGGTGATCGTGTAGTTGTGCGCGGAGACGTAATTCGCGGTGGTACCGACAATGCTGGTGTTGATGTTGCTGTTGAGATACACCACCTGCTGATTGCGCGACAACTCGGGGACAACGGCGACGAGCGTTGTCGCTTCGACCCGGAGTGAATCGGCGTCGGCCACGTGCATCGCGGCGCGGTCGGCCGATGCTACGCCGCCGACGCCGCGACCCATGCCAGGGTTGATGGTGACCAGGTTGGCACCGAGCGCGTTGATGCGGTCCTGCACAGCTTTCTGTGCGCCGCTCCCCATGGCAACCACGGTGATCACTGCGGCGACGCCGATGATCACGCCGAGCATCGTCAGCGCCGCGCGCAGTTTGTTGGCGCGGATGCTGCCAAAGGCAACGCGAATCGTCTCGCCGATCAGCATCAGCGACCGCCTCGCCCACCACCGCCGCCACCTCGAGATCCGGCACCGCCGCCGGCCCCTGCCCCGGTCGCGGGGCCGGCCGCCGGCGTTGCCGCACCACGACCCGACGAGGCCGCCGGCTTGGTCTGGCCGGGGAGGCCGGCATTCGCACTCATCCGCTGCTGCAACTGCTGTTGGCTCTGCACCAGCGACGCACTCGGAAGCAGGAGGACCGAATCACCCAGAGCCAATCCGCTCTTGACCTCCGAGTAATCGAGATCGGTGAGCCCGGTCTGGATGTAGACAGGCGTCGCCTTTCCGTGCTTCATGGCGAAGACGATGTATCGTCCGCCAAAGCTGTAATCGGTGCCGCCACCACCGCGACCACCACGGCCTCGACCGCGGCCACCTCCGAACCCGCCACTTCCACCACCGCCCCCGCTCCCGCTATTGCCAGCCGTCTCGCTGGTGTTGCCGGCAGCGTTCCCGCCGTTCTCATTGCCGCCGCGACGACTGCCGTGACCGCCGCTATCGCCACCGCCGTTCCGGTCTCCATGACCGCCGCCCTGGCGCGTCATGCCAGCGCCGCCGCCGCTGTCGGCCGGCGCCGCGGATCCGTCGGGGGTCGGCAGCGCCGCCTGAGTTCCGGTGTCGGATTTCTGCGCCCCCTGGTTAGCAAAAGTCTGCCGCGCATCGGCCAGCATTTTCTGCAGGTCGGTCGGATTGATGCCGAGGACACTTCCCGCGCTGGCCACGTCCTTCTCGGTGCGGAGCGCCGCGTTGGGGACGGCGAGAACGCCGAGCCGCTGTCCGACGGCAATGCTCACGTCAGCATTCATTCCGGGCTTGAGCAGGTTGTCCTTGTTGTCGATGCGAATATCGACTGGGAACATCGTCACGTTCTGGATGGTGTCACCCTGCGGCTCGATCTTCAGCACTTCGCCCTTGAACGGGCGGTTCGGGTACGCGGCGACGATGACGTTTGCCTGCTGGCCGGGATGCAGCTTGCCGACGTCGGTTTCATCGACCCAGGTCTTCACCTGCACCAGCGACAGGTCGGCCATGGTGAGAATCACCGTGCCGCCGCTGGCGCTGTTGGTCGGCGACGAAATCACCGTGCCGCGCTGCACTTCCTCTTCGATCACGGTGCCGGTGATCGGTGCGAGAACCTGAGTGTCACCCAGCGAGATCTTGGCATTCTGCAGCGCGATCTGGTCACGGATCACGGCGGCATTGGCGACCGAGACGGCCAGTTGCGCCGTTTCGTATTCCTGCTGCGTCACCGCCTTGGCCGCGACCATCTGCTTCTCGCGATTGTATTGCAACTGCGAGTTGACCAGCGTGGCGCTGTCGACCTGGAGCGCCGCTTGCGCCGTGGCCACGTCGTTGGCGGGAATGCGCTGATCGACCTGCACGATCAGCGTACCGTGCTTGACGAGATCGCCGGTCGACACCTTGATGTCGAGGATCTCGCCCGAGGCCTTCGACTTGACCTGGACCGTGGTATCGGGGTTGATCGCCCCCGACGCCTGCGCGGTCACGACGATATCCCGCCGCTCGACGGGAACAGCCTGGTACACTTGCGCCGGCGGGGCCTTGTGGCAGGCCGCGGCGAGCAGCAGGGGGAGCGCAATGCGGTACGAGAACTTCACTGGACAACCTCCGCGGCACTGTCGCGAGCGACCCTGCCGTCCTTGAGTACGATCTGGCGGTGCGCGTGCGCCGCGATATCGGGTTCGTGCGTGACCAGAATGATCGTCTGGCCTTCGCTGTGCAGCTTCTTGAACAGATTCATGATGTCTTCGGATGTCGCCGAATCGAGATTCCCGGTCGGTTCGTCGGCGAGCACGATCGACGGTTCGTTGACCAGCGCGCGTGCAATCGCCACGCGCTGGCGCTGACCGCCGGAGAGTTCGTTCGGGCGGTGATCCATCCGGTCGCCGAGACCGACGCTGGTGAGTGCGGCCCGGGCCCGCTCGTGGCGGACCTTGCTGCTGGCGCCGGCGTACACCAGCGGAAGTTCGACGTTGGCGAGGGCCGAGGCCCGCGGCAGCAGATTGAATGTCTGGAAAACGAACCCGATTTCCTTATTGCGAATCCGGGCGAGGGCATCATCGCCCAGCTCGCTTACGCGATGTCCGTTGAGCCAGTATTCGCCCTCGCTCGGCGTGTCGAGGCACCCGATCAGGTTCATCATCGTCGACTTGCCGGACCCCGATGGCCCCATGATTGCCACGAATTCGTTCTTGCGAATCGTCATGTCGACACCCTGGAGCGCGTGGACCCGCTCGCTCCCCATGATGTACTCGCGCTGCAGGTTCCGCGTGACGATGACTGAATCGCGCGGCACGCCGGCCGGAAGCGCCGCCATCCGCTCCGCAGTTGTCTTCAGATCCGAACGCGCCATCACAGCCTCCGCCCCACGAGTGCGTCCAGCTGCGCCTTGGACTGCAAGTAGGTGAACCGCGCCTGCACCAGGTTCACCTCGGCCTGCGTCAGTTGCTGCTGGGCCTGGTCCACATCGACAATCGTCGCCGCGGTCCCGACTTGATAACGCACCATGACCACCCGCAGGTTCTCGGTGGCGGCGGTGACCGACGTTTGCGCAACGGTCATCTGCGCCTGGGCGCTGGCGAGCGCGGCGTACTGTTGCGTCACCGATGCGGCGATGAGGCGCTGTTCATCGACGAGGGACGCATTGGCATTGTCGACCTGGATTGCCGCCTGCTCGATGTTGAGTTCCCGGGTGAAGCCGTTGAACAGCGGCCAGCTCAGGCTGAGATTGACATTCCGGCTGCCACGGAGCGTGTAGTTCGAGTCGGCATTGTTCCCGGAATATCCCAGGCCAGCGCTCAAGCTCAGCGTTGGCCAGTAGCTGCTCCGGCTCGACGCCAGGCCGGCACGCGCGGCCGATACGTTGGCGGTGAAGCTCCGGATCGCCGGCGACGCGTTGAGCGCCTCGGCGCGAATTGCGGCTGTGTCGAGCGCCATCATGTTGCGATAGTAGCTCGAATCGTCCACCGCGCCGACCTGCTGCGTGACTCCGACGAGGTGGCCGAGATTCGCCTGCGCCTGTACCTGCTGGACCTGCGACTGCAGCAGCGCAAGCTGGGCGTTGGCGAGGGTCACCACGGCGCTCAACGAGTCGGAACGCGCGGCCGCCCCGCTCTGCAGCTTGGCGTCGGCAACCTGCAACTGCGCCTGCGCGCTCACGACGCTCGCCGAGTCGACGCGCGCCAGTTCCTGGGCGGCGAGCACCGCGAAGAATGCCGTGGTCACGGTGAGGTCGTTCTCCGCCCTAGTGCTGAGCAGCGAGGCGTCAGCCGACACCTCGTTGGCCCGCGCGGTGGCGAGGTCGTGGTTGCGGCGGAAGCCATCGAAGAGGGTGAGGCTCGAGCTCGCGCTCATCGAGATCGACTGGCTGGTCCGATTACCGCTGATGATCTGGCCGGTGGTCGGATCGGAGCGCGACGGCCCCTGCGAGAACGCGCGGCTTCCGCTTGACGCCACCGACAGCGACGGCAGAAACGCCCCTTTGCGCGCCCGGATCGTTGCCTCGTCGACGCTGATCACCCCCTGCGCGGCGACGATCGCCGGCTGGGTCTGCTCGGAGAGGCGGATCGCTTCGTCGAGTGTGAGGGACTTGACCGGTGGCTGCTGGGCGATCATCGGACTGGCGAAAAGAAGCGCCGCAATCGCGGCGCTCACGAGAACTTCAGTGCGGACCACGATCGAATCCTCCTCGCGGACCAGGTCCGCCGGGGCTACCAATCCCAGGCGATCCACCACGGACAGCCTGGTCGTGCATCTTGCGCCGCTGGGCATCGTCGGCGGCGTTCATCGAATCGTACTTCACTTGCTGCGGCTGCGTAAGCAGGGCGCGAATGGCGTTACGGGTTTCGGTCCGGCGAGTTTCGATTGCCGGACGGATGATCTGGAAGAGCGAATCGACCTGCGGGGCGATGCTGCGCTGCAGCGAGTCGACATCGCGGCGCTGGTGCTCCCAGATGGCGGTGATGCTGTCGCGGCGCGCGGCGTCGAGCCCGAGCTTGAGATTGCGATCGATCCGGACGCCGTATCCTGCACCGGTTCGCGATGCACTGCGCCCGCGCCAGATCCACGATGCGTTGCCGGCGCGAGCCGCCATGGCCAGACTCGCGCCACCGACGATCAATCCCAGGGCAAACGCCGTCCCGAGCAGGGCCATGGCGCGCGTCCTGGAAGCGATCACGGATTCTCCGTCGATGTCATCGACGCGAGCAGCACGTTTGCTCCCGGTGCTGACCCTTCGAGGAGTTGCCCGGCTACGGTCAATGGCGTCGCGGAATCAGTTTCGTCATTGCTCCCGCCAAACGTATTGAGACTCCAGCCCGCGAGGACAGTCACCAGTGAGGCAGCCACGAGGCCCTGCCAGAACCACGCAGCCAGCTCTTCGTCCCAACTGCGGGCGCGCTGCTGCGCGAGCCGGGCGCGAACCCGGGTCACGAACGCGCCACCCCACGGCATCGCCAGCGCTTCGCGCAGGGCGGCGCCGAGCTCGGGATCAGGGCCTGAATCAAACGATTGATCACTCATTCCATTCCTCCTTCACGGTACCCAGCACGCGCCGCAGTGCGCGCCTGCCATGGAATACATCCGACTTGACAGTTCCCTCCGGAATTCCCAGCATCGCTGCGATCTCTGCCTGAGCGTACCCTTCTGCGTCGAACAACACTACCGCCAGTCGTTGTCGTTCCGGCAAGGTGGCCAAGGCCGTCCGAAGTCTTTCCCCAAGATCGAGATCCCGGGCGTGGCGCGCCGGATCGTCGCGCGAGGCAGCAGATACCGAGTCCAGCGGTTCGGCCGTCCGAACCCGCCTCCGCCGTCGCAGGTCCCGCGCCGCGTTCACCACAATCTGCATCAACCACGGCCGGAACGCCTTCTCGGGATCGTAACGGCTGATCGCCCGCCAAGCCGACAGGAAACCATCCTGGGCGGCGTCGTCAGCGTCTTCCCGATCCTCGAGAATGGCATAAGCCACTCGCCGGGCCATGGCCTGATGCAGCTCAATCAATGCTCCGAATGCCTCTGCGTCGCCCCGCCCCGCACGGACGGCCAACGCCGCTTCATCCACGCCCGTCATACGCGGGTAGCTGAGGGCACGTTGAGGGTCATCCGCGGGCTCTGTGGCCTATTGCCCGGACCACTAGCGCTACCCCGGCGATAGTGGCTGTGGCAGCCGAAATCCAGGCCATCGGCCGGGGAAAAAGGGCAAAAAGGGCCGCAGCCACCAAGAGAAGGAGCGCCAAGGGCCCGAAAATAGCCGCCCGGGCCCCTTGCACGACGCTGCCCAGAAGGATGATTGCCCGGGTTCGGCGTTCCCGGAAGGAGCGCGAATGGCCCGATAGCGCCGCCTCCGAAGGAGCCTGCCGTGCCAGCGCCGGGAAAACCTCTCGACCCATCATCGTAGCGATCCGGCGCGGCCGGAGCAGGACTTCGCTCGACCGGGCAAGATCGGCCAGAAACTGCTGTTCCATTTCCCCGGCGAGCGCGGCGTGATAGACAAATAGATCGACCTCCCAGTTCGCCAAGAGCGATGACGGATTCAAATTGCTCGAGCCGATCCGGGCCCAGAGGCCGTCGGCGACGATCGTCTTGGCGTGGAGCATCGGGCCGTTCCACTCCCAGATGCGCACTCCAGCTCGGAGCAACCCGCGATAGCCGATACGCGAAAGGTTGCGCACCGCCCGGATATCGCTGCTTCCTGGGAGAAGGAGACGAACATCCGCGCCGTCGCGAGCGGCGTCCTTGAACGCCTGATACATCCGCTGGGGCGCCGAAAGGTACGCTTCGGTCACCCAGATCCTCGAAGCGCTCACCCCAAGGAGAAGGTCGATGATCCGGTAGCCGCGTTCTCGGCCGGGCTCGGTCGCGACGACCCTGACCTGAGTATCGCCGGAGAGAACCGGCGACCCGTCGAGTTCGCTGCCATCATCAGGGGCCGTGCCGCCATTGAAGGTCCAGGCCCGGGCAAAGCTCCGGTCGAGCTCGCGCGCCGCCGGGCCGTGGAGCGCGATGGCCGTGTCGCGCCAGGGGAGGCGGCCCCTCGATGGATTACCCGTCCACTCGTCGCCGATGCACAGCCCGCCGGCGACGGCGTGCTCGCCGTCGACAACCAGCACCTTGCGGTGGTCGCGCGCGAAGAGGAGGAGCGGGTCCGCGAGGGAGAGCGGGCCGAAGGCGCGCACGTCGACACCGGCCTGACGCAGCGCCCGCCAGTATCGGTGGCCAGTACTGAACGATCCCACCCAGTCGAACATCAGGCGGATCCGCACTCCGGCCCGAGCCCGATCGATGAGGCGCTCGGCAAACTCCTTGCCCGCAGCATCGTCGCGGATGATGTAGTTCTCGAGGTGGATGCGCCGCCGTGCGGTACCGATCAGTGCCAGCATCACCGGATAGGCCGCTGTCCCGTCAATCAGCAGATCGACCCGGTTACCGGCGATGATCGGCGACCCGGCGGCACGGCCGAACGCCCGCTGCAATGCCCGTTCAGCCGGCTCCGGAGCGATCTCCGGAAGGGTCACCCGTTGCCCAGACCGATCGCAGCCTCGTGCGGCCCCAGTGCGGCGATCACGTCGACGATCAACTCTTCGACCGGTACACCAAGGGCGGCCGCGCCGTTCCGGACGTCGTCGCGGCTGACGCCGCGAGCGAACGCCTTGTCCTTGAGCTTCTTCATGACCGACGCTGGTTCGAGCCCGGCCAGCGTCTTGCCCGGCCTTACCCGGGCACATGCCACCACGAACCCGCTCAGTTCATCGACCGCAAAGAGCGCCCGGGCGAGATCGGTTTCTCGCGGCGTACCAGTGAATTCGGCGTGCCCCATGATTGCTGCACAGCCATCGTCAGGGAATCCTTCGTTGCGGAGGTGGCGCACCCCTTCGGCCGGATGCTCCTGGTCGGCCGCACGCGCCGCGTTGGGGAACCGTTCGTAGTCAAAGTCGTGCAGCAGGCCGACCATCGCCCACCACTCGGGATCGCCGCCATACCGGGGCGCCATCCGTTCCATGACGAGAGAGACGGCGTGCATGTGGGCCCGGAGCGCCGGCGAGGCGGTCCACGAATCCATCAACTCCCGGGCGCGAGCCCGGTTCCAGTCGGATGAGGGCATGTGATAAAGCTAAGGAGCGGCAGCGATCAGTGCATCGGACCGGGTGCACCAACTACCGTCGCCTGGAAGACGACGCGGGCGGCCTCGACCTGATCGAACGCAATGATGAAGACATATTCGCCGGCCGTCGACAACGGCAGGTCGAAGACGAGCACGGCCGGGGCTTCGAGATCTATCACGCCGGCCGGCGGCTCGTTGACCTGCATCATCCCTGCTTGCTCAAGGACGACATTCCCGGCGGGATCGTGGAGACGGACTCGCAATTCGTGAGTCCCCAGTTCGGTCCGCCGCCCGCGCAGATGAAGCACCAAGTGCGCCCGGGGATGGGTCGCCGGAAACTGCTGCACCGCGACGTGCCGCCAGATGCCGAGTACGGAGAGCTTGCCCTGCTGATCCAGCAGGGCATAGTCGCAGAGGAGCGCCAGATCGACTCGCGTAGTCAGCTCACCCGGATCGAATTGACCACGTCGCCCTGCCGGATCGCATTGACGACGTCCATGCCACCAGTCACCTGACCAAATACGGTATGCACCCGATCAAGGTGCGATTGAGGCGAATGGCAGATGAAGAACTGGCTCCCGCCAGTATCCTTTCCCGCGTGTGCCATCGACAGCGTGCCGGCGACGTGGCGATGCACGTTGGTTGCCGTTTCGCACTTGATGGTGTATCCGGGACCGCCGGTGCCGGCGCGTGGGTTGTTCGGAGTTTTGGACAGCGGGTCGCCACCCTGGACCATGAAGTTATTGATCACGCGATGGAAGCGGGTTCCGTCGTAGAACTCGCTGTTGGCGAGTTTCTCGAAGTTGGCGACTGTACCGGGAGCTTCGTCGTCGAAGAGTTCGACGGTGATGGAACCCTTGGCGGTGTCGAGAATTGCAGTCTTGGACATGGCATTTGGGGTTGAGGTGGAGGGGAAGCATAACCGATCGCGGCACGGCGTCTTACGGCGGCTTGTACCCGGCCGCCGGCTTGAACGCCGAGGGACACAGTTTGCTGAGAACACAATCGTCGCAATGCGGGCGATTGGCGATGCAGACCCGGCGTCCGTGCCAGATGAGCAGGTGACTCACCAGCGCCCAGTCGGCGCGGGGAACGATCGCCATCAGTTCATCCTCCACTCGCTCAGGGTCGGCGCTGCGAACCAGACCGAGAAGCCGGCCGAGACGGAGGACGTGGGTGTCGACGGTGATTCCTTCGCTCGTCCCGAACGCGTTGCCGAGGACGACGTTGGCCGTCTTTCTGCCGACGCCCGGAAGCGAGCGAAGCTCGTCCATAGTCGCCGGCACCCGGCCACGGTGATCCGCGGTGACACCCTGCGCCATCCCGATCAAGTTGCGCGCCTTGTTCCGGAAGAACCCCGTGGGACGAATCACGGCTTCGAGTTCGGACGGCGTCGCGCGAGCCAGAGCGGGAGCATCGGGCCACCGTGCGAAGAGTGCCGGCGTCACCTGATTGACCCTGACGTCGGTGCACTGCGCAGAAAGGATCGTCGCCACGAGGAGCTGATATGGAGTGGCGAAGTTGAGTTCGCAATGGGCATCGGGATACTGCCGCTTGAGGCGCTTCACGATCTCGAGGGCGCGCGCCGCCCGCGCCGCGCGTGTCTCGCGACCTCGTCGTTGCGGCGCGGAGCGCGGCGTCATCGATGGCTCATCACGACGACCCGGAGCGCCGCGCCCGGGCAAAGCGCAGGAACCCATCCGCGTCGCGGCAATTGAGAATGTCCGCCGGACCGAGCCCGCCCTTGCGGGCAGTGGCGACACCAAACTCGACGTTGCCGATCCCGGCCACATTGTGCGCGTCAGCACCGATCGAAATATCCACGCCGCGCGCGCGCGCATCGGCGAGTACGCGCCAGTCGAGGTCGAGCCGGTGAGGATCGGCATTGATCTCGATTGCGATGCGGGCCTCGGCGGCCCGGTCGAAGACACGGTCGAGGTCGAGCGGATACGGCTCGCGCGACAGCAGCAGCCTTCCGGTCGGATGACCGAGGATCGTGAGATACGGCGAATCCATCGCGCGGCAGACACGTTCGGTCATCGCATCGCGGTCGAGGTTGAAGCGCGAGTGAATCGATCCGATCACAAAGTCGAAGCCGGCGAGGACGTCGTCGGGATAGTCGAGGGTGCCATCGGCGAGGATATCGCTTTCGATGCCCTTGAGCACCCGGAAGTCGCCGAGCGTTTCGTTGATCTTGTCGATCGCTTTCCACTGTGCCTCGACATCTTCAATCGCCAATCCGCCGGCATATGCCGCGGCCCGGGAATGATCGGTGATCCCCAGATAGCGGTAGCCGCTTGTTCGGCATGCTTCAGCAAGCTGCTCGATCGTGTTGGTGCCGTCGGACGCGTTCGTGTGACAATGGAGAAAGCCGGCGATCTCGGAGAGTTCCACCAGCTGCGGAACGGGCCGGGTGATCTCGTCGCCGGTCTCGCGCAGTTCGGGGGGAATCCATTCGAGGCCGAGTGCCTGATACAGGGCAGATTCGGTGGGCGTTGGCACGAACTGGCTTCCATGCCAGAGTGCGGTCCCGGCGAGGTTGAAGCCGCGCGCGGCCGCGTGTGACGCCAGCGCTGCCAAGTGCGCATCGCTTCCGGTAGCCTGCACCAGGATCGCGCCGAGATTCTGCGGCGGTGTCACGGCGATCCGGACGCTGCTTCCGCCGGCAAACCGGAGCGTGACGCGGCGCTCGTCCTCCCCGGCAATCTCGCTGACACCGGGCATGGTGCCGAGTTGGCGAAAGACCTCCTCAGGCGGGATGTCGGCCACGAGAACGGTCACCAGTTCGCTGACCACTTCGCAGCGCCGTCGTACTTCGCCCGCGGTGTGGGCCGAGAGGAGGTGCGGCAACCGGGCAAACGCCTCGCGCAAAGCCTCGGCTTCGCGCGCGGCGTGGTGCGACAGCCGCCACTGACTCGCGACGCGAAGGAAGGCAATTCCCTTGAGGATCCTCTCGGCAGTGCGGGGGCCGAAGCGCGGCAGCGCGGCGAGGCGACCATCGCGAGCGGCCGCCTCGAGTTCGGGAAGGGTTTCGATTGCGAGGGTCTGCCGAATCTGCCGGATCTTCGCGACACCCAGTCCCGGAATACCGAGCATATCGACGAGTCCGGCGGGAACCTCCTCGCGGAGTTCCTCGAGCAGATTGGCATGTCCAGTCGTGATCAGTTCGGTGATGATCTGGAGAATCGCCGGCCCGATTCCCTTGGTCTGTCGCAGTGTGCCGTCGGCGATTCCGGCATCGAGATCGCCGGCGTATCCGAGAATGCTTCGCGCTGCTGCGGTGAACGCCCGCACGCGAAACGGATTCTCGCCCTTGAATTCGAGATACGACGCGATCTGTTCCAGCGATCGGGCGACACCGGTGCGGTCCATCATGGCCATCAGCAGTTCCCCTCAGCGTCCCGCTCGCGCCAGCCAAGTATCAGGAGCTCGTCGGGTCCGGCAATCGAACGAAGGTGAGCCACGTCGCCGCCGGTCATCATCGGGGCGAATAACGGCGTCCCGTCCTCGCGCTCCACCAGGTCGGGGCGCTCGCCTTCGGCCGCAACGACCGACACTCCGGGCCGATCGGCGTGGACGCCGAAGCAGGCGACCATTCGCACGCCGCCATCAATCGGCAGTGCGAACCAGCCGTCGAGCGGTTCGAACGGTGCCTCGTCGGCAAGCTGGCCCCAGATGACGCGCGGGGCAACCTGAACGTACCGGGTCGTTCCGGCGCCAGCCGCGCGGCGATCCGCGGCGAACGCCGGGGCGCCGCGAGGAATCGCCCTCCCCGGCGCACACAGCGCGCGAGTCGCGACGCCGCTGAGGGATGCAGTGACCTCCCCGTCACACCAGAATCGATACGCGGCGTGGACCAGTGCCACAAAATCGTCGACGGCATCGCCGAACCCGGTCTCGGGACGCAACTCCTGCATCAACTCGAGCGCAGGCGCGGCGAGGAGAAAGCGATCGAGGTCGCAGTTGTCGCCGACGGCGGCGCGGATCGCGGGGAAGCGCTCCGCGCGGAACCGATCGAAGATCAGCTCGAACGGGTGTGGCCGCGGCGCGTTCACGTGTGCGGCAGGAACGGGTCGAGTGCGGCGACAAACGCATCCGGCGCCTCGACATACGGGACGTGACCACACTGCGGCAACACGACCAGTGGAGCTCGCAGCGCGTCCGCCGTCGCTCTCGCGGTCGCAACTGGAATCGGGTCATCGTCGCCGTGCACGACGAGCGCGGGAATCTCGAGCCGCGAGAGCGCCGGGCGGATATCGAAATCGGAACCGAGAGACTCCCACACGGCATCCTGAGTGCGCCCCGTGATGCGAAACGGCGTCAGATCGCGGGCGCGCGCCGGGTCGTGAAAGTATCCGGCGACGGCGAGCTCGAAAAGTCGCTTGTTGTAGCGTTCGATATCGTGCATCCGGCCCGGTTCCCCCTGGAGATTTCGGCGCTCTGCCACGAGATCCGGGGTGGAATTGCGCTGCGCGAGGTTCTGCTCGAATTCGTGACGTTCGCGTTGCGCCGCTGGGGCCGGTGACACCAGCGCGAGCGACGCCACACGCTCTGGATAGGTGACCGCGTAGAGCATCGCGAGCAACCCGCCCCACGAATAGCCGCAAAGGTGCAGGCGCTGCAGATTCCAGAGCGTTCGCAGGGCGTCGAGATCGTCGACATGTTCGCGCCACCCGACCGGTACATCGCGCGGCACGCGCGACCGGCCGCCACCGCGCTGATCGTAGTAGATCAGGGTGCGATCGCCGGCCAGCCGGTCGAATCCGGGAAGGAGATAATCGTGTTGCGCTCCCGGGCCGCCATGCAGCACGACGACTTCGGGCCCCGTCCCGCTGCGAATTTCGTAGAGGTCGACGCTGCGAACGTGACGGATCAGAGGAGAACCGCCAGCGCGTCGGCGACTTGCCGCACGGCGCGCTCCTCTTCACCGTCGAATGGATCAGGGATGTCCGAATCGATGTCGATCTGGCCGAGGATCGTCGCACCGCGCCGGATCAGCACGACCAGCTCCGATCGGGTGAAGATGTTGCACGCGATGTAGTTCTGCCGGGCACGGACGTCGCCCACGTTCTGGTCGGTGGCGGTCGACACGGCGGTGCCGCAGACGCCGTGGCCCACCGCGATCCGCTGGTGTTCGGTTTCGCGACCGCTGAATCCTTCGAGCACGAGTTCGTTGCCATCGAGCATGTAGAGATAGACCGAGGTGTACGGCGGCCCGGCGTCGCGAATCAAGTCGGCTGCGAGCGTCAGCAACTCCGCCCGGTTCGATCCGTGGTTGAACGCCGCGCGGAGGCGCGTCACGATCCTGTCGCCGTCGAGCACTGGCACCGGAACTCCTCTCCCCTGGGCTGGTACATTCTACCGACCCTGGCATCGGCGAACCACTACTTGCGCATTTCTCCCCGGCTCTTCGCTCTGGTTCCAGCCGCTGTGGCCATCAACCTGGTGGTCGGCAGCGTGGTGCGCGAACTCGCGTTGCCGGTCTTCCTCGACACCATCGGGACGGTCCTCGTGGCCGTGCTGGAAGGCGTGTGGGCCGGCGCGCTCACGGGGACGATCAGCCAGCTGCTGGTCGGACTCCTGACCGGCTACCAGTATTTCCCCTTCGTGGTGATCCAGTGGCTCCTCGCCTCCCTTGCATCAGCCGCGGCACGGCGGCGCGGGTTTGCGCGGATGCCGGCGACAATCGTCTGGGGCATTCTCTGCGGCCTCTGTTGCGGTGCGGCGTCCGCGGTCATCTCGTACACGCTTTTCCGCGGCGTCACCGGTGGCGGCGTGACATGGGTCACCGCGATGATCCGGGCGGCCGGCGAACCGTTGCCGGTTGCCGTCGCCATCGGATCCGGTGCAACCGACGTGCTCGACAAGAGCATCGTGATCGTACTGGTCGGAGTGGTGCTCCGAACCTTCCCGCGCAGAATCCTCGGCCGGTTTCCCCTCGCGGCCCGGTCGATCGGACGGTGATCTCGCTGGCCGGCCGAGCCCATCCATTCACTCTCGCCACCGTCGCAGGCAGCTGCATCATGCTGGCGCTCCTGTTGCCCGACGCAGGATCGGTCGGCGCGTTATGCGTGATGATCGCGATCATTGCAATCACGACCGGCGCCGGACGTGGCGTGCGGAACGGCCTCACGGTCGTCCTCCCGATCTGGATGCTCCTCTTCATCCTGCAGGCGATCCTCGGCGACGCCCCGCGGATGCCGGCGCCGTGGGGCGGATCGCTTTCAGTAGCGGGGACGCACTGGATGTTCGCTCAGGGGACCCGGCTCACGGCGATTGCGATTGCATCGCTCTCGTTCGCGGCCGTCTTCGACCCGCACGCGTTTCTCCAGGCGGCGATTGCGCGCCGGTGGCCCTTCGACGTTGCCCTGCTTGTGGTGGCAACACTCGACGCTGCCGACCGTCTCGCGGTGCAAGCCCGGCAACTGCGCGAAGCGCAGCGCACCCGCGGCGTGCACATTGCGGGATCGATCATGGTGCGGATTCGCGCCGTGCCCGCGCTGGTTTTCCCGCTCCTTCTTGCCTCCCTGACCGAGGCCGGCGATCGGTCGCTCGCGCTCGAGACGCGCGGCTTGCTGCTCCAGGGTCACCGCAACCCGATCGACCCGCCGCATGACTCGACCGCGGATCGCGTCGTCCGGTGGTGTATTGCCATAATCGTCGCTGGAACGGCGATCTGGCGGAGCACCCGCTGATGGGTGTAATCACGCGGGGCCTCGCGCTCCGGTATCCCGCGCAGGACGAATGGGCGCTCGACGCGATCGATCTCGACATCGTTCCCGGTCAGGTGACATGGCTCGACGGCGCCCTCGGCAGCGGAACGAGTACCCTCCTCCTGGCCCTGGGCGGGCTGGCGCCACGACTGACTGGCGGAGATCGCCGCGGCCTGGTGCTGGTGGACGATCATGATCCCGATGCAGGTGCCCCGCTCTCCCATGGGATCGCGTATCTCGGACCGTCGCCCGCGGTACAGGTCAGCGGCGTGGCACGCACTGTCCTCGGTGAAGTCGCCCTCGGACCAATGAATTGTGGCTGGACGCGAGAGCGCGCCCTCACCCACGCGCACGATGCACTGCGTGCCCTCGACGTGGTCCATCTGGCTGAACGCGCACCGGGGACCCTTTCGGGAGGAGAGACGCAGCGAATGATCCTTGCGGCGCTGCTCGCATCAGCGCCAAGGATATGGCTCCTCGACGAACCGTTTTCGGCACTCGATCGGGCGGCAACGGAACGCGTGCAGCGATTGCTGCGCGACTCGGCCGCGGCAGGGCGAACCGTGATCGTTGCCTGCGACGATGCCGACGTAATGCTCCCGATTGCTGACCGCCTGATCGTGCTGCGTGCCGGACGAGTAGCACTCGATGGATCGCCATCAGCGCTCCTTGCAGACGATGCGATCCTCGAGGCCGGCGCCGGGACAACCGATGCGGGCGACCTCGCGGTCCGCTCCGGCATCGGCCCGCCGCGCCCGCTCACGAGTCACGATCTCCTGGCCCGGATCAGCTCGCGCCTGCCTCACGCGGCGCAGATCGATTCTCCGGACCTGATGATGCCCCAGCCCGGGAGCGACTCCGGTCCTCTTCGATTCGATGATGTCAGCTTCGGCTATCGGCATGATACGCCGGTCCTCGAACGGATCACGCTCGACATCCGAGCAGGCGAGGCGGTGGGATTGTTCGGTGCCAACGGCGCCGGCAAGTCCACCCTGTTGCGCCTCGCCATGGCCCTCGAGCATCCATTGAATGGTACGATCACGACACTGGGGCGCGAGACGATTGGACTGCATCCCGAGGACCTGGCGCCGCAGGCGGCATTTCTCTTTCAGTCGCCTGAGCGGCAGCTGTTTGCCGCCTCGGTCCGGGCGGAATGCTCGCTGGCGCCGAAACTGGCTGGCTGGGATCGCGACCGGATTGCCGATGAGGTCGCAGCGACGTTAGACGAGCTGGGACTGACCGATACTGCGGAGCAGCATCCATACGATCTACCACTACCCCGGCGCCGACTTGTGGCATTGGCGGCCATTCTCTCCGTCGATCCTGATTTGCTATTACTGGATGAGCCAACAGCAGCACTCGATTGCACTTCACGGAACCGTGTGATTCGCGTCATACGTGAACGGGTCCGGCGGGGACGCACAGTCCTTGCGATTACTCATGACCCGATTCTGGCCCATGAAGTGCTGGATCGTGGCGTGCTGCTCGATCGCGGCCGAGTCGCTCACGATGGTACAATCCGGGCAATTATCGACGGCAACCGGATGGCCCGCCCGGCGGCACTGATTGTCGCCGTCGCCCTGGGCCTCGAACGCGGCAGCGACCGTCGCGATGATGTGGCCGAGCGGCTTCGCACCGATGAAGGCGGGGTTCCCTGATGCCGGTATCACAGACAGCACTTCTCGCGGCGGCCATCTATCAGCTGCGTTCGTCGATTGCCGATCCTGCCGTCACGGCGCGGACCCTCGATCTTCTTGCGCGGTTGTCGAGCCCGTCGGCGTTGCAGATCACCGTCGCGGCTGACGGACTGGTGGTGGGTGACCTCCGCCTTCCCGCGGCCGCACCAGGCGTCAGCACTCTGCGCGATGCCCTGATGGAGCATCACACCGCACGGCTTCGCCTTCCGGCGGGACTCTCCGCCGCCCACTGGAGAGCAATCGCCGAACTGTACGCGTCACCGCGCGGGTTGTACGGATCGATCGACGAGGTCCGCGACGCGCTGCGATTCAGCGTCCCCGACCTCATGGTGTCGGCAACGAGCGGGATGACCGGAGAAGCCGATCTCCGGGAAGCACTCTTCGAAATACCGGGCCTCCGCTCGGCGACATCGGCGTCGGCCACCGAACATGTCGGTAATCCGGACGCCGCGGAACTTGCGGATCTGACTGAACATCTCGATCCGTTGCTGCTGGCGGCAGCGGCCGCGCGCGACAGTCGCGACTACCCGAGACTCGCCCAGGCGCTGGTACAGATTCATCAGCTCGAGGACGGCGGCAACGACACACATCGAGCGATCGTGGCGCGCGAGCGTCGGCGTGTCGTTCCGAGCGAATCGCTCCTCGCCATGGCGCGCCTGGTCCCCAAGCCGGAAACGCCGGCAGTGATCTCGCGCGCGCTGGCGCTTCTCGGCACCGAAGGCGCGGCGGCGTTGATCGTGATGCTGAGTGGCGCCCCACCGGCACACGAACGCCGCGCCTACATTGCCGTGCTGGTCGACTGTCACGATTGTGATGACGCCGTCATCGCGGCGCTTGGCAGCACTCGCTCCGAACTGGTCCGCGATGCAGCCGAGGTGGTGGGTCGCAAGCGACTCGAGCGCGCCGTGCCCACGCTCACCAATCTCCTCAAGCGACCGCAAGTCGAGATTCGCACCGCTGCCTGGCATGCACTCGAGAATATCGGGACGCGGGACGCACTCAAGGCCCTGCACGCCCACGCCTGACAGTTGCGCCGGGGCTTACCTTCCCCCGGGTCATGTCCGGTCTACCCTCTTCAATTCGTAACGCGCTCGCCGCCGCCTGGACCTGGTCGGTCCTGGCCGGAATACTCATCGTCTTCCTGGTGCCGATCGTCATCTGGCGATTGGTAGCGTGGCCGTTCGATCGGGTGAACTACTTCGGTGGACGGCTCTTCCGGCTGGCCGGCGTGGCGACGGTAAAGCTCACGCCGCGATGGCATTTCGCAGTGAGGGGACGGCTTCCGGCCAACCCGCGCAATCCGTACGTCGTGGTGGCGAACCACGAATCGTTTGCCGACATGCTCCTCCTCTGCCACCTCCCGTGGGAGATGAAGTGGCTGGCCAAGATCGAGTTCATGTGGATTCCGGTACTCGGCTGGCTGATGTGGGCGGTACGCGACGTTGGCATACATCGGGGGCGCAGAGCAAGCGCCCGGCTGGCAATGGCCACGTGTGCCCGGCGACTCGCCGGCGGCGTGTCGATCATCATCTTTCCCGAAGGGACGCGCTCGCCATCGCGGGACTTGTTGCCCTTCAAGGATGGAGCCTTCCGTCTGGCCATTGACGCCGGCGTGCCGATCCTTCCGCTCGCCGTTTACGGGACTCGCAACGCGATCGCGCGCCGTGACTGGCGGATCAATCCAGCTACGGCGATCGTGGAAGTCCTCGATCCTGAGCCCACCGTTGGCGCAGACCTGCAGGAACTGAAACAGCGGATCCGGGCGAAGATCGAGGTGACACGCGAAAGGCTTCGGCGCGAAATCGAAGGACAATCCGCGCAGTAGCCATGCTCGGCGCGTCCGGGATCAGCGCTGCGCGTAAACCTTGGTGTGCCCGGCGGCATCAAACGAATAGATGATGTAGTGCTGACCGGGGATGTCCATTCCCGGTGCGCTCGCAGGCATGCCCGGAGCCGCAAGACCCTTGACTCCCGCGGGCTTTTCCGCGAGCAGCTTCTTCACCAGATCGGCCGGCACGTGCCCCTCGATTACGTACCCCCCGACGAACGCGGTGTGACACGACTCGAGTTCGCGCGTTATCCCGCTGGCGCGCTTGAGCTCAGTGAAATCGGTCTTGTCTTCCACCGTGACCGCGAACCCCTGCTGCTTCATGTAGGTAGCCCACTTGGCACAACAGGCACATCCCGGTGACTTGACGACGCGGAGGCTCGGCAAAGATGCCGGCGTCGTACGCCAGGCTGCCAGTGTCGTAGCCGCGATCACCAGCAAAATGGTGCTAATGCGCCGAGCTGTCGTGGAAACGCGCTGCATGAACACTCCGTGCTTCGGGACCGTGGAAAGTAGGGCGATTATCGGCGAAACGCGAAGTACACTGCCCCCACGAGACAGAGCGCGGCCCAAAGATGATCCAGCTTCAATGTCGCTCCCATGAAGAGGACGGCGAACGGAGCGAAGACCGCCAGGGTGATCACCTCCTGGAGGATCTTGAGCTGCGGAAGGGTCATCGCCGTGTACCCGATCCGGTTAGCCGGAACCTGCAGCAGATATTCGAAAAGGGCGATGCCCCAGCTGATCAGGGCAGCAACGTACCAGCGGCGGTCGGCCAGCGTTCGGAGATGGCCGTACCAGGCCATCGTCATGAAGGAGTTGGAGGCTACGAGGAGAGCGGTGGTGCGGAGGAGGATGCCGCGCGGGATCGATGTCGTCATGAGTTGCCATTGAGTCGGGGGTTGATTGCGTCACCGCACGCCGCGTCGCGATCGGTCGGCGTTAAACGAACCGGGGGAAGCATCGCTGCCTCCCCCGGTCGGACACACCGATCACTGCGTGAAGGTCAGTCGCGAACCAGGATCAAGTATCTCCCGCCGTCCCAGAATGCGGGCGACGAGACGTGGAGATCACCCTTGACCTTCCCATCGGGAAGGACCGACGTGCCCAGGTAAGTCGGGCTTTGCCGGGTGATGACCTTGTACTCCTTGCTCGGCTCCGGCACCGTGAGGACGGTGTCGCGGCGACGGTCGAGACGCTGGAAGAGCTCCGGCTTGAGGTCGCGCGCCGGTTCAAGAGTCTTGCCGCCGAAGAAGAGGAATTTGCTCCCCTCAGGGACCAGGATGCCGCGCTTCACCAGCTCATCGCGGGTCCCGACGGCGTAATAGACGGTGTTGTCCTGATCGACCACGTTAGTCAACGTGTCCCGGACGGCGGTCTTCTCGGTGGTGAGTTCAGCCGACTGCTGCGTCAGCGTGTCGACCCGCCCTGACAGGGCAACGATCTGCTGCTTCTGCTGCGTGATCATTGCCTCCTGCTGCTCGGCTGCCGCCTTCATGTCGTCGATCGTCTTCTGGAATGAATCGAGCTGGGCGGTCAATTCCTTCTTCTGATTGGTGAACGTTGCCGACATACCATTAATCCGCTTCTTGCTCGCGTTTACCTGGTCTTCGGCGGCGTTCAGCCGCGAGATCACCTCGCGGATCTTGCCCAGCATCACGGCGCGGTCCTCAGCTTTCCCCGTCGCGGGGCGATCGCTGTTGGCCGCCGGGCTTACGCCCAGGCCCTTCACCGATGCGAGATCGGAATTGATGTCTGCCATCATCTGCGTGGTAGCCAGCACGTCGTTCATCAACGTGTCCTTCTGCGCGCTGACCGCTTGCTGTGCAGTCACCAGGTCGTCGTAACGCTTCTTGCTTACGCACCCTGCGAGTGCCCCGGCCGCAACCAGAGCCAGCATGATCTTCTGCATGTTACCCTCTCCCTTGGGGGTCGACTTCATTACAGACGACGATCCGCCGCTTCGAACGATGCACAGTACTCCCGCATTCGACCATCCCTGGTCCTGCCGGATGTCGACGCGACCTGCCGCGTGGATGTCGTTGTGGCACCAGCAATTACATCGGTTGGTCGGGCCCGAGTCCAGGCCAACCTGTCGCTCTCCTGCAACGTACATTCCCAACGGGCGAATGGCACGCCGCGGCAATCGGCAAATTCTTCGATCGAAGGAGTTTCGATGCGTTACGCCACCATCCTGGCAATCTTCCTGCCGCTCGCAGCCTGCGCCCAGTCGACGCAGCGCGGTGGCCGCAACGGCGCCGGCGGAACAGGCCCGGCATCCGGTTTCGGAGGCCCCGTCGCGCCGGAGCAGATCATCGCTTCCGACGTTCCGGTGCTGGAAGGTCTCCCGCAGGCCGTGAAGGTCGGGTACACCATCTACGTGTCAGGAATGGTACCCCTCGATTCGACCGGGCACCTGGTCGGGGCCGGAGATCTCGCGGCCGAGACCCGGCAAGCGCTCGTGAATCTTGGCGAGGTGATGCGTGCCGCTCGCGGCGTGCCCGGCGACGTCGTTCGGGTCACCATCTACATCCGCGACTTGACACCCGACAAGGTCACCACTGTTCGAACCCAATTGCTCGGGGCCGTCGATCACTCGCAGCCGCCGGCGCTCACGATCGTCGGCGTGAGCGCCTTCGCCGAGCCCGGAATCGACGTGATGCTGGACGCGATCGGCCAGCTACGGAGCGAGTTTCCCGACCGCAACAGAATGGGTGGCCGCCCCTGACGGCTATACCTCGGCCTGCTGCCAGAGTTCGACCCGGTTCCCCTCCGGATCGTCGAACCAGGCGTGGTCACCGTCGGGCGAGGACTGCCGCTCGTCGACCGTGATGCCAAGATCGCCGAGATATTCGACAAAATCGTCGAGATCGGCGACGCGCCAGGTGATCTCGACCAGCCGCCGCTCGTGCCCGAGCGGGTGCTTGGACTGATGAATCGCGAAGGCTGCCCCATCGAGGGCACACCACCATTCGTGGCTCCCCGGTTCGCGCGTGAAAAAGATGCCTAGATGCTTTTCATACCACTGGGCGAGGGTGTCGGCGTGGTCAGCGAAGAGTACGACGCCACCGATCGCGGTCACGGTCTGCCGTTCCATTCAACTGCTCCAAGTCATGGTGTGGTGGGACGCCACGAGCCGGGGCGGCTCGATCGTGCGACATGAGACTGGCAATGCCAGGGCGCGGGCCCCGTGTGGAATCGCGCGGTCACCATGCATTTCGGGCGCGAAGGGCGTTGATATGGGCCACGTGATGGCGGCTGTGCCAGGAATACAGGGCAGCGGTGCTTGCCAGCGTCACTGGCCGCTGCTGCTCCGGATGGACGAAGGAGCGGTCCCAATCCCCCGGCGACATCGCATCGATGAGCCCGATCCAGCGGGCATGCACGCCGTCGAGAATCGCCAGTGAAGGCGCCGCCGGATAGGTGCGAGCATCGTGGAGCTCGGCCCAGCGCGCTTCGGCGTACGGCTTGATGGTTGGTTCGTCCTCGGTCAGCGCCAGGCGGAATCGGCAGTATGCGTTGAGATGTGAATCCGCCAGATGATGCACCACCTGGCGCACGGTCCAGCCATCGTCGCGGTACGGAGTATCGAGACAGCGGTCGTCGAGTCCTTCGATTGCCTCACGGAGGCGAGCCGGAAGGTGCGCAATGTCGTCGCGGCACCGCGTCCGCGCTGCGTTGTTCCACTCGTCGGCTGGCGTGAATCGACCGACCGGGTATCGCGGATCGTCCGACATCCTTTCCTCCCGTTCGACAAGCCAACGCCGTCTGGATCTGGCGGTTTGCGTCAGCCACATCGGCCGACACGGCGCGCGCCGAGCGTCAGGATAGCGACGGAACCGGTCGCCCCACAACCCGATGCCATCCGGCTGGATCGGTAGCACCTTCGGTCGACCAGACGAGAACCCGGGACGATGGCCCGAGTCCCACATGATCGCGGACAGCGCCGAACCGATCATCGCCCATGATGGCTATCAGTCCGGCCACGCTTGCAGCGCCGGATTCGCCGGCCACGATCTGAGGCTCGCCTCCGGCAAGCCGCCGCATCGCGTCCTCGGCGTAGTGGTCGGGAATCGCAATCACGGCGTCGACTCCGCTCCGGAGCACTTCGAATGCGCTCAGGGAGGGGAAGCCGCAGTTGAGGCCTGCCATGATCGTTCGCATCGAACCGCTGGCGCGCACGGGCCGACCAGCCTGCACCGATTCGAGGACGCAGGCGGCGCCAACCGGCTCGACCACGACGATCCGCGGCCGCCGCTCTCCGTAACGATTCCAGTAATACTCTGTCATGGCCGCAGGCCACGTTCCCACGCCGGCGTGGACGAGCACGACGTCGATGGCGGGGTGATCGGCCGGATGCACTATGGGTTCAAGCTCGCGCGCGCTGCTCCAGTAGCCGGCGCCAATCCAGCCTGGCACTTCGTGATACTCGACAGTCGCGGTGTCCTGGATGACAATCCAGCCGTGGGTCGACCCCGCCTCGATCGCAAGCGCCACCGCGGCATCGTATCCCTCCTCCACCAGCACGACCTTGGCCCCTTCGTTGACGATCGCTTCGATTCTTGCGGCGACCGCGATGGACGGCATGTAAACCACGGCCCGCCTTCCGATTTGCCGAGCCATCCAGGCCACCGCGCGCCCGTGGTTCCCGTCGGTCGCGGTGGTGAAAACTGCCTCGGCCGGAAGGTCGTGTGCAGCCATCCAGTGATGCATCGCAAAAGAGGCACCGAGCCCCTTGAATGCATTGAGGCCGAAACGGAAGGATTCGTCCTTGAGGAAGAGCTGAGCAATCCCAAGATCGGCGGCGAGATGATCGACGTGGCGCAGGGGCGTTGGCGCGTAGCCGCGGAGGCCACGATGGAAGGTCCAGGCCAGGTCTGCAAGGCGTGCCGACTCGAGCAAGGTGGACGGAGCGGCCGTCTTCCGGATCAGCGCGTACGCATCGTTCACATCGTCGGCCAGCTCTGCAGTTGTTCCCAGACGTCGCGCGACACGGCAACGCCGCTGGGAAACTGGCGCTGAAATGCGTCGCGCATCGCTGCCGCGTGCTGGTTGAGATAGCGGTCGAGGTCGGGTTGCGCCGCCGCCTGGTAGACGGTGCGGAACCGTCCGTCGGACTGGTCAAAATGAATGGAAGTGAAACATCCGGTGGCGAGGATCTCGGGGATGTGCGTGTTGCGCATCCATCGTTCGAGCACAGGCGCCGTGTCGACGGAGCACTCGAGCGTGACTTCGTATCGAATCACAGCGTGACTTGGATGCCTGACGTGAAGAGGCGGTCGGTACTCAGGTACCCCGGCTCGGGAATGCCGTCGTAGTGGATCACGTATGAGAGCTTGATCGCGGCGTTATGCGTGAAGGGCGCCAGCAACGCGGTCTCGGTATTCACTCGCAGATCGGACCCGTCACGAAAATTCGGGAGAAGTTCGATCGATTGGGCCAGCGAGGCGCGCGGACCAATCTGGTGCACGTACGCCGTCGCCGCCCTGCCGCCGAGAAAATCTGCGTCACTTGTCCCAATCGCAGTACCGTCCTGGGTCGTGATCGACACACCGCCTTCGATCACGAGCTTGTCGCTCTTGGTGTTGATCACCTGGGCCGATACCCCCGTCACGGTGCCGACCCGTGAGGCAAGTCCGGCGAATGTGTCGCGTTCATAGGTGACCGAAGCGTACAACCCGACATCGTGTTCGACAGCCATATCGGTCCGCAGCGTCCCGGTCCAACTCGACGCCACCGTTTCGCCTTTGCTCCGGCCGTTGACCATCCCGAACTGTTCACTGAAGGTGAGGCGGTCAAGCCGTGCGCTGATCTTGTCGCCCAGATTGAGCGTCTGTACCGAGGTATTCCCGCCGGCGCTGACGAACCCGGCGTCTCCGGCGAATTTGACCGCCGGGACTTTGGGTAGCGGCTTCGCATTCGCGGGCGCGCTGGTGTCGCCTGCGATTGATGCGAACAGTGCCAGGACGTGAATCAGGACCATGTCAGAAGGTAACCGATCAGAAGGTGACCTGCACTCCGGTGCTCAGGATCCGATCCGTTGCCTTGTGGCCCGGTTCGGGAAGACCGTCGTAGTGAATGAGGTACGAAGCCTTGAGCGCAATTCCTCGCGAGATCGGCGCCGTGATCGCCGTCTCGCTGTTGATCCGCACGTTGTCTCCGGACGTGAGCGATGGAATCACCTCGACCAGCTGATCGAAAATCGCCCTGACGCTCAGATAGTGCCGGAACACCACCGCGCCGCGGGCCGCCGGATAGTCCCGGTTGGTGTCGGGTGACACTGCCTGCTGAAAGGTGTAGGCGCCGCCCGCTTCGATCCGGAGTGAATCGCGGGGACCGGCGATCGCGAGGGCCGCGATGCCGATGGATGGCGTGATACGCGACCGGACGCCGGCGAAGACGTTGCGATCATATTCTGTCAGCACAAAGAGGGCGACGCGATGCGAAAGATCGTGGTCGATCCGTAACGAGGCATGCCAGAGTTCCGCCGTCACCGAATCGTCAGTACGGGCGTAGGTAACGCCGAACACTTGCGTGAAGTGCCATCGGCCTGCCACGAGAATCAGCTTGTTCCCCACGCTCGCGCTGGTGACTTCGGTATTCCCGCTGGTGTTGACCAGGCCGGCGTCGCCGGTGAAGAAGACGTGCTTGCCGGTATCCGGCGCGGCGTGGAGACCGAGTGTCGCGAGCAACGCGGAAATCATTGGGTGCTGCCTCCAAGTAGACTGCGGGCCACTGCCTCGAGGAACCCGATCGACGGCGCGGTTCCCTGCGCGATGCGCGCGGATCCACCGCCGCGCCCGCCAGCCCGAACCAGTGCTGCCTTGAGTGCCGCGCCCGCATCGATGCCACTGTCGGCCGTCGTGGCAAAGATGATTGTCGGCGGCGTGTCGGCTGTTGCGACGAATTGCGTGCGTTCGAGCGGCGCCACCGCCTGCGCCATCGCGCGAATCATCGATAGCGGCTCGCTAGTGCGCGCGATCGCGATGGTGCGGAGCCCGTTCGCGTCGACGGCGGCGGCCGCATGCAGCGCCGCAATTCGCGAGGCGCCGAGCTCGCGCTCCATCGCCACCTCACGCTCGCGCAGCATACGGAGTTCGGCGAGCCGCGCCGTCAGCAGCTCCGTCGCCTCGGCAATCGACGACCCGAGTTCCTTCGCCAGTTGCGCCAGGTGAAGTGACGCGTGCCGCGCGTGATCCAGGGTGCGCCGCCCAGCCACGAAGCCCACCCGCGCGTGTCGCCTCACCCGCTCAACGTCGAGCAGGAGAATGGCGCCGATCTCGCTGGTCGACCCGACATGCGTTCCGCCACAGGCGCTGCGATCGATCCCGGCGATGGTGATCACGCGAATCCTCCCGGTCCGGTCGGTCGCCTTGCGCAATCCGGTCTTGGTCGCGTCGGCAGCGTCCTCGAAGTCGGCTGTCACGGGAAGCGCACCAGCCACAGCGTCGTTGGCCTCGCGTTCAAGGGTCGCGAGACGCTCCGGGTCCGCATCGTCCGTGGCGAATTCGATCGTCGAATGCTCGGCACCGAAGTGGACACTGACCGTCTCCCACCCGAAACGGTCGGCGGCGATCGCCGAGAGGAGATGCTGGGCGGTGTGCTGTTGCATGTGATCGATGCGGCGCGCTTCGTCGATATGCCCCGCGACCGGGCCGAGCGGCACTGGGGCGTCGGTCACGTGGATCACACTGTCGCCGTCGTCGGTCACGTCGACGACCCGCACGCCACCGAGGGTCCCGGTATCGTGCGGCTGCCCACCCGATGTGGGGTAGAATGCGCTACGATCGAGAATGAGATGCTGGGCGTCGCCATGCTGCTCGATCACGCGCGCGTCGAACGCGAGGAGCCGCGCGTCGTGGTAGTAAAGGCGTTCGGTCACGTTGACCGCACGATGTCGCCAACCCGCAGAATCCCGGTGTTTCGCGGAACGAGATTCTGTCCGAAGATGGCGCCCATGCCGCGAATGGTGCGGAAGCCCGCGAGCATTCTGAGCGGCTCCTGGGCCGGATGCTGGGCCCCTGTCAGCTGATCGGTGGTGATCACGACGCACCGCGCGCACGGCTTCACGGCGTCGCAGATCACCTCGCCCAGAGAAATCACCCGCCAGTCGTCCTCGCTCCACGCGGCCGTGCCACTCACCACCACGCTCGGCCGGAAGCGTTGCATTGGCACGGGCTCGGTGAGGCGCCGATTCAGGTCGTCGAGCGATTCCTCCACGACCGCCATGATCGGATATCCATCGGTAAACGATGTTTCCGCATCAGGGCGCGGTGAGTACGCCGGGTCGACTCGATTGATCGTTGATGGTCCAAAGGCGACCAATCTGCATGTGAGCCGCAGCGCCCGGGTAAACCACGCGGCGGCCTGGTCGCCCTGGTCGGCCGCCAGGAGTCCTTCTTTGGCCCACACCGAGACGGAACGGAGTGGGCCGTCCAAGTCGACATCCAGGGTGAGGGCGGCGCCGTCGCACCCGGTCACCCGTATCCGGTCGCCGTCCAGCGCCGGGACCAGCGTGGCGAGTTCGGGGACTTCGCGCTGGCTCAAGAACTGGTTGCGCTCGTCGACAAGCATCAATCGGCGATCCCCCACAGGGCCGAGACGATCGACCTCGATTTCGGAGAGGGAGACCCCGCGACATCCCTTGATCGGATAGATGGCGAGCCCGGCGATATGCACGTCGGAATCTAACGGAACAGATGATGACGTCGTGGGCTGCAATAGCCCTCGCCGGCGACCCGGCGCGGTGCCAAGCCGTTCAACTTTCCGGTACATGCGGCCATCTTTCGCGCGTCCCGTCCCATCGGTCATCTCATGCGCATGATCTTCCAGCTCCTTACCGCGATGGCCACCGTGCCGGCGGCGGCGGCGCAGGCCCCGCAGACTCTTCCCACCCTCAACCTGATGCCGGTCCCCGCCGCGGTCACTGCGACGGCTGCGCGCCTCGCGGTTGACAGCACCTTTTCGGTGGGAATCGTCCGATATCGAGATTCCCGCCTCGAGCGCGGGGTTTCACGCGCCATCGCCCGGCTCTCGGGGCGGCTGGGAGCGCCGATCTCGCGGCAGTTCGGCAATGGCCGCGCCGCGAGCCTGGTGATCGACGTTGCGGGCCAGGGTTTTGCGATTCCCGACCTGAGCGAGGATGAGTCCTATCACCTCTCCGTCGGCGATCAGGGTGCGGTGCTGCAGGCAAACACGGTGGTCGGCGCACTCCGTGGGCTCGAGACTTTTCTCCAGCTGCAGGACACTGACGCTCGCGGAGTATTTGTCCACGGAGCGGAGATTCGCGACTCGCCACGTTTCCGGTGGCGGGGTCTCCTCCTCGATGTGTCGCGCCACTTCGAGCCAGTCGATGTGATCAAGCGGACGCTCGACGGGATGGCGATGGTCAAGCTCAATGTCTTCCACTGGCATCTCTCCGACGACCAGGGATTCCGCGTCGAAAGCCGGATCTACCCGCGATTGCAGGAATTCGGCTCGGACTCGCAGTTTTACACTCAGGACCAGATCCGCGAGATCGTGGCGTACGCTGCCGATCGCGGAATCCGGGTGATGCCGGAGTTCGATGTGCCGGGCCACTCGAGTTCATGGTTTGTCGGCTATCCCGACCTCGCCAGCGGCCCTGGTCCGTTCGTGATCGCCCGTACATGGGGAACCTTCCCGCCGACGATGGATCCCACCCGTGAATCGACTTACAAGTTTCTCGATGCGTTCATCGGCGAGATCTCGGCGCTCTTTCCGGACCATTACTGGCATGTTGGTGGCGACGAGGTCGAACCCGGAGAGTGGCATCAGAACCCGGCAATCCAGTCATGGATGAAAGCCCACGGTATACCCAACGAAGTCGGCCTCCACACCGCATTCAACAAACGCCTCTTCGCAATCGTCGAGAAGCACGGCAAGATTCCGGTCGGTTGGGACGAGATCTTCCAGCCCGACCTGCCCACGGCGGCGGTGATCCAGTCGTGGCGCAGTTCGGACGCGCTCGCGGCGTCGGCGCGCGCCGGATTCCGCGGCGTTCTGTCGGCGCCGTATTACATCGACCACATGAAGCCCGCGTCGGACTTCTATCTCCCCGATCCACTCCCCGCCGGAACCACGCTCACGCCCGAGGAGCAGGCCCGCATTCTGGGCGGCGAAGCGTGCATGTGGAGCGAGTATGTCACTCCCGAAACGATTGATTCGCGGATCTGGCCTCGTCTTGCCGTGATTGCCGAGCGCTTCTGGTCGCCGGGGACGGTCAACGATGTCTCCGACATGTATCGCCGTCTCGACCCGGCCTCTCGGGAACTCGACGAACTCGGGATTCATCAGATCGATCACTCACGCCGGATGGTGCGGCGCTTCGGCGGCGATTCCACGGCGCTCTTCGAGTCGCTCCTCGACTTTGTCCGTCCCCCCGATTTTGGTGGGAGCGGTCCCAATCAATTCGTGCCGCACACGCGGCTGATCGACGCCGCGGTTCCCGATCCGCGCCGGAGCTGGGACATGGCCGGCCGGGCACGGCGCGCCGTGCTGGGAGACACCGCCGCGGTGACCCGGTTGCGTGCCGATTTCAGTGTGATGATGTCGTTGCGGACGCGGCTCGCATCGGCGGGCAACGAGTATCCAGCGGCCACCGATGCGGCGCCGGTCGCCGCAGCGCTCTTCGATCTCGGAAAGATCGGAATTGGCGCTCTCGACCTGATGGCGCAGCGGGCGGCGCCGAACGCCGCCTGGCGCGCAACCTCCGATTCGATCGTGACGAAGACGGCACGCCAGCGTAGCTTCGGCCCGCTCCGGCCGGCGACCGCCGATGCCGTCCGCATCCTGCTCAATGCCACGGCGGACCTTCCGTCACCTCCCGGTTCGCCGTAACGTTCGACGCCAAACCGATCCGATCTTCCTTCGCCGAGGGGCTTCCATGTTGCGACGCGCGTTCATCGCCCGGGCCGTGCCGGCCGCCGTGCTGCTGCTCACCGCCTGCGGCGGAAATTCGCGGCGTTCGCGCGACGCGATCCTGACGCCGAGAGATTCCCTTCGCCTCGGCGGATGGACGCCGCTGTTTGATGGCCACACCATCCTCGGCTGGCACACGTATCAGCAGCCCACCGGCGTAACCACCGGCTGGACCGTCGACAACGGGGCGCTTCGCACCGATGGCACCGCGCGAGACCTGGTGAGCGACCAGCAATACTCGTCGTTCGAGCTTGAGCTCGAGTGGAAAGTGGCTCCGGGCGCCAACAGCGGCATCTTCTACTGGGCCAACGAAGGCACCGAGGAGATTTACGAGAACGCCCCCGAGATGCAGGTCCTCGACAACCTCGGTCATGCCGACGGGAAGTCACCGCTCACGGCAGCGGGCTCGCTCTACGCGCTCTACCCGGCCCCGGTCACGGCGGTCAAACCGGTGGGCGAGTGGAATCTGGTTCGCATCGTGGTGCACGGGTCGAAGGTCCAGCAATGGCTCAACGGCGTTCGCGTCGTCGATGTGAATTTCGATTCCAAGGAAATGAAGAACAAGATCGCGGCGAGCAAGTTCAAGGACTGGCAGACCTTCGGCAAGTCGCGGCGCGGTCACGTCGGGCTGCAGTCACATGGCGGGATCGTCTGGTTCCGCAATATCCGCATCAAGGACTTCTCGTGAGCGCGCGGCCGCGGCTCCAGGCGATGATGTTCCTGGAGTATTTCATCTGGGGAAGCTGGTTCGTCACCATGGGGACCTATCTCTCGGCGACGCGACAGTTCAGCGGCACGCAGGTCGGGCTCGCCTACGGGGCCACGGCGATTGCAGCATTGGTGTCGCCGTTCTTCATCGGGATGATTGCCGACCGCTTCTTTGCTTCCGAAAAGCTGCTGGCGCTGCTGCACCTCGTCGGCGCGGTC
Organism: Gemmatimonadales bacterium; assembly: GCA_036501385.1. Classification (GTDB taxonomy): domain Bacteria; phylum Gemmatimonadota; class Gemmatimonadetes; order Gemmatimonadales; family GWC2-71-9; genus Palsa-1233. The sequence continues at coordinate 12,735 of DASYAK010000071.1, read as the reverse complement.
GTGATGTATCTGGTTTCGATGCAGACATCCTTTGGTTCGTTCTACGGACTGCTGATCCTCTACGCCCTCTGCTTCATGCCGACGCTCTCGCTCACCAACTCGGTCGCGTTCCATCACGTCGACGACCCCGGCCGCACCTTTCCGATGATCCGTGTTCTGGGGACGATCGGATGGATTGTCGCGGGAACGCTGATCGGCAAGGTCCTCCACGCCGACGCGCTGGTGCTGCCGATGCGGATCGCCGCCGGCGCCTCGGTCGTGATGGCGGGGTACTCACTGATGCTGCCCCACACGCCACCAAAGGCCGCGGGGACGCCATTCTCGGTGCGCGACGCGCTGGGTCTCGACGCCCTCTCGCTCCTTCGCGATCGCTCGTTCCTGGTCTTCTGCCTGGGATCGTTCCTCCTCTGCATTCCGCTGCAGTTCTACTACTCGTTCGCCAATCCTTTTCTCAACGAGATCGGCGTCAAGGACGCGGCGTTCATCCAGACCTTCGGCCAATGGTCGGAACTCTGCTTTCTCCTGGCCCTTCCGATTCTCCTGCGCCGTTTCGGGATCAAGGGGATCATGCTGGGCGGAATGGCGGCGTGGGCGCTGCGTTACTTCGCCTTTGCGCATGGCAACGCGACCGACATGATGTGGCTGATCTGGATCGGGATCGCGCTGCACGGCGTCTGTTACGACTTCTTCTTCGTCGCGGGACAGATCTACACCGACGAGAAGGCGGGGCCGCGGATCCGCGGCGCGGCGCAGGGTTTCCTGAACTTTCTCACCAATGGCGTGGGCTACTTCATCGGCGCGTTCGTGTCGGGACACGTGGTGGGGAGTTACGCTTCGTCGCCGACGGTGCATAACTGGCCGGCGATCTGGATGGTACCGGCGGTTGGAGCACTGGTGATCTTTGTGCTCTTCGCGGCGACGTTCCGGCCGGCGCGGATGTCAGTCGCGGCGTGACGGAACACGGGAGATCTGCCTGATTCTCGAAGCCTGCGTCGACACGCTCGACGCAGGCTGGCTTGTCGCCCAGGGCGGAGCCGACCGCATCGAACTGTGCGCGAATCTCGAGGCAGGCGGGGTTACGCCCGAGCTCGATCTGCTGCGTGCAGCACTCGCACGACTCGCCGTCCCCATTTGTCCGATGATCCGTCCACGCGCCGGCAATTTTGTCTACGACACGGCAGAGATCGCGCGCATGTTTGCCGATCTCGGTCGTGTCAGGACGTTGGGAGCGAGTGGTGCGGTTATCGGTGCGCTCACGAAGCAAGGCGAGATCGAGCGCGTCGTCGTTGCCCGACTGCGCGACGCCGCCGGCCCGGAGATGCGGCTCACGTTCCACCGCGCATTCGACGAAGTCGCCGATCAGTTCACCGCGCTTGAGACGCTGATCGACCTCGGCATCGATCGCATCCTCACGGCGGGGGGCGCAGCAACCGCCTGGGACGGACGCGAGCGGCTGGCGAGGCTGGTGGAGCGCGCGCGGGGGCGGATCGCAATCATGGCGGGCGGGAAGGTGACGCCGGAGAACGCTGCGGAGCTCGTTGCGGCGACCGGCGTTCGCGAGCTGCACTTTCGCGCCGATGGCGCCGACAAGCCGCGCGCGATCCGGGCGCGAGTTGCGCCACCGGAACAGCGATGATCACTCGACAGGATCTGAGGCGCCGCCGCTGCCGGTGACCGTTGATCGACTTGCTTGCTTCGCGCCACTCTCAAGTCATCCGGCGCGTGCGACCTCTTCTTCGGCAACCACCGCCGTCCCATAACAGAGCACTTCCGTCACCCCGGACATGATCTCGGTCGCGTCGTATCGGATGCCGATCACGGCATTCGCGCCGACGCTCTGCGCATGGGCGATCATGATGTCGAACGCGTTCTCGCGGGCGCGCTCGCACATCGTGGTGTACAGCGTGATGTTGCCGCCGAGGAATCGCTGGATCCCGGCGCCGATGTTGCCGAACACCGAACGCGACCGGACGACGATTCCGCGCACGAGGCCCAGCGACTGGGCCACCTGGCATCCCGGAAGGTCGAAGCCCGTGGTGGTCAGTTCGTGCGGAATCGGTTGGCCGCGATGTCTTACCGTGGTCGCCATCTACCCCTCGCAACCGCCGGTGTGAACCGGTCCAGCTCGCGCGGCGGAAACGCGAGCGTCCGGCCCTGCTCGGCACTCATATACGCAGTCATCAGAATCCGCATCACTTCGACACCGTCGTGCCAGGTGAGTCGGGGGTCCTCCTTGCCGAGGAACGCCCGCACGAAATGACGATCTTCGGCGACGTACCCGTAGGTTGCTGCTTCGTCGGGAACCACGGGCATGACGCCGGTTTCCGCGTTCTGTTTCTCGACCAGATCTTCGCCGGCCCGCCCGCGCACTTCGCGCGAAAAGAAACAGGCGAGCTCGGAGTTGAGTGAATTCCAGGCCATCGAGTACTCGGGGCCGAGGAGTTCGCCGGAGAGCCTGAGTCCCGGCCCCACGAAGCTCCACGACGTCGTCGCTTCTCCCACCGCCGTGAGTCCGTCGGGCGTCCGGTAGGTGACCGTGACCGACGCGAAATCTTCCGACGGGTGCCGGGCGTAGTCGACGTCCTTGCCGTAGCGCGCTTTGAGTTGTTTGACGTATTCGGGCCGGGTCCACTTGAGCGAGGCGATCCGTCCGTCGATCGACACCGGGGTGAGCGAACTTCGCGCTGCGCCAGGCTCGGTAAGGAGAAAGCGCACCACTTCGATCGAGTGACACATCATATCGTTGAGGACCCCGCCGCCCTGCTTCTCTCCCTGCCAGAACCAGGCGTTGTGCGGCCCGGAATGTTCCTCGGCCGCGCGCGCGAGATAGGGGCGTCCGGTGGTGCGCGCCCCGCGGGCCCAGATCAATTCGCGGCCGCGGACCACCCCGGGTGCAAAGAGCTGATTCTCGAGATACCCGTGCGCGATTCCAGCGCGCTCCACGGCCGCCAGCACCTGCTTCGCCTCGGCAACGTTGCGTGCCAGCGGTTTTTCGCAGGCGATCCCGCGCAACTCGCCTTTGCCGCGCGTGACTGCATCGCAGATCTCTTCGACGTTCTCGATCCGGGCCTGATTCGGCCCGCAGAGCCAGATCGCGTCGATGGCTGGATCGGCGACCATCTCGCCGATCGATCGGTACGCCTTCGCTGCGCCTGCATCGACTGTCCGGGCGAGTGTCGCGGCGGCCGCGGCATTGCGCGCATTGGGGCTCCACACCCCGCGCACGTCGCCGTCGCGAACTCCGGACCATCCCTGGATATGAAACCGGGTGTTGAATCCCGACCCGACGAATCCGACGCCGAGCCGTTCGGGGCGGCGCTTCACGGTTGGGCGACACCGAGGCGCTGATAGTTCGCGGCAGGACACCCCGTCCACTCGGGAACTACGGTGTTGCCCTCGTAGCCGAGATCGTTCACGCCAATCTCCGAAGTGAAAAATCCGGTCGCGGTGAAATCGCGGAAGGAGCTGAACCACGCCACGCCCAGCGCCATCTCCGGCCGGGCCCGGCCGGGATATGCGACGTCATCGAGGACCTGACGGCGCTGAACATCGGTACAGTCGACGAAGTCGTGATCGAATCGCTGGCGGCATTCGTGATCGAGCCACGCCAGGCCGCCGCGATTGGCAGTTCGCATCGCAGGCTCGAGATCGAGCATGGTGTCCATGAATTCCGGTACCGCGGCCTCAGTGGCCGAACCGCTGGTGGCGTCCTTCGGGATCACGTAGTCGACCAGCACCCGCACCGTCGCCCATTCGTGCTCGGTGTAGACCTTCGGCGCAAACGATCCCGCGGCGCCTCGCACTCTCTCGGCGGTGATGCGGCTTGCGTCGATCGCTTGTGCCGGCCGGGGGATGAGAAAGGCACCCGCCGCTGCGGCCATCGCCGCCATCATTTCGCGGCGCGTCATTTCGTGAGTAGAGTCGCTCACAATTTCCCCTCGTTCCGCTGTGCGGCGATAAAGCGCGCGGTACGCATTGAGAGCGCCAGAATCGTCCAGGTCGGATTCTTGTCGGCCTGGGTGACGAACGGCGCGCCGTCAGTAACAAAGACGTTCCGGCAGTCCCACGCCTGGCAATTGGAATTGAGCGCGCTGGATGTCGCCGATGACCCCATGCACACCCCGCCAACCTCGTGGATGATCGACCCGCCGGTGCTGATCCCGTACTGCTGTTCCGCCGTCGGCATCGACGACCAGACCTCCGCACCCATTTCCTGGAGCAGGGACCGGAAGGTTTCCTGCATGTGCTTCGATTGCTGCAGCTCATGATCGCTCCACTTCCAGTGGAAGCGGAGCACCGGAATGCCCCACTGATCGACGACCCGCGGATCGAGCTCGCAGTACGAATCTTCGTTGGGAATCATCTCGCCACGTCCGGAGAAGCCGATCGTCGAGCCCCAGTACTTGCGGTATTCGCTCTTGAGCGAGGCGCCGTATCCGCCCCCCGGCGGATAGCTCTGTATGCCACCCATGAAGCCGTATCCAGGCATACCCATCCCGCCCCATATCTCGATGTGGTAACCACGGGGGAAGGCGAGCTTCTTGTTGTCAAGCCACCACGGCATGTACAGGTGCGCCCCACCTACTCCGTCGCAATTATGGCGAGGCTGATCGTCGAGCGCGGGGACATAGCCGCCCACATCGCTGCCGACGGTGTCAGTGACGTACTTGCCGACCATCCCGCTGGAGTTGCCGAGTCCGTGCTGGAAACGAGTGGAACTCGAGTTGAGGAGGATACGCGCCGATTCGCACGCGCTGGCCGCAAGTACCACGACCCGAGCGTCGACTCGCTGCTCGTCGCGCGTAGCCTTGTCGATGTACACCACGCCGTTGGCCAGCCCGTCGGCACCGACCGTGATTTCGCGCACCATCGCACCGGTCCGGAGCGTGAGCTTACCGGTTCGCATGGCCGGCTGGATCAGGACATTGGTCGACGAGAAATTCGCGTTGACCTTGCAGCCACGATTGCACTGGCCGCAATAGTGGCACGACGGCCGCCCATTGAGGGGCCGGGTGAGTATCGAAAGCCGCGACGGGACGCAGGTGACGCCCTGCTTGTCGGCGGCATGCTTGACGAGCATTTCCCAGCACCGGGGCTTGGGTGGCGGCAGGAAGACACCATCGGGATGATTGTGCAGGCCTTCGCGGCTTCCGAAGACGCCGATCAGGCGATCGAGGTCGTCGTAGTACGGCGCCAGGTCGTCATACGAGATTGGCCAGTCGAAACCGAGCCCGTCCAGCGTCTTGTGCCTGAAATCGTCGGGGCCGAAGCGAAGGGAAATCCGGCCCCAGTGATTGGTCCGTCCCCCGACCATTCGCGCCCGCCACCATGAAAAGTCGGTTCCCGGTGCCGTGGTGAATGGCTCGCCCGGCACATTCCATCCACCGATGCACGCGTCGTGTTCGCCAAATGGACGCTCGGCGGTGGAGCGTCCTCGCCGCGGCGTCTCCCAGGGGGCCACCAGCATGTCGGAGTCGGTGGTATTGTCCCATGGAACGCCGGCCTCAAGGAGAACGACATTGGCACCGGCCCGTGTCAGTTCGTAGGCAGCCATCCCGCCACCGGCGCCCGATCCGACGATGCAGACATCGAAGACGTCCCGCCGAAGATGAATTGCCATCGCAGGTCCGGATCGAGTTGGTGAGGAAGATTGATTCAACCGGCGCGCCGAGATCTTGCCGGCGGCGTTCGGTGCAAAGGTACGTGAATCAGTCGGTGACGTGAAGCACGCGGGGTGCGACCGGGCACGACGCACCTTGGAGAATGGTGCCATCGCCTCTCCGCCGGCGCATAACTGCGGCGCCCAGACTCTCGCGCACGGCTTGCGCCTGATCGGCCACCGCTCCAGCCGTAGCCGGCATCCGCTCCGCAAGCCGTTTGCCGGTGGCGCGGAAGACTTCGAGCCGTTGTACTGCGGGAAGCCGCGACGCAAACATGCTGGTCAGTGCCGCCAGGACCGGCGGATAGGCGGTAGAATAATGCGCCTCGGCTTCGGAGGTCGCGGCGAACAGATGGGCTGGCTGACCGGGGAGGCCGTCATGGCGTACGCCGGCATCCCGTACCAGGCCGTCACGCCCCAACCCGGCCGATGGGATCGGACCGCGTTGGGGTCAGGCCCGGAATGCCCAGCTCGAGGCCTTCGTGGTGAGCGTATCACCGGTCTTCGTGCAACATCTGAAGGCCGCCGAATCACTCCTGGCCAAAATGCCGGCCTAGTCCTCGTCATCGAATTGTCAGCATTTCAGGTGGGGGGAAGAGTTCTTCCTCCACCTGCATTGTCGTTGGGCCGGCGCGCTCCCTTCGGTGTATGCCGACGGGCGCGGCGCGTCACCCCTCCCGTCAGAAGGGGTGAACAATGGAGACCTTCAAGCGCCTGATCGACGTATTCACGCTCGGGTCCGACCGGCCGATTCGCCGGCTTCTGGCCTACTACGCCGTGCTGGCGGTGATCGTCGGCATCCTGTTCCAATTCGTCCCGTTCTTCGACCGGCTCTTTGCCGGCGAGCATATGCAGGCGGTGACACAGGGACCGCAGTTGCTCCAGGACGCGATCAAGGGCGCCAAAGACCAGATCCCCGAGATCAGCGCGGGCTCGAGGCTCGATCTCGCGTTGACCACGATCCTGATCATGGCGAGCACCCTCGCGCTGATGCTCCCGGTGAGCTGGGTGTTCATGTCGGTGCGCCGGATGCGCGACTTCAATCAGGGTGTTGCCCAGACCTTGATCATTCTGCCGATCGTGGTGGCCGGGATTGTTCTCGTGGTCCGCACATCGCTTGCGCTCGCCTTCTCCCTCGCCGGAATCGTGGCGGGACTCCGCTTTCGCACTACGATGCGCGACGTCCGTGACACGGCCTACATCTTCCTGGGGATCGGCGTTGGAGTTGCCGCAGGGGTGCAGTCGCTCACCGTCGCGGCAGTCCTCTCGATCACGTTCAATTTCGTGGCATTGTTGATCTGGCGGTACGACTTCGGCCGGAACGCGCTCGAGCCGACAGCCGCGTCGCAATGGGCCGAGCCCCTTGGCGATCTCGCCGACAAGGGTGCAACCGGCGGAGCCATCCCCGATCGAGACCTCGTCCTCGCACTCTCGCCGAACGACGCCGCGGTCCTCGCCAAACGCTTCAGCCGCGTCCACAAGATCCTGGGGCCGACGCCGAGAAAGCCACGCTTCAACGCCATCCTGTCGGTCAGCACCGACACGCTCACGGTGGCTCAGAACCGCATCGAAGCGGTGCTCGATGGACTGGCGCGCCGCTGGAAGCTCGATCAGGTCATCACCAACGAGGGGAAGCCGTCGGAACTCTATTACCTGCTTCGGGTCCGGAAGAGTGTGTCGCGCGACAGCGTCCTGACGGCGATCCGCCACAGCGCCGGCGACTCGATCATCTCCGCCGATCTGGAGATCAGTGACGTTGCGCAGCACGTGCACCGGACGGCCAAATGACCGATGACGCGGCGCCTCCCAGTGACTGGCTCGGCCAAATCCCGGCCGTCCTCACGCTTCCACAACGACCGTGAGGCTCTTGATGCGCAATCATTTCCTTGTCAGGTCGAAGCGACTGGCCCTCGTCGCCGCGATCGCGGCAGCGCTCGCCTCGCCGGCGAACGGCCAGCGCCCGTCATCGTCCACGCGGAACACGCGGCTTCCCGACAGCGTCACCATGATCGCCGGCGCACACTATCGGGCCGGCGCCGTTCATCGGTTCTTCTTGGGCGGCGCCTACCGCGACCTCTGGACCACGCCGATTCGTGTGCCGGTGCTCGATCTCCGCACCTACGCTGGCGGGCTGCGTCCTCTCAAGGAAGGCGGTCATGTTCAGACCAAGTCGCTGCGGCTGGTTGCACCCGACCGGACCGAGTTCGACTTCAGGATCGTGGACAAGTTCGGCGTTGAAATTCCGGCGCAGTGGAAGGGGAGTGTCGTCGAGACGATCGGGCGTGACCTGATCAGCAACAGCAACCCGGCCGGCGGGGTGATCGCCACGCCGATCCTCGACGCCGCCGGCGTCCTCCATGCGACGCCGATGTTTGTGGCGATGCCTGACGATCCCGCGCTCGGGAAGTACCGCAAGGACTTTGGCAGCCGTCTGGGAACCATCGAGGAGTATCCGACAACACCCAAGGACGATGTTCCCGGTTTCGCCAACGCAGTGCGCATCGTCGACAGCGATTCGCTCCTGCAGATGATCGACGAGGGCCCGTCGAATCAGGTCGACGCGGGGGCGTTCCTGCGTGCGCGGCTGGTCGATATGCTCCTCGGCGACTGGGATCGGCATCCGGGACAATGGAAATGGGCTCTCCTCACCCGGGCATCGGGAGAATGGGAACCGATCCCCCGCGACCGCGATCATGCGCTGGCATCGACGAACGGATTCATCCCGGGCCTGATGCGCGGCAGCACACTGATGCTCGCCAAATTCGACGCGTCGTACCCGGCAATTGGCAAGCTGTCGAACAACAGCCTGGAGCTCGACCGGCGCATCCTCGCCGGCCTCGAAAGGCCGGCCTACGATTCGATTGGACGGGACCTCGCGCAGGCGATCACCGATTCGGTCATCAACGCCGCCTTTCACGCGATGCCGCCGGAGTATCAGGCCCGCAGTCCGAAGCTGATCGCCGATCTCCGGGCCCGTCGCGATTCGCTTCCGGTAATTGCCGACCGATTCTACGCCTATCTGGCGCGGGTCGTCGACGTTCATGCGACCGATGCGGCCGACCGCGCCACCGTGATCCGCGTCGACGATCGTACGGTTGATGTGACCCTGGCCAACCAGCGGGGTGAGCCCTACTACCATCGTCGATTCAACGCGGGCGAGACCAGCCAGATCCGGCTCTATCTCCATGGCGGCGACGACACCGCCGTCGTCACCGGCCACGTCGACGCAAGTATCCCGCTTCGTGTGATCGGCGGGAACGGGACCAACCTGCTTACGGATTCATCGAGCGTGGGCGCAAACCGGCACGCCTCGAGGTTCTACGACGCCGGCAAGGTGTCGAACGTGTCATACGGACCGGATACGCTGTTCTCGCGCCGCCCCATGCTCCATCGGTTCGGACACTTGATCGCGCCGGTCGCCGACTATGGCTCGCATTTCGGTCCCACCGGCAGTATGACGATCAACAAGGACTTCGGCATCATGCCTGGGCTGGGGATCGCCCACTACAGCTATGGCTTCGGTGACTATCCCTATTCGAGCATGTACAGTGTCCTTGCGGAGTATTCCGCAGGACTGAGTCGCTCGCGAGTGACATTCAACGCGGATGATCGCTTCGAGCGGTCGCCGCTCCACTTGACGCTTCTCGGCCGGACTTCGCAGCTCGAGGTCGTCGAGTTCCACGGACTCGGCAATTCCACACCGCAATCGTCGACCGACACTTTCGGCGTGCATCAGCGCCAGTGGCTGCTGCACCCGGCGATCGCCCTGGGATTGGGACGAAAGACCGATCTGTCGCTGGGGCCGCTGGTCCAGTATTCGCAAACCGACAACACCCCCGGCCATTTTGTGTCGAACACCAAGCCGTACGGATTCGGCACAACCGGCGATTTCGGCGAGGCCGGGATTCAACTCGCGCTGCATCATGATTCACGCGAATTCGCGACGCACCCGTTCTATGGCACGCTCATCGACATGGGCGCGACCTACTACCCTGCCGTGTGGGATCTGCACACCGCGTTTGAAGAGGCTCACGTCGCAGTGGCGCAGTACTACACCCTCGGCATCCCGACGCATCCGCATGTCGTCCTTCGCGGCGGCGCGAAAAAGCTCTGGGGCGACTTCCCGTTCGAGGAGGCAGCCTACATCGGTGGGTCGTCGTCTATCCGCACGATTGACCGTGACAGATATGCCGGCGACGCCTCGATCTACGGCACCGCGGAGCTGCGGATTCCAGTGGTGCACTTCACCATCCTCGTTCCCCTCGATCTCGGGCTGCTCGGCACCGCCGATGTCGGTCGGGTGTACGTCGATGGCGCCTCGCCCGATGGGTGGCACAACGCGCTGGGCGGCGGATTCTGGGTCGCCTTTCACACGACATCGGCCGATATCCGGCTGGTGCAGGCGAGCGACATCGGGCGCCCGGCGGCGGTGAGCGTGCGCTTCAACGTCCCGATCGGTTCCAGCCAATGAGGGCAATCACCGTCGAACCGGGCGACCAGGCGTGATGATGTGGCGACGTATCGCTGTGATCGCGCCGATTCCACTCCTCATCGGCTCATGCAAGATCCCGGTGCAGATTACCCCGCCGACGGCAGACGCACCGGCCAAGTTCGTGGCCCTGACGGGCGCGTCGGTGATGGTGGGAGTAGGTGACATCGCCGTGTGCGGCACCCCCCAGGCTGCACAGACCGCGGAACTGATGGACAGCATCCTCCGCGCCGATAGCGTCGCCAAGGTCCACGACGCCGCGTTCACGCTCGGCGACAACGCATACCCCAACGGTTCGGTCACCGATTTCTCGCTTTGCTGGGGTCCTACCTGGGGCGATTCGGCGCGCCGCATCATGAAGGTGATACACCCATCACCCGGAAATCACGAGCACGAGAGCAACCGCGCGGCGCCCTACTACCAGTACTTCGGATCGAAAGCCGGATCGTCGAAGAAGGGATACTACAGTTACAACGTCGGCGACTGGCACATGATCTCACTCAACGCCGAGATCGCCGTCGATCCCGTGTTCACAGCCGCGGATCGGAAGGCGCAGGAAGACTGGCTGCGTCAGGACCTGCAGGCGAACAAGCAGAAGACCTGCACGATGGCGTATTGGCACAACCCGCGTTTCTCGTCGGGATGGCACGGCAGCGACGTGACACTCCAGCCGCTCTGGCAGATTCTCTACGATGCCAACGCCGACCTGATCCTCAGTGGCCACGACCATGACTATGAGCGCTTCCGACCGCAGTCCCCGCAAGGCGTTCTCGACTCGATCCGGGGAATAACCGAGATCGTCGCCGGAACTGGTGGCGGAGACTTGCGCGGATTCCGCTCAACGCCGGCGCCCAATAGCGTGGTAAGAATTGAAGGACACTTCGGCATCCTCAAGCTGACGCTCGGCAAGGCCGAATGGCGCTCGGCCTTCATCGAAGTCGGCGGCAGAGTCTGGGACCAGAGCGGCGGCAAATGTCATTGACTGCAACGGGAACGGGGACCGTGTACCCCGTGACGTTCAGCCGTCGTCCCCGTTGATGGGGACCACTTCTTCAGGACGAGGTGTCTAATGATGATCAGGATGCTGGTCTTGCTTGGTACGGTGATGATTCCTGCCGTTCCAAAGGCATCGGCACGGGTTCCCTCGGATGCGACCATTCTCGGGACACTCGCCGCGAGCGATGCCAATGAAATCGAAGAGGCCAAGCTCGGGTCGAGCAAGGCAAAGGCGCTGGAAGTGAAGGATTACGCCGACGTGCTGGTCCGCGATACTGAACGCCTGCGTCAGGAAGCGGTTGTGCTGGCGACCCGGTTGGCCATCACCCCGGTGGTCGACACCAGCGGCGCGGCATCCCATCGCGATCTCATGACCAAGCTCAACGCACTCGCCGGCGTGGCGTTCGATCACGCCTTCGTGCAGGCGATGGTCGATGCCCACAAGGCAGCGCTCGCTAAGTTGTCCGGATCGTTTCTTCCGGCCGCCTCAAACCCGCAGTTGAAGGCCTACATCCGGAAGCTGATCCCGACGGTGCGCGATCACGAGACGATGGGAGAGCGCTGGCTCAGCACTCACAAATAGTCAGCTGCGGTGAGCTCCTAGAAATCGAGTTTCCGGAGGTACTCGTAGCTGGCCTTGGCGCTGGCGAGCGGATCGGTCGCATCGTCGTGTTCGACGAAGTAATGCTTGATGCCGGCTTCCTTGTGGTGGGAAAAGATCTTCGCCCAGTCGATCGTTCCCCGGCCGACATCCTCCATCCGGTATTGCGGCGCGGGCCCGGCGTCTTTCACGTGCACCATTGGAGTGCGCCCAGGCCACTTCGTGAAGTAGGCCAGCGGATCTGCACCCGCCTTGGTGATCCAGTACAGATCCATCTCGATCTGAAGCTCGTCGGGTTTGGTAAGCTCGAGCAGCTGGTCGAACATCGGTCGACCGCCCACGTTTGCAAACTCGACGTCGTGATTGTGATAGGCCAGCCTGATCTTGTAGAACTTGGCGTCGTCCGCCGCCTTGTGGATCAGGTCGGCCGTACGCTTGATCGCGTCGACCGAATTGCCGTCCGAATCCGCGATGGACGCGATTACCAGCCATTTGTGACCGATCTCGGCCGCATCGCTCAACGTCCGGTTCCACGGCCCCCGCAGAACGTCGAGCCCGATGTGCGCCGACGGCGAGGCCATTCCATTGTCATCGAGGAGTTCCTTGATCGCGCGTGGTGGCCGTTCGAAGTATCCGGCGAACTCGACCTCCTTGAAACCGATCGCGGCCACCGACGAGAGCGTCCGCTCGACACTCGTCTGCATCAGGCTGCGGACGGTATAGAGTTGCAACCCGATCCGGTCGATCCGGTCACGCGCCGCGGCGATCCGACCGATCGGCAGCATCGACGCAGTGACTGCACCACTCGTCTTCACGAATTCGCGACGATCCATGTCGACCTCCTTCACCGTTGCTTGAACATCACCTCGCCCGGCCGCCGACGCCAGCCGAACGCTAACGGTCCCGCGCCCGCCCTTCGACGTGAAGGCTGTGCAAGAGCCGGTGCAGGACCGGCGCCAGAAGCAGGCCGGAGGCTGCGATCAACACTAA
>DASYAK010000070.1:0-27321 GCA_036501385.1 Gemmatimonadales bacterium | reverse complement strand
TTCAGAAGGGGAATCCCCAGCTCACGTAGACATGCGAACCGTCGCCATACGCGTAGACGAGCGTCCCGACGGCGCCCAGTGTGGTGAACGAGAATCCTCCGCCGGTGCCACGATGCCATCCGCCCGGTGACGCGCCGCGATACCACACGCGCCCGGCGTCTTCGAACCCGATGATCCCGAGCATGCCGCCGTCGAGCAGTGTGACATGCATCAGCGGCAGGCGCAGTTCGGCGCTTCCCTGGAGACTTGCGTCGCCAGCATAGCGGTCCCAGGTGAGTCCGCGGATCGATGTCCGGCCGCCGATGAGCGCCGCATCGTAGAGCGGGAACTGATCTCCGAAGACCCGTGCGCCGCCCACGCGCAACGCCAGCGTCGGACTTCCGGCGCTCAGGTACGTGCTGGCGTACCAATCGGCGCGGCCATACTCGGGTATATCCCACACCCGTGGGTACCACGTGGTGGTGGCGCCCAGGGTGAAGCCCGAGCGCGGGATCTGGATATTGTCGCGGTGATCGACGGCCAGGCGCAGTCGCACCCCGGCGCTCGAACCGTCATGACGCGCCACACCCAGCGAATCGGCTGGACTCCCGGGCTGAGGAGTCAGCGAGCGATATCCCACGATGGCGCCGGCGCTGATCCACGATCGCGGGTCGAGATACCACCGGATCGACGGCTCGAGCGTCACTTCGTCGCGCGGGATCCATGCGGTGGTGGTGCTGATCGTCGGCGACACGTTGCCGAAGCCGAAGAACCGGTCGCTGTGAAGTTGCGTGGCTTGCGCCGCGATAATCCACGCCACGCTGGAGTTCTCGGCGCGGAGATCGAACGAAGCCTTGGCGCCCGCGGCACCGCCGTAGAGGGGCGTTCCCAGCGCCGAGAGCGTCAACGCGCTCCGATACGGGAAATGGCGAAACGAGTAGCTGGTTGTTGTCCACGCCGCGCCGATCGCCAGACCGTAATTACCGTGAATCTCCGCCACCGGGTGGAATGACATCGTCCGGCCCCAGTTGCGGTCGTGGTCGCCCTCGAGTTCGTTCTTGACCACGATGCACGATCCGCCGACGAGATCGCTGAAGCGTCCGCGGCGTTCGTCGAGATGCACCACGGAGTCTTCGGACGCGGTCGCGTCGTCGGACGCGGCCGCGTCGTCGGACGAGTCCTTGCTGTCCCGCGCCGTATCCGGATCGGTCAACGTGAATGCTCGCCGGCGGACTGTTGTATGTGACGTGACGCCCACTTGGTCGTGGCCGCCCGCGTCGTAGAAGATCGTGGCTCCATTGCCCGTCGACGAATCATCCAGGACGTCGTCGCCGTGTCCGCCGATCACCCGGACGGTGATGCTCTTCTTCGCGGCGCCGCGCACCAGCACGGTGTCGTCGCCGTCTTCCATGTAGAGACGGATCTCGCTGGTCTGGCTGGGAACAAAGCGCCGGATCATCGCGACGGTCCGTTGGCCGTTGCTCCCTTTGGCGGGCGCGGCTTCGAGACGCACCGTGACGCTCCCGTCAGGAAGGCGGTCGACGATCGCGCGATCGGATTCGTCGCTGGCGAAGAGATCGGCGTCGGTGTTGACCATCAGGAAATACTGCCACGCAAAGTTGCGGAGGTGGTCGCGCCGCGACTTGAGGCCGGCGGCAATCAGTCCGCCGGTCGCCGCAATCCACTCGGCCGGCATTGCGTTCGCGGCTGAATCGATGACCGCATCGGTCCACGCTCGCTGAATCGCGGCCGTGACCGAATCCCAGGTGGCCCAGTCGAGATCGACAAGCTGGCTACGGTCGAAGTTGCTCGTCTCGAATGCCACGCCGGCCAACGGCGGTGACTTGGCGCTGAAATTCTCCTCCTTGGGATACGCGGCCCGGATGAGGGAGCCGCGCAGCCCACCGGGGCGCGCAAAGGCGTGGTCATGGTCGCGCGAGATCGGCACGAAGATCGTGGACGAGCCGTGGGCGAACTCCGCCCAACGCCACTGGTCGCACCCACGGTCTGCATCGCCGATCATCGCGTCGACGAGTCGCGCGGCGAGATACCCGCGGCTGTCGATCCGGTCGCGAAGGGTGCGGTCGAGATCCTTCGCCACCGTTTCGGTGCTCTTGATGGCGTCGGCACCGAACGATCCAGGGCGATCGTCGTGACCCTCCTCCGGGCGCTCCTCGATCGTGCCGAGTTTGCCCGCGAATCTGAGACGAAACGAATCGAGGCGCGCGTCGTTCGGCATGACCATGAGGGTCGACGGGGTAGTGAGGAGACCGGCCGCCGCCTCGAGCCGCGCCGTCACCAGCGTGGCGGCGGGGTGATAAACGCTCGGCTCGTCGCGCACGACCACTCCCGCGACACCGTGCATCAGGTCGGGTTCGATCCCGTCGCCCTCCGACTTCACCGTTTCGTGAAAAACGAACGTTCGCCCATCGGCTCCGTGAAACCAGAGTGTCGCGGTGTGATTGCCGCCCGAGCGGAACGGCGTCAATCCGCCGTCGAAGGTGCCAACGTCGAGGACCGGCGCGGTGATCGTCGCGATCCAGACGTCCCGCCAATTGTGGCCCAGAATCGGATACCAGCCACGGGTGATGTCATATTCGCTGCTGGTGACGAGTGTGGCCGTCTGTTGCGCCGCAGCTGTTGCCGGCACGGCGAGGATCGCGGCTGTAATGATTCGAGGCACCCGGCGATGCATTCGGCCCCTCGCATTGGAGGAGGCCGTGTCCCCACGCTCGCTGAACCGGCCACACCGGGGACGACCCGGTCGCGCGGCATCCGCACCGCCGGTCGCGGTCCCGCGGGCCGTGTGCTGGCCGCGGGGGACCGGCGTCTCTTTGGTCAGACTCGGGAAGGGGACGCCATGTCATTCGCCATCTATCTGGTCGGCTATCTGATCCTCATCGTCGGGCTCACGATGGGCGCGAATCTCCTCCACGTGCCGCAGCGATGGATCGTCGTCATCGACATCTGCCTCGCCGGCATCGCGATCCTGCACGGCGTCACCAGGACACGGCAACGGGACCCGTCGAAGACCTAGATCGTTGCACTCTCGCCGGCCACAAAACGAAGCGCGGCAACGAAAATCTCGCTGCCGCGTTCGCTGTGTCCGGTACTCCGACGGGACCGACGCTAGAACGACGTCACGCCGTTTGGCGTCCCGTTGCCGGTCGGTCCGTCATATCCCGTCACTGCGGTGCAGAGATACGAGCCAGCGCACCTGCCGTTGGTTCCCGACGTGATGTCGAAGATCGACCCGAGATTGGTGTACGAGAACGAGCCGTAGTTGAACGAGCCCTCGTTGCCGGCGAGCGCATAGATCGCGCCGACCAGCGGTGCCGCGACGCTGGTGCCGCCGAAGACGAGCCACCCGCCGCCGTGCTTGATGCCGTACGTGTCGTAGACCGCGACGCCGGTGTTGGGATCGGCGACCGCCGACACGTCGGCCACGGTGCGCTTGGCACAGCCGATGTCGCGCTGCCACGACGGCTTGGTGATGTACTTGCTGCAGCCGCTGCCGGCATCGACCCATGCGGTCTCGGTGAAGCCGCGAGAATTGCTGGATTGCGTAAGCGACGTGCCGCCCACCGCGGTGACGTATTGCGACGACGCCGGGAACTCGACGCCGTATCCCGCGTCACCCGAGCTCACCGTGATGGCGATACCGGAGTGATTGAAGTGGGCCTGGTCGGTCGTCTCGGTGGAATACTCCGATCCGCCATACGAATTCGAGATCACGTTGGCGCCGAGGTGCGCTGCCTGATCGACTGCCGCGCCGAGATTGGCGAATGATGACGACGTCGCCTCGACCAGCAGGATGTGACAGTTGGGGCAGATCGCGCTCGCCATGTCGAGATCGAGCGAAATCTCTTCGGACCAGCCGGCATCGGCGCGCGGATAGTGAGTGCCGCCGGTCTGGTCGACCTTGCGGAAGCATCCGTTTGCCGTGGTGCAGGCCGACAGGTTGAACTTGGTGCGATAGACGGCGAGATCAGTTGCCGCGTTGGGGTCGTCCATCGCGTCGACGATCGCGATCGTCTGGCCGAAACCATTCGACCCGCTGGCCGCGGCGAGCTTGTAGGCCGCTTGCAGATCCGCCGGCGCGTAGCCGCTGGGAGTTCCCGCGGTGGCAAGCGGGTCACCGTTGTCGTCGATGCGCACCCAGGCATGGCAGCGTGCGGCACCGACGTCGGCCGCGGGGCACACCTGCTTGTGGTTGAACCGCATCTGTTCGCCGACGCCGTTCCCGCCCTTCGCTTCGGCGACGGTGTTGCCGCTGTTGGTCGGCGGCAGTGTGTCGGGGGCGCAGGCAGCTACCCCCACGAGTGCTGCGAGTGAAACGAGTGTACGACGCCCTGGTGACATGCCAATGCCCCTTGAGGTGTGATGGACGTGTTCGTGGGTGTCGACCGGCGGGCGACCCGGCGGCCAGTTGGCCAGCGGATACGCTCCGGTTCCAGGACTACGCTATCGGGACGTCGGCGCGGGGTCAATAGTGGCGATGGTGCGACGGGGGGGGGCTGGCCTGGTTTCGGCCGTGACATTCCGGGCTTATCCCGACTGCCTCTTCCACGAGTCCCCGGCTCAATTGCCCGCCCACTTCCTGTAATTGGGTTATTGTTTGATTCGTCGTAAATAGGCCGGGCTGCGCTCGAAATAATCCCAACCAGTTCGGAGATTTCCGGGATTTCCACGATTATTGCAGCAATTACTTGAACCACCGAGTTTGTAGGCATTGCTTGAAATTGTAAGTCGCTGTGGCGTATGAAGTTACAATTTCTGGCAATCTTTGAAAAAGATGGGAATCGTGTCAATCAGGCGTGTCAATGTGGGAACACAAGCACGAATTGACGCGTTCGCTGGTCTAGAAAGGGAGGCCGGAAGATGGCGCAACCGCTGAAACCAACGCCGCCCGTGAAAGGGCGTGATGCCGAGGTAATTCGCAACGAATTGGTTCGGGGGACTCCGGACACTGCTTCTCGCGTCGAAAAGATGCGGCAAGCCGACCGGATCTTTAATCGGGCAATGCAGCGGAGCACGGACCAGCCGCGTTGAGCTGGATTGGCTGGGAAGAACTCGATATCTATCAAATGCCTCCGGATTACTCGCCGGGGGCATTTGATTGCGGCAAAGGCGACATGAATGACTATTTGCTTGATGGGAGCGCTCACGCGGACTGCGCGTCCAATTTCGCCCAGACCTGGCTGACTCGACATGATGGACTTGTGATCGGTTACGTCACCGCATTGGCCGATGCAATCCAGCTCGACGAGAAAGAGCGGCCCGCTGGCGTCAGGTATACAACTGCTCCGGCCCTGAAGCTTGGTCGCTTGGCGGTCTGCGAGAGCCACGCTGGACGGGGTGTCGGAACGCACCTGGTCAATCACGTCGTCGGTATGGCTCGAAGCCTTTCCGCGTTGGCTGGTTGTCGATATGTCACCCTGGATGCCCATCCGGATAAGATAGGCTGGTACGAGCGACAAGATTTCGTCAAGAACGAAGTCCATCCTGCGGCTGTAAAGGCGATTCTCAAGCTGGTACGGCACATCAAGCATCCGCGCGCGCCAGAAAATGTGAGTATGCGGCTCGACATTCTTCTTGACGCCGAACGGACCAAAGCCACAATTAGCCGTTCCTAAGACCGCTAGCCAACAGTGCGGTCGGCTTCCCATTTACCGTAACGATTCCATCGTCATCGCCTGGAAAACTTTCGCGCCGGGTCGCGCCCAATTGCACCCGGGATATTCCCGCGCTCTCCCATCTCCTGACCCGCCGGCGACACCAGAAATTCGCCCCCCTCCCACGGCACTCCCGGCCAGCATCGCCGCCTTCGCCACGGCAGTCATCGAAAATTCCGGCGGCGCACCCTTCAGCGCGGCTGATCCCCTGACCGGCGCCACTATCGCCGCCGCTGAGCGTCGCTTTTGCAGTCCGGATCCGCCCGCGCCGCCGATACCGACCCCCGATTCACCCGCAACTCCGCCCGCTCGCCCGACACTCCTCGTCGTCCGCTGCCAGCTCCATCCCTTCCGGGTTCTCCGCCGCGGGTGCCGCGTTCTGGTCCAGGCATTCCCCGGAAAACGCCACGCGCGTCACCACCTCGCCTCTTCACGTCCAGCCTCAGGTCCGGTCGCGCCGCACTCCTATCGCTCGCGTCGCGAGCTGATCGATCGATGCCGACGGCAATGCCGCACTGGACGATCGTCGATCCACGCTCGCACCGTGAAGAATTTCGTTTCCGACGACAACTCCGTGGTCGATTTCAGGACAACAGTGTCCTGAATTTAGGACGCCGCGCCCCTGCCCAATTTCCGTAAGTCCGCATCAAATAACGATTTCGCGTTTGGCACATCACTCGCATAAGTGCTCGCCGACGGACCATCCGGCCCGCCGCAATCAACCGAACCCGGGAGGATCCAGTGAAAACCAGCATTCGCACCAGATTGTCCATGGCGGCGCGCGCACGTGACTTCGCGACCTCGCATCCGATCGCCGATGGCTCGTTCAACACCGTACTGCAGCGGCTCGACGCTGCCGTCACCGCCGGCGATGACATGGTGATGCAGGAGTCGCTCGGCCAGGTCGGCGAACACGCCGCCGTTGCCCGCCGCCTCGGGCTGCGCATGGCGGTGGTGAACCGTCTCCGCCGTCTCGTCGCCATCGCGCGGCTCGCGGCGAAAACCGAACCCGACCTTGCGGGAAATTTCGTCGTCCCCAACGCCAAGGGACCCGGCAAGGTCTTCGTCCTCTCGGCCCGGGGAATGCTCAACAGCGCGTTGCCGCACAAGGATCTCTTCGTCTCCCTCGGTGTCGGCGACACTTTCTTCGACGATCTCGGACACGACATCGATCAGTACGAGGGGACGACCCTCTCTGCCCACGACGGTCGCAGCGGCCACGTCGTCGCGGGTGCCGAGCTGGTCACCACCGTCCGGGAATGCATGGGCGACGTTCGCATCCTCGGCACCTTCTTCGTCGAGCACTACCCCAAGGGTTCCGAGATCCTCGCCGGGTGGCGCAGTGCCAGCAACATCGCAGGTCCCTTTCGCCGTGCGGCGCCGGCGCCGTCGCCGGAGGAGCCACCGCCATCTCCATCGCCGCTGGCGCTTCCGGCAGCGTCGGCTGAGGCATCTGATCCGGCAATGCGGGCGTTGAAGAAGTGATTCGAGGAGCGGGCGAGACGGAGGTCGATCCTGGCCTCCGTTTCGCCGGCGCACCGCCTACGGCCGGTGCGGCGTCTTTCTCGGCACCATCGAATCCGCCATCGCGGCATCATACGCGAACGACGCCATCACCACGGCGTTCTTGATCATGTCGTCGCCCTGGATCGTGTCGAAGAAGTCGAGGTTGGTATGGCCCCCCTCCGCCGGGAGACGATCCTGCAGGAACTGGAACCCCGGGAGTCCGGCATCGTCGAATGAGACGTGGTCGGTCTGGTAGAGACTCAGGTTCGACACCACGCTCATCCCGAAGTCATGGAACGGCTCCATCCACGAGGTGAGCATCGCCCGCGCCGCTTCGTTGCCCTGCAGGTAGATCCCGCGGTACTGCCCCGCGCCGTAGTCCTGATTGAAGTACGCCGAGAGCCTGTCGTATTCCGGCCCCTTCGCCGCCGGCGTGCCGAAGTGCTTGAGGACATACGCCCGCGATCCGATCAGCCCTTCCTCTTCGCCGGTCCAGAGCGCCACGCGGATGGTGCGGCGCGGATGCGCACCCACGGCGCGCAGGATTCGCGCGGCCTCCAGCGCAACGGCAACCCCCGACGCATTGTCGCTGGCATTCGGACTTGCCTGCCAGCTGTCGAAGTGCGCGCCGATCATCACGATCTGGTCCTTGAGATCGGACCCGGGAATTTCGCCGGTGATGTTCACCGCCTGCTCCACCGTGCTGCCGACATTGTTGCGCACCTCGACCTCGACCTTCACCGGAATGCCGCGCTGGAGGATCCGGTACATCCTGTTGTAGTGCTCCGGTGTTACCGCGAGAATCACCGGCGATGCCATCGTCCCCTCGCGCGACCAGTGATCCTGCGCCGCGCCCGGGCGCGCATACCCGCGCACGGCGCCGAGCCAGCCGCTCTCGCACTGGAGCACGGCGACGACACCCTCCGACTTGTAGAAGGCGAGCTTGTCGGTGGCGCTCAATGCGTCGGGATTCCTCGGCCCGCGAACCGGCGTGGCCCGTGGCGTTGCGATGACGGTCTCCTCAATCCGCTTGAGAGCGCTATCGCTCCAGCGCTGCACGCCGTTGGTGAGTGGTGCGAGATCGATCTTTACCGGCGGTGTGGAGAGGACGACCATTCCCTTGAGCTTGCCGCGGTACTTGTCGAGATCGCTCTTCGTCTGCAGGTCGACAATCATCGCCTGCGCCGTTTCCTTCCCGTTGGTGCCCGGCGTGTACGCCAGCGGATACGCGACCATCGGCGAGTAGTCGGGTTCGAGCATCTGCAGCGAGACGTACTCGTTGTCCCACGTCACTCCCCAGTTGCCATACGGCTCCGCGGTGACGTTCTGCAATCCGAGGCTCGCCATCTCGCCGGTCACCCAGTGTTCGGCGCGTTGCATATCGTGCGACATCGTGAAGCGCGCACCGAGGACATCGGTCATGTAGCTCTCGATGTCCATGACCTGCGAGTGTTGCAGCCCTTCTTCCCGGATCTTCGCGATCATCAGCGGATCGCCGCCGGTGGGGCGGGGAAACGTCGCGGCAATCAGCAGGAGGGCGGCAGAGGTGACGGCGAGACGAAGCGAGCGGAGCATTGCCGGCTTCCTTGCAGGTGAGGTGAAGGTGCCCGGAGGAAGGAGTGGCATCCGGATGCCGACCGGAACCTATCGGTCGCGGAAGAGCGCCGCCAGACACGGTTCACGCGGACAGGATGCCGCTCCCGGTCGCGGGACGATGAGGGCCGCAGCCACCGCCGGTATCGGATGGCGCCCCACGTTCCGCGCACCGGCGTAGATTAGGGCATTCCTCCATCATCCCAACCGTTCGTCACCCCAAAGGAGCATTCCATGCCACAGATGTTTCGTGTCGGTACCCTTGTGGCTGTCGCCTTGGGCGCCGCGGCGTGCGCCAAGGAAACACCACTGGTCAACGTCGCCGGAACCTGCAGCGCGACCTTCAAGGCCCAGGTGTGCACCTGGGCGCACACTCGCGGGGATTCGCTGATCGACGCTGGTGCCACGGTGCCGCTGGCCACCATTGACAGTGCACCCACCGCGGCGACCGGTGACGAAATGGCCTGGCCCCCCAAGGCCGATGCGGTGCTCGACCTGCCGGCGTCGGTCCAGGCGAAGAGCGGATTGACCCAGTTCACCATGTACTGGGAAGCGACGGGACATCCGCCGGCACCGTACCTCACGCCGCATTTCGACTTCCACTTCTACACCACCGCAGTGGCCGATCGGGCAGCGATCACTTGCGCCGACTCGACCAAACCCGCCGCGCTCCCCGAGGGCTATTCGCTCCCCGACGAGGTGCTGCCGCCGGACATGGCGAAAATGACGGGCGTGTCGAAACTGATCGGAGTCTGCGTGCCGAGCATGGGGATGCATTCGCTCCCGACCGCCGAGATGCAGACCACGGCGCCGTTTCGCGGCACCATGGTGATCGGCTACTACCAGGGGAAGCCGATCTTCATCGAGCCGATGATTTCCCGGGCGATGCTCGACGAGAAGAAGTCGTTCGACCTGCAGATTCCCACGGTTCCCGGACTCACGTCGACCTATCCGAGAACGTTCCACGCCGCGTTCGATACCGCCTCGGCGAGTTACAACTTCACCTATTCGAACTTCGCACCAGGGAAGTAGACGCCGATCGTCCCGGGCTCCTTGATTCTGGCCACGCGGGGGAGAGATTCCGCATCCCCCGCGTAATGGCGCAGAAGTGCGCCGGGAGTGCGCCATGACAACGCCAGGAATCATCCCCGTGGGCAAGAGCGCGTGGGCCCTGCTGTTCACGGCGGGGCTGACGTTGCTCGGCGCCTCTTCGTTGCGTCGGGCCGTTATTTCGCGCGCCGACTGGCCCACCTTCGACTGGGACCTCGCGCGAACCGGCGCTCCGGCTCCGTCGATGGGCGTGACCGCCGCCAACGTCGCGTCAATGCAGCGCCAGCAAGTCGCGATCGATGGAACGGTCGATGCGTCGGCGATCTATCTCCACGCCGTGACGGTGCATGGCGCCGCACACGACGTGTTTTTTGTCACGACGACGTACGGCAAGACGCTGGCGATCGATGCCGATCGGGGAACCATCCTCTGGGAATTCACCCCGCCAGGCTATGCCACGGTCGCCGGTTCGCGGCAGATCACCACGGCGACACCGGTCGCGGATCCCGATCGCGCGTCGATCTACGCCGCAGCGTCTGATGGATCGATCCGCAAGCTGGCCATCGCCGACGGCTCGGTGCTCTGGACCACGCCGATCACCCGGCTCCCCACCCGCGAAAAGATTGCGTCGGCACTCACCATTTTCAGGGGACGAGTGATCGCGACGACCGGCGGTTACATCGGCGATGCGCCGCCGTATCAAGGGCATGTCGCGATTCTCGATGCCGCCACCGGGCGGCTGCTGCACATCTGGAATTCGCTGTGCAGCGATCGCCTCGCACTGATCGACCCGGCGTCCTGTCACGAAAGCGATTCGGCAATCTGGGGGCGGGCCGGTGCCGTGATCGATTCAACCAGCGGCAACATCTTCGTCGCGACTGGCAACGCCACCTGGGACGGCAAGACCAACTGGGGCGACGCGGTGATCGAGCTCGATCCCGACGCGACGCACATCCTCGGCAACTACACCCCCGAGAACACCGCCCAGCTCAACGACGACGACGCCGATCTCGGCTCCACGTCGCCGGTGCTTCTTGGCGGCGGCCTGGTGCTGCAGGGCGGCAAGGACGCGCTGATCCGGATCCTCGATTGGTCGAGGATGGCCGGCACCGCGCCGCACAAAGGCGGTGAAGCGTCGAGCGTTGCCACGCCATCGAACACCAGGCTCTTCACCGCCCCCGCGGCATGGAAGGCCGGCGGCACCCAATGGATTCTCGCGGCGGACAATGGTGCCACTACCGCGTGGACCCTCCACGGAACGCAGCTGCATCAGCAGTGGCAGAGTGCGCACGGCGGGACGAGCCCGGTGATCGTCGACGGTATGGCGTTCGTGTACGACCCGCACGGCGGGCTGCGCGTCTACGACGCGACCAGTGGCAAAGAAATCACCACGCTCGAATGCGGTGGCGGGCACTGGAATTCCCCGATCGTGGTCGACGGTCGAATCGCCTTGCCCGAAGGAAACGCCAACGCGCACCAGACGACCGGAGTGCTCGATATCTGGCGCGTCGGTTCTTGATCACCCCTTCGTCCGCCAGAGGTACGACAGCTTGACGAAGAAGTTGCTCTGCAGCGGCGCCAGGATCGCCCGCCCGATGAGATCGGGGCGCTGGTCGACCGTGCCGTAGCCGAAATAGATCACCGTGCCGGGATTCGGCAGGTAGGTGAAGAGGAAGTTGAGCTGCAGCTGCCGATCGTCATAGGCGGCGGCTCGAGCGTACACGCCCGTGACGGGATCGCGGATCACGATCGGCAAATCAGTGCGGGAATCGTCGCGCAGCGAATCGCGGGCATTGATCGAGTACTGGGTGATCAGCCGCAGCTGGAAGGCGCGGGACAGCTGATACTCGACGGTCCCCACCGCGACATCCTGGAGGAGAACCCTCGATCCGTCGCTCGGCCGGTAGACGCGGCTGTCGTTGTACGAGAGGTTGAACCGCAGGTGATCGGTGGGACGGATGTCCATTCCCGCGATCACCACGCCGATCTTCCCCGATGCCCACTCGCTGTAGTTCTCGTCATTCAGCCCCGCGACCGCCAGGACGTTGAAGTCGAACGCCTTCCACGTGGGCGTACTGCCCGACAGCTCATAGTCGTTGTTGGGGAGCCGCGCGTTGCCGCCGGTGAACTTCGTCACCGTGCCATCGGGGTGTCGCAGGCCGTAGTCGACGTAGATCGTCGAGTCATACCCGAAGCTCTCGGGATACCATCCGACGCCGGCGGTCCATCCGCCGCGGAACCGCGCGTTGAGGTTGAGATAGAGATCGCGGTTCTGGATCGCCCCGCCGTTGATGAAGTCGTCGTAGCGATAGTGTCCCTTGAGCAGGACGTCGGCGGCGAGCGCCTCGAGCGTCCGCTGGTGCCAGAGCCAGGTGTAACTCTGGTCGAGGAGGACGTCGGCGATCCCGGTCTGGGGAAGGAATCCTGAGCGCGTCACGAAACTGTCGGCGATACTCGACACGCTGTAGTTCATCCTGAAATTCCGGCCGTCGCGCCGGTATCCGACGCCCCAGAGCGGCGCATCGTTGATCGTGCCGCCGACGTCATCATGGGCGAACGCACCGGTCACGGTGACCGAGTTGATCGTGTTGAACACCACCCGGCTGTCGACGCCGATGACGCGATTCGATTCGGAGCCGTCGTGCTGTTCGGTCCAGACCCCACCAATCTGCGATCCCGGGCCGAGGTCGTGAGATGCCCGCATGATCGCGAAGACGGGGTTGTCGCCGTATTGGGACGCCGTGCGGTCGTCGACCGCCGCGAGCACGCCGACCTGATTGTCACCGACCTTGCCGGTCATCTTCCCGGCGAAGACGGGTTGCTCGATCCGCCTGGTGTAGATCAACCCCGACGGCGAATCGAATTGCTCGACCCCGTCGAGAAAGAACGGCCGCTTCTCCGGATACGACACCGCCTGCCGCGGATCGAAGGAGAACTGCGTCACATCGCTCTCGACCTGCGAGAAATCGGGGTGCGCGGTGGCGTGCAGCGTGAGGTTGGGGGTGAGTCCGTAGCGCAGGTCGCCCCCCAGCTGGGGGTTCGCCACCTGGTATTTCCACGGTGCGCCGGGACCGGGTGGTGCTCCGGTGGCGCTTGACGTGATGGTCGGCACCAGGTCGAAGACGTGACCTGCCGCGAGACCGGAGAGGCTGTCGAGCCGCCCCGACTGTGACAGAAACGACGACGACCCGAGCTTCACCGGCGTCCACGTCTGCTCCTGTCCCGACCGTTGCACCACCCGCAGGACATTGATGCCCCACGTCTGCACGGCTGCCGACTGGAAGCGCAGACTCTTGAACGGAATCCTGATTTCGACCTGGTAGCCGTCCGGCGTGAGCTTCCCCTTCGAGTCCCAGACGAAATCCTGCGACAGATCAGGCTGCTGCCGGGTCACCGTGGCACAGTTCGCGATGCCGCACACCGTGGTGCCGTTCTCGTTGATGGCGCCGTCGGCCTGCACGCCGAACGGATTGACCGCGAAGAAGGTCGCCTGCCGGCCGTCGTTGAAGGTCGACAGGAAGATCTGCACGTTGTCGTCGCCGGCAATCTGATCGCGCGTGGCGAGCGTTGCGCGCACGGTTCCGGTCCGGTCAATCGCCTTGATGCCGATGTAGAGCGCGGTCGCCGAATACCACACCAGGACCTGCGTGGTATCGGGCGCAGCGACACCGTCCACCGGAGTGAATTCCGAAAACCCGGTGAGCATCGCCGCCTGACTCCATTGCGGCTCATCGAGCTCGCCGTCGATCACGATGTCGCCGCCAAGCCTGGGTGGCGCCACGGCAGTCTGTCCCGCGCGCCCGGAATACAGGTGGCGGTCGGTCCACCCGGCTGCGGGCCGGTGGATTGCCAGGAGCGCGGTCAGCAGCAGCATGGTATGTCGGCGGCGATGGGTTCAGGTCAAGATGCTCGGGAATCGGCGTGCTGGAGCCGTCCTATGATGACAGGAACGGTGTTGCGCCGACAGGAGCAGCGTGGGTATCTGACCAGACCATGACGACCGGCTGCGGCCGCGCGCCCGTGCTCGTGCCGGGGGGAAATGGCGCTATCGCGACGACGTTCGCACCGGTCCTTGATTGTTGGACCCGATCCACACCGGCATCATCGGTCGAGCCCGGGGACCGGCGCAGCATCCGCAGTCAGCGTCGTGAAGGGCTGTCCCGCTGTGCGAAATCAGGCGGCTGACACGTCGTGCCAGAAGACGAGTACACACCAAACCGGACCCTCACATGTTCGACTTTTCGCTGCTGTCCCTCATCCTGATTCCGTTTCTCGCCTACCTGCTGACCCGCAAGCCGCGCGAGCACGGCGACGTGCTGCGGGACTACATCATCCCGCACGGGATGGACGTCCGGTCGTGCGCCACGCACTGGGGAGTGCCGGCCGGCGTGTCACGCTTCAATAGCGCCCTCTTCAGCGAGGTGAAGTGCCATCCCGATTTCGTCGAGCGAAGCGTTCCTGCGTGCTGGTTCAAGTGGACCGCGGCGGACGCGCGACGCCGGGCCCGGGCGCGGATCGTCCCGCGCGAGGAGTCTCGCGTGCTGATGATCCGGAAGCCGGCGTGACGCGGTCGGTGATGACGGGAAGGGACGAATGCGTGGCAGCTGCGACGGCCGTCTGACCGGCCGTCGCGCGCTATGGTAACAGATACTACTTGTTGGCGATGGTGAGGCCCAGCCCGTCGGGATCGGTGACCGAGAACGCGAGCGGACCCCACGGCAGTGGCGCCGGGCCGTCGACGGCAATGCCGGCCTTTTTCGCCTGCTCGGCGAGCGCGTTGATATCCTGGTCGGTCGTCACGTAGATCCGCATCGCGACACACTTGACGCGATCGCGTCCCTTGGCGAAATCGTCCATCCCGACGAAGAGCGCGAACCCGCCGCTCCTCAGCTCGGCATACCGGAGGACGCCGTCGCGCTCGTGCTTCTCGAATATTTCGAAGCCGAGCCCCTCGGTGTAGAACTTGATGCTGCGGAGCAGGTCGTTCGCGGTGATTCCGGTGGCGATTTTCACGGCCTGCAATGCGGTACTCATGCGATCCCCTCGATGGAGTTGGTTGGCCCGCCGCGCCGTCCGGCATCGATGGTGCGACAAGACGGTGGGTCGGCGGGGGGTAGAATCTGCACTCCCCGGCCGAGCGGGGCCAGTCGGGCCGGCAACGGCGCGTGCGTATAGGTTGCGTCCGTCATTCGCCATCAGATCGGTGCCATCGATGCCACGCTTTGCCGTCGCCGTCCTTCCGTTCGTCGTGGTCGCTCGTCTCGCCGCGCAGGGAACACCGCCAGCGCTGCCTGCCGCAGCCGCAGTGGCCACCGCCGCGGCCGCCCCACCGCAGTATTCCGGAAATTGTCCCGCACCGATCGACTTTGTCGGACGGATCACCGCGACGGTGGTGGGGATGCGGATCGACTACCAATGGGAACGGAGCAACGGCACGTCCGGAAAAATCCTGCACGTAGCGATCACGCCATCCACCGCCCGGAGCCATCCGGCGGACACATCCGCGGCCACCTATTCGACTCCGGCACAAGCCGACCGCTGGCGGGTGGGATTCCCGAGTCGCGGCGGCCGCTTCTGGGAGCGACTGCACATCCTCGCTCCGGTCGATTTCACCTCACCACCGGCGACGGTTGACGTCGATTGCCGCGGCTAGCGCGATCCGGCGTCGCTGGACCGGAGCGTCCCGTGCGTAATCTGATTCGCGCGCTCCGATCCGTGGTGCTCGCGGCTCTCCTTCCCGGGGCGCTTGCGGCCCAGCAGGCAACGGTGAGCCGTGACGTCAACCTCAGGGGCTCACCTTCGACATCGTCGCCGCCGATCGAACTGCTTCATCCGGGGATCGCGCTCACATTGCTCGCCGCCGCGGCCCGGTCGGGGTACTACCACGTCAAGGTCGGCGACGGGAACGAGGGATGGGTCTGGTCGCGGAATGTCTCCGTCGCATCACGCAGTACGGCGACAGAAACCGCTGCGCGCTGCGACGCATCGCTCTGGACGCACGTCTACAACCCGCAGCGCCTGATCGTGAAGGACGCGTGCGTTGCAGTAACCGGGACGATTGTCGATGCCACGTCGGGGCGCAAGACGGACGGCGTTCGTCACGAGGCTGACGGTGACACGCACGGCTGGCTGAAACTCGATCGGGCGTTCGCGCAGTTGATCGACGACGGCAATCGGAGCGATGAAGACTCGAATCTGGTCTTCGAAATCGTCTGCCATTTCCACGTGACGCAGGCCGACGCGAAGGCCGCGTGTCCCGCGAGCTATCGATCGCCGGTGGTCCTTCCGCCGGTCGGGTCGCACGTCCGGGTGGTGGGGAGCTATGTGCAGGACAACAATCACGCCAGGTGGATGGAGATCCACCCTGTGACGCTGATCACCGTGATCCCGTAGCTCCGCGGCGAGTATCGCCGGTGAGTGACCCGCGCCGCCGGATGTAGGGGACGAGGCCGCCGGCACCAAGAATCTCCTGCATGATCGGCGGGAGCGACGCACCCTCCCACCTGCCACCACGAGTGAGGTCGCGGACGGCAGGAGTGGCGCCGTCGAGCGTGACCGCGAGCTGATCGCCTTCGACGATCGTCGACGTGTCGCACTCGACCGCGAGGAGTCCGTTGTTGATGGCGTTGCGGAAGAAGCTCCGGGAAAAACTCTCCGCCGCCACGGCGACGATCCCCGCCGCCTGGATCACCGTCACCGCCACTTCCATCGCCGAGCCACAGCCGAAATTGCGACCGGCGACAATGATGTCCCCCGGGCGCACCGACGCCGCAAACGCCGGGTCGATCCGCTCGAGGAGGTATTGCTTCAGCACATTGCCATCGAGCGTCTCCTTCTTGCGCGCCGATGCGATGATGTAGTCGGTGTTGATGTCGTGGCCGAGGCGCCGCGCGCGTCCATCGAACTGGATCGGCATTTCAGTACGCGGCGGGAAGGAGGGTCGGGTCGATGATCACGCCGGTCGCGGCGGCCGCGGCACAGGCGGCCGGCGAGGCGAGGTGGATCGACGCGTTGGGATTCCCCATCCGTCCGCGGAAGTTCCGGTTGGCGGTCGAGATTACCGTCATGCCGTCGCCGGGAATCACGCCACCGGTGCCGCAGCACGCGCCGCACCCGGGAGTGGTGACGACCGCTCCCATCGCGGCGAATCGCGCCAGGGTGCCGTCGCGAGTCAGAATGGCCTCGACTTCGCGCGAAGCCGGGGTGAGAACCACGGTCACCCCCGGTGCGATCCGCTCGCCGGCGCGCACCAGCACTTCGAGTGCTTCGCGGAAGTCGCGCACGCGGCCGCCAGTGCAGGTTCCGATGAAGACCATCTGGACCGGCGTGCCGATGGCCTGCGCGATCGGAACGACGTGATCGGGGGCGTGCGGCAGCGCGATCTGTGGCGTCACGGCGGACACGTCAAAGACGATCTCGCGCTGATACCTGGCGCCTGGATCGGCGTTGCACGCTTCGCGATACTGGTTGGCGCGCACCGCGAGATAGCGGCGCGTCGCCGCGTCGGTCGGAAAGATCGCGGCCTTGGCGTCCATCTCGACGGCCAGATTGCAGAGCACCATGCGATCGTCGACGGCAAACTGGTCCAGCGGATCGAAGAACTCGATGGCGCGGTACGATGCGCCGGTGGACCCGAGTTCCTTGACGAGCGCCAGGGCCACGTCCTTGGCGCCGGCGCCTTCCGCGCGATTCCCTGCGAGCGTGATGTGAATCGTCGCGGGAACCTTGAGCCAGATTTCGCCGGTCATCATCGCCACGGCGAGATCGGATGAACCGACGCCAATGGCGAAGACGTTGAGGGCGCCGCAGGTCACGGTGTGGCTGTCCGCCCCCACGACGAGGTCGCCGGAGAGGAGCTTCCCCGATTCGACCGCGCGCTGGAAGGAAATGCCCTCGCCGACCTCGAGCAGCGTGCCGCCATACTTGCGCACGAAGGCACGCACCCGCGCGTGAAAGGCTTCGCCACTGGGCGATGGCGGAGCGTAATGATCGAAGGCGAAGGTGACGCGCTCCGGATTGAAGAGCCGCGTTCCGCCCATCCGTTCGAAGTAGTCGATCGCCATCGGGGTCGACGCGTCGGTGCCGATGACATGATCGACGCGGCAGATGACGATATCGCCGGCCGAGGCGTCGCGTCCCGACCTGGCGGACAGGATCTTCTCGCTGATCGTCTGTCGGTGCAGCATCAGCCGATCGCCTCGCCCTCGCTTCGAGCGATCGCCGCGGTGCCCACGAGGTTGCCCAGGGTGTTCACCAGCGTGCGGCACATGTCGAGCGGGCGATCGACACCCACCACCAGTGCGATTCCCGCCGCCGCATACGAGCCGAGGCCGATGCCGTCGAGGACGATCAATGTGGTCACCAGCGAACTCCCGGGCACGCCGGTTCCGGCAAATGCCGCGACGGTCGACATGACGACGATCGCGACGAGGAGTGACGCGCCGATGTGCATCCCGTACAGTCGCGCGATGAACACCGCGGTCACCGCCTTGTATGCCGCGGCGCCGTTCTTGTCGAGCGACGATCCGAGCGGAAGGACGAAGCTCACGACCTGATTGGAGACGCCGAGGCGGTTGCGCGCAGCGGCCATGCTCACCGGCAGGGTCGCGTTGGATGACGCCGTCGAGAACGCGAGGAGGAGTGCGTCGGACACCGACCGGAAGAAGAAGGGCGCCCCGAGGCCTGCGCCGATCCGGAGGAGCGGAAGCAGGACAATCGCGACGTGCAGCGCCAGCGCCACGACCACCGCGAGGCAGAAGATCAGCAGCGATCCGAGAAGATCGGCGCCGGAGCGGGCAACCGTCACCGCCGCGAGGACGAGGACGGCGATCGGGGCGAGCTGCATCAGCCAGCCGATCACCACCATGGAGAGATCGTTGATTCCCTGGAAGAAGATCACCACCGCGCGCCGGGTTTCTCCTGCGGTCGCCGTTGCCGCGGCGCCGAAGATGCAGACCGCGACGATGAGCGGAAGCAGGTCGCCCTGGGCCGCCGATGCGATCGGGTTCGACGGAATCATTGCGAGGAGGCTTTCGATCAATGACGGCACAGCGACGCCGGGCAATGTCGATCCCGGATGCGGTATCGTGCCAGGCATCGGCGCCGACACGCCGGTGCCGACGCCGAATGCCATCGCGACCACAAGACCGATCGCGGCGGCGCACACCGTCGAGACCGCGAAGAAGAGGAGCGTCTTGCCACCGATCCGGCCGAGGCGCCGCACATCGCCCAGTGACGCGACGCCGGTGAAGAGCGACGCCACCACGAGCGGAATGACCACCATCGACACCAGCCGGATAAACGCCGTGCCGATCGGTTCGGTTGCGACGATCGCATGCTCCAGCCACTCAGCACCGGGACTACGCGCCAGGGCACCGATCGCGACGCCTGCCACGAGCCCGGCGAGGATCCGGGCATGCAGCTTCATCTCGCGCGCCCGGCGCGAGCGCCATCGAGCGTCATGTTGAGCGCGCCGATCGTCCGTTCAACATCGGCCATGCGGATATCTCCCATGTGACCGATGCGGAAGGCCGTCGCTTCGAACGGTCCCAGTCCCGCGGCGGTGAGGACGCCGCGTGCCTTGAGTCCATCGCGAACGCTGCGGGGAGAGAGTCTCTCGGGAAGCGCAATTGCCGTGACCGTCGGGGCGAGCGAGCGGAGGCCGGGGCATTGCATCGCGAGTCCGCGCTCGGCCAGCGCCTGACGCAGGCGCGCGGCAATTGCCTCGTGCCGGCGCTCGATGCGTTCGAATCCTTCTTCGCGCATCATCCGCAGCGATTCGGCGACCTGGAGCACGAGATGAACCGGCGTCGTGCCGGGCGTCTCGGGCTTCGGTTTGGTCACCGCGTCGCGGATCGCGCGGAAATCCCAGTAGTTGCGCGGCAACGTCGCTGCCGCGGCGCGATCCCAGGCCCCCGGACTCATGGCGACGAATGAGATCCCCGGGCTCGCCATCAGGCATTTCTGCGACGCGGTGATGGCGACGTCGATCTTCCATTCGTCGAACGCAAACGGCATCCCGCCCAGCGCCGAAACCGCATCCACCAGAGCGAGTGCGTCGTGCGCGTGCGCCACGCGCGCAATCGCGGCCACGTCGTTGCGGACACCGGTCGAGGTGTCGCAGCAGGTCGCCGCCACCGCGCGTATCGCGGGGCGTCGGTCGAGCAGATCGCCGAGTTCGGCGAGATCCACGTCGCGGCGCCAGTCCGTGGCGAAGCGATGCACCACGACGCCGTACGATTCGGCGAACCCGGCCCACATCTCGCCGAACTTCCCGTTGCATGCCACGGCGATTTCGTCGCCGGGCGAAAAGAGATTGCAGATCGCCGCTTCCATTGCGCCGCGGCCGGTGGCGTGCACCGGAAGGACGCGCTCGCGGGTTCGGAAGAGTTCGCCCAGCAAGGTGAGCGCCGTGTCGAGTTCGGCGGAGAAGGCGGCGGTGCGATGATGGACCATCGGTCGGGCACCGGCCTGCAGCACGCGATCGGGGACGCGGGTTGGTCCCGGCGTCATCAGGAGCGGCACCGGTTCGCCGGCCGACGTCACTCGATGACGCCCTTCTGTCGCAACGTGGCGTCGATCTCGGGTTTGAAGAGGAGGCCATTGGCGATCTCGGCCAGCCGCTTCCGTTCGCTGTCGATCAACTGGGCCACCAGCTCTAGGACTTCCTCGGCTTCGTTGCGTGGAACGATCGCGACACCATCGTTGTCGCCGACGACGATATCTCCCGGCATCACCACGGCACCGCCGCAGCTTACCGGCACGTTCACCTCTCCCCAGCCATCCTTGTCGCACCCGCCGGGGCACACCGACCGCGAGAAGGCGGGGAAGCCGAGCGTCGTGATCGCCTCCACGTCGCGAACCGCACCATCGACGATGATCCCGCCGAGCCCCTTTGCGGCGGCAGCCGTCGCCATCAATTCGCCGAAGACGGCGCTGGTGATGTTGCCGCCGGTATTGACGACGAGTATGTCGCCGGGTTCGGCAGCGTCCATCGCCTTGTGAACCATCAGATTGTCAGCCGGCCGGACGCAGACGGTGACCGCGAGGCCGCAGAGCGATAGTCCGCTCCGGACCCGGATCCCGGGGTCCATCCACCGGAATCGCCCCATGGAGTCGGCGAGGTTGGCAGCAGCTATCCCCTGGAACCGGGAGACAAGATCGTGCCGGAGTCGTGGGGGGGCAGGGAGGACGCGAAAACCGATCTTGCCGGGAGTGGGCATCAGGAACTCAGGTGATGGGCTGGAGGAGGCTGGAAAGAAACACCGTCCCGTGTGCGAGCGGCACCCACCGCCGGGCGTCTCCCGTCGAAACCTCCCGTTGCAGACCGGCCTGCGCCGCGATTCGACCCGAGTATGATTCACCCCGTTTCGACGCTCGATCCTGGCTTGAGGGGACATGCAGAACTACGTGGTGAGTGGCGTGCCGCGGTGGGCGCGTGGCGCGGGGATTCTCCTTGCGCTGGCGATGACCGCGTGCGCGAAGAAGGCGCCGCCGCGACCGGGGCGTGCGCCAGTTTCGGTCACGATCGCGCCGGTGCGGCGTGCATCGGTTCCCTACGACATCACGGCGATCGGTGGCGTCACGCCGCTGCAGACGGCGTCGGTCGTGTCCCAGGTCGACGGGATCATTACCGACGTCATGTTTTCCGAAGGGCAGGATGTCGCCAAGGGTGCGCTGCTTTTCCGGATCGACGCGCGACCCTACCAGGCCGCGTATGATCAGGCTGTCGCGGTGCTCGCCCGCGATCGGGCCACCGCGGCCTACGACGAGAAGGAAGCCGTGCGCTACGACACCCTCGCGGCGCAGCGCAGCGTGACGCGCGAGCAGGATGACCAGGCGCGCGCGACCTCGGCGGCGGCAGCCGCCACTGTCGACGCCGACCAGGGCGCGCTCGCGACGGCAAAGTTCAATCTCGACAACACGACGATCAAGGCGCCGATCAGCGGCCGCACCGGATCGCTGCTGGTGCACATCGGCAACGTGGTGCATGCTGCCGGCGGCACGCCTCTCGTCGTGATCAACCAGGTCCGTCCGACGCTGGTACGATTCTCCGTCCCCGGCTCGATCCTTCCGATGATTCTCCGCTACGGCGCGCACGGCGGCCTGCCCGTGACGGCGATGCCGAGTGACGCGCCGAACATCGCCGGCGCGAGCGACTCGTCCGGACATCCCGCGTCGCCCGAGACGCCGGCTCAGGCCCCGGTGCCACTTTCCGGTGGCAGCGTCGGCGATGCCCACGGAACGTTGTCGTTCATCGACAACGCTGTCGACACGACCACGGCAACGCTGCTTCTCAAAGCGACCTTCCCGAACACCGATGGGACGCTCTGGGCGGGCCAGATCGTCTCGGCGACGCTGCGCCTCTTCGTGGAGGACAGCGTGCTGGTCGTGCCGACGGTGGCGGTGGTGACCGGGCAGACCGGGACGTACGTCTGGGTGGTGGATACGTCCAATGCCGCGGAGGAGCGGCCGGTCGTGGTGGAGCGCGCCGCAGGCGACATTTCGGTAATCAGTTCGGGTGTCGAGGATGGCGAACGCGTTGTCACGGTGGGTCAGTCGCGCCTCAGTCCGGGCGCCCCGGTGAGTTACGGTGCCGCTGCCGACTCGGCCGGTGGCGGCGGCAGCCGGCGCGGCGGTGGACGAGGCCGCGGACGAAACGGCGGACGTGGCGGGGCCCGATCTGGCGGAACGCCGCCGGCGCCATGATCGCCGGAGCTCGCCGGTCGCCATGAACTTCACCGGGCTCTTCATCCGCCGGCCCGTCATGACCACGCTGCTGATGATCGGCATCGTGGTATTCGGCGTGGTCGCGTATCTGCGCCTGCCGGTGAGCGACCTTCCCACCGTCGATTATCCCACCCTGAGCGTCAACGCCAATCTCCCGGGGGCCGCGCCCGAAACGATGGCGGCCACGGTGGCGACGCCGCTCGAGAAGGCGTTCTCCGCGATCGCCGGGGTCGATGAAATCACATCGACAAGTTCGCTCGGCTCGAGCAACATCACCATGCAGTTCTCGCTCGACCGCGACATCGAGTCGGCGGCCCAGGACGTCAACGCCGCCATTTCGAAGACGCTGCCGCTGCTGCCGCCGCAGATCCTGCCGCCTTCATATCACAAGCAGAACCCGTCGATGGCGCCGATCATGTTCATCGCGCTCACGTCGAACGTGCTGCCGCTGACCCAGATCGACGAGTACGCCGAGACGACGATCGCGCAGCGGCTGTCGATGGTCGAGGGCGTGGCGCAGGTCAACGTCTACGGGTCGATGAAGTACGCGGTGCGGGTGCAGGTCGATCCGTCGAAGCTGGCGGCTCTCGGGATCGGCGTGTCGCAGGTCGCCAGCCAGATCGGCCAGAACAATGTCATGCTCCCCACCGGCGTCCTCTATGGCCGTGACAGGACGCTGACGGTCACGGCGACGGGGCAGATGTCGGACGCCGCTGACTTCTCGCGGCTGATTGTCGCGTACAAGAATGGCGCCCCGGTCCGCCTGCGCGATGTCGCCACGGTGATCGACGACATCCAGAACAACAAGAACGCGTCGTGGTACGATGACGGGAAGACCGCCGAGCGGACCGTCTACCTCGCGATCAATCGCCAGCCGGGCACCAACACCGTCGAGGTCGCCGGGCGCGCCAAGGTGGTCCTCGACGATATCGAGCGCGGATTGCCGTCCTCGCTCAAGGTGCACCTGGGTTTCGATCGCGCCGATTCGATCAACCGTGCGGTCGCCGACGTCAAGCTGTCGCTGATCGTCGCACTGGCGCTGGTGATCACGGTGATCTTCATCTTCCTCCGCTCGCTCGTGGCCACGCTGATTCCCTCGCTCACGCTGCCGCTCTCGATCGTGGGCACCTTCGTGGTGATGTACCTCCTCGACTTCAGCGTCGACAACCTGTCGCTGATGGCGCTCACGCTGGCAGTCGGCTTCGTCGTCGACGACGCCATCGTGATGCTGGAGAACATCGTGCGTCACATGGAGCTGGGGCGAACGCCGATGCAGGCGGCCCTGGAAGGGGCCCAGGAAGTCGGATTCACCATCCTGTCGATGACGCTGTCACTGGCGGCGGTCTTCATCCCGCTGATGTTCATGGGCGGGATCATCGGCAGGCTGTTCCGGGAATTCGCCGTGACGATCATGGTGGCGATCCTGGTCTCGGGGTTCGTGTCGCTCACGCTGACGCCGATGCTCTGCAGCCGGCTGCTCAAGCCGACCGGCCACGGCCAGCACGGCCGCTGGTTCAACCTGGCGGAACGCGCCCTGCAGCGGGCCCTCCACGCCTACGAGCGTTCGCTCGGCTGGTTGATGCGGCACCGTCCGATTGCGCTGATTTTCTCGGTCCTGGTTCTTGGCCTCACGGTGGCCCTCTGGCAGGTGATTCCCAAGGGGCTCTTCCCGCCGGACGACACCGGGTCGCTCAACGGTACGACCGAGGCGGCGCAGGGCACGTCGTTCCCCGAAATGGAGCGGCTGCAGCAGATCGCCATGCGCCGGCTCGAAGCCGATACCAACATCGAATCGTTCACCTCGTCGGTGGGTGGCGGCGGCGGCGGATCGACCAACCAGGGCCAGCTCAACGTCACGCTCAAGCCGATCGGTCATCGTCCTCCGGCCGACCAGATGGTCACCGAGCTCACCCGCCGATTGGCGGGAATTCCCGGGCTGCAGGCCTTCTTCCAGAACCCGCCGTCGATCCGCATTGGCGGACGATCGACCAAGACGCTGTACCAGTTCACCCTGGGCGGCAGTGACATCCACGAGCTCTACGCTGACGCGGCCGCGTTCCTGAAGGAGATGCAGCAGGAACCGATGCTGAGTGGCGTCACATCGGACCTGCTCAATACCAGCCCGATCCTGATGGTGCACATCGACCGGCCCAGGGCCCTCGCCCTCGGCGTCTCGCCGGTGGCGATCGAGAATGCCCTCGCCAACGCGTACAACCAGCAGCAGATCTCGACCATCTACACGCCGACGAACGAGTACTGGGTGGTGATGGAGACGGTGCCGAGCGCGCAGCTCGATGCCGGTGCCCTGGAGCACTTCTTCGTGCCCGGGAACGGCAAGATGATTCCGCTCACCGACGTGGCGCACTTCGAACCGACGGTGGGCCCGCTCAGCATCGCCCACTCGGGACAGATGGCGTCGGTGACGATCTCGTTCAACCTGGCGCCCGGCATCTCGCTCGGCGCCGCGGTGACCCAGGTCAACAAGCTCGCACGGCAATCACTGCCCGCGACGATCACCACCGGATTTTCGGGGACGGCACAGGCGTTCGAGGCGTCGCAGCAGGGGCTCGGCATCCTGCTGCTGATCACCGTGTTCATCATCTACATCATCCTCGGCATCCTCTACGAAAGCTTCATCCACCCGATCACGATCCTCACCGGGCTTCCGTTTGCCGCGTTCGGCGCGCTGCTGGCGCTGTATCTGACGCACGTGGAACTCGGCGTGTACGGATATGTCGGGATCATCATGCTGATCGGTATCGTCAAGAAAAACGCCATCATGATGATCGATTTCGCGATCGCCGAGGAACGGGCGTCGCACTCGACGCCGGCGGAGGCGATCATGCGCGCGGCGAGCGTCCGGTTCCGGCCGATCATGATGACCACCGTGTCGGCGATCGTCGGTACGCTTCCGATCGCGATCGGCGTGGGCGCCAGTGCGGCGTCGCGCCGGCCGCTGGGCATCGCGGTGGTGGGTGGTCTCGCGTTCTCGCAGATCGTGACCCTCTATGTCACGCCGGTGTTCTATACCTATCTCGACGAGTTGCAGGGGTGGAGCGGGCGGGTCTTCGAACGGATGCAGCGGCGGCGCGACCGCGACGATGACCTTGCCCTTCCGGCTTCGGCGCCCGCCGCCCGTGGATAATCCGTGGACCTGACCTCCCTCTTCATCAAGCGCCCGATCATGACCACTCTGGTCATGGTCGGGATTCTCGTCTTCGGGATCGTGGCCTACCGGCAATTGCCGGTGAGCGATCTTCCCAACGTCGACTTCCCCACGATCACGGTGACCGCGGTGCTCCCGGGGACTTCGCCGCAGACGATGGCCGCGACCGTGGCCACCCCGCTGGAGAAGCAGTTCTCGACGATCGCCGGGATCGACAACATGACGTCGACGTCGAGTCTCGGCCAGTCACAGATCGTGATCCAGTTCGCGCTTGACCGTGACGTCGATGCGGCGGCGCAGGACGTCCAGGCGGCGATCGCGCAGACCCTGCGTCAGCTGCCGCAGGGCATCATTCCGCCGTCGTATCAGAAGACCAATCCCGCTGACGCGCCGATCCTGACGCTCGCCCTCACGAGCGACCAGGTGCCGCTCGCGGCGCTCGATGAATACGGTGAGACAACGATCGCCCAGCGATTGTCGATGGTTGGAGGCGTGGCCCAGGTACTGGTGTACGGCAGCCAGAAATACGCGGTGCGCCTGCAGCTCGACCCGACCCAGCTCGCCGCGCGGAGCATCGCGCTGGAGGACGTCGCGACCGCGGTGGTGGGACAGAACGTGAACCTGCCGACCGGGGTGCTCTGGGGTCCCAAGACCGCGCTCACGGTGCAGGCCACGGGGCAGCTCGACAGCGCGTCGGAGTTCCGCGACATGATCGTCGCGTACCGCAACGGCGCGCCGGTGCATCTCACCGATCTGGGGCATATCGTCGACGACGTGCAGAACAACAAGACCGCCAGCTGGTACAACGGCGCCCGCTCGATCGTGCTGGCGATTCAGCGCCAGCCCGGCACCAACACCGTCGAAGTATCCGACCGGATCAGGGCCGCGCTGGCGCGCGTCGAGAGCGAGATCCCGGCCTCGGTGCATGTGGCGGTGCTTTACGACCGGTCGGCGACGATCGAAGCCTCGGTGCACGACGTGACCTTCACGCTGGAGCTCACGCTGGCGCTTGTGGTGCTGGTGATCTTCCTCTTCCTGCGGAACATCTCGGCAACCGTCATCCCGAGCCTGGCGCTCCCGATGTCGATCATCGGCACCTTCTCGGTGATGTACCTGCTGCACTATTCGCTCGACAACCTGTCGCTGATGGCGCTCACGCTGGCCGTCGGGTTCGTCGTTGACGATGCGATCGTGATGCTGGAGAACATCGTCCGGCACCTGGAGATGGGCAAGCCGAAGATGCAGGCCGCAATCGACGGCGCGTCCGAGGTGGGATTCACCATCCTGTCGATGACCTTCTCGCTCGCTGCCGTGTTCATCCCGTTCCTCTTCATGGGCGGGATCATCGGCAAGCTGTTTCACGAATTCGCCGTGACGATCGGTGTGGCGATCCTGGTGTCGGGATTCGTGTCGTTGACGCTGACACCGATGCTGTCGAGCCGCTTCCTCCGCGCAGAGCACGGACGCGAACATGGCCGTCTCTACCAGACCAGCGAGCGCTTCTTCAACATATGGCTCGGGTTCTATGAACGGACCCTGGCGTGGGTGATGGACCGCCGTCCCGCCGCGCTGGTCTTTTCGGCGGTGGTGCTGCTGGCGACGGCGTGGCTCTTCTGGTCGACG
>DASYAK010000069.1:0-50114 GCA_036501385.1 Gemmatimonadales bacterium | reverse complement strand
GATCTCATCACTCGCAAGATCACCAGCACGCCGCATCTCGGCATCATGGGAGGTTCGAACGGCGGGCTGCTGATGGGCGTGGAGCTGACCGAACACCCGGAACTCTGGGGCGCGGTCGACATCCAGGTGCCGCTCCTCGACATGCTGCGATTCGAGAAGATCGACGCCGGCGAATCGTGGGTCGGCGAATACGGCAGCGTATCGAATCCCGCCGAACGTGCGTTTCTCGCCTCGATCTCGCCGTACCAGAATCTCCGGCGCGGCGCGACGTATCCCGAACCGCTGATCTGGACCACGACCAAGGACGATCGCGTCGGACCGCAGCACGCGCGGAAGTTCGCGGCGAAGCTGGCGTCGTTCGGCGATCCGTACCTGTTCTACGAGGTCACCGAGGGTGGTCACGGCTCCGGCGCCAACCAGAAGGAGCAGGCCCACACCTCGGCGCTCGAGTTCACCTACTTCGCCCGGCAACTCATGAAGTGATGGCTGCCGACTGGCCCGCGGCGTTACTGCTTCACCGCGCTCCAGTTTCCGTGCAGCAGCAGGGTGCCGTGCGGCTGGATTGGCAGATTCCACGTCGAGGTACCCGACATCGCCGAGGGGGATGTCACCGAACCCGCGTCCTGCGAATCGAGCTGCTCCAGGGCGAACGCCACATCGCCGCCGTCCGACCGTCCGGCGTGGAGCACCTCGCCGCCGATCACGACGTTCGAATCGTCGGGCGCGACCATTGCGAACGCCGGCACTGCGCCGTTGCATCCGATCGTGCCGGTGCCGAGCTGCTGGCCGGTGAATACTTCGCCCGTCTGCGAAATGTTGAGGGTGAGCGTCCCGTGACACTGGATCGCGCCGCTCGACAGGTTGGTATACGTGAAGGTCCAGATACCGGAGACATCCGGTGGATCGGGAACCGGCGTTCCACTGCAGGCAGTGATGGCGCAGATACCGGCGGCAATCGCCAACGAAAGAAGGCGCATGGTGACTCCCTGGCCCACGGGCCGTTTGGGTACTCACTGACGATAACCGCGAGTACCGGGGCTCGGGACGTGGGAGCGGGGCCGTTTCGTGGATCGGCTGCAGTTTCGCTCGGCTCGGATGTCGCTTCTCTCCCGCCGCGCCGCGAACCGGCCCCTTCCCGCAAATGGCTGGTCATGCACCAGCCAAGCTCCGCGCCCTCGATCAACGGTCGATCAAAGGGAAACGGCGAGCGGGTGGAACCGGTTGCCAATCATCCAGTTGCGGAGGGCGAAGCGGGTTCGCGGCCAGCGGCGGCCTGGCGGACCCAGTGGTCCCAGAGAAGGACCATCGCCAGGGTGTCGAGTTCGCAATACCTGAGAAGGCCAAGCCGGGCAGCGATGCGATCGTCTTCGGTAAGAATCGGGTCAAAGAGGATCGCGCGGTACGCGTTCATCGCTCCAATGCCGTCCCTGACTTCGATCGCCATCGAACCCTCCGCCGGAAGCGATTCATAGGGACCCTTGTCCTGCAGTACGTCGACCGCTTCGCCGACCCAGGTCCGATATTGTTGCTCCACGACCGGATCGCTTTTCCATATGGCGTCGAGAAGCGGCTTGATCGACGTCCGTCCGCCGGCGAGGGGATGGAGATAGAAGCGGGCGCACGCCTTCTCCATGTCGAAGATCCTGCCACCGGCTTCGACGCTGGTTCTCGCAGCGCCGAGCCATTCGAGTAGCGAAGCCGGCACGTTGCCGCATCGCCCGTGCTGCGAGGCGACCGCGGCGAGCACCGCCGACTCGTACCCGGTCCATGTCAGCAGCGTGCCGCGGTCACCGACAGCGTCACGCAGCGACGCCGCGAAATCGGCGCTGCACCATTCCGACCCTTGCGCGAGCCAGTGATGTGACACCGGTGTCGCGCCGGGCGCCGCCACCGTGTGACAGCTCCACTGAAACGGGAGCTTTTCGTACGCGTGCAGTCCGCGAAACGGGGGAATGGCGAGTTGCAGTGCCTCGAAATCGATGAAATGGAGCGGCCACGTGAGCGGCGCGAACGCTTCGAGGAGTCGAAGATCCTGGTACGGCTCGCCGGAGCGCATGTGCTCGATCTGCCTGATCTGGCGATGCGCGAGACCGCCGCCATCCGCCCTCGGAACGCCGAGTTCATCGATCGGGATGTCGAGGAGGCTCACGGCGCGCCGTTCGATCAGGCGATGCGGGAGCGCATCGGCCTTGCGCGCCAGCGACCCGAGCTTCCAGAGATCGAAGATGTGCGGCGTGACGCGGCCGGCATCCTGCCAGCATTCGAGGAATCCGTTGCGCGGCTCGTCGAGCGCGACGCGGAACTCGCAGCCGCGGCAACTCCAGGCCAGCGGATTCTCTTCGCGGAGCACCTCGTCGCCGTGATACAGCCCGGCGAGGTGAGCCGCGATCGCGGCGACTTCGGGGAGAAGTTCGGCGACCTCGTCACCGACATCGCGGATCGAAAGGATCGCAGCAGGATCGACCGCAGCCGCGTCGCCGACAAAGCGCACGTCGAGATCACGCCCGTCCACATCGCGCGTGACACGAAACCATTCCGGCGCGCGATCCCACGGACACGCGAGCGCGGTGTCGACGACGATCAGCCGCGGCCTGATCTCCGCCTCGGGGAAGAGTTGCCGCAGGACGTGCACCTGATACGCCACGTCCTCGAGATACGGACGCCACGCAGCGCGGATCACATTCTTTG
Source organism: Gemmatimonadales bacterium (assembly GCA_036501385.1). Taxonomy (GTDB): domain Bacteria; phylum Gemmatimonadota; class Gemmatimonadetes; order Gemmatimonadales; family GWC2-71-9; genus Palsa-1233. The sequence continues at coordinate 47,426 of DASYAK010000069.1, read as the reverse complement.
CGGTGCGGAATCCGCCCGTATCGTCGCCGTCGTCACCGCTGTCGCTGTTGAGCGACTTCGACTTGATCTCGATCAGGTCGAAGACGTTGCCGGTTTTGCGCAGCACGTCGACGCGAGCGAGCATTCGGTTGGACAGGAGCGTTGCTTCGAAGAGTGTCACGCGCTCGGCGGCGAGGGCGCGCCGCGTCTCGTCCCAATCACGCTCGGCATCGCGCCCGTATTCGAGCGCCCGGCCGTCGGGAAAAAAGAGCCGCGCCAGTTGTTCGACCATGTAGCCGCCCTCGGCGAGGAGGCGCAGCATCGGATCGTCATCGGTCCGCTGGGGATACCCTTTTTCGCGGTAGTAAAGCTTGGTGCTGCAGGTGCGGGCCAGCTTGTAGTCCGATTTCGACAGCGTGCGCATCGGGCACCGCGAAGTACGAGTGAGATGGGCGAATCAGCGGGGTCGGAATCTATCCGCTGTGATCGTCGCCCGGCGGCCCGCGTCACCATGGAGTGGCGGCTCGGTGGACCAACGGCCGCACGGGAGGGGCCATGCGGACAGGATACTATGCCGGATATCTCGGCGCCGTCGCTGCGACCATCGTCACCAGCGTCACCGGCCGGATCGAACGCGGACCGCGACGACTCGACGCGGAGGTCCGCTTTACCAATCATCTTCCGGCAACGCGGAACTGGTCGCTGGCGGCGAACGGGGTCGTCCTCTTCGCCGATGTGCATTCCCAGACGACGACAGCGTACTCGGCCGTGAGTGACACGACGACACGGCTCACGCTGGTGGCGCGCGCCGGCGACTCGGCGACCACGTCGACCACCTACCAGTTCGTGGCGGGATCGTACTACACGGTGACCGCGACGTACGGCAACGGCGACCGGCCGGAGCTGGCTGTCGAGCGCGATCGGCCACCCGCCGACACCATGCCGGAGAAAGGCCGCCGCCACTGAGATCCAATCTGCGGTGGCCGATCGGACGGTAACCGGCGATAATGCTCCGCGTTGAGTGGGATCCATCACCCCCCGGAGCAGACGTGCACGACCTTCAGCCCGATCTTCCCGCCGCCGAATTCTCGGCGCTGGGCCACGACGTCATCGCCCTGCTGGCGCAGTATTTCGCCGAGATGGAAAGCGCACCGGCATTCCCGGGGTGCAAGCCAGATGAAGTCGCCGCCCTCTTCGACGGCCCGCCGCCGGAGCACGCCGAACCGGTGGGCGATATCCTCGCCGACTGGCGCGACAAGATCATTCCCAATTCGTCGCGGCAGGGATCGCCGCGCTGGTTCGGCTTCGTCAACGGATCGGGAACCCAGATCGGCGCGCTTGCCGACGCGATGGCGAGTGCACTCAATCCCAATTGCGGCGGGTGGCGCGCCTCGCCCGCGGCAACGGAGATCGAGCGCTGCACGGTTCGCTGGCTGGCAGAACTGATCGGCTATCCGGGCGATTGCGCCGGCGTCCTGCTGAGCGGCGGAACGATGGCGAACGTCGCGGCGCTCCGCACGGCACTCGTCGCCAAGGCGGGATGGGACATCGCGGCGGACGGGATTCAGCGCCGAGGCAACGCGGGGCCGATGACGGTGTACATGGCTGACCACGAAACCCATGTCTCACTGGTGCGCGCGGTCGACCTCCTCGGCCTGGGCCGCGCCGCACTCCGCGCGGTGCCGTCGAATCCCGATTTCACCATCGACACCGCGGCGCTCGAGCGGATGCTCGACGCCGATCGCGCCGCGGGGATGACGCCGTTCTGCATCGTGGGCCACGTGGGATCGATCAACGTCGGCGCGATCGACAATCTTGCAGCACTGGTGGAGATCGCCAAGCGGCGCGATCTCTGGCTTCATCTCGATGGCGCCTGTGGTGCTCTCGGTGGAATGCTTCCCGAATTGCGGGCGCAGTTCGAAGGACTGGCGCAGGCCGATTCGGTGTCGTTCGACGCGCACAAGTGGCTCGGCGTGCCGTACGAGGCGGGGTGCGTGCTGGTGCGCGACGTGGGCGCGATGCGGCGCGCCTGGTCGATGCAGGCGACGTATCTCCTCCCGGCGAAGGAGAACGAGTACGGCGGGCTCAATTACTTCGACTACGGACCGCAGCTCTCGCGCAGCTGGCGGGCGCTCAAGGTCTGGATGACGCTGCGGTATTACGGCGCCGAGGGGATGCGGACCTTCTTCCGGCGCACCATGGCGTGCGCGACGCGACTGCACGAGCTGGTCAGCGCATCCGAAGACTTCGAAGTGATGCAGCCGGCGCCGGCGCTGTACATCTACGCTTTCCGCTGGGCGCCCCCGTCGTTGCGGGGGAATGACGCACTGCTCGATGACCTCAACCAGCGGATCTCCGACGAGTTGCAGCGGCGGCTCCTGGCGTTCGCGATGACGACACGGATCCGGGGGCGAGTCACGCAGCGCCTCTCGATCTGTTCGCACCGCACCACGATCGCGGACATCGACGCGACGTTCGCCGACATGCAGGCAATCGGACGGGAACTCATCGCCGCGATGTGACGGGCCGTTGCAGCGCATCGTCTCCTCTGGCGTCTTTCAACTTGGAGTGGGACAATGCGTTCAGGATTCGCAATATCAATCGCGGGTGCCGTGGCACTGGCGACGATGGCTATGGCTCAACCGAAGTCTGCTTCAGCACGGATTCCGTCGGCCTCGGTGCGATTCTCCAATCGTCTCGGCATGAGTCACGTGGCGACGCTCTCCGCGAATAACAAAGTGCTGTTCGAAAGTGTCGCGGCGGGCGCACAGACCGATTATGCCGTCGTGACCGACACGATGGTGACGTTCGCGCTCAAGATCGAAGGAGACACCGCGACGGCAACCCGGACGCAGACGATGGGCGGTGACGCCAAGTTCACCGTGACGGCGTCGATGGGCGCGGGAGATCAACCGACGCTGACGGTGGCGCGCGACATGAGCGCGGGCGGCGATCACCGGTAGGGATTTGCGATGGCGGTCGAGCAGATGTGAACGGCCCCGTCAAATGGCGGGGCCGTTTTGCGTCAGTGGCCAGGGGCCGAATCGAACTGCGACACCGTGGTGCTTAGTTGAGCTTGTTGAGCCGTTCCGCGTGCAACTGACTTAGAGTGCCGCTCCACGGCAGTCGTCCGATGACCTTACAGCGCGCTTTCTCGCGCCAACAATTGGTCGTTCCCGTCACTATGTGTGAGCACCGACGGCCTGCCCCGTGCCCACCGCAGGTCGCTCGCCAGTATCTCGAAGTGCTCGAGTTCGGCACCGCGCAACCATGCGCTTCGCGGCGGCTGCCTTCTCCCCGTCCAGGACGTCGCGCTTCATCACCTCGCCAGTAAGAACATCAGCAATCTGCTCAATCGTGACCACCGCATCGGGGCTGACTCGTCGCAGTTCTCGTCGCACGATGCCGAGTGCCGGCTCAGATAGCAGAATGGCTGCAATTGTGAATCTGCTCAAAGCCTCGCGTCGCGCCGCATATTCATCCAATCGCGACCGCTGCCATGCCTCCTTCGACAGGAGCCAAAGTGTTTCGAGATCGGCTGGTCGTCGCGCGTTCACGTCGGCAATGGTGATATCAGCGATGAGCTCTCGATCGATCGGCTTTTCGAAGTAGACCTTGTAGATGCGCCACACGGCGCCGTTTGTCAGGACAACCATAGGCTCGCCGCCGCGCGACCTTTAGGATACCACGCAGAACTGCTCCCGGGAGCCGCCGTGGGCGATCAGTCCTGTACCGACTCCAAAGGGCGCACCCGCGATGAGGCCTGGGTCTGTCGATCAGGCGAGCGCTTCCCTAAGAGAGATCGCCAGCGTCCCGGTGACAGGAAACGGCGGGTGGACAAGTCGATGAGACAGGTCGATTCGGGGGAAGATGGCCAGGGGCAGAATCGAACTGCCGACACCGTGATTTTCAGTCACGTGCTCTACCAACTGAGCTACCTGGCCGCAAGCGAGAACAAGCTTAATGGCGTCACTCCGGCGGGTCCACCGCGCCCGGGCAGGTAGCAAGGGCCCGGAAGTGGTCACCGGGGCCATTTTCGCGGGCATCCGCCAACCGGGACTGATCTGAAGACGCTGCAATCACTTGCGTCGACGCGACGAAGCCGCCGCGTCACTTGGCGAGACGCAGCCCCACAATCCCGGCGACGATCACGGCGATCGAGACGAGCCGGAGCGGCTGACGCGACTCGCCGAGGAGGGCGATACCGAGGATCGCGGTGCCCACCGCTCCGATACCGACCCAGACCGCGTAGCCGGTTCCCGCGGGAAGGACGCGGATGGCCTGGGCGAGGAGCCACATCGACGCGAGCATCGCGAGTGCCGTGACCACACTCGGCACCGGTCGGGAGAAACCGTTGCTGTACTTGAGGCCGATCGCCCAGACCATTTCGAGGAGGCCAGCGACGATCACGAAGGTCCAGGCGCGGGATTCGGTCATGTGCGTCCGATGGTAAAGTTGACCTGCTGCTCCACGGTGTACTTCACGTGGCAGCGGCCGACCTGACCAGATCGATAAACCGCACTCGCGGCCATCGCCGCTGCCGGCTCGATGAACGCGCGGTCCGAGGCGGAAAGAATCTCGATCGATTCCGGAATGGTCGCGCCAGACTCGTTGATCGCGTACCGCAGCACGACAACTCCCTCGACGCCGGCGGCCCGCTTGTCAGGCGGGTAGTGCAAGCTCGGAGCTCGAATCAGCCTGGGCGGAAGATCCCGAGCGACCAGCGGAACGCGCATCTTCGACAAGGGCACGACAAGCGACACCGAATCATTCGCGATGATCTCGACACGAACCGTATCTGGTCGTCCGAGATTGGCGAGGAGGCGGCTTCCGTCGTCGCGATCCAATCGCCGCATAGCTGCGGTGAACGCCGCGTCCGTCGCACTATCGCCAGTCGACCTCAACCACCGCGGCAGCGACGTGGACCCATCGGCCATCACGACAAAGTCGAAGACGCCGAACGGATCCTTCGGCTGGAGCGAGCCGCGGTGCGGCTTATCGTAGGGCGCGGCGGTGATCGGGAAATACGCCGATCCAATCGATGGGGGGAGATCGAGGCGCCGTCGGAACGCTGCACTGACAAGGCGGGTCAGCCCCTCATCGGCAGTTGTTTTCCGCGCCGGCATTGCCCGCAACGATACGGTGACATCCAGTGTGTCGCGATCGACGGCGTTCTCGATCGAACATGGCCACGGTCCGGTCTTGTGCTGTGCCGTGAGCGCCCGGGGGACCAGGAGCCCGATGATGACGAAGGTCCAGGCGCGGGATTCGGTCATCGACGTCACGGAACGCCGGCGCGCATGCGGTAGCTCAGCAGTCCCGGCACACATCGCTTCACCCCACCACCGCGTCTGCCTCGATTTCTACCAGCATCCGTTCGTCGATCAATCGCGAGACCTCGACCATCGACGTCGCCGGCATGATGTCGCCGAAGGCTTCGCGGTGCGCCCGCGCGACTTCGCCCCAGCGCACGATGTCGGTGACGTAGATCCTGGTGCGCACCACGTCCTCCATCCGTGCGCCCGCCTGCGTGAGGGCGGCGGCGATGTTGGCGATCGCCTGCACCGCCTGTCCGTACATGTCGCCGGCCGCGACGATCTCTCCGCTCGCGTTGGTCGCGGTCGTGCCGGTGACATGCACCAGCGGTCCCACGCGTACCGCGCGCGAGTAGCCCACGACCGGCTCCCACCTGGTTCCGCTGGAGATGTTGCGCCGGGTCCAGCGCTCGCTCACGAGCGCTTCCCGCTGGTGAGGACGAGACCGAGCCCTACCAGCGCCACCACGCCGCCGATCCACGGCGCGACCGACTTCTTCGTGCTGGTTGCCACCCGCACCTGGCCGATGTCGAGGACGTCCTTCTTCTCGTGATAGGAGAGGCCGCGCGCCAGGATGATTCCGCCGAGCAGAATGCACGCGGCACCGAGGATCGCGCGAAACCTCACGCGGCGCCCCGGTTCACGGCATGACCGGATCGGAGAGCGGCGGGACCGCCACCGTGCCGAGGCCATTCGACTGCCCGGTCACGATGCGGCGGTGCATGTCGGCCTGGCCGAGGTGATAGGTGAGATGCGTCGCGAGATGGACGAGGAAGCGCTCGGTGGAGAGCGTCACGGTGCCGATCGGAACCGGGAAGTTGCGAGTGAGCAGGTCGGGCTCCAGATGATCGAGCGCTCGTCCAACTTCGTCGCGCGTTACCGCGATGAGCATTTCCAGTTCCACTCGCGCCAGGCCGCGCACCGCAAATTCGGCTTCACGGTCGCGGACGTAACCGCTCTTTCCCAGGATCGCGCCGATGAAGTGGCGGAGGTTGCCGCAGCCGTGCAGCGTCAGCGTTCCGGTGGAATTGCTGACGCCGGGCGGGAGGGCCCACACGGTCGCGTCATTGGGATAGGCATCGAGCTCGAGGCCGAACCCCGCGAGGTCCCTGAGGAGGCAGCGCTTGACCGCGTCGGTAACCATCACGTCCTCACATGGTCACGGTGAACATGATGTGCGCCTTGGGTGTCCCGGCGTCCATCAACCAGGGCCCCTGCACCATCGGCTGGTCCGGCAGACCGGTGGAGGCCGAGGTCGCAAACGGCGTGTAGACCGAGTAACGCAACTTGATCGCGCTGGTGACGGTTCCCGCCGTGGCGTTGACACCACTCATCGGACCATCGAGCGCCCAGAGCGCCGCCGGCTGCTCGGGCATCTTGATGGTGCCGGCCTTGACCTCCGCGAATCGCGCGCTGTCGACGTTGGCGACGCCCCTGGTGCGGAGGGCGCGACCGGCCGCCATGAACGGCTCCATCGTGTTGGCGTAGCACGCCGCGTGGAAGAGCGAGTCGCCCGGAACACCGGCGAGGCAGGTCATCGACCCGGTCCCGGCGCGCAGCGTGACGAGCTTGCGAGCGCTGTTGTATCCGAGGACGGTGGCACCGGCGCGAAAGCTCGCCGGCAGCGGCAGGACGGCCAGCGCAATCTGCTGAGCCGGTGGCAGCGGTTTCTGGCCGCAGGCAGCGACGGGAAGTGAAAGCAGGACCGCGGCCGCGCGAAGGAGGCGCATCGTCAACTCCAGCGAAAGACGCTCAACGATGCCACGAAACGCCCGTGGGCGCTACCCGACCCTCCCGGCGACGATCGTGAGCGGCCACCGCAGCTCGCGCGTGGCATCGCCCCAGTCGCGGCGAAGCGTATCGCCGAAGGCCTCGACCGGGTCGACCTGCTTCGCCTCGATGTAGCGCCGCACCGCCGACCAGGTCCTGATATAGCCGAGCAATCGATCAAGGGTCCACCGCTCGCTCATCTCGATCGTCGGCGAATCGAGCTGCTCGAAGGGGAGGACAATGTTGCGATATCCGCGATCGACATGGCCGCGCTCCCGCGGCCAGTAATCACCGACGACGTTGTCGTGAAAGTCCCGCAACCTCGCGTCCGCGTCGGCATGATCGAGTGTGGCGAGGCCGTAGCACCACGCCGCGAAGAGGCCACGCCGACGGAGCACCCGGCGCACTTCGACCCAGAACTTCGGCAAGTCGAGCCAGTGCAGCGCCTGCGCCACCGTGACGACATCGAACGACGCGGCGATGAGGCCGCTCGACTCCGCGGTTGCCACGCACCAGGTGATGCCGGGGTGCGCCGGCGCCTCTTCCAGTTGCTGCGCGCTGGCGTCGGTACCGGTGACTTGCGCAAAGCGCTCGCTGAGCGGGAGGGTCGCCTGACCGCTGCCGCAGGCGCAGTCCCACGCACGCTCGCGCGCCGGTGCGGTACTGGCGATCCAGTCGAAGAGCGCCGCCGGATAGGTCGGGCGGTATCGCGCGTACGACGCGGCGACCGCCGAGAAATGGTCGGGAAACAACACGCCAGCGCCCGGCTAGCCGAGCTCGCTCTGTGAGGCGATGATCCGGCCAACCAGGCCGTATTCCTTCGCCTGATCGGCGTCGAGCCAGAAGTTGCGGGTGGTGTCGTCCTCGATCCGCTCGATCTTCTGTCCGGTTTCGCGAGCGAAGATCTTGTTGAGACGCTCGCGCATCTTGACGATCTCACGCGCCTCGATGGCGATGTCCGACGCGGTGCCGCCCATTCCGCCGGCCGGCTGATGCAGGAGGAAGCGGGTGTTCGGCAGGCAATACCTCACCTTGCGCGGCACCGACACGTAAATCAGCGCGCCCGCGCTGGCGACCCACCCGGTGCCGACCATCCGCACTTCGGGGGTGATGAACTTGATGACGTCGTGGATCGTGTCGCCGGCTTCGACATGCCCGCCCTGCGAATTGATGAATACGGTGATCGGCTTGTCGGAATCCGCCGCGAGGGTGAGGAATTGCGCCAGGGTACGATCGGCGGTCGCCTGGGTGATCTCACCCGAGATGATCACCGTGCGCGCCTTGAAGAGCCGGGCGGCAAAGGGGTCGACCAGCGATGGAGCTACCACGAGATCGGGAAGATCGGTATCGGGCATCGTCTCTGGCTGGGTTGAAAGTTGAACGGATCACGCCGGGCGTGAACCCTAGCATGGACCACCGCGGTTGGCTATTGCCGGGCGACGTCACGCGCCGGCGGGTCGCGATCATCGCCTGACGCAAGGCTGATCACGACCCGATCGCCGGGGAGAAGGACGCCGACACCGCCACCGATAGCGCCGCACGTCCGGTTCGGGCAGCCGCTATCTCCCCGATGGCTCCAGCTGGCACGCCCGCCTGGGGTAGGCAACCCGGCTGCTGTCGCCGCCGGCGCGGAGGAGGGAGAAGTCGACCCGCGCCGAGTCGTCGGTGACGGTCATGGTATCGGATTGACGGCTCTGGTATCCCCTGAACGCCGCCATCAGCGAAAACGATGTCGCGGGAGGATTCGCCATCCGATACCGGCCGTTCGCATCGGTGAGCACGTGCATGGTTGAATTGCTCGCCTGAATCTGCACCCCGCGGAGCGGACATCCGGTGGTGTCGTCAAACACCCTGCCGCTGACCTGACGCGGCGCGGCCTGGCCCCGCGCGATTGCCGGAACCGCAATCGCCAATGCCAGGATCAGAATCGTCAATCGTGACATATCGGTCTCCTTTGGTGCGCCAACCACTGGTCACCGCCTTTGAAGACGATTCAGCCATCGGCACTGCCACGAAAACTGCCCGGTGTCAGGACTTGCGACGCTTTCCGCCGGCTGCCGAATCGACCGGCAGGATCACCGAGGAGGTGTGGCCCACCAAAAACCTCCATCCGGCGTTGCCGTGGACCACTGTCATCGAGATGGCGCCGGCGAGGCCGATCGTCTCGCCACTCGTGTCCGTCATCTTCTGCGCGAAGTTGGTCGTGACGAGGACGACGCCCGGGGCAATGGCCGTGATTTCGGGCTCGATCAGCGAGAGGGAGAAGGAGCGCAGCGCCGGCGCCATCGCCCGCATCGTGTCGCCAAGCTCAGCTGCCGATCGGTATCTGAGCTCGCCATCCTGAAACCAGCGGAACGCCGAGTCGGTGGAATAGAAGGTTGCCGCACGGGCGAAATCACCGGCATCGAGCGCGTTGCGCCATTGGTCGAGCACTTGCGCGACGCTGTCACGCTCGGCTCGCTGATGCGCGGCGGTGAAGCGGGGCGCCGCGCTGCAGCCGGCGATGGCCACGACGCCGGCAAGCCACGTCGCGGCGTACCTCACGGATGGTGCGGTGCGACGGTGGTGCGAGTAAGCGGCGCGGGTTTCGGCGCCGGCTGAGTGACGACGTCGTGATCGCGCACCAGGTATGGATCGCCGTCGACGTTAGGGAAGAGGTCGTAGGTCGCTGGCTTCCACGAACCGTCCGCCTCGTGGGCCATGATCATCCGCTCGCCCACCTGGCGCTGGTCGCCAAGATCGGTCAGCCAGCGCAGCACCACATACTCGGCGGGAGGAAGTGGCGGCTCGTCCTTGAGCCAGTGCGCCTCGACCAGCTTCCGCTGATCCTGGCGGCGCAGCTGCTGGTCGAGGCGGCCAGCGTTGACCGTCCATTGTTCGCGACTCACGTGCTGGCGGAAGAAGGTGTCGGTCTGCATCCAGCTGGCGCCGTAATTGGCGTCGGCGAGGAGGGCGAACCACGAACGGGCGGCGTGTTCGGCGGCGTCGATCGCCGTGTCGGCCGCGGGAGCCTGCGCGACGAGGCGGCGGCTCGCGACGATGGCAAGGACCAGCGACAGGCCGCACGACAGGCGCCAGAGGCAAGCGCGGGCGGAGGTGTGTCGCAGCATGGTCAGAGGCATGAGCTGGTCAACTCGGTCGATTTCTTCCCAGATGGTACGTAGCCAGATCGGCCCCCGTTCCTTCCGACCACGGAGACGACGCCGTCCCGTTCCATCAACAAGGTACCCCGCCGGTGCCAGGCGGCCGCCCAATCCCGGCGGGTGTGGGCCAGGAGACGATCGTCATTGCCAATCCTCCCCCGGCGGCGTGACCTTTACCGGATGACCCCTGCATCCCGTCGCGGGTTGACGGTCATCGACCATCCGCTCATCCGGCACAAGCTCGCCTTGCTTCGTGATGCGACGACGTCCACCAGGGATTTCAAGCAACTGGTTGGCGAAGTTGCAGCACTGATGACCTACGAGGTGACACGCGACCTCCGCACCGAGGCGGTCGAGGTGGTGACGCCGCTGGAGAAAACCACCGGCGAGCGGATCAGCGGGAAGATCGCCCTGGTGCCGATTCTCCGCGCCGGACTCGGCATGGTCGACGGAATTGTGCAGCTGATTCCCAACGCACGCGTGGGGCATATCGGCCTCTATCGCGATCACGTCACGCTGCAGCCGGTGTCGTATTACTTCAAGGTCCCTACACCAGCGGCCGACCACCGCTTCTTTCTGCTCGATCCGATGCTGGCGACCGGCGGTTCGGCAATCGCGGCCGCCACCGAACTCAAACGGGCGGGTGTCACCGACATTTCCCTCCTTTGCCTCGTGGCAGCACCCGAGGGAGTCGCTGCATTCACCAGCGCGCATGCCGATATTCCGATCTATGCAGCCGCCCATGACCGGGAGCTCAACTCCCTCGGCTACATTCTTCCAGGCCTCGGCGACGCCGGGGACCGCCTCTTCGGGACAAAATGAGCGCTCCTCGTACCCTGACATTCTTCGGCGGCGCGGCGACCGCGACCGGCTCGATGATCCTGCTCGAGGCGGCCGGCGCGCGCGTCCTGCTCGATGCCGGGCTGTTCCAGGGGAATGTCGCGCAGGCCGATCAGAGCAATCGCGATCTGCCGCTCGATCCTGCCCGGGTGGACGCCATCCTCCTCTCCGATGCGGGGCTCGCCTCCGCCGGCCGCGCGCCGCAGCTGGTGCGTCACGGCTACGCCGGACCGATCTATGCCACACCGGCCACGCGCGACGGCTCGGCGATCCTCCTGGCCGAGGCAGCGCTCGACCTCGAGACCCGGGGGCACGTCCTCTATTCGCTGCAGGACGTCTTCGCGACGCAACGGCTCGCTGTGGGCCAGCCATGCCGGCGCGCGCTGCACCTGCGCCGCAACCTCGTGTTCGAATTCACCGAGGCGGGACATACGCTCGGGTCGGCAAGCATCGAACTGCGCACCGGTGAAGGAGGTTCGCACCGGATTGTCTACTCGGGGTGTGTTGGACGGCCCGGGACCACGGTCTTTCGCGACGCCGAACCGAATCCGGGGGAAGTAGACACGCTGATCATCGGTTCGCCTTTTGCGCACCTGCGGCATCCCATGTTCAGCGAGGCGCGGGAGCGCGTCGCCGCGGTGATCAACGACACGGTCGAGCGAGGCGGCCAGATCATCGTGCCGGCGGCGACGATCGGCCCGATTCATGAATTCGTCCGCATCGTGCAGGACCTGTGGCATCGCGGAGCCATTCCCGAGATTCCGATCTGGATGGACACGCCGACGCCGGTATCGCTCACGACCGTCCTCCGGATGCATCCCGAGACGATCGCCGCTGGCGAACGCGCCTACCGCGACGAGACCGGCGCATTCGACCGCTCGCTGCTGCATTACATCCCGCAGGGCCAGCCGGATTTCACCGACACGATCGAAGGTCCGGCGATGATCGTGGCACCCAACGAGACCTGCGATGCCGGCCGCTCGGCGCACCACCTGCGCCGCTGCCTCGGCGATCCCCGGCACACCGTCATCCTCACCGCGTTCCAGGAAGAGGGTTCGATCGGCCGGCTGCTGGAGGACGGCGCGTCGTCAGTCGAAATCGACGGCGAGGTGATCGAGCGGCGCGCGTCGATCGAGACGATGACGGCCTACTCGGGATTCGCCGATGGCGAGGAGATGCGCGGCTGGATCCGCTCCCTCGGCGGCCCGGTGAAGCGGGCGTTCGTCGTGCAGGGAGATGACCTGGCCGTGGCCATGATGGTCACCATCCTTCGGGAAGAAGGAGTCCGCGACGTCATCGTGCCGCGCCGGGGGGAGTCCTTTCCGTTCTGACGCGACGCACCCGCCGGTGGAGCATCGGTGCAGTGACGCTGGCCGCATGCATCTACCTGCTGTCGTTCGCGGATGTGGTGATCACGTCGCGGCGCGACGAGCAGCGCCCGGCCGACGCGATCGTCGTGCTCGGCGCCGCGCAATACAATGGCCATCCCTCGCCGGTCCTCAAGGCGCGACTCGATCATGCCTTCGATCTCTATCGTGAACACCTGGCGCGCATCATCATCGTCACCGGCGGGATCGGCGAGGGCGACAGGATGAGCGAAGCGACCGCGGGCCAGAAATACCTGGTCGCCGCCGGCGTGCCGGCCGACTCGGTGGTGCTCGAGGCGGGAAACAGTACCGCGGCGTCGATCGACTCGGTGGCCGAGTACCTGCACGGCCAGGGGATCTCGCGCGTCGTCCTGGTGAGCGACCCGTTCCACCTGGCCCGACTCCATCTCGAAGCCCGTCGCGTCGGGCTCGAGGCGTACACGTCGCCGACGCGGACGTCGCCGATCTCGCGCAGCTTCACCACGGAGTTCGGATACCTTCTCGCGGAAGCCGCCAAGCTTCCGATCATCTTCGTCAAAGGATTGCTGTCGTGACTATTGCGATCACCTTCTGGGGCGCCGCCGGCCAGGTCACAGGTTCATGTCACCTCCTCGAATGGAACGGACGCCGCGTCCTCCTCGATTGCGGGATGTTCCAGGGGAATCGCGCCGCGGCGGCGAAGCTCAACGCGACGTTGCCGTTCGACCCGAAGCAACTCGACGAAGTGATCATCAGCCACGCGCACATCGATCACACCGGGCGGCTCCCGCTCATCGCGGCGCATCAGTTCAACAAGACGATCCACGCCACGCCGGCCACGCGCGACCTCGCGGCGTCGATGCTCCCCGACTCGGCGCACATCCAGGAGAGCGATTTCCTCTATCTCAGGAAGAAGGGGCGCGCCGCTCCGGAGTCGACGCCGCTGTACACGATGCCCGATGCGCTCAAGGTGATGGACTTGATGGAATCGCACCCGTACGAGCGTCCGTTCACGGTGGCGAACGATCTTACCGTGACCTATCGCGACGCCGGGCACATCATCGGGAGCGCCAACGTCGACGTGCAGATCGCCGGGACGACGCCGCACCGCCTGGTTTTTTCCGGCGACATCGGTCGCTGGGGTCAGCCGATCATTCGCGACCCCACCGGACCGCGCGGCGCGATCGACACGCTGATCGTGGAAAGCACCTATGCCCTCAAGAATCACGACACGGCGAACACGGCCACCGAACATCTGGGCGAGATCGTCAGTCGCGTTGCCGCGCGGAAGGGACTCGTCCTCGTCCCGTCGTTTGCGCTGGGCCGTACCCAGGAGTTGATCTACGCCCTCCACGAGCTTGCCGACGCGAAAAAGATTCCGCAGCTGCCGATCTACATCGATTCGCCGCTCGCGGTCGAAGCGACGGCAGTCTTCCGGATGCACCCCGAACTCTTCGACCAGTCCGAAGCGCTGATCCAATCCGATTCGCGCCTCTTCGACTATCACCTCGTGACATACGTGCGCGACGTCAACGAGTCGAAACAGCTCAACTCGCTCAACGGGCCGGCGATCATCATCGCGGCATCGGGAATGGCGGAGAATGGACGCATCACGCATCATCTGGCGAACCATTGCGAGGATGCGCGCAATTGCATCCTGCTCGTCGGGTATCAAGCCGAGGGGACCCTCGGCCGGCGGATGCAGGACGGCCAGCGCGACGTCCGCATCCTGGGCGAACCGCATCACATCGAGGCCGAGGTCGCGACGATCGACGGATATTCCGCGCACGCTGGCCGCGATGAGCTGCGCCGGTGGGTCCGCGAGCTTGGCGGCCCGATCCAGCGGGCCTTCTGCGTCCACGGCGAGCCCGCGTCGCTGGTCGCGATGCAGAAGATCCTGCAGGAAGAGGGAATCAAGGAAGTCCATGTTCCCAGGCACGGCGAACAATTCGTGATCCAGGCGACGACGTGACGCTGCTCAAGAGCGAGCGCGTCTATGACGGCCGGATCGTCTCGCTCGACGTCGACACGGTCCGCTTCCCGAATGGCGTGGTCGGGACGCTCGAGATGCTGCGCCATCCCGGCGCATCGGCCGTGGTTCCGTTTCTCGACGACCCCGCCGATGCCGATCCGCGGGTCCTCCTGATCAATCAGTTTCGCCACGCGACCGGCGGAATGCTCTGGGAAATTCCCGCCGGCCGCCGCGACGGCGACGAGTCACCCGATGACACCGCGCGGCGCGAATTGCGCGAAGAAACCGGATACAGCTGCACGACGCTGCGGCATCTCACCAGGATCTGGACCACTCCGGGATTCACCGACGAGACGATCGCGCTCTATCTCGCGTCCGACCTCACGCCGGGCCCCACGCGCCACGAAGAGGACGAGATTCTGGAGATTCATGTGCTCCGATGGACCGCGGTCCGGGAGATGATCCGCAAGGGCGAGATCACCGACGCCAAGACGCTCGCCGCTTTACTCTATACCGCCTGCGAAATCCGTAGCGGCCGCTGAGCGGCATCCTCCCTCGACCTTCTCACCCGCCTCGCGGCCCGGGTACCTTCCAGCATGGCCGCGACCGATCTCTCCGGGCTCCGGCGTTCGCTCTCCAAAGCGCCACCAGCCGGATCGTACTACATCTTCGGCGCCGAGGGGATCTTCAAGGACGAGGCGCTGGCGCTGATAGTCGACCGCGCCCTCGACCCGGCAACCCGCGACTTCAACCTCGACAGCTATTCGGCGCAGCAGCTCGATCCGGGAGCGCTAGTGGCCGCGTGCGCGACGCTGCCGATGATGGCCGAGCGGCGGGTCGTCGTGGTCCGCGACATCGATGCCTGGAAGCGGAAGAGCAAGGCCAAGCTTCCCGCCATCGAGTACCTCCGTCATCCGGTTCCCGAAACGGTTCTGATATTGGTGCAGGGGAATGACGACGACGCCGACATCGAACTGGCGTCGCATTGTACCGCGGTCGAGTGCCGCGCTCCGGTGGGTGACCAGCTCGAAGCGTGGCTCGACGTGCGGCTCGACGCGCAGCACGTAGTGATCGTTCCTGAAGCACGGGAGCACCTGTTGCGGGCGACCGGCGGCGATCTGGGTCACCTCGTCGCCGAAGTCGAGAAGCTCGCCGGTCTCGACGTCACCGGACCGATAGGCGCCGAGATGGTCGCGGCGCTGGTTGGAGTCAGGTTCGGCGAAACTGCCGACGACTGGCGCGATGCAGTGCTGCGCGACGACACTGCCCGCGCCCTGACGACCATCCCCGAACTCCTCCAGGTGAGCGGCAACTCGGGCGTGCGCCTGGTTTCGCTCCTTGGTACATCGTTGCTGGTGCTGCGCTGGGCGCGAATCACCGCGGAACGCAAGCGGATCCGCGATCGCGCGCTTGCCGAACAGGTCAAGAGCTTCTGTTTCGCCAATCGGCCGGGGGTCGGCAGTTACGGGCCCTTTGCCCAGCTGGTGGGCTCGATCGTGGGCCGCTGGTCGTTGCCGCGGCTCCGTGCTGCCACGGCGGCGGCGCTGCAGGCCGACATTGCGCTCAAGACCACCAGGATTTCGGACGAAGCTGGAGTGATGACCGATCTGGTGCTGTCGCTGGCAACGTCGCGCGTCAAGCGTGCGGCATCGCTCGCCGCGTTGCTGCTGATGCTGGCGCTGGCGGTGCGTCCGGTCTCGGGCCAGGCAGCACTCCTCCCGGCATCACCCCGCTTCCAGCAGGTGGTACAGCTGGCCCAGGAGGGGTACGGTGACTCGGCCCGCGCCGTGATCGCGCGGATCCTGGCGCGCACGCCCCAGACCGACTCGAGCTATCCGGAGGCGCTCTACACCGCCGGTGCCGTCGCCAACACCGGAGACGGAATGCGCAGTCGCTTCGCCGATATCGTGGTCAACTATTCATCGTCGGCGTGGGCGGACAAGGCGCTCCTTCGCCTGGCGCAACTCGATTACGGCAACGGCGACATGACCAGCGTGATGGCGCGCGTCACCCGGCTCTTCACCGACTATCCCTCCTCGCCGGTGATCGCCAACGCAGCGCTCTGGGGAGCGCGGGCCGCGTTCGACCAGCAGAAGCTGCAGCTGGGGTGCGACTGGCTCACGCGGGGAATGGCCTCGGCGGGTGACGATCTCGAACTCCGCAATCAGCTTCAATTTGCGAAGCAGCGATGCAATATCGGTCCTGGGGTTCAGCTCGCCCCGATGGCGCGGGACTCGCTGCGCGCGCCGCCAACTTCGGCGTCCGACACATCGACGCCCGCCACGCCGTCAATAACGGCCCCGACGACAACCGGGGCTCCCGCTGCCGGTGGGTGGCGCATCCAGGTCGCCGCCATCAGCGACCAGACGGTCATCCGCCGAGTGACGCAGAAGATCGAGAAGGCCGGGTTCAAGGTGTACACCGTTCGCGGTCCCGGAAATCTCATCAAGGTCCAGGCCGGGCCCTTCGCCACGCGCGCAGCGGCGGCGGCGGCGCTCGCCAAGGTCACCGCGGTTGTGGGAGGAAAGCCGTTCATCACCACGGCGCCCTGATCCCGATTCGTTCCCCTTTTCCTTCTTCCCCTTTTCCTTCTTCCCTTTTCCTTTTTCCCTTCTCTCTTCTCTCCTGTCTCTTCTCTCCTGTCGAGTTTTTCGTAGACTTGTCGCGTGCCTGAATCCGCGACACCACTGCTGGCTCAATACCGGGAGATCAAGGCGCGTCACACCAACGCGATCCTTTTCTTCCGGATGGGCGATTTCTACGAGATGTTCTACGATGACGCCCAGACCGCATCGCGTGCCCTCAACATCACGCTGACCGCGCGGGGGGACGGGGTTCCGCTCGCCGGCGTCCCGGTCAAGGCGGCGGCCGGCTACCTGCGCCAGTTCATCGCACAGGGATACCGGGTCGCGATCTGCGAACAAGTGGAGGATCCGCGACTGGCTCGCGGCATCGTCAAGCGCGCCGTCGTGGAGACGATCACGCCCGGAGCGTTTCTCGACGAAGACTGGACTCCGGGGGCCCGCAACAACTGGCTGGTCGCGGTATTCCCGGTCGATTCGCGCGTCGGCATTGCGGCGATCGATCTGTCGACCGGAGAGTTCATCCTCGAAACGGTGCCGCGCGATGGTCTCGACGAAGCGATTGGCCGGCTCAATCCGGCCGAGGTCGTCGTGCCCGGCGACACCGTGATCGCACTTGGCGACGGCACGCTCCGCACGCCTCGCGAGTCGTGGGAATTCGACGCCGACCTCGGTTCCGAGGAACTCGCGCGCCGCTTCCAGCTTGCGTCGCTCGACGGCCTTGGGCTCGCCGCCGACGACCGCGCCAGCGTTGGCGCGGCGGGAGCGCTGCTGCGTTACATCGCCGACTTGCAGCCGAGCGGAATTCCCCATCTCGGCCGGCCGCACGTGCGACGCAGCGACGAGCTTTGCTGGCTCGACGAGATGACCCGCCGCAACCTCGAGCTGGTGGAACCGCTTCGCGCCGGTGCCAAGGGAGTAACACTCCTCGAGACGCTCGATCGCACCGTCACGCCGATGGGAGCGCGCCTGCTGCGGCAATGGATCGTGTCGCCGCTCCGGGAGCCGGACCGGATCAATACGCGGCTCGACGCAGTCGAAGTGCTGGTCACGGCGGGACGCGCGCGCGCCGCGTTGCGGGACGCTCTCGACGGTGTCCGCGACCTCGAGCGGCTCGCAGCTCGCGCAGCTGCGGGCCGCGCCACGCCGCGCGAGCTCGGCGCCCTGCGCGATTCGCTGCTCCGTCTGCCTCAGGTCGACACTGTGCTCGCCGAACTTGCGGCCGTTCCCGCGCCACGGCGTTCGGAGTCGATGGCACTCCTGCCGCACGCCGCCGAGACGTTCGATCCGCTGGCCGACCTCGCTGCAGTGCTCGCCCGCGGGCTGGTGGCGCGGCCGCCGGCGATGCTCGCCGACGGCGACGTGATCGCCCCGGGATGCGACAGCGAGCTCGACGAGTTGCGCGAACTGCGCGACAACGGCAAGCAGGCGCTCGCCGGCATCCAGCAGCGCGAGCGCGAGCGCACCGGGATCCAGTCGCTCAAGGTGGGATTCAACAAGGTCTTCGGCTACTACATCGAGGTGACGCACGCCAACGCCGCCGCGGTCCCGGCCGATTACGAACGCCGGCAAACGCTGAGCGGCGCCGAACGCTACGCCACTCCCGAGCTCAAGGACTACGAGACCCGCGTCCTCGGCGCCGAAGAAAAGATCGCCGAGCGCGAGGCCGCCCTCTTTGCGGCACTGCGCCAGCGTGTCGGTGCGGAGATCCGGCGCATCCAGCACACGGCGCAGATCCTGGCGCGGGTCGATGTCGTCGCCTCATTCGCCGACGTCGCGGCGACCCAGCACTACACGCGACCCGGCGTGCACGATGGCTTCGGCCTCCGCCTGGTGGCATCGCGGCATCCGGTCATCGAGCGGATGATGGCGCGCGAGCGGTTCGTGCCCAACGACGTGCGCTTCGACGAAGGATCGCGCGTGCTCCTCGTGACCGGACCCAACATGGCGGGGAAGAGCACGATCCTGCGCCAGATCGGCCTCTGCGTCCTGCTGGCGCAGATGGGATCGTTCGTCCCCGCGGCCGAAGCCGAGATCGGCGTTGTCGATCGTCTCTTCACCCGGGTCGGCGCCAGCGACAATCTTGCCCGCGGTCAGTCGACCTTCATGGTCGAGATGAGCGAGACCAGCGCGATCCTGCACAACGCCACGGCGCAATCGCTGGTCCTCCTCGACGAGATCGGACGCGGCACCAGCACGTATGACGGCGTGGCGATCGCCTGGGCTGTCACCGAGCATCTGCACGACCGGATCGGATGCCGCACCATGTTCGCCACGCACTACCACGAACTGATGCAGCTCCCCGAGAAGCTCGCCCACGCGCGCAACCTCAATGTCGCAGTGCGCGAGACCAATGGCGGGATCGTCTTCCTGCACCGACTCGAGGCGGGCGGCACCGATCGCTCGTACGGCATTCACGTCGCCCACCTCGCCGGCCTTCCAGCCGGGGTGGTCGAGCGCGCCCGCGACGTGCTCGCGACGCTCGAAGGCGATCATCGCGTCGTATCGGGACTGCCGCCGGGACCAGCTGATCCGGCGCAGCCGTCGCTCTTCGACGGCCCAGCCGATAGCGAACCGGCGCGGCGGGAGATCAGGCCACGCGATCTCTCACCCAGCGACCAGCGCGCGATCACGCTGGCGCTCCGCCTCCGCGGGCTCGATCCGAATTCGATGACCCCGATCGAAGCGCTGCAGGAGCTGGCGCGGATCCGTGATGAGCTCGAAGATCCCTCGCTGCCGCCCAGTTGATTCGGTCCGGACGCGCTATTCTTCCCGGATGCGAACCGCGTCGTTGTGCGCCCTCGCGTCGCTGGCGGCCGGCTGCCGCCGCGCTCCGCCAGCCGATGCCGTCACCCCGGCGGTGCTGGTGTCGGGCGACTCGTCGATTCCCTATCCACCCGACCTCTATGCTCAGCGGGTCGAGGGCGAAGTGATGCTCTACGTGGTGGTCGACTCCTCTGGCGCCGTCGTCCGCGATTCGACCCGGGTGACGCGGTCAAGCGGACACGCGGCCTTCGACGCCGCCGCACTCCAGGCTGCCCCGCGTCTGCGTTTCATGCCGGCGCACCTGGGACGCGTGCCCGTGGCGGCGCCGATCAAGGTCCCGATCCGATTCACTCTTCCCGACTCGCTTCGCCGCGGGTCCGGGGGCCACTGATGTCACACCATCTCCGTCCCTACCAATCGGTGCTCGAAACGATCGGCTGGACACCGATGATTCATCTCGCGCGCATCGGTCACGGCGTGCGCACTCCGGTCCTGGGAAAGGCCGAGTATGCCAATCCGGGCGGTTCGGTCAAGGACCGGATCGGACTGGCGATCATCGAAGGCGCCGAACGGTCGGGCGCGCTCCGTCCGGGAGGCGTGATCGTCGAAGGCACCGGCGGAAACACCGGCGTCGGGCTCGCTGTCGCCGCGGCGATCAAGGGGTATCGCTGCATTTTCACGATGCCCGACAAGATGAGCCAGGAAAAGGTGCGGCTCCTCAAGGCATACGGGGCGGAGGTTGTCACGACGCCGACCTCCGTCCCGCCCGATCATCCCGAGAACTACATCATGAAGGCGAAGCAGATCGCCCATGACACGCCTGGGGCGGTGCTTGCCAATCAGTTCTACAATCCGCTCAACCCGGAGGCGCATTACGCCACCACTGGTCCCGAGATCTGGGAACAGACCGGCGGCGGCGTGACGCACTTTGTGGCGGGGGCCGGAACTGGCGGCACGGTGAGTGGTGTCGGGAAATTTCTCAAGGAAAAGAATCCCGCGATCAAGGTGATCGCCGGCGACCCGGCGGGCTCGCTGTATGCCGGATACTTCGAGACCCACGAACTCGCCCACGATGGCGCGCCGTACAAGGTGGAAGGCCTCGGCGGCGACAAGGTCCCGTCCACAGTGTGGTGGGACGTGATCGATGAATTCCGCACCGTGACCGACAAGGACTCGATGGCGATGGCGCGCCGGCTGGCACGGGAAGAAGGCATTCTCGCCGGCGGATCGACGGGGCTCAATCTTCACGTGGCGCTCGCCGTGGCGCGGGAAGTCAACGATCCCGCCGCGTGCGTCGTGGTGATCCTCGCCGACACTGGCGAACGCTACCTCTCCAAGGTCTTCAACGACGCGTGGCTGCAGGAGAACCAGCTCCTCGATGCGCCGCGCGCCACGGTGGCGGATCTGCTGCGCCGCCGCAGCACCGATGCGCCGGCGCTGGTGCAGGTCGCTCCGGCGGCACAGGTGCGTCAGGCGCTCAACCTGATGAGCACCTTCGCCGTGTCGCAGTTGCCGGTGATCGAGGCGGGAAAATGTGTCGGATCGCTGGTGGAGAATTCGTTGATGACGGCCGCACTCGAAGAGCCCTCGCTCCTCGACCGGGCGGTGCGCGATGTGATGGAAGCGCCTTTTCCCGCGGTCGACGCCGCCCTCACCCTCGATCGCCTCGCCCCGATGCTCACCCGCGAAACGCCCGCGGCGCTCGTCGCGGACAAGGACGACTTGGTGGGCATCGTATCGCGATATGACGTGCTGCAATTGATGATCGGCCGCTAAGGAGCGCCACCGCCGGCCGGCGCGACTTCGCGGCTACCTTTCCCGCATGAAGATCTGTGTCCTCACCGGTGGGTCATCGGCCGAGCGCGATGTAGCGTTCGCGTCGTCGGCCCAGGTCGTCGCGGCGCTCCGCGGCCGAGGACACCAGGTCACTGTCGCCGACACCGCCACCGGGCTCCTCGATTCCACGGGTGAAACGCGGCTCCTGATGCCGTCGGTCCGGACCACGCCTCCCGAGGAGTCACACCTCCGGGAACTCGCCGAGCGAGAGCGGCGGATTCTCTTCGGCGGCCTCCTCGCCGAGCCGGCGCTCCGCAATGCCGACGTTGTCTTTCTCGGACTGCACGGTGGCCGCGGCGAGGATGGCACCATCCAGGCGCTGCTCGAAACGGCCGGCATCCGCTACACCGGTGCAGGTCCGCTCGCGAGCGGCGTCGCCATGGACAAGGATTTGACCAAGCGGCTTTTCCTCCAGGGTGAAGTGCTCACCGCCGCATGGTTGATGGCCCCGGTCACGGCCGCCGAAGTCGATCGCGAGCTCGATTGGCCGGTCGTAGTGAAACCCGGGAGCCAGGGGTCCACCGTAGGGTTGAGTGTGGTTCGCGATCCTTCAGGCCTGGCGGCGGCAATCGCCGAGGCGGGACGCCATGACGACGAGGTAATGGTGGAGGCGTTCGTGCCCGGACGGGAATTGACCGTAGGAGTCCTCGGTGACGAGGCGTTGGCCGTGGGCGAGATCATCCCGCGTCATGAACTGTTCGACTACGAATGCAAATACACGCCCGGGATGTCGCAGGAGATTTTTCCGGCGAGGATTCCCGGTGCGCTGGCCGAAGAGGCGTGCGCCATCTCCCTGCGGGCACACGAGGTGCTCAAATTGCGAGGATATTCGCGCGTCGACTTCCGCCTCACCGCCGACAGCGAGCTTTTCTGCCTCGAGGTCAACACTCTTCCCGGAATGACGGCGACCTCGTTGATGCCGCAGTCGGCGGCAGCCGTTGGAATCGATTTTGCTACCCTGTGCGAGCGGATCTGCGAGCTGGCGGTGGAGGAGTGATGCAGCGTGGCGCGCGAGGGCGCAATGAGTGAATCCGCACCGCGGGTGACACCATGGGTTGGCCGTCTACTCGCGGTCAACGCCGTCGTTCTCCTGCTGCAGCAGACGGTCCTCACCTCCGACTACCTGACCCAGCTGCTGGCCTTCGATCCGGGGCTCGCGCCGCATCGTCCCTGGACCTTTGTCACCTACATGTTCCTGCACGGCGGCCTCTGGCATCTCGCCGCGAACTCCCTCGCGCTCTTCGTCTTCGGTCCAACCGTCGAGCGCCGTCTCGGCTCGCCGACCTTCATCGTGTACTACCTGTACTGCGGCATTGGTGCGGCGATCTTCGCGCTCGCCCTGGAGGCTGTCGGCGTCAACGTCGGCTCGTTCATCGGAGCATCGGGAGCAATCATCGGCGTGGCGTATGCGTTCGCCAGGATGGTTCCCGACGCGCCGCTCATGGTCTTCCCGATTCCGGTGCCGATTCGCGCCAAGTGGGTGATCGCTCTCCTCGCCGGATACGACACCGTTGGCCTCTTCTTTCTGCACGACGGCATTGCGCATGGCGCGCACCTGGGCGGGCTCGCCTCGGGGATCTTTTACTTCGTCCTGCGCGGGATCGCGCGCCCCGCAGGCCCGATGCCGCTCCCGTCGATGCGGCCCCGCGTACCGGTAGCCGCTCGCGGCGGCGGTGGCGCCGGTCAGCCCGCGATCGCGGGGCACAAGGTGCCAGTTGCGCCCGAGCCGGCGCGTGACACACAGCGCGGAGCCAACGAGACAGCAGAGATCGATCGTGTCCTCGACAAGATCAGCGCCACCGGAATCGATTCGCTGACCGCCGAAGAACGGCGCTTCCTCGATTCGGTAGCCCGCCGACGGCGCGACCTGCCACACTGACGGTGATCGTCGACCTCGTCTCGCCCTGGGTCACAGCGGTCGAGGCGAAGGATTCCGCGTCCGCCTGCCGCGAGTTCCGCGCCCGTCATGCCGGAATCCTCGATGCAATCCGTCGACAGCGCCTGCCCCACCTCGCCGACCTTCCCCTTCCCGTCGAGCCCGATCGGCTCCGTCTGATCGCCGCTCGAGCCGCTGATCAGGGGTGGCTGTCGCCGCTCAGCGACCTGGTTGCGCAGGCGTCCGCGCTCGGCGCCGACCGATGCCAGTCGGTGATTCTCCTGCCCGGCAACGGTACCGGCGATCCTGCCGAGCCACTCCCCGGAGCCGATGGTGCAGTCGCCTTCCTGGTCGAGCCCCGCCCCGCAGATATCGCAGAGCGCGCCGCCCTCCTCGTCGCAATCACGTCGCTGACTCGCTGGGATCGGTTGCAGCCGCGCGGCGCGGAGTGGAATCGCTGGCAGGCCGCACAGGAACATCCGCTTCGTGAATGGATCTACACGGCCGGTCTCTCCATGCACATGGTGCTGACGGTGCTGGCGTCGGTCGAGCCGCAGCAGGCTCTCGGCGTGAGCCGGACCGCATTTGCCCGACTGCGGCAGCGGGAAAGGGTTTTCGCGGCACTGCTCGAACGCGACCTCGACCGGACCGGGGCCGGGCTGGTGATGCGATGGCTGCTGCCTGCGGCGCCGGCGTCGCTCAGGATCATCGACGGCGTGACGTTGCCGCCGATGGCCGGCTACTATCTCGCCTGGCGGATGGTATCGAACCGGGTGGCGCGTGCCGGGTTGCGGGGGGCGATGCTGTTGAGCGTCTGACGTCGCGCGTCGATCACCTCTTCTTTTTCGGCGGCGCCGGCATTGGCCGGCTTCCCTGCATCACGCGCCGCTCCTTCATCACCAGCCATTGCTGAGGAATTGAAGTCAGATTCTGCACCGCGTAGTAGAGATTGAGCCCCGATGCAAAACGCGCGAAGATCACCAGCATCATGATCGGCATCATCCACGTCATCATCTTGGTCTGCGGGTTGGGCGGGAGGCCCATCTGTCCGATGCGGGATACGGCGTACATCGACGCGGCCATGATGATCGGAATGAGATAGAGCGGATCAAGGCGCGACAAATCGTTCATCCAGAGGAACGAGACGCCACGCACTTCGATCGAATACTGCAGCACGAAGAAGACCGCGACGAGCACCGGGTACGGCAGGAGCATCGGCCAGCATCCGCCCAGCGGGTTGACCTTGTGCTCCTTGTACACCTTGAAGGTTTCCTGCTGCAGGAGCTGGGGGTTGTCCTTGTAGCGCTCCTGCAGTGCGGTGAGTTCCGGTTGTACCGCCTGCATCCGTGCCATTGACCGCATCGCGCTGCGGCTCAGCGGCCAGAGAAGAATGCGCACCAGCAGTCCGAAGATGACGATCACCAGGCCGTAACCGAGACCCAGCGCCGTATGCATCCAGACGAAGATCGCCCGGATCCAGACGGCAATCGGGCGGATTACGGGCCGGAGCCACGACCATCCGTACGGATTGACGTCGTCGAAATCGCGACCCATCCGGTGCAGCCGGGTGTACTCCATGGGTCCGAGATAGAGCCGCCAGTGGAAGCCGCCATCGGCGGGAACGGCGATCGACGCCGCCACGTGCGCCCGGGCCGGGTGACTGAAGGTGTCGGAAGGAAAAGCCTGCACGCCGACGATATTCGGCTTGACCGTCTGTCCGGCCGAATCGTAGGAGAAGAGTCCCGCAACGAAGTACTTCGACTTGATCGCGATCCACTCGAATGGCCCGCTCACCTGGAGGAGCTGCCGCGGTTTGAGTTTGCCGAACAGCGTGAGCGAAGTCTTGTCGAGCTTGGTGACGAGTCCGACCTGCGCATTGTCGGAGGCGTTTGCCTCGACCGGCCGGAAGCCGTTGCCGAATCCGACCAGGAGGAGGCCACCGGTCGGACCCAGGCCGGTCACTTTGCCGGTGCCAGCGACCTCGTAATCGTTGCCAGAGAACTGATAGGTGAGGTCGATGGCGTAACTGCCCGACTGCCCGTGCAGCGTCAGCGACGCCGGCGCATTGAGCGAGTCGGCGCTGGCGGTGAAGTTGATCTGGTCGAGGTGGATCGTGTCGTTCCCGGCGATCAGCGTGCCACCGAGGAGACCGGCGTCGGGAGGGAGGAGCTCGAGCGTGTCGCGGTGATCAGCTTCAGCCATCGATTGATAGTGAAGGAAGCGGCTCGAGATGATCGTTCCGCCGCGGGTCGAGATGGCATAGCGGTAGAGACTCGAACGCACCACGACGGTATCGGCGGCGACGGCCGGGACGACGGGAGCGGCGCCCGGCACTTGAGATTGACGCGCGACACTGTCTGCGGGTGACGTTGCGGGGACTTCGGCCGGTGTCGATGACGCGACCGCCGTGTCGTGCTTCGTCACCATTCCGAGCTTGGGCGCGGCCCGCTTGATCAGGAACTCCGGCAAGAGGGCGATCACCATGATCAGCCCGAGTGCCATCAGGAGGCGCCGGTCGTTCACGCAAAGCTCACGGCGTCAAGGAACTGGGTCATAACCGCCTGGATTCCAGGGATGGCATCGCGCGATCCGTTTGACGGCGAGCCATCCGCCGCGCACTGCTCCATAACGCTCGATTGCTTCGACGGCGTACTGCGAACACGACGGTGAGAACCGGCATGCCGGAGGCAGCCCTGGCGAAATGAAGCGCTGGTACCCGCGGATGAGGAAGGTGGCACCCCGGCCAGCCCACGTCGGCATTTCATCTCCCCCTGCCCTCGCACCACTCCGCGACGTCGGCGCGCAACCGCTGGTATGGTGCATCGTAACCGGCCGACCGGGCCCGGAATACCACGTCCCACGCAGGAAGCCGCATCCGGGTTTCACGCCGCCAGATTTCTCGCAGTCGCCGCCGGAAGAGGTTCCGGGCGACGGCAGTCTGCCGGAATTTGGGCACGATCATCCCGAGGCGGGGATGGCCCGCCTCGTTATCGCTCCAGAAGATGTCGATATTGGCCCCGTGCTGGCGCTGGCCGAGGGTGAGCACGCGGCGGATTTGTGCGGGGTCAACCAGCCGGCGCGAGCGCATCATGCGCTCGTCGCCGTCAGGTGCGGGCGTGCTTCGAGCCGAGGGAAACCGTCAGCTGCTTCCGCCCCTTCTTCCGGCGGCGCGACAAGACGGCTCGGCCCCAACGGTCGGCCATTCTCTTGCGGAATCCGTGCTTGGCAATCCGTCGCTTGTTGCGCGGACGATACGTCGGCATCATTGCGGTCAGTGTCCTCTAAAGAGCCGGACAAGCTACCGTCCAGAGCCCGAAAAGGTCAAGGTTTGACTTTTCCACATTCGGGCCGTAGAATCGGCCTCCCGAAAACTCTCCGCCTTACCCGCACCCGAAAAAAATCGACACGATGCCGCTGTCAGCCAAAGATCTCTGGAAGCGTGTTCTCGAGGGCGCCAAGCGCGACATCCCCGAGCCGATGATCCAGACATGGCTGTCGAGCAACGAGGCAATTTCGTTCGAGCGCGGAACACTCATCGTTACCACGCCCGACGACTTCGCCAAGCGCTGGAACGAAGAGAAGTACGGTCCCGCGCTCGGCGCCTGCGCCACCGAGGCGGCCGGCGAACCGGTGGCGGTGACCTTCTGCGTTGCCGCCGACCGACAGAAGCGTCCGCAGATGGATCTCTTCGTGCCGCAAGCGCCGGCCGAACCGTCCGCGGCGCCACTCGTCCCGGTCAATCCCAGCGCCCAGCCACTCAACGACCGCTATGCCTTCAACGCGTTCGTGATCGGCAAATCGAACGAACTCGCCGCGGCGGCCGCCCACGCCGTCGCCGAAGCCCCCGGCAAGCAATACAACCCGTTCTTCATCTACGGGCCGACGGGGCTTGGCAAGACGCACCTGATGCAGGCCATCGCGCATGAGGTCCTCTCACGGGCGCCTGCGACCCGCGTCCTCTATGTCGGTGCGGAACAGTTCATCAACGAGGTCATCGAGGGGATTCACGGGCGCACGATGCCCGACCTGCGCAAGCGTTACCGGTCCGACGTCGATCTCTTCCTCGTCGACGACGTCCATTTCCTCGAGGGAAAAGAGGCGACGCAGGAAGAATTCTTCCATACCTTCAACGCGCTCTACGAGGGGGGCAAGCAGATCGTCCTCACGTCGGATCGCGCGCCGAAGGAAATCCCCGGCCTCGAAGCCCGCCTGGTATCGCGCTTCGAGTGGGGGATGGTGGCCGACGTCAAGCAGCCCGACCTCGAGCACCGGATCGCCATCCTGCGGAAGAAGCAGGAGCAGGACCACCTCGAGACCACGATTCCCGACGACGTCCTCCGGTTCATGGCGGAGAACGTCCGATCGAACGTGCGCGAACTCGAGGGATGCATCATCAAGCTGCTGCTGTACGCCTCGCTCCGGCACCGCGAGATCTCGATCGAACTGGCGCGCGAAGCGCTGGCCGACCGGATCCGCCCCGGCGATGACGGCGACGCCCGCTCGCGCACGCTGCCGACGATCGAGAAGGTCCAGGAAGTCGTTGCCCGCCGCTGGGGAGTGACGCCGGAGGGGCTCCGTTCGAAGGCGCGCATCAAGACACTCACGGTGCCGCGGCAGATCGCCATGTTCCTCGCCCGCGAGCTGCTGCAGATGCAGCTGGTGGAAATCGGCCAGGCCTTCGGCGGCCGCGATCACTCGACGGTGATTCACAGTGTCGACAAGGTGCAGACGCAACTGGGCCGCGACCGCCAGTTCCGCGAACGCGTAGAATCAGCCCGTGCGGAGTTGTTGACAGTGTAGTTCACAGTGTGCAAGGCAGTATCGTGGAGGGTGTGGGCGCGTGCGGATTGCGGTGGGCAACTCGTCCGACCATCCCCGCGCTCCACGACGAGTCCACGCGAGGTCGAAGGTGCAGCACGCGCAGCACGAGCATGTTACACCGACGGTCCACATTTCCGGGACCTCTACTGCTACTGTTAGATCAGTTAATCAGGTAAAAACAGCAGTTCTTCTGGCAACCCGGGGTACCCGATGAAGTTCACCATCACGCGCGAGCATCTGCAGGAAGGCCTCACCGCCGTTGCCGCGGCTGTGCCGACCAAGACGACGCTCCCGGTGCTCGCCAACATTCTCCTCGAAGCCACCAAGGACGGGTTGCGGCTCTCGGGAACCGATCTCGACATCGCGGTCGGCACGACGGTGCCCGCCGCTGTCGATCAGGACGGGGCGATCACGCTTCCGGCGCGCAAACTGGTTGAACTGGTTCGCGAACTTCCCAGCGCCGGGATCCGCATCACGACCCAGGGCGAGCAGCGCGTTACCATCGAATGCGGGCGATCGAAGTTCAAGCTCCTCGGCCTGCCGCGCGAAGAGTTCCCGTCGTTCCCGCAACTCGCCTTCGACGGCTCCTCCCGGACCACCGCGCGGGAATTGCAGAAGCTGATTGCGCATGTGGCGTTCGCTGCGAGCACCGAGGAAAGCCGCCCGGTCCTCAACGGTGTCCTCTGGCAGCTCCTGCCCGACCGGATGCGGATGGTCGCAACCAACGGGCACCGGCTCGCCAAGATGGAAATTCCGATGCAGAGCACCCTGGCGCAGCAGGCCGAGCTGATCGTGCCGCCCAAGGCGCTGGAACAGTTCCGCAAGCTGTTCGGTCCCGACGACGAGATCGAGATCGGTCGTTCGGAGAATCACCTCGGCTTTCGATCCGCGACGACGCAGGTCTTTACCAGGCTGATCGAAGGGCCGTACCCCAACTACGAGCAGGTGATCCCGCGCGAGAACGACAAGGTCGCCACCGCGGAGAAGGCCTCGGTGATGTCGGCGCTCCGTCGGATGAGCATCGTGGCGAGCGATCAGACGCATCGGATCCGGATGGCGTTTGGTGATGGTTCATGCCGGCTCTCGGTCACTACACCGGACCTGGGTGAAGCGCAGGAAGAGATCACCGTGTCGTATGAAGGCGAGCCACTCGACATCGGCTTCAACGCGAACTATCTCCTCGAAGTGCTCAAGTACATGCCGACCGACGAAGTGCGGATGACGCTGAAGGCACCCGAGCGCGCCGCGACGGTCGAACCGGTCGGCTGGGACGATCCAGCCGCATATCTGACGCTGGTCATGCCGCTGAGGCTGCTCGATTGATCTGCATCGGGCGGCGCCACAATAGACGCCGCCTTCCGTCAGCCGTGAAGTGAGTTGATTGCCGGCGCACGACACACCAAGTGTGACGTGTCATCCAGATGGAGACTCCCGTGGTTCGGAACATCGCAGTTGCCGTAATGACCGCCGTGGTACTCTCGGCCACCCACGCCGCCGCTCAGACCGCGCCGAAGACTGCACATCCGGCGCCTCGATCAGTCTGGCCCGACGAAGAGAGCCCGATGAAATGGGCCCCACGCCCCACCGTCGCGGCGATTACCGCCAACGACCTGCGGACTCGACTCTATCAGCTCGCAGACGATTCGATGCAAGGGCGCCGAATCGGCGAGATCGGTGACTACAAGGCGACGACGTACATCGCCGCGGAGTTCAAGCGGCTGGGCCTCAAGCCCGGCGGTGACAACGGGGGTTACTTCCAGGAACTCGATTTCGGGCCCCTCGGATTCGACAGCACCTCAGCGACCCTAGCAGTCGGCGGGATGCCGCTGGAACGCCGCCGTGACTGGATTCCCATAGCGCCTACAGCGACGAACGGCGCGAGCGGTTCTGCTGCGCTCCATGACGTACCCGTGGTCTTCGCCGGCCGATGGGGTGAACAGGTGCCACTCGACCCGGCGTCCTTCCGCGGGAAGATCGCCGTGTTCATCGCACCCGAGACTGGTGGCGGTCGCGGACGAGGAGCTGGTGGCGGCGCCGGCGGCGGAGCTACCTGCCCGGCCGGCGCCGGATTTCCGAATCAGCGCGGCGCGGCTGACGCATTGGCGCTCGCCGCTGCCACTACAGGTCGAGGCGGCGGCGGTGCTGGCCGTGGAGGCGGAGGAGTGGCTCGCGACTCGCGTGCTGCGACTGCAGGCGCCGCCGGGGTCATCCTGGTTGAGGACTCGATCGCACGCAACACCGCAAACATGGCCTTCGGCACCCGCCAGGCGATGAAACCCGAACTCCCATCGGGCGGACTGCCGAGCGCTACCATCAGCGCAGCGGCGGCAGCGAAGCTCTTCGGGAAGAGCGTGGACCAGTTGACGCCCGGAATGTCGGGGCAATCGGTGAGCGGGTCGTGGAACTACGAGTGGCACAAGTCGGTGACGCCCGGGCGCAACGTGATCGGAATTCTCCCTGGATCAAACCCGGCACTCGCCGGCGAGTACGTGTTGCTGAGCGCGCACAACGACCACATCGGAGTCAACCCCACTGCTGTCGATCACGATTCGCTGCGGGCATATAACCAGGTTATGCGCCCCCAGGGCGCGAACGACCGGGTCAGCTGTCCGCCGACTCCGCTCCAGCAGCACCTGATCGACTCGATGATCCGCCGGGCGCGCAGCATCCGTCCACCGCGTCGAGACTCGATCAACAATGGCGCCGAAGACGACGGTTCGGGGACGGTGATCCTTCTCGAGGTGGTCGAGAAGTTTGCCAGCGAGCATCCACACCCCGCGCGATCCCTCATCTTCGTGTCTCACACCGGTGAGGAGGCCGGTCTCCTCGGCTCGGCCTGGTTCACCAGCCATCCGACGATTCCGCTCGACTCGATCGTCGCCGCGAACAACATGGACATGGATTCGCGCGGCCGCACCACTGATGTCAAGTTCGGCGGACCGCATTCGATTCAGACGCTCGGATCTCGTCGCGAATCGAAGGCCTTCGGCGATATCATCGATTCGGTCAACGCGCTGTCACCGGCACCGATGGCGATCGATCGCTCCTGGGATGTGACCGCGAACCCCTCGAACCGCTTCTGCCGCAGCGACCAGGTCAATTACGTCCACCACAATGTCCCGGTGACCTATTACTCGACCGGGTATTACGAGGACTATCACCAGGTCACGGATGAACCCGAGTACATCGACTATAACCACGGCGCCCGGGTCGGTCAGTTCATGCACGATATCATGACCGCACTCGCCAATCGGAAGGACAAGCCGGCGATTGACGGCCCCGATCCGACCTACCCGGCGTGCCGCTGATCGGAGCGGTGTTTCCTGCTTCTGGCGCATCGTAAGACACCCAGGGATTCCAGGATTACCTGATGCATGGTTGGTTGCGATTAGCGCTCCTGGCCGGCAACACTCGCAGGAGCGCTATGGTGTCGGGCGGCGATGACGTTTGAATGGTGTCGGGCTGGGTGTCGGGACTGGGCTCGACCGGAATTGCAGACGCAGTGTCCGGCGGGACAATGACCGGACGTCCGCCCATCCTTGCAAGAATGAGATTCCGGCGCCAGACCATGCGCCCAGGATGGTAGTTTGGATTACTACTCCGTGGAAATGGAAGTAGTGCTGCGAGTGAGGCCGCTTCTTCTTCGTCCATGCGCCGCGCAGGTAGATGGAAGTACGACTCGCTGGCAGCATCGGCCCCCCAGATCTCCTTCCCCATCTCGGACGTGTTGAGATAGAGCTCGAGGATCCGGTCCTTCGGGAGCCAGAATTCGAGCCGCCACGCGGTGACCGCTTCCTTGATCTTGCGCAGTGGATTGCGGCTCGGCGAGAGATAGAGGTTTTTCGCCAGTTGCTGGGTGATGGTACTCGCCCCGCGAATCCGTCCTGGATGGGTGATACTTCGCTCGATCGCGTGCCAGAGTTCGGCCCGGTCGCGGCTGCTTCGCCAGGAAAACGAGTCGCGCGGATAACCAAGCGCACGGCGCATTTCGACGTAATCGATCCCGTGATGCTGGTAGAATCGAACGTCCTCTCCAATCAGCGCTGCGCGCCGAAGCGCCATTGGAATTTCTGCCAGCGAAATGGGACGATAGCGGCGGCGGAGCGCTCCAGCCGGATCCTGCCGCCGCCGGAGGGCCATGAACGCAGTTTCCCTCGGAAAGTTCCAGCGATACCAGACCGGCGGCGGCCACACGGCAAAGAGCCATACAAGAAGAAGGCTGGCGGCGAGCGCCAGCCCCCAGAGAATCGCCCGATGGGCCCGATGTGGCCTACTCGGACTGTCCACGTGCCAGCGGGAAAAAGTGGACCGACGTCCGGGAATACCGGGTGGTTGGCACCAGCTGTCTGGTGCCAGTGATGCTGATCAGCATTGCCACCGAGTCGTCGAGTTGAGCGTCACTGACTCGCCCGTCGAATGTGACGTAGTACACACCACTACGACTGCCTTGTGATGTCATTGACATTCGACGGCCGCTTTCATTTCCGGTGCCGAGCTGTTCGAATTCTTCCCGGACGGTGACCGGGAGGACCCGGCTTCCTCCTCGCGGGCTCGCCGACCCAGCAGCCCAAGTGGACGTGCGCCGCTCCGAGCCCGAGAAGATGTCGACCCGTACCGGACCGTTCGAGGTATCGGACCAGGCGAGCCCGGCTCTCGCTCCGCCTGCGGGAAGGCGCGGGAGGAGGTCGCGAACGAGAGTCGTGAGTGGCGCGGCCGATCCGGCGCTTCCGCCACTGACCTGAATCGCATTGAGATGGTCGCCGGCTATCTGTCCGGTCCAGACGGCCCCGATCGGGTTTCCAGCATCGCCGCTCACACGCGGTTTGAGCGCCAGTGAATCGAGCCTCAGAGTCGCAGTTCCATCATCAGCAATGGTGAGGGTAAAGGCGGCGCGTCGGCTGAAGCGCTGCAGCTGATGGTCGCCCGACGGAAGCGTGAGGATGATCGAGTCGCTGCGGTCGACGACGACGCGCGCGCGCCAGTTGTCGCGAAGGACCACGCTGTTGCTGCGACCGCCGTTCGCCGTGGACGGCGCCGGTGCAAGCTCAGGGCGATGCCTGGAACATCCGGCGACGGCGGACACGCCGATGAGCAGCGCCCCCCAGCCGGCGCGCCATCTGGCGGCCGCACCGGTGCCCGCGGCTATCTGTCCCATGCGGAATGCGACGACGACCGGCGATCCGGCCACACACGGGTGCGGCGCCGCCCGAGCGGCCTGGCGCTCGCCGGCATCGCTCGCGCCTCACCGGTCACGGCAATGGCGTCAGGGATAGCGACGCGGTCGTCTTTCCGGGAATCGGCGCTGCGAGACCGGGGACGGCGATGCTCATGTCGTTGGAGGTTTCGATCGTGGCCCGGCGTACCGGTCCTGATGGCGGAATTACCACGTGTTCCCTCGTGGTTCCGTTGAGCGTCATCGCCTGGCCGTTGGACGCGTCATCGGTCCGCGTGCGCGACGTCGACGTTCCGTCGAGGACGAGTGCATTCCCCTCGACGCCGACAACTTTCCACTGCGCCAGGATCTGCCCGTGCGTCTGCTGCTGCGGTGACTTGCCGTTGACGAGGTTGGTGGTGTCTGCCCAGCTGTCGCCTACCTTGGCGCCGCGCCGCACTCCCGGAAAGAGGACGCTGATCGCCTGCGCAATCGCGCCCAGTGCCTGATTGGTCGAGTCGGAAAAGATCGCCGGCCCGTGGATTCGTCCGCGCACGACGTACTGCGACACCCGGGCGCCGCGGGCATCGTGAGCCGCGGCGGGATGCTGCTGCAGCTGATCGACCAGGGCACCTGTCGGGTCGAGTGTCATCGAGTCGACCGTGACCTCCACGATCTGGCCTTCGGCGCTGTCTCGCGCGGTGACCGAGATCGTGGCAACGGTGGTGAGCCCTTCGGAGAGGTTGGCGCGACCGATCGCCGTCTGGTCGACCTCGCGCGACGTCTTCACTTCGAGCCGGTATCGATACAGCGGCCCCTGCGCCGGAGTCGGGCCTTGCATGGACGCCAACGCGAATAGCACTGCCAGCATGATTACCTCGTCGCCGATGTTGGTGACGCCGGCACTGGTCCGCGCCGCACGATCGCGGCGCGGCAGGGCAGAACCGTAAGCCGAGTTCTGTTTCCCCTTCCTTGCGGTCAGGGAGATGATCATCTCTCTCGGACGGCCGTCGCCGGTCGCCTCAAGCAGCCTACCCGCGGCTCGAACGGTGCGGGCCGCACCTCGCCGCCTATTTGGCCTTGCTCCGACCGGGGGTTACCGTGCCCCCGCGCTTACGCGCAGGGCGGTGGGCTCTTACCCCACCGTTTCACCCTTGCCTGTGTCCTCTGCTTGCGCTCGGGACCATCGGCGGTCTGCTCTCTGTTGCCCTGTCCGTCGCCTCACGGCGCCCAGGCGTTACCTGGCGGTCTGCCCTCTGGAGCTCGGACTTTCCTCGGTCCCTTGCTTGCGCTCAGGCCCGCGATCATCCCGTTCTGCCCCAGGAGGAAAGTAGTCGCCGGGCTGAGGTCACGCCGCTGGCCGGCCCGGTGATGTCGCATTGATGCTCCGTTGACTGCAGCGTGCGAGCCTCGTCGCGTCGCCAACTGGAGCCCATATGTCGCCCGCCGCCACCCCGACGGTTGCCGCAGTCGTTGATCCCTTCGAACGCGCCCGCGTTGACGCTGCGGGGACCGGATGCTTTTCGCTGGTGCATCGTGAATCGGTGCGAGAGGCGTTACGACTTTTTCGCGAACGTTCGGTTGACGCGGTGCTTGTCTCGGTGCGCCGCTGCGACGGTGACGCGCCGGCGCTCCTCGAACAATTCGCGCGCTCGTTCCCCTCTGTCCCCACGGTGGCACTCGTCACCAGCCGCGAACCGGGCGATGTCGAGGCACTGCTGCGCCTGGGGGCGACCGGCGTGCGGCAGGTCGTTGACGCGAGCAATCCCGCCGGGTGGCGTCGGCTACGCGAAGTGCTCGGCACACCGCCAACCGAGCGCGCTCACGCGATTCTTGCTCCGACTTTCGCGGCGCTCGGCCCACTGTCTGCCGGGAGCGTGCGCTTCTGGGAACAACTCGTGCGCTCTGCGCCGCGGACCACGACTGTCCGACAGCTCGCGATCGCTCTCAATGTGACGCCGTCGACGTTCGTGTCGCGCTTTGTGCGCGCCGGGTTGCCGAGCCCGAAGGACCATCTCGTTGCCGTCCGCCTCTGTCACGCGGCGCGATTGTTCGACGAAGGGGAACTCACAGTCGCGGACGTGGCGTACCGGCTCGACTACGCGAGCCCGCAGTCATTCGGACGGCATTTGCGGATCGTGCTGGGGATCACGCCGAGCGAATTCCGCGCGAGGTTCCCGTTCAACGCGGTGCTCGATCGATTTCTCGAGCGATTCGTGCGACCGTTCCGCGAACGATGGAGGGCGTTCCAGCCGCTGGCGCCGGGGCGGGGATGAAGTTGTCTGGTGGACGCTTGCCGCAATCGCCGGAAGGGTCTTGAGGCGATCGAGGGGCTACGGACCGCAGTACATGAGAGGAGTTGCTACATAAACGACTAAATCGAACAGCGCGCAATCAGCTCTAAATTTGCTATTCTCGATGCTCCGGCCAACCCAGACTCACGAATCAACTGATCCCGAGCTCAGTGGCCCGAATCAGTATCCGGACATCAGTGCCTCCCGCTTCGATCTTCTTCCGTCCCCCGGCTTCCCGGTCGACCAGCGCCAGTACTCCAAGTACCACACCCCCCTCGTTGCGCACGGCGTCGATCGCCATCTGCGCCGACCCTCCCGACGTGATCACGTCCTCGATCACGACTACCCGGGTTCCGGCGGAGAAATTCCCTTCGATCCGCCGTCCCGTACCGTGGGCTTTCGCCGCCTTGCGCACCGAGAAGGCATCGATCGTCGACGCGGTGCCGGCGCTGGCCCGCGCGATCGCGTATGCCACCGGATCGGCGCCCATGGTGAGGCCGCCCACCGCGGTGGGATTCCAGCCGGCTTCCAGAATTGCGGTCAGACCCAGGGAGCCAATCAGCGCGAGACCCACAGCCGACATGGTGCTGAGGCGGCAGTCGATGTACCACGAGGAACGCTCCCCCGAGGCGAGGACAAAGTCCCCCGATCGGACCGAACGCTGTTTGAGCAGGTCGATCAGCGCGGCGCGTTCATCTCGCAGCATCAGTCGCGCTTGAACAGGGACGAGAAGAAACCGCCCTTCTTGTCAGGCTCGGCCGTGGCCGCGTCGTAGAACGCGCGCGTGAAGTCGGTCACGGTCTTCCACCGCTTCGAGATGTCGCGCGCCAGCCCCTTCATCACGACCTCTTCGAGGCGGGCACTGAATTTCACGGTGCGGTCGGCCTGATTGAGCGGGATCGGGTCCTGGGTCAGCAGTTGCTGGAAGAGCTCGCGCGGGTTCTTCCCCGGAAACGGCGTCACTTCGGTCAGAAGCTGGTAAGCGATGACCGCGAGCGAATAGACATCGGCTTGTTCGCCCACGAGTTCACCCGAAAGCGCCTCCGGGGCCACGTATTGCAGGGTTCCCACGAAGAAGCCCGCGCGGGTGAGCCGATCTTCCGCAGGCAGTTCCGAGTCGCGCGCAATACCGAAGTCGAGGAGACGGGCAGTCTGTGTCGCCGGGTCGTACATGATATTCGCAGGCTTGAGGTCGCGATGAATGATCCCGACCTTGTGCGCCTCCTCGAGTGCTGCGCCGAGCTGCTTGATGATGTTGGCGGCCACGGGCGGAGCCAGCTTCCCGGCCTTGGTGAGGAAGGTTTCGAGGGGTTCGCCCTCAGCCCACTCAAGGGCCAGATACTGCACCCCGTCGGCCTCGCCAAAGTCAAAGGTGCGAACCACGTTGGGATGGGTCACCCTGGCGCCGAATTCGGCCTCGCGGAGGAAGCGCTTGACCGCGATGGCGTCAGTGGCAAGGCGGGGCCTTAGCACCTTGAGCGCGACTTTGCCGCGCTCGGGGTGTTCGGCCAGATAGACCTGAGCTGTGCCGCCCTCACCGACTGCCTTCCGAACGGTGTAGCCGGCGACGGTTCTGCCAACGAGGGGATCTTGTGCCATGGAGATCGGCAAAGCTATCGCCCGTCTGCACCGGCCGGCAAGCGCAAGCGGTCTGGCCACGGTCGTCGTATAATCTGTCATGTGCCGATTCTTCCTGAGTCGCCCGGCGGCGGCAGGTCTGTTGTTCGCCGGCACGGCGGCAATAGGCGGCTGCGGAAACTGGCAACGAGTCGGTTCCGCACCGCAGCCCGATACGCAGCGCGAAGCCGCCCAGCTGCTCGATCCCAATGCACTCTTCACCCGCCTGGGACGGCTGGTCTCGGCGCAAGGCGTCCCATACGTCGGGTCGGTGGCGTTTGTCGCCGGACCCGGCGACTCGACCGTCGCCATTGTGGCGATCTCCCTTTCCAATCGCTCCTTCGCGTTCGAAAAAAGCGGCAGCGCCTTCGCGGCACGCTACCGCGTCGAATACGAGTTTGACCGGCCAGGCGCTCAGCCGGTGATGGTCGGGCGCGACGAGTCGATCCGGGTGGAGTCGTTCGTCGAAACGCAGCGTACCGACGAAAGCATCCTGTTGCAGCAGCGGATCGCCCTCGCCCCGGGGAATTACCAACTCGCGGTTCGCGTTCGTGACCTGGGCAATACCCAGATCGGTACCGCGGAGAAAAAGGTCGTGGCGCCAGTGTTCGGTCCGGGAACGTATACGGCGCCGATTCTCGCCTACCGGGTTCGCGGGCGTGCCACCCGTGACGACTCGTTGTCGATCGTGCTCAATCCGCGCGGGACGCTGGCGTACGGGGGCGATACGCTGCTGATCTACGTCGAGGGGAACGGATACACCAAACCCACCGACGTCCCGCTGCAGGTCCGCGACGAGCGCGATTCGCTGGTGATGCACACTATGGTGCACTTCGCGGGGACCGGGGCCGTCGAAGGCCGCGTGGTCCGGATCGCCCCCGACTCGGCACCACTCGGACAGCTCGAAATCGCGGTGGGCAACGCGGGGCGAAGCGGTTCCCAGCCGGAGAAATTTGCGGTGGGGCCGGGTGTCGACGATATCCATCGCACCAGCGCCGTCGTGTCGTTCTCGTCGGCGTGGATCGTGACCAACTTCGACGACCTTCTCTCGCTGCTTCGGTACTTTGGCGAGGATCGCAAGATCGAGGCGATGCGGCATGCCAAGAATTCCGACCGGATCCAGATGTGGCAGGACTTCTACCACAGCACCGACCCCAATCCTTCGACGCCAGAGAACGAGGCGCTCGATCTCTACTTTGCGCGACTGTCCCAGGCAAACCAGCGATTCCGCGAAGCGGGCGACCCCGGGTGGCGGACCGATCGGGGCGAAGTCTTCATCACGCTCGGTGAACCCGACGAGATCCACGACCAGTCGGCCCAGTTGCAGAACCAGGGACGGATCATCCAGTGGCAGTACACCGAGTACCGGCTGATCCTCTACTTCCAGGACATCAGCGGGTTCGCGCGATTCCAGCTGACGCCGCAATCGCGCTCCGATTTCGACGCTGTCCGGATCCGGTTGCAGCACAACGCCGGATGAACCGGAGCCGATCGGCGCACGTTATCCTTGCCTGATGCCTGAGCACACGCCGCCGCAACTCTTTCTCATCGATGGTTACGCGCTGATCTACCGGGCGTTCTTCGCCCTCATCACACGCCCCCTGCGCACGTCGCGAGGCGAGAATACCTCGGCGGTGTGGGGCGTCACCAACTTTCTCCTCCGGCTGCGCGAAAAGTACCGTCCCGATTACGTGGTTTGGGTCAACGACGCCGGCGATTCGTTCCGGACCGCCGAGTACGCCGAATACAAGTCGACGCGCGAGAAGCTCGACGAGGAACTGCAGGCCGACTTCGATCGCGCCGTCGAACGGGTGCGCACGCTCCTTGAAGGGTTCCGGATCCCGCTGGCCGAAGTTGCCGGCTACGAGGCCGACGATGTGATCGGTACCCTCGCTCTGCGCGCCGCCGCGAACGGATTGCAAGCGGTGATCGTGTCGGGCGACAAGGACTTCTACCAGCTGATCCGGCCGGGCGTCGCGCTCCTCAACCCGGGTCGCGGCGGCCCGGCTGGCGTCGATGAGGTCTGGGTGACCGAAGCGAATGCTTCGGAACGGCTCGGCGTCCCGCCGGCGCAGGTGACAGATTGGCTCGCGCTCGTGGGCGATACGTCGGACAACGTTCCGGGTGTCAAGGGAATCGGTGAGAAGGGCGCCGTGCAATTGCTGCAGCAGTTTGGCAGCGTCGAAGCACTCCTTGAACGCGCTGGCGACGTCATCCAGAAGCGTGCGCGGGAAGCGCTGCAACAGCAGGGGGATGCCGCGCGGCTGTCGAAGCGGTTGGTCACGATCAAGACCGACGTGCCGGTCGACCTCGATCTGGCGACCCTCACTGCCCATGCTCCCGACCGCCTGATGCTGGCCCGGCTCTTCACCGAGCTGGAATTCAATTCGATCATTCCGCGCCTTGAGCGCCTCACCGCACCGGGGGCCGACGCGCCACCGGCCGGCGCCGATGCCTTGGCCAGCGATGCACAGCCGCAGGCACCAGTCGACATCCCGGAGATTCCCTTCGTCGACTGCAGCGCGATCATCGTCGACGACGCGACGGAGCTCGCGGCGATCGCCGCCGAATTGCGGACCGCTCCGCTGGTCGCCTTCGACTGCGAAACGTCATCGCTGCAGCCGCACGACGCCGATCTCATCGGTCTTTCCCTCGCCGCGTCACCGGAGCGAGTCTGGTATCTCTCCTTCGGCCACCAGGCGCCCTCCCGCGATCTCTTCGGCGCGGGCGGCGATCCCTCAACCCCCGCGGTGCCGATCCGGAATCTTCCGCCGCTCACCGCACCGGAGTGTGCGCCGATCCGGGAGCTCCTCGAGGATCCGTCGGTTCTCAAGGCCGCGCACAACGCCAAGTACGACATTGCGGTGCTGCGACGATCGGGCGTCGAGGTCCGCGGACTCGCCTACGACTCGATGCTGGCGTCATTCGTCCTCGATCCGTCGCGGCGATCGCATGGCATCGATGCGCTGGCGCTCGAATTCCTGGGCCGGCGAATGAGCCTCTATACCGATCTCGCGGGAAAGGGGAAGAACGAGATCCCGTTCGCCGAAGTCCCGGTGCATCGCGCGGCGGCGTATTGCGGCGCTGATAGCGCGACCGTGCTGGCGCTGCACCGCCATTTCGCCGCCGAGCTCGAACAGCACAAGCTCAATCCCCTCCTCCAGACGATCGAGCTTCCGCTGGTGCCGGTCCTGGTCGATATGGAGTGGGACGGGATCGCGATCGACGCGGCGGCATTCGCCGAGCAGGGGCGTGAACTCGCGAGGGACCTTGAACAGCTCAGCGCGCAGATTCAGGAAGCTGCCGGCGGGAAGGCGCTCAACATCAATTCGCCCCGGCAACTCGGCGCAATCCTCTTCGAGGATCTCGGGCTGCCGGTGATCAAGAAGACGCGGACCGGCCCGTCGACCGACGCCGATGTGCTGGAGCAACTCGCCGATCTGGGGCATGCCCTTCCCCGCCTGATCCTGGGGTACCGGGAGCTGCAGAAGCTCAAGAGCACCTACGTCGATGTGCTGCCACTCGCGGTCAATCGCGAGACCGGGCGGATTCACACGTCGTATAACCAGGTCGGGGCCGCGACGGGGCGACTCTCCTCCAACGATCCCAATCTGCAGAACATCCCGGTTCGCACATCGCGCGGCGAAGGGATCCGTCGCGGATTCGTTCCCGCTCCGGGGAACCGCTTCGTCGTGGCCGATTATTCCCAGATCGAGTTGCGGCTGATGGCTCACCTGTCGCACGACCCGGCGTTCATCGAGGCGTTCCGACGCGGCGAGGATATCCATCGGCAGACCGCCGCGATCATCTTCGGCGTTTCCATCGCGGAAGTAAGCGGCGAAATGCGGGCGCGGGCCAAGACGATCAACTTCGGCACGATCTACGGCCAGGGGGCGTTTTCGCTCTCGAAGATGCTGGGCATTCCGCAGGACGAAGCGAAGCGATTCATCGCCGATTATTTCGCCCGTTTCGCCGGGGTGCGCGAGTATCTCGATCGGCAGGTCGCGCTTGCCCGCGAGCAGGGATACGTCGAGACGCTTTTCGGGCGGCGGCGTTATCTGCCGGAGATTCGCGACCGCAACTTCAACATTCGCGCTTTCGGCGAGCGGTTGGCGCAGAACACGCCGCTGCAGGGCTCGGCGGCCGACCTGATCAAGCGTGCGATGATCGCCATTCACGCCGCGCTTCCGTCCGCCGGACTCCGAGCCCGCATGCTGCTGCAGGTGCACGACGAACTGGTGATCGAGGCTCCCGAAGCGGAGGCCGAGGTCGCGGCGCAGCTGGTCAAGGAGCACATGGAAGGCGCAGCCACGCTCGATGTTCCGTTGGTGGTCAGCGTGGGGATCGGGAAGAACTGGGTCGACGCGAAGAGCGGATGAGGCGGGCGTGATCGATCGAGTACGGCGGTTCAGGTGTGGTCCGCGTTTTCCTCCTTCGGGTCTCTCACTCCCGGCCACCAGTTCCACCGTCCCGCGATCTGCATGAACGCCGGCACCAGGACCATGCGCACCAGCGTCGCGTCGAGGAATACCGCCACCGCCAGCCCGAACCCGATGAACTGCATCAGCAGGATGTGGGCGAACGCGAATGCACCGAAGACCGCGATCATGATCAGCGCCGCGGAGGTGATCACCGACGCCGTCGCCGACAGGCCCTCTCGGGTGGCCCGGGTGTTCTGGCCGCTGCTGTCGAACGCTTCCTTGATTCGCGCGAGGAGAAAGACCTCGTAGTCCATCGACAGGCCGAAGACCACCGCGAAGACGATGACCGGAACGAGGACGTAGATCGCCGCCGTCGGTCCGTCGATGCCGAAGATCTGGCTGCCAATGCCATGCTGGAAGACCAGCACCACGATGCCGAATGTCGCGGCGACCGAGAGTGAGTTCATCACGATCGCCTTGATCGGCACCAGCACCGACCGGAAGACGACCGCGAGCATCACACCGGTGACACCAAGAATCAGCGCCACGATCAACGGGAACCGCGCCAGGAGGAGGCGCTGGAAGTCGAGCGCCGCGGCGACATAGCCGCCGACCCGGATCGAAGCCCCCTGCAGCTGCCGGATACGGTGGGACGCTATCAGCGCGCGCACGTCGCGCACCACGTCCATCGTCGTCGTGAGCGAGGTCGTGTCGGCGGGGATCACGTCCATGAGCGTGGTGCGCCCGTCACGCGCCAGGTAGGCATCGAGGAAATCCGGATAGCGCGCCCGGACGGTGTCAGGCTCGCTGTAAAGCAGCGAGTACTCGAGAATGCCCTTTCCAGGTCCGAGATCGACCAGCGACTTGACGTCGCGGATTCGCGGATCGGCGCGAAGTGAATCGGACAGATGCTTGAGCCCGCGAAGGGCGACGGCGCTGGTGGCGGGAGTCCCCTCGGGAAACTCGATGATCAGCCGGAGCGGCTGCACGTAGCCGGACATCCCCATTCGTTCGAGGGTCGCGACCCCGGCACCGGCCTCGGTCTCGGTGGGCCACCAGTTTCGACTGGGGAGGCCCACGCGCAGGAAGAACGCCGGGATCGTGAGTAACGCAATCGCTGAACTGCCGAGAATCACCGCCCGATATGGGTGGCGTGACAGCGATCTTGCCCAGCGTTCCCAGACCGCTGGCCGATGATACCACGCCAGCCGGCGAGCGATCCAGCGCGGCCGGTCGATGGCCCGGCCGAGGACGGCAAGGAGCGCGGGAAGAAGCGTGGTCGACAGGAGTACGGCGACGGCCACGACGACGAGCCCGGCAATTCCCACGCTCTTTGTTTCGGAGAGCGGCGTGAGCAGCAGTGCCGCGAACCCGACGACGACGGTCATCCCCGACGTCATCACGGCGTGTCCCGAAGTGGCAAACGTCCGTCGTGCCGCGTCGCGGGCGTCCAGCCCCGCGTTGAGTTCTTCGCGGAAGCGGGTGACGACGAGCAGCGAGTAATCGATCCCCACGCCGAGACCGATCATCGAAATCATGTTGAGGACGAACACCGACATCGACATGTGCTGCGCGATGATGCCGACGATCGTGAGTGCGATGGTGATGGCGAGGATCCCGACCACTACGGGAAGGAGCGCTGCCACCAGCGCGCCGAAGGCGAGAACGAGGACGGCGAGGGTGATCGGGACGAGCTTGCGCTCGTTATGCCGCGCATCCTCGGCGCTCACCGTGCGGATATCGATGTCGAGCGGCGCGCGTCCTGTCACCAGGACGCTATAGGCTTCCCTGTCGGGAAAATGCCGCAGCACCTGCTGGAACGCGTCGCGCAGTGGCTGGACCACATTGCCCACCGAATCGTGCGAGACGGCGAGCGACACGAGGAAGAACGTCGTTCGCTGGTCGTGGGCCAGAAAGGTCGAATCGTGGGTGGTTCGGAATGAAAGCACCCCCCTCACCCAGGGCTCGGCCCTCGCGGTTGCGATCAGCGAATCGAGGAGGGCACCGGCCACGCCGTCAGTGACGGGCGTCGGACTCTGCAACGTTACCGCGAAGAATTCGGACACCGGCCGCGAGAAGCGAGCGCCCAGCAGCGAATCGGCGATCCGCGCCTCGGTCATCTCGTCGGCACCACCGCGCAATTCGAGCCGCCCGACCGTCTCGCTGGCGTGGCTGGCGGCATAAATGCCGATGACCGCCCAGACAGCGATGACCGCCC
The DNA here is from genome assembly GCA_036501385.1 of Gemmatimonadales bacterium. Lineage (GTDB taxonomy): Bacteria > Gemmatimonadota > Gemmatimonadetes > Gemmatimonadales > GWC2-71-9 > Palsa-1233. The sequence continues at coordinate 3,478 of DASYAK010000069.1, read as the reverse complement.
ACCGCCCGCGCACGATGGTGCTTCCAATCGAGTCGAACACGGCACAATGGTAGGACTCGCGAGGCTGGACCGCTAGGTAGTCTGTTTGCCGGATTGCCGGAAACTCGATCGGCGAGTCTGACGGCGGGACGCGCTTGGTCGGTTCGCTGCCCGGTTATTCTTCTGGGTCAGACTCGCGGCATCCGAGCACACTTCTCCATCGTTTTCATAGAGCCCTTCGACCATGCGCACACTCGGCAAGACCGGTTTCACCGTTTCCCCGCTCGGCCTTGGTTGCATGGGGATGAGCCACGCCTACGGCAAGCCGAAGGACAAGGGCGAGATGATTGCGCTCATCGCCGCCGCCGTCGATCGCGGGATCACGTTGTTCGATACCGCCGAGATGTACGGGCCGTTCACCAACGAAGAGCTGGTCGGCGAAGCACTGGCGCCGTTCCGCGGCAAAGTCCTGATCGCGACGAAGTTCGGCTTCGACATTCATCCAGGTCTTGATTCGCGCGGCGGCTCGCCGGGGCTCAACAGCAAGCCGGCGCACATCCGTGCTGCCGTCGACGGCTCGCTGCAGCGCCTGCAAGTCGAATCAATTGACCTCCTCTATCAGCATCGCGTCGACCCCGAGGTTCCGATCGAGGAGGTTGCGGGGACGGTGAAGGAGCTGATCGCAGCGGGAAAGGTGCGACGGTTCGGCCTGAGCGAGGCGAGCGTTGCGACGATCCGGCGCGCCCACGCCGTGGTGCCGATCACCGCAGTTCAGAACGAGTATTCGCTCTGGTTCAGGGACGCGGAACAGCAACTCATCCCGGCGATCGAGGAGCTCGGCATCGGGCTGGTGGCATACAGTCCGCTCGGGCGCGGTTTCCTCACCGGAGCGATGAACGCCAAAACCACGTTCGACGAGAAAGATTTTCGCCGTGCACTGCCGCGGTTCGCTCCCGAAGCTCTGGATGCCAACCAGGCCCTCGTGGCCAGGCTCGGCGAGCTTGCCCGGCGCAAGCATGCGACGCCAGCGCAGATCGCGTTGGCCTGGCTTCTGGCGCAAAAACCGTGGATCGTCCCGATTCCCGGAACCACTCGGCTCGATCGCCTCGAAGAGAATCTTGGCGCATTGGCGATCGAGCTCAGTGCCGACGACCTTCGCGGCATCGACGAGATCGCCGCGCGAATCACCGTGCACGGCGCGCGTTATCCCGAAGGGCTGGAGCGACTCACCAACGGGTGACGTGACTGGTAGATAGTCGGGGTCGCGATAGCGGGCCTCGACGGCGACGCCGCGGGCGCCCGGCGGCCCGGCCCTCGCAAAAACCAACCCCTTCTGCCGATATTTCCATCGTGCTCCGAAACGTCCTTGGTGTCATCCTCGCCGGCCTCGTCGTGCTGATCCTTGGCGGCGCCATGCATCGCAACCATCCGGCCCTCGCCGCTGCGGTGCGAGGGCCCGCCGTCGGCCTCACCAGGACGACCGTGGTGTCGAGCCCCACGCAGACGCGGACTGCGTCGTCGGGCGTTCCCGGGGGGGCCCCAACCGTGTCGACCCCCGAGCTCGACCTGTTCACCCGTCTCGCTGTCCGACGGCGGATCACCCGAGAAGGAAACAACGTCTACCTCGATTCGATGCTCGTCCGGACCGATTCGACAGTGACCCGCTGGCCCGACGGCTCGATCCTTCGCGTAGCATTCGTGGTCGACACGACCGTCCCGGGTTGGTCTCCCTCGCTGATTGACGAGGCGCGCGCCGCATTGCACCAATGGGACGGCAACGCCTCGGGCGTGACTTTCAAGGAAGTCCTCGGCACCGATTCCTCCGACGTCGAAGTGCACTGGGTTGTGACCCTCCCCGATAGCGGGCAAGTGGGCAATACGACGGTGAGCTGGGGCGGCGACGGTGTGGTTCACGCCGCGACTGTCACGCTGGCGCTCCGGCGAAACCGGGATTCTTCTGTCGTCCCGCCAGCGATGCGTGTCCGGGTTGCGGCCCACGAATTGGGTCACGCGCTCGGCCTTCCGCACTCGGATGATCCGGGCGACCTGATGTTCCGCACGGCCCCCGTCTCCGGACCATCCGACCGCGATCAGGCGACACTCCGCCTCCTCTACGCCATCGCTCCCGGCCCGCTACGCGTGCCGCAGTAGTTCGCCGTGCGTCTGCTGCTGTTTGCCACCGGTATCTTCGCCGCACTTCCCCGCCCCGCGACTGGCCAGAGTTTTTCGAATGTCGATGCTGCGATTCGAGATGGAATCGCCCAGCGCATTTACCCCGGCGCCGTGGTCGTCGTGGGGAGGGCCGACGCCATCCTCTACGCCCGCGGCTATGGCCACTTCACCTGGAGCAATGCGTCCCCGTCGCCCGAGCCCGATATCACACGCTGGGATCTTGCCTCGCTGACGAAGATTGTCGCCACCACCGGTTCGCTTGCGATACTCGTCCAGCAGCATCGCGTTGATCTCGATGCGCCGGTCTCGCACTACCTCCCGGAATTTTCCGGCGGGCGCAAGAGTCAGGTCACCGTTCGGATGTTGCTGGCTCACACCAGCGGCATGCCGGCGTACGCGAAGCTGTGGGTCACGTCGCATTCGCCGGCCGAAGCGCGTCAGGAACTCTTTTCGATTCCGCTTGCGGGCGCGCCCGGTGCCAGCCCGGTATACAGCGATCTCAATGGGATGCTCGCGGGGCTGGTCGTGGAGCGCGTGACCAGGAAATCTCTCGACGAATTTGCCGACTCGGCGGTCTTCAGGCCGCTCGGGATGAAATCAACAGGCTACCGTCCTGCTCGAGCTGAACAGCCGCTGGTCGCGCCGACCGGCCTCTGGCACGGCCATCCGGTTGGCGGCACGGTCAACGATCGCAACGCGACGGCACTGGGCGGCGTGTCGGGGCACGCCGGACTCTTCTCCACCGGAATGGACCTGGCCCGGTTCGATCAGGGATGGTTGAAGGGCGCTGCCGGTCACGGCAACTGGCTCAAGGCCGAAACCGCGAAGGAGTTTCTCAGCCACACCGCAACAAGTGGAACCCGCGTCCTTGGTTGGGACACGCCATTGCCGCCCGGAGGCAAGAAGATTTCACTCTACGGGCGCTGTGCGACATCTACGACTTACGGTCATACCGGATGGACCGGGACGGAAATGTGGATCGACCCAGGCCATGATTTCTTCGTGGTGTTTCTTACCAACCGCGCGTTCGCGCCCGCGAATCCGGCGGCTTCGTTCCTGCAACTAAAGGGGATTCGACTGCGCGTTGCCGACGCTGCACGCGCAGCGCTAGGCCAATGTCACCGGCAATGACGGCGCGCCGACCGTAGCTGGCAGTCAGTGGCCGAGAAAGGCGCGAACCCGCGGATCCATTCGCTCCGGCGTCCAGTATGGCTCCCATACAAGTTCCAGGTCGACGTCGCTGACACCTTCGAGATCGCTCAGGGTTCGCTTGACGTCGTCCATGATCTCGGTGCCCGCAGGACACCCCGGCGAAGTCAGTGTCATA
>DASYAK010000068.1:0-22379 GCA_036501385.1 Gemmatimonadales bacterium | reverse complement strand
CTCCCCACTCCAGATACCGACGCATGGGTTGCGAAGGCGGCCGTTTGGGCGGTGGTAATGGCTGGCGTTATCACAGCCTTTCCCGGGGCGTTCAAGGTAAAGGGCGGCTAGTCCGTCCCACGTTGGCGCGCCTGACTATTGGGCTTGGTTGATCCCCTGGAGATGCCACCCCGATGTTCCCGGAGCGCCGCTGCCACTGGCAAAGGCCTCTAGAACATTGTTGAGCGTTTCCAACCGATTGCCGGGGTCGGCGATTGGGGCTTGCGAGTAGCTGCCGCCTGGCTCATTGGACGCGGATTCCAAGCTGGTCATCAACTGACTACCCGTTTCATCGCGGCGTGCTGGCTTACCATCGTCAAGTGCGTACGAGCGAGATTCGCGTTGCTCGGTACCGCGGCCGCCTCCTTTCGGTCCTCGGCCCGCCGAGCATAGCTTCATCGTACTGGCCGACTCAACCAGGAGCGACCGGTGCCGGTGACGGCGAAACTGTCCAAGGCCTTCTATGATCAGTTCGGCGAGCAGATCGTCGGTGAGCTGGTCGATTGGTTCAATCAGGTGGATGCCACCTACCACAATGACCTGCGCGAGCTGAACGAACTCAACTTTGCGCGATTTGACGCGAAGGTCGAGCAGCGTCTGGCAGAACTTCGCGCCGACCTCAGCGCGCAGATCAGCGCCGTCGAGACGCGGCTCGAGGGTCGCTTCGGCGCACTGGAAATCCGGCTCGAGCGCCGGCTAGGGGAACATTCCCGCTGGTTGATCGGCATGTGGATCATCATCATTTGCGCCGCGGCAGCACTCTGGTTTCGGCACCAGGTCTGAACGCGGGCATCCAGGCGTCGCGCTTGAGCCAGCAGCGACCAATTCGGCGCCGGCCTCGCATTGATGTTGCCATCCTTGGTCAACCCGCCGCCACATTCTCTATCCCGCCGCCACATTCTTTATTCACGCCGCCACATTCTCTATTCACGCCGCCACATTCGACCGTCCCGCCGACAGGCTCTTCCCTCTTGCGTCAGAGTCACCCGTTCACGCGTCAGGCCCATCCTTCCGGCCAGCAGGGTCGATCTCCGTCGCGCCAGCCTCATGATTTTCCCGGCAGGGTCAACCGTTCACGTGGCAGGGTCCCTCGTCGGCGCGTCAGTCTCTTCCCCCGCGCGTCAGGGTCCTTCGTCCGCCCGCCAGTGCCTCCCTCCCGCCTGACAGCCTCGCCCTTCCTCGCGTCAGCCCCACCCGTTCTCGTTTCAGATTCACCCGTCCGCGTGGCAGGTTCGTCCCTCGTGCGCCAGAGTCGTTTGTTCGCGTGGCAGGGTCTTCCCCTTTTGGGCAGGGTCGTCCGTCCACTTGTCAGACTCCTCCGCCCACGCTGCCCGAGCCTTCACAGCCCCGCCACCGGCCCGTTACAGCCCGTTTCCTTGCGAACGCGCGCTCCCGGTTTCAATTCCACCCTCCGACGCCCGCCTCTCATTGCAACCTCGCAGCCATGCGACGCGTCCCAACAGATGTGACGACTCTTGCGATGACTTTCCCGGCCCTGCACCGCTCCGACACGACGATCGTCGACGCCGACGCCCTCGACGCCCGGCGCGCGGCTACCGGCGACCACGCGGCCTTCGAGCGCCTCTATCGCCGGCACGTGGCGCGAATCCACACCCTCGCCCGGCGGATGAGCTCCCCCGATGCCGCCGACGACCTGACTCAGGACATCTTCATTCGCGCCTGGGACAAGCTCGCGTCGTTCCGCGCCGAGAGCGCCTTCGGCACCTGGCTCTACCGCCTCGCGGTCAACGTGGTCCTGTCGCGGCGGCGCGGCGAACGCACCGAACGCCTCTGGATCATCGACGACGAGGCGATCGTCGAAACCCGCGGAACCGCCGGACCGAACGTCGGCGCCCGGATCGATCTCGACACCGCCATCGCGCGCCTCCCCGATGGCGCGCGCAAGGTCTTCGTCCTCCATGATGTCGAGGGATGGACCCACGAAGAAATCGCGTCGGAGATGGGGCTCGTCCCGGGGACCTCGAAATCACAATTGTCGCGGGCACGCGCCGCGCTGCGGAGGATGCTCGATGCATCGTGATCACGACAACGATCCGCATCTGGCCGATGCGATCGCCTCGCTCAAGGACACGCCGCCGTCAACCGATCTCTGGCCGGGAATCGCTCGCCAGCTCGAACCGCGCCCGTCGCGCGGGATGATCCAGCTGCGGTGGCCCGTGGCGATCGCCGCCGGACTGGTGATCGCGATCGCCACGTCGGCCGGGACCGCGATTGCGCTGCACCTCATTCGCGGCGCGCCCACGTCTCCCGCCGGCACCACCGTCGCCGCGAATCCGGCCAGTGGCAAGGTGCCGAGCGCCACGATCGCGGCATCGTTCGCTCCCGCCGATTCGGCGCTGGCGAGCGCGATCGACGACCTCGAGCGCGCCGTGCGTGCCAATCTCGATCACCTCGACCCGGAAGCGCGGACCAGCGTGAATCAGAGCCTCAGTCTCCTCGATCAGGCGATCGCGCAGGCTGCAGCCCGGCAGAATGCCGCGCCCGATGACCCGCGCGTGGCGAATTATCTCACCAGCACTCTGCGAAAGAAGCTGCAATTGCTGCGCACCGTTTCCGAACTCACTCGCAGGGAGAGCTGACATCATGCCACTCACCTTGCTCATGGTTGCCGCTGCGCTCTCTGGCACGCCTGCCGATACCACCGTGCACCTTCCCCGCAACGGCGCGGTCGAAATCGACACGCGCGATCGCGACGTCGTGCTCCACACTGGCACTACCGATCAGGTGATCATTCGCGGCGGATCAGGCGAACTCGACGGCGGGACGCTGCAGGTCGATGACGGCATGCGCCGCGGTCGCGGGGCGGTCGACGTTACGGTGCCGGTGTGGGCCAAGGTCGAGATCACCTCGATCAGCGGCAACATCGCCCTCAGCGGGACGTCTGCCATGCTCGAAGCGCAGACCGTCAACGGCTTCATCCACCTCAACGGCGGCTCGGGTTCGGCCGACCTGGAGACGGTGGCCGGCGATGTGACGGTCAGCGATTTTCACGGCAACCATCTCACACTGAGTACCACCGGCAACGCCATCACCATCATCAATTCGAGCGGTGAAATCGATGCCGAGAACGTCAACGGCAACGTGACATTGCAGGGAGTGCACTCGGCGAAGGTCTCTGCCTCGACCGTCAACGGGGCCATCACCTTCGAGGGAACCTTCGCGCCCAACGGGAACTACGACTTCGAGAGCCAGAATCGCGACGTGACCCTCACCCTTCCCGGTGACGTCTCCGCCCGCATGCGGATCTCGACGATGAGCGGCAAACTGATTTCGCCGCAGATTCCGGCGACGATCTCCGGTTCGGGCGATCATTCATCGCAGACCGTTGGCCGCGCGAGGCACAAGGGCGACAAAGGCGACAAGAGCGACGCTTCCGATGACGGCGAACAGGACTTCACCGTCGTCTACGGCAGCGGATCGGCGCGAGTCACCATCGATGTCTTCAACGGCAACGTGGTGGTCCACCGCGCCCCTTGAGCGCTACGCGAACTTCGGCGGGCGGCGGGTGTGAATGTCGCTCGCCGTCTGCCAGGCATGAGCCAGCCGCAGCAGCAGATCTTCGCGGTAGAGTGCCGCCACGAACGAAATCCCCTGATTCCCCGGATCATTGGCCGCCGCACCTTCGCGCACCAGCAACGGTGCCACGATCTGCGGATGTCCGGTCAGGTTGGTGGCGCCGAGATTCCCGCCACCGACGACGATATCGACATCCTTGAAGAACTCGTCGTAGTGATTGATCAGCAGCGTCCGCGCGCGATTGGCGAGAACGTAATCCACCGCCGACACCAGCGTCGCCGAGCGGAAAGTCGTCGGCCACGCGTTGGCATCCTGGAGCACCATCTTGTCGACGGTGTTGTCACGGGTGATGTCGGCGAACGCCGCACCCGCTTCGACGTTGAGGATGCACGACAGCGCGTTGGTCGACGGTTCGGTGGGCCAGCTGATCGGAACGAACTTGGCACCCTGCTTCGCCAGTGCGTCGAGCACCGTCTTGTTCGCCTGGTAGTTCGCCATCGCGAACGCCGGATTCCCGCCCCGTCCGCGCCCTCCCCCTCCCGCACCGGCGCTTGCGGCCGCGGCACGCATCGCCGCGGTGTCGGGCGGCTGCATCATGTTCTGCGGCACGCCGATCCGGATCGACGACAGCGGCAGCGCCGGGTCGAAGTCGAACGGCATCGCCCGGGTCGAGGGATCGCGCGGATCGACACCCTGGATCGCCGCGAAGACGAGCGCCAGGTCCTCGGCGCTCCGCGCGATCGGTCCGGCCTTGTCCATCGTCCACGAGAGCGCCATCGCGCCGTAGCGCGACACCCGGCCGTAGGTCGGACGCAGCCCGGTCACGCCGCACCGTGTCGACGGCGAGATGATCGAGCCCTGCGTCTCGGTGCCGAGCGCGAAGGGATAGAGCCCCGCCGACACGCCGCTCGCCGATCCCGCCGACGATCCGCTCGACCCCTGCGCCGTGTTCCACGGATTCTTCGTCTGCCCGCCGAACCAGGTGTCGTCCTGCGCGAACTCGCCGAGCGATGTCTTCGCTACCAGCACTGCTCCGGCCGTGTCGAGCCGCTCGACGACAGCGGCCGTGACATCGAGGACTTGATCCTTGTAGATCGGCGAACCCCATGTCGTGGGATACTTCGGCACCGCGAAGAGGTCCTTCGCCCCGTACGGAATCCCGTGCAGCGGCCCGCGGAACTTCCCCGCCTTCGCCTCGGCGTCCATCCGGTCGGCCTGCTCCAGCGCACGCTCACGCGTCGGCGTGATCACGGCGAGCAACTCCGGATTGTACTTCTCGATTCGCGCCAGCGACCGCTCCACCAGCTGCCGCGACGTCACGGCGCGAGCGTGAATCAGCCGGCTCAGCGTCGCGACACCGGCAAAGGCCCAATCGGCCTCGGTTGCGGGGCGTTTGGTGCTCGCTGCGGGACGGGCGGCGCGCGGCGCACGATGCGGCTGGCCGACGGGAAGCTTCCCCACCGGAACCGGGTCGAAGTGGAATGCCGGGGGAATCGCATTGGACATGGGAATCGCGTGCAGCGCGGCGTATCCCGCCAGCGCCCGCTGCAGCCCGCGGAGCATCAGGTCGCGGTCCTTGTCGCGCCACGACAGGCCGAGGACGTTTTCGGCCGCGGCGATCTGCTCCTTGGTGATCGGATCGACCGCGACCACGGCATCGGCCGCCGCCCCCGGCGCCGCTTCCGCCCAGAGTCGGTGAGAGAAATCGAGCGGCAGGCCGACGGCGGCGCAGGCCGCGACGAACGAGCGGCGGTCGAGGAAGGTGGACATGGTGGCTCCGGAAGTGGAAAAGGCCTGCAACCCTTGAGGTCGCCCGGCACGTCTCATCCCCCAGAAGATCGCGCCGATCACCGGTTCAGCCAAGGACTCGCCGATGCGCACTGCCCTCATCCTCACCCTCGCCCTCTCGGGCGCCATCGCGACCGGCCTCGTGGGCCAGCGTTCGCGCCGTCCGGCCCCCGATCGCAGCCGGTCCGACCAGTCGACCAGCCAGGATGACTACCACTTCACCCCCGATCTCCGCTCCGGCCAGCGCCTGAGCGTGAGCAACATCGACGGCGAAGTCGTGGTCACCCAGTCGCGCGGCACGGCGGCGGAGATCACCGCGCACAAGATCGTCCATCGCGGCGATGGCTCGCGGGTGAAGGCGGTGCTGGAGCAGACCGACGGCGGCTATCGCGTCTGCACGGTCTACCTCGGTCGCAACGACAACAGCGATGACCGCACCAGCTGCAGCAGGGGCCACAGCGACAACGGCAATGACGACAACGAACCGCTCGAGGTCGAGATGCGCTACGACATCCGCCTGCCGGCCGGCGTCGAGCTCGCGGTCAACACCGTCGATGGCGATGTGCACGCGACCGGTCTCGATGTCCCGGTCACGATCCGGACGGTCGATGGCAACGTCACCGTTGACGGCGTGGCGCCGCAGTCGGTGAATACCGTCGACGGCAAGATCACCGCGACGATCACCGACACGCGCTGGGATCACGACCTGGCGATCCGCAGCGTCGACGGCGCCGTCGATCTCACGCTGCCCGCAACAATCGGGCTCGCGATCAGTGGCGAGACGGTCGACGGCGAGGTACACTCCGACTTCCCGCTCACACTCCAGGGACACTGGGGCCCGCGGTCGTTCAACGCAACCATCGGTGGCGGCGGGTCGCACCAGCTGCACCTCAACACCGTCGACGGTTCGATCACCCTCCATCAGGGCGGCCGGAGGCAGGGTGATGGCCGCAATCACTAGTCGAGCCGAGCCGCCCCGTCTTTCACGGAGGATCGCACCGATGCGCCTGCCACTCGTCACGCTTGCCCTCGCCGCCACTGCCATGCGGCTCCCGGCACAGGACTATCACTTCTCCAAGGTCCTCCCCGCCGGCGGGACACTCGAAGTGAGCAACATCAGTGGCAAGGTCGATGTCACCCGCGCCGCGGGGGAGACCGCCGAAGTCACCGTCACGAAGACGGTGAAGCGGGGTGATGGCAACCTGGTCAAGGCGATCATGGAGGAGACCCGCGCGGGAATGCAGGTCTGCACCATCTACCTCAATCGCGACCCCAACCGCCACACCTGCAGCGGCGACAACAACGACAACAGCGGATCGCACGATCGGTTCGACGTCGACATGCACTACGTCGTTCGCGTGCCGCTCAACGCGCAGCTCATCGTCGACGACGTGAATGGCACCGTCACGGTGACCGGTGCGGGAAGTGACGCCAAGATCGAAACGGTCAATGGCGACGTCATCTTCGACGGCGTCGGTGCCTTGTCGCTGGAGACGGTGAACGGGAAGGTGATCGGGAAGTTCGAACGCGCTGCGTGGGAAGGCACCATGCACGTGTCGACCGTCAACGGCCTCATCGACCTGACCTTTCCCGCGTCGCTCAGCGCCGACGTCAAAGGCGAAACCGTCAACGGCGGCGTCGACAGCAGCTTCCCGATCACCGTCGAGAAGGGCTTCGGGCCGAAGTCGTTCGAGGGGCGGATCGGCTCCGGCGGCCGGCGTCTCGATCTGGAAACCGTCAACGGCGGGATTTCGCTGCACAAGCAGTGATCGCTACCTTGCAGCGTGCCGTGCGATCTCTTCACGCCGGCGGGAATCGCCGCCTGGCAGCAGTGCCTCAACCGCTCCACCCGATTCGCTGATGCAGCGGCCGGATGGAGCGGTCGTTTTGTCCTGATCGAACGCGACGGCGATCAGCGCGAGCGGCGCACCTGGCTCGTCGTGGGCGACGGACGCTGCCTCGAAGCGCGCACCGGCACGCCGCTCGACGACAACTCCGCCGACTTTGTCCTCGCCGCATCCCCGACCACCTGGTCCGATCTCGTCGCCGCGCGCAACACCCCCGCCGGCGCGGCCCTCGTCGGCCGGCTCTCGCTGGTCAAGGGCGACGTCCTCGCCCTCGTTCCTCACGCCAAGGCCGCCGCCGAGTTGCTCAAGGCCGCTGCCGAAGGAGAAGTCTGATGCCCGACGTCATGTTGCCGATTGCCGACGGTACCACCGCGCGCGCGTTCGTCGCCCGCCCAGGGAGCGCGCAGGAGGCGCCCGGCCTGATCCTCTTCCAGGAAGCGTTCGGTGTCAACAGTCACATCCGCGACCTGGCGGGACGCTTCGCCGGCGAGGGATACGTCGTGATCGCTCCCGAGATGTTCCACCGCACCGCCGATCCCGGCTTCGAGGCGCGCTACGATGACTTCGAGAGTGTGCGCCCCCATATGACCAAGCTGACGCCGGCTGGCATCGCAGCCGACGCGGCGGCGGCGTACCACTTCCTCGCGCACGATTCGCAGGTCGATCCCGAGCGGATCGCGGCCATCGGCTATTGCATGGGCGGCCGCTGCACCTGGATCGCCAATGCCACGGTGCCGTTGGGGGCGGCGGTGTCGTACTACGGCGGCGGAATCGCTCCGGCGCTGCTCGATCGCGCCGCCCTCCTCAACGGGCCGCATCTCTTCTTCTGGGGCGGACTCGACACCCACATCCCCGCCGAACAGCGCACCGCGATCATCAACGCGCTCGACTCGGCGCAGAAGCCGTTCATCAACGTGGAGATGTCGGAGGCGGGACACGGTTTCTTCTGCGAGCAGCGGCCGTCGTATCACGCCGACTCCGCCGCCGAATCGTGGGCGCTGACGCTGGAGTTCCTCAAGCGGAAGCTGGCGTAGCGCCCGGCTAAGACGTCTCTCTTCTCTCTTCTCTCGTCTCTCGTTGGGCAATCGGCGCGGCGAGCACCGACTCGGGAATCGCGAATGCGTCGGTGATCGTCTCGGCGATCGGTCGCAATTCGCCGGCACATTTGTTCACCAGATAGCGGATCGCCTTCGCCTTGGGCGTCTCCACGGCGCCGCTCATCATGTACCACCCCATGTCGCGTTCGATGCATCCGGCCCAGAACGTATCCCGCACCAGCGCCAGCAGCGGACGCAATGACGCACCGGCGTCTTCGACCTCCTGCTGCACTGCCTCGAACGATTCCCGCTCCACGTGCGCGGTGGCGAGATGCATCAGGTGGTCCTGCACTTCGATCATGGCGCTGGTGGCATCACGGCGCTTGAGCGCGGCCCTGAGCCGGCGCGCGGCGGCATCGAGCAGCCGGTCCTCGCGGTAGCGCAGCAGCGTAAGCTGCGCGCCAGGATCGCGCAGGTGATCCTCGTCGTCGCGTCTCGCGGTCAGCGGATTGAGCGACCGCAGCGCGGCCCCCGCCCGTCGCGTGAGATGCCGGATCACGCCCATCTCGGCGAAGGCCTGGCGATATCCGGTGAGCAGTCCCTTGGCGAGGAGCTGCATCAGCACCGTGTTGTCGCCCTCGAACGTGGTCCACACATCGATGTCGCGTCGCAGCACTGCGATCCGGTTGACCGCGAGATATCCCTGTCCGCCGCAGCATTCGCGCGCATCGGTCATCGTCTGCTGCGCAAACCAGGTGGTGTACGCCTTGAGTCCCGCCGCGAGCGCTTCCACCATCCGGGTGTCGCCACTCTCCATCGCCGCGAAGCGATCGACCAGCCGCGACAGGGCGATGTCGAGGACGATGCTCGTCGCCAGCGCCGGCAGGAGGCGACGCTGGTGCGTGCGGTAATCGAGCAGCAGCGTCTCGGGTTCGCCCGGTTCGCCGAACTGGCGCCGCCGATTGCCATATCGAATCGCCACCGTCAGCCCGGTCTTCACCGCCGAGAGCGCCGACAACCCGATCGTGATCCGGCCGCCGACCAGCGTCCCGATCATCGTGAAGAAGCGCCGCGACGGACTTTCGATCGGCGAGGAGTAGACCCCTTCCGCCGACACATCGCCAAAACGGTTGAGGAGATGTTCGCGCGGCACCCGCACCTGATCGAACCAGATGCGGCCGTTGTCGACGCCGTTGAGACCTTCTTTGTGCCCGGTGTCCTCGATCCGCACGCCCGGCATCAATCGCCCGCCGGCATCGCGCACCGGCACCAGGAGCGCATGGACGCCGTGATGGGTGTCGTCCACGATCAACTGGGCGAACACCGTCATCATCTGTCCGTGCAATGCCGCATTGCCGATCCATTCCTTGTGGGCGCTCTCGCGTGGCGTCTTGATCACGAACTCGCGCGTCGCCGGATCGTATGTTGCCGTCGTTTCGAGATCGCGGACGTTCGATCCGTGCCCCAGTTCCGACATCGCGAAACCACCGAGCAGCTCTGCGCGACAGATCGCCGGCAGGAAGTGCTCGTGATGCCAGCGCGTGCCGAGGAGCATCACGCTCCCCTGGAACAGTCCGAACTGCACCCCGAACTTGATCGTGAGCGAGAGATCATGGAACGCGATCGTCTCGAACGCCGCGAGAAACGCGCGCGAATCCCCGCCGCCACCAAACTCCGGCGGGACGGCCAGCGCGCCGAGACCCTCGCTCGCAAGCAGACGAACCCAGTCGAGCACGACGGCGCGATAGCTCGCGTCGTCGGATTGCTCGCGGTAGGAAAATTCCGGACGGCTCAGGATGACGCGCACCCGGTCGCGCATCGGCTCCTCGGCGCCATCGAGAAGCGCCTTGAGGGCGGCGACATCGACCGGCGGCGACGGCCGCAGCGGCGCCGGTTCGCGGACGACGCGCTCGGGAACGGTCGGACTCATGCGGCGCGGAGCCCCACGGTGGCCTTTCGTTCGAGCTTCCCCCATCCCACCAGCCCGCCCCGCAGCGCCGCCACGATCGATCGCAGCACCACCCAGTAGAGCAGTTGCCGGTACGCGAAGCGCTGCAGGAAAACCAGCCACGTCAGCCGGCGATCCTCACCCGGTTCCATCAGGAAGGCGAGTGTCGCCGCGATCCAGTCGACCGCGATGAAGATCCCGTACCAGCCGACGATCTTGCTCAGGGCATCGACGGCGTACGTCGTGTTGTGTTCGCGGTACATCAGCATCACCCACGCGAGCGAGAAGACGAAGACAAAATCTGCGACCGGCGCGATGCACGAAAAGAACATCTGGTAGAGCCAGACGTTGGGAAGCGCGACGAAGCCGAGCGTCCCTGCGCGGGGCCGGAAAAGAAGATCGCGATGCTTCCAGGCGCACTGCAGCGTCCCGAACGACCAGCGGAAGCGCTGCCTCGCCAGCCCGCGGAGCGTGTCGGGCGCCTCGGTCCACGCCACCGCGCGGTCGGCATACGCGACGCGATAGCCCCGCCGGCCGATCGACAGCGTCAGATCCTGATCCTCGGCGAGGGTGTCGTTCGAGAAGCCGCCGACTTCGACCGCCAGTGACTTGCGCCAGGCCCCGATCGCGCCCGGAACCACCATGATGCAGTCAAGGAGCGCGAAGGCGCGCCGGTCGAGATTCTGCGAGGTGACGTATTCGAGCGCCTGCCACCGGGTGACCAGGTTGATCCGGTTGCCGACCTTCGCATTGCCGGCAACGGCGCCGACATGCGGATCGGCGAGCGGCGCGACGAGATGCGTCACCGTGTCGGGATCGAAGAGCGTATCGGCGTCGAGCGCGACAATGATGTCACCCTTCGCCTGGCGAATGCCGAAGTTGAGCGCGCTCGCCTTGCCGCCATTGGGCTTGGTGAGGATGTGCACTCGCGGATTGCCGGCGAAGGCCCGTTGCGCCACGCCGAGCGTATCGTCGGGCGATCCGTCATCGACCACGAGTACTTCGAGCGAACCGTCGTACTGCTGCGCCAGCAGCGACTTCACCGTTGGCACGATGACCGCTTCTTCGCGAAAGGCGGGAATCACGACGCTCACCGCGGGCGCAAAATCGGGCGGCTCCGGTTTTCGCCGGAATCGCTGCACCGCCGCGAGCGCCAGGACGATCACCAGCCGGATCATCGCGAGGTAGATCGCGATGTAGAACAGGTGATGAAAGCCGACCTGGATGATGCTCACACCGCCGAAGAGCACCAGCTCGACGACCCGCGTGAACGAGCTGCGCCCCGAAATCGGCGGCATCACGACGTCACGAGGGAGATTGGCCAGCTGGCCCAGTGAGACAATCGTGTCGCCGCGAGCACGGAGCGAATCGATCAGCCGGCCGAGGACCGCCACGGTGCGGGCGCGGTCGCCGCCGCCATCGTGCAGCAGCACGACGTTTCCCGACTTCCCCGCCTCGCGCTCCAGGCCCGAGTCCCGCCCGCGCATGACGTTGTCGATGATCCCAGGGATCGTGGTGGTGTCGCGCCAGTCCTCTCCGTCGACGCTGACACCCGTGGTGATGTATCCCAGATCGGTCGCGATCGCGATCGGCACAAGCTCGTCCGGCGTGCTGGGGTCGTTGTCGCCCAGGTACGGCGTTCGCGTCAGGATCGTGCGCCGCCCGAGAATCGCCTCAAAGAGCCGGGCAGTGGCATCGAACTCGAGGCGCGTCCGCCAGCGACCGGTTTCGGCGAGGTTGGGATGCGTGAAGGTGTGATTGCCGATCTCGCTCCCTTCACGAAAAATCCGGCGAGTCAGCCCGTAGTTCGCCAGCACCTCGTCGCCGATCAGGAAAAAGGTCGCCGTCGCGTGCCGCGACTTGAGCGTGTCGAGAATCGCCGGCGTCCACCGGATGTCGGGTCCGTCGTCAAAGGTGAGCGCGACTTCGTGATCCTGCTCGCCAGTGCGCGCCACGACCCACTCGCCGGGCACGCTGTCGTACACCACGTTGGTGATCACGCCCGCGCTGTCGGTGGAGATCTCCCGCGTCCCGGGATACGGCTGGTTCGCGATGGTGATCAGGTCGCCGACATTGTCGGGCGGAACGAAATGGACGTTGTAACCGGGGTCGACGGTGGAGATCGAATCGAGCGGCTGCATCTCCCCGTGCCGGCCGAACATCCGCCACGTCGATGGATCCTCGCCGCCCAGCCGCCAGATCGCCGCCGAGGTCACGCCGCGCGCGCGGGCGATCCGCATCTGGTCGGCGGCGGTCGTCGCGTCGAGATACCAGATGAAGTGATCGACGGAATCGGCATCGGTCCACGCGAGATAGGGATTGCTCACGTCGGTGTCGAACATCGGCAGGACATGGTTCTGCCGCGCCAGCTGCCAGACATCCGGCACGACGTCCGCGACGATCTGCCCGGTCGCTCCCGCGTCGTTCCAGTCGTAGCCGTATTCCGCGATCCCCATCATCACCTTCGCCGGCGGAATGGCGGCGAGCATGCTGTCCACCATCTCGGTGTACCAGCCGCGCCCCGATACCGGGCCGGGATCGTTCTTGGCGTAGTGCTCGTCGTACAGCATCAGGATCAGCTTGTCGCACCGATCGGCGAACCGCTTCACCCACTCCATCGGCAGGTAGTCCTGGATCGCCTGCGTGACCAGGCGTCCGGGGCCGAGGGCGGCGCGGAGATCGCCGAGAAATGCATCGAGATACGGCAACTGGTCGTCGGGGATGCTCTCAAAGTCGACGGTGACGCCAGCCAGTCGCAGCGAATCGACGTGCTGCGCGATCCGGATCGCGGCGCGGCGCCGCGCGGTGGAGTCCATCAGCAATCGCGTGGTATTTATCCCGCCGAACCGGCCGGCGGTGTTCGCCTGCACGTTGCTCACCATCAGCAGGATTTTCGGCCGGCGATCCTTCGCAACGTGCGAGATCAGGCCGAGGATATTGCTGCTGTCCGGAGATATCCGAAGCGTGTCGCCGCTCGGCGCGATGAACGCCCACTCGGCAATCACCCAGTCGAGCCGGTCGAGGTGGGCCCGCAGCGACTGATACGAATGTTCGTCCCAGTTGACGTAGAAGCCGGCCATGATCGAGTCATTGGCCGCGGGGCCACCGCGCGGCCGCCCATTGCCGTGGCTGGCGGTGAGCGGCTCCTCGCCGTGCCGGAGCGCGCGGTAGAGCTTGCCGCGGGCGGCATCGTGCTCCCGTGCCGCGCGGCTGTTGACCCGAGGCACCGGTCGGCGATCAGTGGGATCGAACGCGTTCGAGTGCGGCAGGACCGGCGGGAGGAGTGCCGCGGCGATCAGGCCGACAACCACCAGGATACTGGTGGCACCAAGAAGCACCGCTCCGATTCGGACCCGCTGCCAGCGCCGGCCACTCGGCTCGCTGAACACGGGGGCGCTGCGTCCATGACCCGGCATCACACCTCGGCGACGAAGCCCGGGACGTGTCGCCCTGGGCCGGATACTCGCTACAATTCTAAACGGAACACCGCGACGTCGTCCCTTCGCTGAGAGACTCCGGGCATCAGATCCTCCACCAGTGGTTCGGACACGCCGTCGATTGCAATCATCGGCGCCGGCGCGGCGGGTCTCATGGCCGCGATCCACGCAGCCGGCCCGGGGCGGGCGGTCACCCTCTTCGAGCGCACCGCCGACGGGGGACGAAAGATCCTCATCTCCGGGGGTGGACGGTGCAACGTCCTCCCCGGCGCGCTCGACGAGACGCGTTTCATCACTGCATCATCGCCGCGCTCACTCAGATTGATCCTCCGGTCGTGGCCACTCGCGGAGCAGCGCGCCTTCTTCGAGGAAGAGCTGGGGCTCCCGCTCGTCCTTGAACCGGAAACCGGCAAGCTCTTTCCCGTGGCCAATCGCGCGCGAACCGTTCGTGACGCGCTGGTGAACTTGGCAAAGGCACGCGGAGTTCGGTGGGCCGGACATACCGAGATCGTCGCGATCTCGCCGCACGGCGAGCAATGGAAGATCGACGTCGCCGGCGCCAGGAGCGTGCTCGTCGACGCCGTCATCGTCGCCACCGGCGGGCTGTCGGTTCCGCAGACCGGTTCCGATGGCTTCGGGCTTCGCGCGCTCGCGGCCCTCGGTCACACGATCAACGCCACCTATCCCGCGTTGACACCGATCACGGCTACGCCGCCGCCGTTCGCCGATCTCGCCGGCGTGTCCCTCCCAGTGGGTATCAGCGCCATCTCGCGCGCCGAACGGGTTGATGCGAGCGGAGGTTTTCTCTTCACGCATCGTGGCTACAGCGGACCCGCGCTGCTCGACGTCTCGCACGTCGCGGTCCGTTCGCGGTACACCACCACCGAACCGGCCGTTCTTCGCGTCACCTGGGGAGGACTCCGCGCCGCCGATTGGGAGCAGCGCTTCCTCCCGTCGTCGAAAGCCGTCGCGTCGGTGGTGCGGCGCGAGCTTCCAGCCCGTCTCGCCGATCGACTCCTGGCGCTCGTCGGTGTCGAGGCCACAACCACGCTCGCGCAGCTCACCCGTCCGGCGCGTCTGGCGCTGATCGAAACGCTGGCCCGCTTCCCGCTCCCGTGGACCGGCGACGAAGGGTATCGCAAAGCCGAGGTCACCGGCGGCGGCGTGGCGCTGGATGAAGTCGATCCGCGGACGCTGGAGAGCCGCCTCCACCCGCGCCTCTACCTCGCGGGGGAACTCCTGGATGCCTTCGGCCCGATTGGTGGCTACAATTTTGTCTGGGCGTGGGCCACTGGACGACTTGCCGGGCGTGCCGCCGCCGCAACCACAACAGGAGAGACGAGAGATGAGAGAAGAGAGAAGTCGACCTGATGGCCGTCGAGCCATCTCCACGGCTCGCGCTTCTCTCCCCTTCCTTCTCTCGTCTCTCGTCTCTCACTTTCACGTCCGGTCCTGACATGCGCCTCTTCCGCTGGCTGATTCCCGTCGTCCTCTGCGCGGCGCCGCTGGCCGCACAACAACGCCTCACCACGCCGCAGGAAGCGCTGGGACACACCATCGGCGCCGATTATTTCCTGCCGACGTACACCCTGCAGATGCGCTGGTGGGAGCAGCTCGCCCGGGAATCGAACCGGATGAAGCTCGACACGATCGGCCTCACCGCCGAAGGGCGGCCGCAGCTGATGGCGATCCTGTCGAGTCCGGAGAACCTCGCGCGCCTGGAGGAGTACCGGAAAACCAGCGAATCGCTGGCGCGCGGCCGTGTCGATTCGGCCGCGGCTCGCCGTCTGGCGCAAAGCGGCAAGTCGATCGTCTGGATCGATGGCGGCCTGCACGCCGACGAAGTGCTCGGCGCTAATCAGCTCCTCGAGCTCGTCTGGCAGATGGTGTCGATGAACGATCCCGAAACGCTGCGAATACTCAACGACGACATCATCCTCGCGGTGCAGGTCAATCCTGACGGGATGGAGCTGGTTGCCAACTGGTACATGCGCAATGCCGACTCGCTGCAGCGCCGTACCAGCGGATTGCCGCGCCTGTACGAGAAGTACGCCGGCCACGACGACAACCGCGACTGGTACCGCGCGGCGCTCCCCGAGACGCAGAACGGCGAGCGAGTGCAGTACCGCGAGTGGTACCCGCAGATCATCTACAATCACCACCAGACCGGCCCGACCGGATCGGTGATGTTCACGCCGCCGTTTCGCGATCCGTTCAACTACTACTTCGATCCGCTGATTCCGACGTCGCTCGACTGGGTCGGGATGGCGATCCAGCGCCGGTTCGCCGCCGAGCACAAGCCGGGGATCGTCGACAAGAACTCCACCAGCTACTCCACCTGGTGGAACGGTGGCCTCCGCACCGCCGGATATTTCCACAACATGATCGGCATCCTCACCGAGGCGATCGGCAACCCCACGCCGCAGACGATTCCGATCGTCCTGCAACGACAATTGCCCAGCGGCGACGGCATCTATCCGGCACAATGGGGACCGTGGCACTTCCGCCAGTCGATTGACTACTCGATGACGGCCAATCGCGCGATTCTGGATCTCGCGTCGCGCTATCGCGAGGATCTCCTCTTCAACTTCTGGCAGATGGGACGGAATTCGATCAACCGCGGCAGCACCGACACCTGGACCACCACTCCCAACACCATCGCGGCTGCGGAAAAGGCCGGCGGTTCTGCAGGGGAGCTCGCGGTTGGCGCCGACAACGTGCCGGCCGGCGGTGGAGGCGGCGGTCGAGGCGGACGCGCTGGCAATCAGGAAGCGTACGCCAAGGTATTGCGCGATCCCGTGCGTCGTGATCCGCGCGCCTTCGTGATCCCGGCCAACCAGCCGGCGTTTGCCCAGGCACTCGACTTTCTCCAGGCGCTTTCGTTCGCCGGAATCGAGATCGACAAGGCGACGTCGGATTTCTCGATCAACGGCACCAGCTACCCGAAGGGATCATTCGTGGTGCAATCGGCGCAGGCGTTCCGGCCGCACGTGCTCGACATGTTCGAGCCGCAATGGCATCCGATGGACCTGCAATACCCCGGCGGTCCACCGAAGCGTCCGTATGACAATGCCGGCTACACGCTCGCCTTCCAGATGGGGTTCTCGTTCGACCGGATCCTCGATCCGTTCACCGCACCGCTCGCGCGCGTGACTGACGAGAAGATCGTCCCCGATCCGGTTCCCTTCGTCGCGAAGAGCAAGGGATGGACCCTCTCGCCGTCATCCAACGACGCGTTCCTCGCGGTGAATCGGCTGGCGAAGGCGAACCAGCGCGTCGAGCGGCTCACCAATGGCAACTTCTTCGTCCTCGCGACGACCGCGAGCGCCAGCATTCTCGGCCAGCTCGCGCACGACCGCGCGCTCATCGCCACGCCGGTCACCACGGCGGAACGTGGCACACCGATCAAGGCGCTGCGCGTCGGACTCTACGATCAGTACGGCGGATCGATGCCGTCAGGATGGGGGCGCTGGATCTTCGAGCACTACGAAGTGCCGTTCACTCGCGTCTTCGCACCGCGCCTCAACGCCGGCGATCTCGCGAAGGACTATGACGTACTCGTCTTCTATGGCGGAATTCCCGCGGCGGCGAACGGCGGCGGGCGAGGTGGTGGTGGCGGGCGCGGTGGTCGAGGAGGGGGTGCGGCCAACATTCCCGATGAGTATCGTGACGAGATCGGCAGCACGTCGATCGATACCACGATGCCGCAGCTCAAGGCGTTCCTGCAGCAGGGAGGCCGAATCATCGCCATCGGCCGGAGCGCGGTCGACCTGGCGCAGGATCTCGATCTCCCGGTCACCAACCAGATCGCCGGAATCTCGCCCGACAAGTACTACATCCCCGGATCGATCCTGCAGGTTGCCGTCGACACGACGCAACTCGCAGCGGCGGGAGCGCGCCCGGTGACCGATATCTTCTTCGACAACTCGCCCGTCCTCCATCTCGGCGCCGATGCCGCAGCCAAGGGAATGAAGAAGATCGCGTGGTTCGCCGTGCCCGAACCGTTGCGCTCGGGTTGGGCGATCGGACAGAGCAGCCTGCAGGATGGCGTCGAGATGGCGTCCGCCGACGTCGGCGCGGGCACCGCGTATTTCTACGCGCCGGAGATGACGTTCCGCGCGCAGCCCGAAGGAACGTTCAAGTTCCTCTTCAATCTGTTCTATGGCGAGGACCGGCCAAGGAAGTAGCGATACAGCATATCCCGTGGCGGGATCCGCTGCCACGGTCGGGCGCGTCAGGTTGGCAGGTGGCCGAACACCACGTCGATCCGGACCGTGATCATCTGATTCATCTTGAGGACGCCGAGCATCTTGCTCAGTCCTCCCACGCCATAATCCTTGACGTCGATCGGTGTGACACCGCGAAAGCGCGCGCCCGTCGCCGCGACCCAGGTCCATCCGGCAATCGACACCGAGTGCGTCTGGCCATGGATCGTGAAGCGTCCGTGCAGTGTCACGGCGGCTGAATCTCCGTGCTGCTGACCGGCACTGGCACTGTCGAGGTCGAAGTGGATCACCGGGAACTTGTCGATCTCGAGCGAACTCGCCATGTCACGATCGCGATGACCATTGCTGGTCGACAGCGACTTCGATGGCGCCTCGACCCATCCCCGCACGCCGGCGAGTGACGCCGCACCGTGCATCTCACCGGTCATCGTCGTCGTCGTCCCGGTGAACGCGCCGAGTGAAGCCTTGGCGTCAAAAGACAGCGTTCCCCTTGTCAGGGGCGCGGTGGTGACCTCCTGCGCCACAATCCTGCGCGTCGTGACGCCCAGGGCGCACGCCGCCAGCGTCAGACCCCACGCGACACGACTCACTCGCGACCCAGGCGGGTGCGCAGCACGATCCTGGCGCTCACTGCGTCCTCGGGCGTGGCATACGCTTCGCCGGTGATGCTCGATGATCCGAGTTCCCATGTCACCCCTCCGAACACCGCCACCCGTTCGAGATTCACTTCGATCTGCCGGTGATCGGTCGAATCGCGGGCGTTGGTGAAATCGACCTGGAACCGCGGCCTGAGCCAGGTGTACCCGACGCCACCGTAAGGATGAATCCGCGCGCGTCCCGCGCCCACGACCGCTTCGCCGCCGAAAGTTCCCGGCTGCCAGCGATCATCCGAACGCGTCCCGCCAAAACATTCACTCGAGGGGTCCGCCAGCGCCGCATCCGGGCACGTGACCGGCGCATGCAACGAGCCGAGGACGGCGTCGGCGCGCAGCCCAAGGTACCAGCCGCGCCCGAGCGGATGCGAATGTTCGATGGCGAGGCCGACGAGGTTTGCCTTCACCTGATCGACGCGCACCGGTGGAATCCACGATGCTTCGAACACCAGTTCGCGCCACGCGATCGCGATTCGCGGACGAATGATCCCGGGAATCGGGTTGGTGTTCTCTGGCCCCTTGTCCGGACGGCATGATGTCGGCGTTGCATCGGCTCGGTCGACCGTCGGCAACGACGCCGCCTCGAGACCGATCGAGATCCCGTGTGCCGGGCCGGGCGCCGCCGCGCGGCTGAAGGTCACCGGCACGGACAGGATCGCGAAGGTATTGGCCTCGTGCGAATCCTTGGGCGCAAAGCAGATATCCTGCGCCGGAAGCGCCAGCGCAACGCAGCCAAGGACCGCCGCCGTCAACATGATCTGCCGAAACATTTCCACCGTCTTTCGTCGCGGGTGCGCATGATAAATGACGTGATCGGGTCCACCAGTCGCCCCCGTTCCGACCAACTCCGTGTATCGGCGGCCCAAGAGCCGTCCCGGCCTGACGAACACGCCCGGACCGTTATTGTTGTCCCATGGCTTCGATCGCCCTCCTCGGTGTGCCCCTCGACCTCGGCGCTTCGCGCCGCGGCGTTGAAATGGGTCCGTCCGCGGTCCGGCTGGCGCGGCTCGCGGCCCGGCTCGAACAACTCGGTCATACCGTCGTCGACACCGGTGACGTGCCGGTTCCGACGCGAGAAACGTTGGGACACGATCGCGGCATCGACTTTCTCCCGGTGATCACCGAAGTCTGCCGCGACGTGGCGGCTCGCACCGCCACGCTGGTGCGCAACGGGCAGATTCCGCTGGTGCTCGGCGGCGATCATTCGCTCGCCGCGGGATCGGTCGCCGGCGTCGCAACCGCGATCGCGGAACGCGGCGAGCGCATCGGCTTGATCTGGCTCGACGCGCACGCAGACCTCAACACGCCCGCGTCGACGCTGAGCGGCAACGTGCACGGCATGCCGGTCGCGCACCTTCTCGGCCACGGCGATCGCAGCATGGCGTCGCTGGCACACCCTGCGCCGGCGGTCCTTCCTGGGCACGTCGTGATCATCGGAGCGCGCGATCTCGATCAGGCCGAACGAGTTCACGCTCGCGAGTACGGCGTCTCGATCTACACGATGCGGGATCTTGATGAGCGCGGGATGCGTTCAATCCTCGGTGACGCGATTGAGCGAGTGAGTAGCGCGACGGGCGGAATACATATTTCCCTCGACCTCGATTTCGTCGATCCCCGAGAAGCACCCGGCGTCGGAACGCCGGTGCGTGGCGGCGCAACATTTCGGGAGGCACATCTCGCGATGGAGACGCTGTGGGACACCGGACGGGTCGTCGGCGTGGATCTCGTCGAAGTCAACCCGGTGCTCGACGAAGTGAATCACACAGCCGAACTCGCTGTTGGACTGATGGCGAGCGCCTTCGGCCAGCGGATCCTCTAGTCGCCCGGGTGGCGATGCGAGGGTGAGTCATGGTTACAGAATGAGACGCGATCTTGGGTGGACGGAATGGGGATCCGAGACTATGATCTGCCGTTCGCTATACCCGCAACGCCTTTCCGTGAGCCGACGTGACCCTGAGCCGCCGCGTGTCGACCTTTGTCTTCGGGATCGCCTTGATCGCCGGGACGTCGACCGTGGCCCGAGCGCAGGACCCCGGGTTCTCCTCCAGTGAAAAGCCGTTCGCCACGATTTCCCGGATGCTGCTCAATCAGCCGGCGCGCGACTCCCTGATCGAGCTGGCGCGCTCGCAGGTTGGGGTCCGCTACAAGTGGGGTGCGCAGACCCCGGGGAAGGCGTTCGACTGCAGCGGGCTGGTGCAGTGGCTGATGGCGAAGTTCGATCTCGACATCCCCCGGACGTCGCGCGAGCAGGTCAAGGAAGGGATCGAGATTCCGCGCGATTCCGCGGCACTCCTCCCGGGCGATCTCCTCTTCTTTGGTCGCGGCCGGCAGATCTCGCATGTCGGGATCTATGTCGGCGACGGCAAGTACGTCGCCGCCGCGAGCCGCCGCAAGGGAGTGATCGAAGCGTCGCTGCCCACGGGGCGCGCCGCAACAACGTGGTGGAAGGCAGTGCGCCGCCTCTTTGTGCACGACACATCTGTCGCGACACCGCACGACAGTTCCGGGCAGGCATCCGGCGCGTCGTGAAGTCGCGGCCGGCGCCCTGCCGGCCGTCTATCGTTCCATCACCATCCACGTCAAGAGCGCTGCAACTCCCAGCGTGACCGCCCCGCCGACCGCCTCCATTGGCCGGTCCCGAATCACGATCACCAGCGTCCAGAGCGAAAACCCCGCGAAGAAGAGCGGCGTCCACGGATAACCCCACACGTGATACGGTCGAGGCAGACCGGGCTCGCGCCGCCGCAGTACGATGACGCCGATCACCGCGAGCACGGTCGACAGCGTCAGCGTGAATCCCGCGTACGTCAGCACGCCGACGAATGAATTGGTCAGGACGAACGCCAGCGCCAGCGCGCCTTGCAACAGGACTGCCCGGCGCGGACTTCCGCCGCGGGTGCGATGCGCCAGCGGGCGAAGCGGCGGGAAGTCGCCGGCCATCGCTTCGATCACTCGGGGGCCGGCCAGCGTCATCGCGCTGATGGTCGACACCAGGAGCAGCGCGATCAATCCGCTCATCACCTTGCCACCGGATGGACCCAGCACGTGTCCGGCGACGATGGCGCCGACTTCGACCTGCCCTGCGAGATCGGCGATCGGTGTGGTGCTGAGGAACACCCAGTTGATGGCGAGATAGAGGGCCACCACGGTGAGCGTGCCGATCACCAGCGACCGCGGCACATTGCGCTCGGCGTCGACGACTTCCGCCTGGAAGTAGGCCGACGCGTTGAAGCCTGAATACGCGTACGACACGTAGATCAGCGACAGCGCGAATGGCCCGCTCGCGATGGCACTCCACGTCGTGGCGTGCGGCGCGAACGAGAGGGTGCTTCCGCGCCCATACCAGAGCCCCGCCGCGATGAACGCGACGATCAGCAGCACCTTGAGTGCGGTGACCACCACCTGCACCCGGCCGCCGATTGCAGGCGCCAGCAGATGGACGCCGGTCGCAGCGAGAATGGCGATGACGCCGAGCGTCTGGGCCTGCACCCCGATCAATGGTCCGGCGTACCGCCCGAGAGCGATCGCGGCGAGGGCGACCGGAGCCGAGAATCCGGCGACGATCGAGACCCAGCCCGCCACGGCTCCGAAGGCCGGGTGATAGATCCGGCCCAGGAAACGGTACTCCCCTCCCGAACCGCCGATCGCCGCGGCCAGCTCGCCGTAGCTGAGTGCGCCGGCCAGCGCGATCAATCCGCCGACGAGCCAGAGCGCCAGGAGGGCAAAGCCGTCGGTTGTTTCCTGAACCTGGAGCCCCAGCGTCGTGAAGACGCCGGTGCCAATGATGTTGGCAATGACGGCGGCAAGCGCAGCGGCGAAGCCAAGAGAGCGGCGGGATGGCGGCATGGTCACGGGGCGGCGATAATG
>DASYAK010000067.1:0-25975 GCA_036501385.1 Gemmatimonadales bacterium | reverse complement strand
AGATCCTTTACTAGCGTGTTTCAGCCAGCAATGTGTATGCCAAAATCAACGATTCATGTCGCGCTCAGAATCTGATTGCCAGTACCGCCGAGATCGTCCGGGTCTTGACATCGGCGGCATTCGCATCACCAGCGTTGATCGCGTCGAAGGCATTGCTGATCCCGAGGTCGGCGCGCGCGCCGAGCGAGAGCTTCCCGAAGTCGAAGCCCGCCTCGACGATCCCGCTGATTTCGGTCGACTTGGCGCTCGGCGCGTCGACGATGTCCTTGCAGTCTTCCGCCGCCTGCGTTGCACTCGCCTGATCGGTCACCTTGCACCCGAGCTTGAACCCGATCGCCGGTCCCGCGCCGACGTAGAGGTGCATCGGCAGCTTGAGGCGCAGAACGATCGGAATCTGGACGTAGTCGAGCGCCGTCTTCTCGCCAGTGGTTTCGCTGAAGTCGCTGCTCTTGACACCCTTGGTCGTGTAGTAGACGCCTGGCTGCAGCGCGAATCCGAGCGCTCCCACGCGCACGAAGCCGCCGGCAATGAACCCCGCGTAGTTCTTCACATCGGAGAATGCGTCGCCGGTGAATGTCGACAGGCTTGCGCCTGCCATCACGCCGAACGAGATCGACTGTGCCTCGGCGCGCTGCAGCGGCGACGCCGCCAGCACTGCAATGACTGGTATCGCAAGCCAACGGGACTGTCGAGCCATCGGGACCTCCGGATTGGGGAGACGGGATGCCTGGAGCCCTGCACTCACCACGCAATGATCGGCCGTGGGGCCGCTATAGTTTACCGTCATGGCCGCGCCGCAGGTGATCCTTCCCGACCCGGATCCGTCGATCCTGCTGCGCTCGCCCCTGCTCCGGGCACTCGCCGATCGCTGGCGCTCCGATTCCTTCTTCAAGCTCGGCGTCGTCCTGGTGACAATCATTATGGCCGCCGCGGTCCTGGCACCATGGATCGCCCCGCACAACCCGATCGAAGGTGATCTTGCCCGCGACTATCTCGCGGCGCCCGGCACGCGCTTTCTCTTCGGCGCCGACGCGCAGGGACGCGACGTCCTCTCCCGCGTTCTCTACGGCGCCCGCCTGTCGCTGGTGGTTGGTTTGATCTCGCAGGTGGTGGCGGTGACGCTCGGTCTCGCGCTCGGTCTCATCTCCGGATACTATCGCGGCGCAATCGACCTCGTCATCATGCGCCTCGCCGACATCACCCTCGCCTTCCCGAGCCTTCTCCTCCTGATCGCGGTGGCCGCGGCGATCAGGCCGTCACTGCCGGTGATCTTCGTCATCATCGGTGCGGTGGGATGGGCTGGCATGGCGCGGCTGGTTCGCTCACAGACACTGATCCTCGTCAAGAGCGAATACGTCATCGCCGCCCGGGCGCTCGGTGCGCGCGATCGGCGGATCATGTTCCGCCACCTTGTTCCCAACGTGCGTGCCATTGTGATCGTGAGCGCGACACTCGGCATTGCCGGCGCGATCATGGCGGAGGCGGCGCTCTCGTTCGTCGGGCTCGGTGCACAACCGCCCACGCCGAGCTGGGGGGCGATGGTGTCCGAGGGCCGCGACCTGATCCGGGTGGCACCGTGGGTCTCGGTGGCGCCCGGGCTCGCGATCGGCGTCGCCGTCCTCGGCTTCAATCTGCTGGGAGACGGTCTTCGCGAGGCGCTCGATCCGTTGACGCGCTCGAACCGTTCATGAGCCGCGCAAATGGGTCGATCAGTTGCCGCGCCATGCCGCCGAACAGACCGGTCGTGCTATAGTCGATCCCGGCGACTCCGGTTTCGGGGTACTCGTCGGTCGCGCCATGGAGCGTGCCAAAGAAGCGGTCCCAGAAGGAAAAGATGTTGCCGAAATTCCTGTCCTGGTGCCGCGCCTCGATCGAGTGATGAATCCGGTGGAATTGCGGCGACACGAAGATGTAGCCGAACGGCCCCAGCGTCGCGCGAACATTGGAGTGCACGAAGCGGGCATAGGCGGCCATCAGGAAGCCAATCGCGAGGATGCTCGCGGGAGCGATCTGCAAGGCGAACATCGGAATCGTGAGCACGGTGTAGGCCACCAGCAGATCGACGAAGTGCAGTCGCAAGTCGGTGAACTGATTCAGGTCGCGCTGCGAATGATGGATGGCATGGAAGTGCCAGAAATTTCCGCGATGCCGCACGCGATGATGCACCCAGGTAATCAGGTCGAGAGGAAATCCTCGGCGAGGGCGCGAGAGAAAAGCCGCTGGCGTCGTACCGCCGGGAGCACCGCTTCGAGGACGAACACCACGGCGACCGAGACCCAGAGCCACCACTCGGTGTAGAGCGTCCGGGCGGCCCAGTAGTATTCCTTGATGCCGGTGGGAAGCGACGCCCGCACTGCGGCGACGGCAGATCCGACGTCCCGGTCAGGCACAAGCATGGAGAACTCGCTGCAGGGTAGGCGACAATGAATCAACAACAGTGCTTCAACCCGAGCAATTGATATGCCAATGCCGGCAGCGGCGGACCTCTCACCTGCACCCGGGAATCCCAGACCACGGTGACATTCGACGATTTGCGGCGCGATGAATTCGGCGCGCTCAACGACGGCGGAATTTTTCTCAACAGCGCCAGCATCGGTCCCCTTCCGGCCCGCACCGTTGCCGCGCTCGCGGCCTGCAACCGCGACCGGGCGCGCCCCGGGATCTGGCCACTCGAGCGGGTCAACACCATCCTCGACGAAGCGCGATGGCTCGCCGGCCGGTTGATCAACGCCGATCCGTCGACGATCGCGCTGATGCCCAATACCACGACCGGCCTCAACGTTGCGGCGCGCGCGCTGCCGCTCGAAAGCGGCGACATCGTGCTCACCTTCGATCGCGAGTTTCCGGCGAACATCTATCCCTGGATGATCCTCGGTCGCGGGATCTCGCTCGAACGGATTCCCGTGACACCGGAAGGATGGCCGGACGAAGCCCGCATGCACGAGCGATTGCGCGACCCGCGGGTGCGCGCCGTCACGGTTTCGCTGACCCAGTTCAGCAACGGCTACACCATCGATCTCGCCGCGTTGTCACGGGCCACGCGTGCCGGCGGACAATGGCTCGTCGTCGATGCGATCCAGGCCGTCGGTCAGATGCCGATCGACATCCAGGCGACGCCGGTCGACTTCCTGGCGTGCGGCGCGCAGAAGTGGTTGCTCTCGCCGTGGGGAACCGGGTTTCTCTACGTCCGGAAGGAACTCTGCACCACGCTCGAGCCGACATTCGCCGGCTGGGCGGCGTTCATGGGAAGTGACGACTACACCCGCCTCACCAGTTACGATCCCCGGCCGTGGCCTGATGCGCGGCGATTCGAACTCCTCACCTTTCCGGTCCAGGACTTTGCGGCGATGAACGCATCCCTCGGCGTCCTCCTTGGCGCCGGCATCGATGCGATCATGCGCCACACCCGCGCACTGCACGAGCCGGTCGTCGATCTCATGGCGCGAACCGGCGGCAGGGTGACCTCTCCAACCGGCGATCGCGGTTCGGCGATTCTCTGTGTGCAGCCTGCCGGCAATGTGCCCGCAGCATTCGCCGCGCTGCAGCGCGCCGGCGTGCACTGTTCGCTCCGGGAAGGATCGATCCGCCTGAGTCCGCATCTGTTCAACACGGCGGCCGAAATGCGATCCGTGGCGAGACATCTGGTCGAGACGAAAGACGGTTGACGCCGGTCCACGTCCGCGCACCCGAGCGGCCGAGGCGACGAAGGCAGGTCAAGGCTGCTGCAGGTACTCGCGGAGTGCGGCGATCGGTAATGCATCCGCCAGCGATCGCTCCGTCTTGAACCAGTCATGCGCCGCATCGGCGATGCGCCGTCGTTCGTCCGGCCGGGCCAGGTAATCGGCGCAGCGCTCGGCAATCTCGTCGTAGCCGCAGGTGATGACGTGCGCGCTGAA
This sequence comes from Gemmatimonadales bacterium, assembly GCA_036501385.1. GTDB lineage: Bacteria > Gemmatimonadota > Gemmatimonadetes > Gemmatimonadales > GWC2-71-9 > Palsa-1233. The sequence goes on along the minus strand of DASYAK010000067.1, from coordinate 22,079 downwards.
GGCCGCGTCGGCGGAGGCGGGTGCCGCACTCTCGTGAATCACGAAGCGCCGATTGGCGAGGAGATGATCGACGCGCGCGAAATCGATCACGTGCGATTCGCTGTCGTCGTATTGATGGATGCCGAGGACGATCTTCGCGCGCGCCAGAAGCTCATCGAGTTGCTCACCGTACACCGGGTTGAAGAGCGTCACCGTGTGTACCGGCATCCCCTGATTTTCCAGCTCCAGCACCAACCGCTGCCGCCGCGGTGAGAGCTGCCCCACGAAGAGCAGGTTGATGTCCTCGACCAGCGCCTTGCCTGCGGTGTGGCGCTGATAGCTGGCTTCGTAGTACGGCGCGTAGCCGAACGGCACGTGGCGAAAGGGGACACCGAGCGGCTCGACCGACCTGGCGTTCGCGGCGGAATACCCCCACACCTCCCGGGCTTTTCGCATCGCCGCAAACCATTCTGCGTCATCTCTCCACTGCGGAACGTGCAGCGGTTCGGCGTTGAAGAAGATGTAGTTCGCCGGGAGGTAGTCCATGAAATATTCGTTCCAGAAGGCGATCCAGAGATCGGTGCTGACGCGGTTGCGAATTCTCCGACCGAACGACAATCCGGAACGGACTTCGACCGGGAGTCCGCTTTGCCTGAGGATGTCGGCGATCGCCTCCGACTTGCGCGCAAAATCACGCCACGCGTAGTAGACCACGATCCGCCGCGGGCGGCTGCCGCGCACGACGCGGACAATCGAGGTCATCGCCGCGAGGAACGCGCGGCGGATCCTGGCGCGCCAGCCAATTGGCGCGGGCACAGCAGCGCGTCCTGCAGCGCGCCGCACTTGGTCGTCGGTTGACAGGGGCGTCACAATGAGCGGCGCATCACGATGCTGTCGACCGCGACGCCGTCGCGCATCGCCGCGCCGGGTCGGCGTCCGATCTCGTCGAATCCGAGCGAGCGGTAGAGGCCGAGGGCGACGACGTTGTGGCTCAGCACCTCGAGGCGCACTTCGGAAAGGTTGCGCGAGGTGCGGAGCCAGTTGAAGAACGCCGTGTAGGCCGGCTTCGCCAGGCCTCGACCACGGTAATCCCGATGCAGGTCGGCGCCGATTTCGAGCGAGCGCGCCGCGGCATCGAGCGCGCCGGTGCGAAAGTACCCGATCCGCTCCCCGTCGTGGACGATGACGTAGAACGCGGGCTTCCGCGTCGCGAACCATTCCCGGCACTCATCCAGGGTGAAGCTGCCCTCGTCGTGAAGGAAGTGCCGGCACTCGTTCCGGATGGCGAGAAGAAACGGGAGATCGTCCTCCGCGAGGGGCACGAACTCGAACGACGCCACCGGCGCTACCACCCCGAGCGGATCACGTCAACCACCCGTTCGGCGTCGGCCGCGGTCATGTGGGTGTGCAGCGGCAGCACGAGATAATCGTGTTCGATCGAATCCATGTTGGGAAACGCTCCGCGCGATTCGCGGAAGATGCTGTATCTGTCATTGCGATAGTGCACCTGGTTCGATTCGATGCGATGCTCCCGCAGCTTGCGCTGCAGGCCGATCCGGTCGCGGGCGAACACCGTGCACAGCCACGCGGCGTGGGTCCGGTCGGAGAGGCCGCCGCCGACGAATTCCACGCCCGCGACGCCGGCAAGTCCGCGTTCGTAGGTCGCGAAGAGCTGGCGCCTGAGGGCGAAGACCGCGTCCCATTCCTCCAGGGCCGCCAGCCCCATCGCGGCGGCGATGTCGGTCATCTGGTATTTATAGCCGATATCGGTGATGTCGTTGTCCCAGATTGCGTTCTGCTTTCCCGCGCGGTCGATGCCGAACCAGCGCAATCGCTGGGCCCGGGCCAGCAGCGACTGGTCCTGCATCACCAGCATGCCGCCGTCGCCGGTGGTGATGTGCTTGATCGCCTGAAACGAAAAGATCGTGAAGGGCGAGATGCCGCCGATCGGACGGCCGTGGTAGCTCGCCCCCACCGCGTGCGCGGCGTCCTCGATCACGGGGACGCCGGCATCCGCCGCGATGGCGTGGAGTTCATCCATCTCGCACGGGAGGCCGCCGTAGTGCACGCAGACGATCGCCCTGGTCCGCGACGTCACCAGCCGCCGGACATGGTCGACGTCGATGTTGAGCGAATCCCGCTGCACGTCGGCGAAGACCGGCTTCGCCCCGATGTAGAGCAGCGGAATGTTGGTTGCCGTACAGGTGAAGAGCGGCGTGATCACCTCGTCGCCCGGCCCCACGCCGGCGAGGAGATAGGCGAGGTGCAGCGCGTCGGTTCCCGATCCGACCGCCGCCGCGGGGAGCCCGCGGCAGAACCGCGCCGCGAACTCCGTCTCGAAGCGCGCGACCGCCGGCCCCTGACCGATCCACCGGGTGGAGAGTTGTGCCTCGACCAGTGCGCGCGCGCGTGCGCTGACATGCGGCCGGAAGAGCACGATGGTGCCGTCCGCTTCTTCCATCAGCGGGAAATCAAGAGGAACTGTCACAGAGCCTTTCAGTTCCGCGGGCTGGTCCCGGGCGTGCCGTGCCTGCGGAGGCCCCGGCGTCCCGGGACAAGTTGTCGACGGCTCTGGCCGGATGCAACGCCGCCGGGCGTTGATGCCATCGCCCCGATGTATCTTTGCTCGCCGCGCGTGATCCGCGGTACACCGTAAATCCAGGGCAGGCCGGCGATGGCAACCTATCTCGTGACGGGAGGGGCGGGCTTCATCGGGTCGGCGCTCGTCCGTCAGTTGATCGCCGATACCGATCATCGCGTCGTCACCGCCGACAAGCTCACCTACGCCGGGAATCTCGAATCGCTCGGCCCGGCACTCGACGATCCACGCCACCACTTCGCCCGCGTCGATATCTGCGATTCGGCGGCGCTGCGCGGGCTCTTCTCGATCCACCGTCCCGACGCAGTTTTCCATCTTGCGGCCGAGTCGCACGTCGACCGGTCGATCGACGGACCGGCGCCGTTTATTCAGACCAATGTCGTCGGCACCGCGACACTGCTGGAAGAATCGCTGGCGTTCTGGGGCTCGCTCGAGGGCCCGGCGCGCGAATCGTTCCGCGTCGTGCACGTCTCCACCGACGAAGTCTTCGGTTCGCTGGGCCCCGACGGATCGTTCACCGAGGAGACGCCGTACGATCCGAGTTCTCCCTATTCGGCGAGCAAGGCGGCCTCCGATCATCTCGCTCGTGCGTGGCAGCGCACCTATCGCCTGCCGGTGGTGATCACCAACTGCTCGAACAACTACGGGCCATATCAATTCCCGGAAAAACTGATCCCGCTCACGATCGAGAAGGCGCTTCGCGGCGAACCGCTTCCGGTGTACGGGCGCGGCGAGCACGTGCGCGACTGGCTGCACGTCGATGATCACGTCCGTGCGCTGCAGCTCGCGATTACACTGGGTTCGCCGGGGCGTACCTACGGCGTGGGCGGCCGGAGCGAGCGCCGCAACCTCGAGGTGGTCGAAGCGATCTGCGATCTCCTCGACGAACTGCGTCCTGACCCGATGGGACCGCACCGCCGCCTTATCGCCTTTGTGACCGACCGGCCGGGGCACGACCTTCGCTATGCCATCGATCCGTCGCGCGCGACGCGTGAACTCGATTGGCACCCGCGCGAAACATTCGAATCCGGGCTCCGCCACACCGTGCAATGGTATCTCGACCACCGGCCGTGGGTCGAGCGGGTGATGAGCGGCGCCTATCGTGGAGAACGCCTCGGCACCGGAGGTCACCGATGAAGGGGATCATCCTGGCGGGTGGGACCGGATCGCGGCTCTGGCCGATCACGCGCGGTGTGAGCAAGCAACTGCTTCCGGTCTACGACAAACCGATGATCTACTTCCCGCTCACCACCCTCATGCTCGCCGGGATCCGCGACCTGCTGGTCATCACCACGCCGCACGAGCAGGGACAGTTCCAGGCGCTCCTGCACGACGGTTCGCAGTGGGGGATCACCATCTCCTATGCCACGCAACCGCGGCCCGACGGTGTCGCGCAGGCGTTCACCATCGGCCGCGATTTCGTTGCCGGCGATCCCGCGGCGCTCATTCTCGGCGACAACATCTTCTACGGACACGGGCTCGTCGAACTGCTGCAGCGCTCGGTGGCGCAAACCAGCGGTGCCACGGTCTTCGGATATCAGGTCGTCGATCCGGAACGATACGGCGTGGCGCGTATCGATTCCACCGGGCGCGTCCTCGCCATCGAAGAGAAACCGGCGAACGCGGGATCGAACTACGCCGTCACCGGGCTCTACTTCTACGACGCGCAGATCAGCGAGATCGCCGCGGCGCTGCGCCCGTCGCACCGGGGCGAATACGAGATCACCGACGTCAATGCCGAGTACCTGCGGCGAGGCCAGCTGCGGATGGAACTGCTCGGACGCGGCTTCGCCTGGCTCGACACGGGGACCTACGACTCACTGCACGAAGCGGGAAGCTTCGTCGCGACGCTGCAGCGCCGCCAGGGGCTTCAGGTGGCGTGTCCGGAGGAGATCGCCCTCCGCCAGAGGTGGATCACCGCGGACGACGTCGAAACGCTCGCCCAGTCGATGGCGAAGAACCCGTACGGCCAGTATCTCCTCAAGCTGGCGCAGGAAGCGCGGTCGTGATGCAGGGAAGGGACAGAGGCGGGTTCTAAGGCAACTGACGCGTTGTGGTGGTCATCTGACGCGTTGCGGTGGTCATCATGCGCCAGGTCTGGGTCATCTCTCAGGTCGTCGCCATGATCATCGCGTTTGGCTGAGTGATCTGCCGCCGCGGTTGGCCAATCATTCCGCTCGGCTGGGTCGACGTGCAACTGGTCTGGGTCGTCTCGCTGCACGAGTGGCTGGGCATGCCGCGCCGGTGGCTGAGCGTATCGCCCGGCTGGACGATCTGACGGCGCCGTTGGGTGGGCGTGCAAGTCAGTTGGGTCACCGCGCACCGCAGCTGGACCAGGCTATCGAAGGTATGGGTCGGCGCACCGATCGGATGGGTCGCCATACAACTCCGCTGGATGAGCATGCTCGGCTTGGCGGTCAGCATGCTGGACGTCTGGGTCATCTCGCAGGGCGTCTGGGTCGTCGTGCAGCGCGGCTGGGTCGTCATGCAGGGCGGCTGGATCGTCATGCAGGGCGGCTGGACCGTCGTGCGCGGCGGCTGAACGGTCGTGCGGCGGGCGTAGTCTGCAGATATTTGTGCAATCAGGCGTCCATCGACGCTTTCGATCGCTCCCGGCGGCAGCTTGCCGATGTTGTGGGCCGGAATTGCGTCGGCGACCGACGCAGAGCGTGTGCGGAAGGCATGGTCATTCGTCGCATCAGGAACTGAAGTGCCGGCAGCTACCGCTGGTCCATCACGGGAGCGATCCGATGTCGTTCAGCGCCAGGGTTCGCCACGCGGTTGCGTGGCGGTCGAGAGAAGTCGCCGGACGGGGTCGCGTACTGCTCGAAAGCTGGCTCCCGCATGACTGGGTGTACGGCTCCAGATATTTCGCCGGCATCGACTCGGACGCGATTCAGTCGGCCCCCGCGATGGCAGACGGGATCGTGCGATTCTGTGATCCGCACAGTTGCATCGACATCGGCTGCGGCACCGGGGCATTTCTCACGGCGATGCGCGACCGGCACTCCGTTACGGTTCGCGGCCTCGAATACGGCGCCGTCGCCCGCGAATACTGCCGCAAACGCAATCTCGATGTCGGCACCCTCGACCTGAGCGATTCGCGACTCGCGATCCCGCCCGGATCGGTCGACCTGGTGACATCGTTCGAGGTGGCGGAACACCTCCCAGCCCGGCTTGCCGATCGCTTTGTCACGCTGCTTACCAGCGCTCGAACCACGATCATCATGTCGGCGGCGGTGCCGGGGCAGGGTGGAACCGGTCACGTCAACGAGCAGCCGCGGGAATACTGGATCGAGCGAATCGAGCGGCAGCAATTCCGGTACGATCCCGACGGGTCGAGGCGACTGGCGGAGTGGTGGGTTGCTGGCGGCGTGACGTGGTGGTATTCGCAGAACATCGCCGTGTACCGCCCGGCGTAGCGCCGGTCTGGTCTCAGTCGGCTGGCGCCTGCGTGGCCGAACCCGCCTCCAGCGACAACTGCACCGTACCTCGAAACGGCTTCGCGTCGACGACTTCGAAGAAGGTCGCCGGGCCGTGCGTCGTGACTCCCGAATGCTCGTTCCAGATATTCACTTCGAGCCGGTACTGGCCGGCCGGAAGATTGGCCTGGAGTTCGAGCGGCAGCACAAACGCGCCGGATCGGCCGCGTGCCTCCTGCGACATCGGCACACCGGCGGAGTAGAGCAGCTGGTTGGCCGCGCTCGCCGTCACGGCGACGAAGATGGTAAGCCAAGCCGGAATCGGACCCGCCGATTCGCCGCGCACCACGAACGGGAGCGTCGCCCCCGACGGCACCAGGTCACGGGTCGGCCGCTCGATCCCGGCGAGCCGGACGCCGTCGACCGCCGGTGATGACACCAGCGCTTCGACCTCGCCGCCGTGCAGGTAGCGCTGGACGACGTCGCTGGCTCGTCCCCGCGCCGCCACACTCCCCTTCGAGAGCAGGATGCACTCGGTGCAGAGCTCGATGATCCGATCGAGCTGGTGCGACACGATCACCACCGGAATGTCGCCCTTGACGAGCGAGCGAATCCGGTCGAACGCCTGCTGCTGGAATGACGCGTCGCCAACCGAGAGCACTTCATCGACGATCAGGACATCGGGCTCGAGGTGGACGGCGATCGAGAAGCCGAGTCGCGCATTCATCCCGCTCGAATACCGCTTGACCGGCGTGTCGATGAACGGCGCGACGCCCGAGAATTCCACGATCTGGTCGAACCGGCGGCGGATCAGTTCCTGCGGCATCCCCATGATGGCGCCTTGCAGGAAGACATTCTCGCGACCGGTGAGATCGGGATGGAAGCCGGCGGAGACTTCGATCAGTGCGCCAACCCGGCCGTGGACCTCGGCGATGCCGCGGGTCGGCTGGAGAATGCCGGTGAGGAGCTTGAGTGCCGTCGACTTCCCGGCGCCGTTTCCCCCGATGATCCCCAGCGATTGGCCCGGCTGCACGTCGAACGACACATCCTGGACCGCCCAGAAATCGTCGGCACCGAGTGGAGCGTCGGCGTCGCCCTTGCGGCCGAGAATCGCGGGAATGAGGTCGCGCAACGAATCGTACGCCGGGCCGCGGTGAAAGCGCTTCCAGACGCCATCGAACCGGATCCGTCCCTGGCCCATCAGTAGAACTCCGCGAACTGTGTCGACGAGCGGCGGAAGATCAGCACGCTCGACGGCAGCAGCACCGCGATGAATGCGATCGAATAGAGGAGATAATACGGGCTCCAGAGCGGCACGCCGCCGTCATGCGCGGGAATGGTGCTGAGGAGGCTGGTAGCGCGAACCGTCACCACCTCGAACGCTTCGAGGATCGGCGACAGCGGATTGAGCAGCAGGAGAAGGCGTGACGTTGCGCCGAATGACGCCAGCGTGAAGAGCACTGGAGTGAAGAGCATGCCGAAGGTCAGCAGCACCTGCAGGATGTACTTCACATCGCGGAAGAAGAGATTGGCGCAGGCGAAGAGAAAGCCGAGCCCGAGGGTGAAGGCGAGGAGCAGCACGATCAGCACCGGCAGCCAGAGCAGCGCCGCCGAGAAGGTGAAGTGGAGGAATGGCGACAGGAGAATGAGCACCGCCGCACCGACGCTGGCATCGACCAGCTGGGTGATGATTGCGGCGACGGGAAGGATCTCGCGCGGGAAGTAGATCTTGGTGACCAGCTGCACGTTGGAAAGGACGCTGGTGGTCGCAAAGTTCATCCCGCCGGCAAAAAACGCCCACGCCCAACCCTTGATGGCGATTCCGCCGAGCGATGGCGCCGTGCCGGGAGCCGCGTGTTTGAAGGCGGCGATGCGGATCACCAGCCCGGCTCCGATCAGGAGGAGCGGCATCAGGACCGCCCACGCCACGCCGAACACCGCCTGCTTGTATCGCAGGCGGAGGTCGCGCAACGTCAGCTGCGTCACCAGTTCACGCGATTTGAGGAGGTCGCGCCAGACGGCGCCGAGGGTGAAGCGGCGGTCGGACACGGCGACGTCGGACACGGTCATGGAAGGCATCGGCACGCCAAGATCATGCCAGTCCCTACTGCGTGACAACCCCCGTCATGCGGATCACCTCGAAGTCGCCGACGTGGACCTGCTTGAGGAGATTGTTGGTGGCGTCGTTCCAGCGCGAGTCGGCCGTGCCGCTGAGGTAGAAGTTGCTGCCGTTGTCGGCCACCATCATGCCGTACTTCTTGAGCGCCCGCAGCACCACCTGCATCGGCGCGGGATAGCCGGAGATGTCGAACGATGCCTTGAGCCGGACCCGCATCCCCATCGGCGGGTAAAGCGGATTGGATGAGTTGGAGGCGCAATGGCTCGCCGGCGCAATCCAGGCGCACTGGGTGTGGACTACCGTGAAGCGGAGCGCATGGTCGATCTCGCCGTGCAGGTACACCTCGTCGTATCGTACCAGCCCCGGGAGAATCGGCAGTCCCGCGGCGTCGGCCGACGTCCACCCCGCCGGCCGCGTCGTCCCGTTGGTGAGATCCCAGATGGCGCCGGAGCCCGCGTGCCACCCATTGCCCACGGCGGTCAGCGCGAAAAGTTCGTAGAGCTTCCACTCACTCTGGGTGATCACCAGGAGATGACCGTCGCCGGGCTCGATTGGTGGATTGGGTGGAATGGGGTACGGACCCGGGTCGCTTTCACTGGCATAGTCGAACGGGACAGTGAGACGATGCAGCGTGTCGGGGACTACGATATACGGAATACCGAACGGCGCTCCGGCGATGTCGGCGCCGAAATCGGGATGAAGCGAGACGCCGGTCCCGATCAGGCCGAGAATGGCGGTTGAATTGGGATCGACCTGGGCGGTGTCGACCGGTTGATTCCAGAGGCTCGACGCCGGAAAGAGCTGCCGCCCATGCAGATCGGCGTTGACGCCGAGATCGGCGGCAGTTGGGCTGGGCGGAGGCGGCGGAACAACTGGCGGCGGCGGAGGAACGACCGGTGGCGGGGCTGGTGGAGCGACTGGCGGCGGCGGTGGTGTGACCGGCGTGGTCTGACTGTCGGGCACGGTCGGAGTGGAGTTGCTGTCACCGACGGGTGCGGCGCTGCATGCCACCACGAGCCAGAGGAGGAATGCGAGCATGCTGGAAGAATAGCGCCTGGGCATCGATGATCGGTCCTTGCCGCGAACGGCGCTCAGCGGGCGACGAGCGCCGCCCACGTCTTCTTCCCCTTGCGCAGGAGAATGGCGCCTCCTGGGAGGAGATCGCTCGTTGTGAGAACGCGGGATTCATCGGCGACCACGCCGTTGACCGAGAATCCTCCACTACCGATTCCGCGCCGCGCCTCGCTCTTCGACGCCGCGAGTCCCGCCATCTGGAGAGCATCGGCCAATGCAAGGCCGGCGTCGAGGGTTCCGGGTTCGAGGAGTTGGCGCGGCACTTCGGCGACCACCGTCGCGACGGTGGCTGCGTCGGCGTCGCGCAGGTCTCCGGTACCGAAGAGAATCCTGGCCGCGGCAGTCGCCCGTAGTACCGCGTCGCGGCCGTGAACTCGCTCGGTGATGTCGTCGGCGAGGATGCGCTGGGCGCCGCGCGCGCCCGGATCGCCCCGTTGTGCATCCATCGCCGATGTGATCTCGTCGCGCGGCAGGAAGGTCATGAAGTTGAGCAGTCGCTCGACATCGGCATCGTCCGACTGGAGCCAGTATTGATGGAAGGCGTACGGCGATGTGCGGCGCGAATCGAGCCAGACATTTCCCGATTCGGTCTTGCCGAACTTGGCCCCTGATGCCGTGGTGAGCAGCGGCATCACGAGGCCGTGCACCTTGCGCCGGTCGCGGCGTGCGGCCAGTTCGATCCCGGCGGTGATGTTCCCCCACTGGTCGCTCCCGCCGAGCTGCAACTCGCACCTGGCCGTCGCAGCGAGATGGGCGAAATCGTACGCCTGGACCAGCATGTAGGAGAATTCGGTGAACGAGATGCCGGTGTCCATTCTCGTCTGCACCGAATCCTTCTGCAGCATGTAGTTCACGGTGAAGTGCTTGCCGGTGTCGCGCAGGAAGTCGAGCAGGCCAATCGGTACCAGCCAGTCGGCATTGTTGCGCATCTCGGCGGCGCCAGGTCCCGACCCGAAGTCGAGAAACCGGGAGAGCTGGTCATGAATCGCCGCGGCATTGGTGCGAATCACCTCGTCGGCCAGCATCTGCCGCTCGGCGCGCTTGCCCGATGGATCGCCGATCAATCCGGTACCACCGCCGACGACGATCAGCGGCTTCCCGCCCAGGCGTTGCAGCCACGAGAGGCCCATGACCGGAATCAGTGACCCGACGTGCAGGGAATCGGCGGTGGGATCGAACCCGGCGTAGCCGGTGATTGGTCCCTGTGCCAGGCGCGCGGCGAGATCCGGTGTCGCGTCGTGGACCATCCCGCGCGCGGAAAGCATCTCAAGAAAGTTCATGACACCCAGCCACGCCGCCCGCACGCCGCGTTCTCGATGACGACAATTTCGTCGCTGATCGTGTTCGCGCGCAGGTGCGACACCGTTCCCAGCGCCTGGTGCCGGGCTCCGGCCGGAACGTGCGTGCAGATCGCGACCGAAAAGTCCATCGGGTCATCCGGGAAGTGGGCTGATTGCGCGGTGCAGTGCTCAAAATGCGGGCAGCAACGTCTCAGGTGCAAGGCGACCTTTCTCCGGATACCTTCCACACTATGGCTGGACCCTCCTCTCCGCGCTTCGCCCGAACCCGAGCGTATTGGCGCAGCCCGCACAATCGCCGGCGCGTGGGGATCTACCTGCTGGCCGCGGTCGCGTTCATCATCACGGCGGGGATCGGGCTCTGGACGCGCGCCTGCGCCAACGATCTCTGTTCGATCGCCGGGCTCACCGGCTACGATCCGGCCCAGGCCTCCAAGGTCTACGCCGCCGATGGCCGGCAGATCGCCGATTTCGGCCTCTTCAAGCGAACCGTCGTCCCGCTCAAGGAAATGTCGCCGGCGGTACCCGCCGCATTTCTCGCGGTCGAAGACAAGCGCTTCTACGAGCATCACGGCGTTGACTGGGTGCGCTTCTTTGGCGCACTCAAGCACATGGTCTTTCGCGCATCGCTGCGGCAGGGATTTTCCACCATCACGATGCAGCTCGCCGGCAATCTTCTCCCCGAGGAGATCAACCGGCAGAAAACGGGGATTCGCGGGATTCCGCGCAAGGTCCGCGAGATCCGGGTTGCCGGCGAGATCGAGAAGAAGTACACCAAGAATCAGATTCTCGAGATGTATCTCAACCAGATCAATCTCGGGAACGGCGCGTATGGAGTCGAAGCGGCCGCGAGTCGCTACTTCGGCAAGTCGGCCCGCAATCTCAATGTGGCCGAAGCGGCGACCCTCGCCGCACTTCCCAAGGCGCCCGACACCTACAATCCGCGCAAGCATCCACGCAACGCCGTGTTTCGCCGCAACATCGTCATCGACCTGATGCACGAAGCGGGCAATCTGACCGAGCAGGAAGCCGAGGCGTGGAAGAATTATCCGCTGACGCTCTCGCCTCGGAGTGACTACCAGAGCGTCGCGGAATATTTCGTCGAATATGTGCGTCAGATCATGCAGGCGAAGTTCGGCGGCGACCTCTACAAGGACGGCTTCCGGATTTACACCACGCTCGACCTCGACGCCCAGCAGGCGGCGGTTGACGCGCTCGAAGCGCAGCTCGAGAAGATCGAGTCGAAGGGCATCACGGGCGTCGGCAAGTTCCATCACCAGACCTACCGCGAGTATCTCGACCGCAAGTCGGACGACGAAGCCGACCACGACTCCACGCGCTACCTGCAAGGGGGCGCGCTGGTCCTCGAGGCCAAGACGGGACACATCCTCGCGATGGTCGGTGGCCGGGATTTCTCCGATTCGAAATTCAACCGGATGACGCAGGCGTTCCGCCAGCCGGGCTCGAGCTTCAAGCCGGTGGTCTATAGTGCCGCGGTCCAGTCCGGCGTCTCACTCGACGATTCCGAGCCCGACGCACCGATTACGGTCAACATGCCGTTCGGCCAGCCACCGTGGGAGCCGAAGAATTACGAAGGAACCTTCAGTGATTCGGAGATGACGATTCGCGCCGGCCTGGAACAGTCGAAGAACAGCATCGCCGTGCGCGTCGGGCTGCGTGTCGGAGTCGATGCCGTCATCGCCGAGGCGCGAAAGTTCGGGATCACGGCCCCGATCGATGCCGCGCCGTCGATCTTCATCGGCACGCCGTCGGTCCGTCCGATCGAGATGATTGCAGCGTACACCACGTTCGCAAATCTCGGCACCCGCACCGTTCCGAGCGCGATTCTCCGTGTGGAGGACAAGAACGGGAAGATCATCTGGCAACCTGAGCCACAGAGCTATCCGGTGCTCGATCCGGCCACGGCGTATGCGATGAACCAGGCGCTGGTCGGGGTGATTCGCAACGGGACCGGCAACGCCGCCGTCTACCGCGCCGGCTTCACCATACCGGCCGGCGGGAAGACGGGAACGACGAGCGATTACCACGACGTCTGGTTCATCGGTTTCACCCATGATCTGGTTGCGGGCGTGTGGATGGGATTCGACGCGCCGCAGTCGATCATGTCGAACGCGCAGGGCGGCAAGCTCGCCGCACCGGCATGGACCCAGATGATGCTCGACATCTATCAGCGCAGGAAGGAACCCGGCGACTGGGCTCCGGTCGCCGATACCGGTGATTCCCTGGTCGCCGTGGAGATCGACAAGTCCAACGGCTTGCGCGCCACGCCATTCTGCCCGGCGAACCTGCGTGTGGTGCGGTACTACACCCGGGGCACCGAACCGAAAGAGTTCTGTCCCATCCACTCACCGTTCCGCCCCAGCGGAGGCGGCAACTGACCCTGCGGCTTGCCGCGCCGTGGGTCCTTCCCGTCGACGCCGAGCCGATTGCTGACGGCGCCGTGTTGATCGACGACCGCGGCCGGATTGCCGCGGTGGGTCCCGACCACGCCGTGCCGCGTCCGCCCGACGGGCTCGCCGAATATCGCGAGGGCGTCGCCCTCATCCCCGGGCTGATCAACACGCACACCCATCTCGAGTTGACCGGCTTTGCGGGCATGGCCGAGGAAACCGACTTCTGGCTCTGGATCAAGCGAATCATCGCGCTCAAGGCGACCCGGAACGAGGAAGAGTTCTTCCTCGCCGCTGAAGCGGGGATCCGGTCATGCTGGGCGGCCGGCGTGACCACGATCTGCGATATGGGGAACACCGGCGCCACTGTCGCCGCGCTCGATGCACTCGGCGCGAGCGGCATTGCCCACCACGAAGCATTCGACATGCACGTCGACGAAACTGCCGTCGTGATGAAGCGCTTTTCGCGCGACCTCGATCGATTGGCGCAGCACGCCACGGGACGCGTCATCCTGGGCGTGTCGCCGCACGCGCCATATACGGTGAGCGGTCCGCTCTACGCCGCCGTCAGCGCGCTGGCGCGCAGCCATGGCGTTCCGGTCGGCGTGCATGTGGCCGAGCCGGCCGACGAATCCGCGTTGCTGCGCGACTTTACCGGAATCTTTGCCGATGCGCTCCGCGCTCGCGGCGTGGGGCGGATCAGCGATGAGTCGATTTCGCCGATCGCGTGGCTCGACCGGCACGGCGTGCTCGACTCACGGACGCTGTGCGCTCATGCCATTCAGACCGACGAGGCCGACACGGCGATCATGGTGCATCGGGGTGTAGCGGTTGCGCACTGCCCCAGGAGCAACCGCCGCCACCATGGAGCCGACGCGCCGGTGGCGCGCTACGCCGACCGCGGTCTCCGGATCGGGATCGGCACCGATTCCGAGGTGAGCGTCGCTCCGCTCGACTTGCTGGCCGAAGGTCGCCAGGCCCGCGAACTCGCCGGCTGGACTGCCGCCGATGCCCTTCGCGCCCTGACGCTGGGCGGGGCCGCCGCCCTCGGCCTCGAGAGCGGGTGCGGCTCGCTTACGGTGGGGAAGTGGGCTGACATCGCCGCGATCGCCGTTGGCGACCACGGTTCGCCGCTGGAAGCCGTGCTCGCGTCATCGCCAGCCGATGTCGTCGCGACCTGGGTTGGCGGGCGCCGGGTACGCTGACGGAAGGTGTACTTCCGCCGCGTCCCTTGATACGTCACACCGATCGAGGTTATCCATAGGGACCCCCGACCGGAGCCACACGGGTGCGCTGCCTCGCCCTCAACGCCTCTTTTGAACCACTGACGATGGTCCCAACTCGTCGGGCGCTGCGGCTTGTCATCGAGGGGAAGGCCGAGATCGTCGAGGCCGACGGCGAAGAACTGATACGAAGCGTTCGAATGCAACTTCCCAGGCCTGCCATCATCCGCCTGGTCCGCTTCGTCCACGTCCCCCGCCGCTTCCGCCGTCAAGTCACCAACACCTTCCTCTTCGCCCGCGACTCCTACACCTGCCAGTATTGCGGCCGGGTCCAGCATCAGCTCAAGCTGCGCGAATGTCTGACGCGCGATCACGTCGTCCCGCAGTCGCGGGGCGGTAGCAATGAGTGGACCAACGTGGTGACCGCGTGCTCGTCGTGCAATACGCGCAAGGGAAGCAGGTTGCCGGACGAGATCGGGATGCATCCTGTCCGCCCACCGATGGAGCCGCACTTTGTGCATCTGTCGTGGGCGATCCGCCGCCTGTCGACGGCGCAGCTCAAGTACATCCGCATCTTCTACGGCGACAGCGCCCTGGCGGCGATCCGGTCGTCCTGACCGGGCCTCAGTGACTGGAGACGGTAAACGTCACCGTCTTCGCGCGCGACAGATCCGTCTTGGGCCCATTGCCAAGAATGACACGTTGAAAGAATCCCGTCACTCCGCCGGGATCGCTCGCGCGCTGCTCGTCGACCGCGGTGAGCGTGGCGTCGATGGTGTAGTACCAGTTTCCGGCCGCGAGTGTCGGAGGAGTCGGCAGGCTCACGTCGCTCTCGACCAGATCCTTCAGCGAATCGAGTGTCGCGAACGATCGGGTGATGCCGGTGCGCACTCGCTCCGCATATTTGTACACGTCGGTGATCGGAACCTTCTGGATCACCACATCCCATTCCAGCGGACTGCGCGGCTGATCGCGGAAGAAGCTCTGGCGCCACAACTGCACCCGCCAGTGGAGCTGGATGGTGTAGGCGCTGTTGAGCGCGCCGAGCCAGGTCGGATCGTCGAACAGATCACTCACATGGATCAGCAGACTTGGGGTATTGGGAACGCGGAGGTCGAGATGTGCCGAGATGCGCGCGTGCGCCTGCGCGGACGCCGTGGACACGGCGCCGGCGACCAGAACGGCGAAGAGGTACAGCGCGCGCCGCATCCTGCCTAGCGGTGCGACGAGAACAGAAGGACGAGCCGGACCGGCTGCTCGTCGACAAGCGAACGGGCGACGTAGAGACTCGCCCATTTCGTGGAGACACCGATTCCGGCATCCGATTTCCATTCGCGGAGCGCTTCGATACGATTCGACGGAACCCGGCCGGTGCTGTCGCCCGCAAGCCAGGCGCTTCCCGCGTCGGCAAACAGGACGAGTTCCGGCCGGCGGATGCCGATCTGGTAGCCCCCGACTCGAGTACTCAAATCGATTGGCAGCGTACGCCGATATTCGACCTGCATCGCCATGTCGCGATCGCAGAGTGCCGGCGTGGCGGGGTCGGGTTTTCGCCGGCGGTCGCAGTTGATCGCGCGAAAATCGTATCCGGGGAGCGGATCGACTCCGCCCAGTGCGCGGCGATCCTGGATGGTCAGTGGATCGCCGCCGAGGTGCCCCCCGCCGAGGAGTCGAAGCGCGATTCGCTGGTCGGGGGCGAGGCGGAGCGACCCGCGGAGGTCGAAGTCACCGTCGGTCTCACCATATCCCGACGTCGGCATCGCGTCGCGAATCGTGGTCGGGAGCGACACCGGGGTGAGTTCATTGCTCGTCACGCGACGCATCACGACGTTCGCTTGCCAGGTGAAGACCGGGTGCCGGGCCTCGTTCTGCGCGTTCCAGTCGAGGTTGATCGACGCGATGTGGTACTTGCCGTCGTCGATCAGCGGATTCGGTCGCCACGTTTCGTCGCCGCGAAGGATCGACAATGCATTGACCGCGAGCGCGGTGGTCTGGCGCGAGATCTCGTATCGGGCACCAATCGTGACTTCCGATGCGGGACGGATGGTCGCGAAGACACTCCCGCCGCGCCGGACATACCAGTCGCTGTAGTCTCGCCGGAGCAGCAGCGCGCTGAGCCCCGATTCGAGCGGAGACGCCGGCTGGTCGGCCGTACTGGCAACAGTCTGACCGCCTTCGATTCCGAGACTCACCGGCGTCGGAAGCGCGCCCGACCAGCTGCTCTGCGCGTGCCATCCCACCGTTGGGCGGGAGGCACTCGGGTCTCGTGCGCTGCGTATCACGGCGTAGCCCTGCGCCCGGATCGTGTCGGTGGTGCCAGGACTCCATCGGGCATTGCCACCCACCTGGACCGGAAGGGCTTCGACCCGGTTGTACTGCCCGACGCCGAGGTAGGGCGTGAGTTGCACGCCACCGATATCGACGGCAAGGCTGCTCGCCAACTGCGTCACGGGGCGCGTTGCAGGGCGGAGGACAAGCGTCCCGTCCGTTTGCCGCTCGAGCGAAACAGGATCGGCGCAGGCGAAGGTCTGCCCGCCGATACGCGCCGACGGGTCGGCGGTCACCTGGCCGCCGAAGACGGTGATGTCTCCCGCAACGACGCCCGTCGCGGTGACCCGGACGTCGCCGTCGAAGACGATCAACGATCCGCGCACCGTGCCGTCTACGCGTAACGAGCCGCCGAACACGCCGTAGCTCCCGTCGATCGTGTCGGCGAGCGGGATCACCGATGTCCCTCCGAAAACGTGTACCGCGGCGTGGCCGTTGAAGGCAAGCAGCGCCGCGGTGAGGTTGGAGTCGGTGTAGCACCGATGGACCGTTGAATCGCCGGGGGGGCCACCAATGTCGAGCGTCCGCGGGTTCTGCGCATCGGCGTGACCGGGCGCGAGTACTGCCGCCGCGCCCGCGCAGGTCAGCGCGGCGATCATCGCGCGCCAGGTCAACTGGATCATTCGTTCCCTCCCCGGATGCCAAGCCGGCGCATTCGCCGGTACAGGTTCCCGCGATCGGTTTTCAACAGCCGGGCCGCTTCGGCGATGTTGCCGTTAGCTGCAGCCAGCGCGCCACTGATCAAGCTGCGTTCGGTGTCATCGAGGCGTTCGCTGAGTCCGCGTCCGTTGTCGACGAACCGCGTCTCGGCATCAGCCGGGGCCGCCGCCAGATAGGAGCCGGTCCGGTTAAGCACGCGAGGCACCAGATCGCCGGTCACCTCGTCGCCACCGATGATGGCGAGCCGCTCGACGATGTTCGCCAGCTCGCGCACGTTGCCGGGCCACGAATGCGTCGCCAGCGCAGCCAGCGCATCGGCGGTGAATCGCGGCGGGTGGCGGGGCCGAAGCCGTGCGGCGAGATGCTCCACCAGATCGGGGATGTCCATCAACCGTTCCCGCAGCGGTGGGACGTCGATCGGAAAGACATTGAGGCGGAAGTAGAGGTCTTCACGAAAGACGCCGTTCGAGACGGCATCTTCGAGCCGGCGATTGGTCGCCGCGAGGCTCCGGATGTTGACTCGCTGGCTCCGTTCCGCTCCGATGCGCTGGATCTCGCCGCTCTCCAGCACACGCAGCAGCTTCGCCTGCGCCTCGAGCTGGAGATCGCCGATCTCGTCGAGGAAGAGGGTGCCGCCGTCGGCGAGTTCGAACCGCCCGATCCGGCGGTCGGTCGCCCCGGTGAAGGCGCCGCGCTCGTGGCCAAACATCTCGCTTTCGACCAGGTCGCGCGGGATCGCGGCACAGTTGACCGACACGAACGGCCCCCGTGCCCGAGGCGAGTACCGGTGAATCGCGTTGGCCACCAGCTCCTTGCCGCTTCCCGATTCACCCAGGATGAGGACCCGCGCGTCGGTCGGTGCGACCTGGGCGATCTGCCGGCGGACATGCTCGATGGCTGGACTGGTCCCGACCAGCGTCGGTTGCGGGCCGAGTGCCTGCCGCAACGCGCGATTCTCGGCCTGGGTTCGCACCAGCGTCTCGGCAGACCGGACCGCAACCAGCAACGATTCCGGAGCGAGCGGTTTCTCCAGAAACTGGAAGGCCCCCATCTGCACGGCGCGCACTGCATCGGAGAGCTGCGCCTTGCCGCTCATCATGATCACCGGGATGTCCCGGTCGCCGGCGCGAATACGCTCGAGCGTCGCCAGACCATCGGGACCCGGCGGCATCATCAGGTCGAGAAGAATGATGTCGGGGTGGACTTCGGGGATGGCCAGGAGCCCGGCATTGCCATTGGCGGCCTCCGCGACATCGAATTGCTCGGACTTGAGCAGCGCGCCGACCATCCGCCGAATATTGGCTTCGTCGTCGACGATCAGGATCGTGGTCGTCATGCCGGGAAATTGACGAGGAAGGTGGCGCCACCACCCGGCGTGTCGGTCACCGCGATGGTGCCATGGTGCTGCTCGATGGTCTGTCGCACGATGGCGAGACCGAGACCGGTGCCATCGCCCTTTTCGGTATAGTACGGCTCGAAGATCTTCTCGCGGGTCGCCTCGGGAACTCCGGGGCCATCGTCGCTCAAGGCCACGCGAATCCGTCCCTGCTCGCGGCCGATCGCGATGGTGATCGTCCCGTGCCCGTCGCACGCCTCGACGGCATTGCGCAAGACATTGCTGAAGGCCCGGCGCAATGGATCGTAGTATCCCTCGATCGTGGCACCTTCGCCGTTGCATTGGATTTCACGGGCCATTCCCTCGGGGAGTGTATTGCGCAGCAGGTCGTCAAGGAGTTCGCGCAGATCAACCGGAGCGGCAACCCCTTCAGGCAGCCGCCCGAGCTCGGCGAACTCGCGCGCCATTCCCTCGAGGCGCGCCGATTCGGTTGCAATCACCTCGAGTTCAACCTGCATTTCGGCCGGCGCGCGGCGGGCCAGCTGTCGCACGGCGAGGCGGATCGGCGTCAGGGGATTCTTCATCTCGTGCGCCACGCGTCGCGCGACTTCGCCAAACGCCCGGAGGCGCTCGGCTTCGAGTTCGGCCGCGCGAGCGCGCTCGAGGCCCTGCTGCAATTCGTAGAGTGAGCGTTGCAGCGTCACCAGCTCGGGCATCGTCCCGGGTTTGGTTTCGCGCGGAACCGGCTCGCGCCGCTGAATCCGTCGGGTCCATTCGACAATTTCATTGAGCGGCGACGCATACTGACGTGACAGCATCGGTGCGGCGGCGGCAACCAGTAGTACGAGCATCAGGGCAGCGACCACCACGAACAGTGCCGCCGCCTTCGGCCACCGGGTCTGCTGGTCCTGGGTGCGGAACTGGCTGATGAGCAGCGTATCGATCGCTGCCTGATGGCGCTGCATCGCCAACCGGAGCGTCGCCGGCAGTGCCGGTGCCGTCTTCCCGATCTGCTGCATCAGCTCGACATCCGTCGTCGCGACCGGCGCGATCACCTGGGTCGCATTGATCCCTGGCGGGTTGCGGATAGCCCAGACCCCGGCCCCGGCGACCATCAGCAAGGGAAGGGCGCTGACGACCAGAAGCGTCAGGAAGAGCCGGGCACGGAAGGAGAGGCGGGACACCGATCGTAAAGCTAGCTGTGTCATTCAGACATGACAGCTGCCGGCGCCTGCCCTTACGCGGGCGACCGTATGCGCAAGAGCCTGAATTGTCTCCAGGCCTTGTGTTGCATAGATGCAACAGGATCGTCTTGACGCCGGCCTCAATTCCTGTCTTGCCGAGTCCACAGCGACCATTCATTCCTTCCTGATTCGTCCTCCAGTCCTACATGGCACCGCTCCTGCACCAAGGTGCCTGTCCGTCATCTGATGGACTTGCATCCTGACTCGAGCAATCTGGACGGCCATGCCGATGCACTTTCTCAAACCGTTTCGCCGCTTGCTGCTTTCCGTGGTGATCCTCGCGACCTTCGTCGGAGGCATCCGCGCATTGGGAGCGCAGAGTCTCACGGCAGGCGGCCTCGCGGCGACGATCGTGGACGAACGCGGCGCTCCGCTGCGGGATGTTACCGTCACGCTCGAACGAAATGGATCTCCCTTTCGCACCGTGACCACCGATCGCCTAGGCGCGGTGTCCTTTTCCGGACTCATGCCCGGCTCATATTCGGTCCTTGCCGAGGAGCTCGGATATCAGCCGGTCCGGATGCGCGGCGTGCCGGTCGTCAGCAACGGACGGTCGACTGTCACCATCCGGCTGGTGCGCAAGCCGCCGCCAATCACATCGGTTGACGAGATACCGTCCTCGGCATCGGTTGTCACGACGTCGTCGGAGCGCACTGTCACCGGCAATGATCTCGAATTGTTCGCGAAGCGTCGCGACATTACTGGCACCGCCGCGATGTTCTCCGAAGCGGACGTGCCGCTCGACGGCCGCGACGGCTTCCTGCTGAGTGGTGACGGACTCCGCCCGGCCTACTCATCGCTCGTCATCGACGGTGTGCGCGAATCGCTGCTGCGTCATCCGGGAATCCCGAGCGAGCCGGCGTCAGCCCCGCTCTTCAGCCGCGACGGCGTTACCCAGACCCTCTTCACCGGTTTTGGCACCAGCAGCGAATGGCCGACCTCGCTTGGCGGACTCATGGCGGCTGACACGCGCAGTGGTGGCGGGAAGTTCCTGGTACAACCCTGGGCCACGTTCAGCGCCGCGAAGCTCGGTGGGCGAAGCGCCGACAACCCGGGCGATTCCACGGCGATGTCGGTGCAGGCCGGAGTCGCCATGGGCGGCTCGATCAAGGCCGACACTGCGTCATGGTTCATTAGTGCCGACTATCAGCAGATCGAATCGCCAAGCGCCAGTCCGTTCGAGCCTGGCTTCGGAGCGGCCGATCTCACCCGCCAGGGTGCGTCAGATCTCGACGCGACACTGGCGAGTACGGCTGAGACCCTTGGGCACCAGGATGTGGCTCGGTGGCTCGCGCCGACGGTGCGCACCTGGAAGGGCGGCAGCGGCACCGGTCGCCTCGACTGGAGATTCGGTTCGAGTACAGCGCTCGCCGTTCGAGCGGGCGGGGCTTCCTGGACCGAAGACAATCCCGATGTCGGACTCGAGGCCGTGAGTGGTGCCGGTGCACACCTCAGCGCCCACGATGTCTCGGCGGCGGCGGCACTCACCACCGGCAGCGGCGACCTAAGTAGTGAAACGCGTCTCGGCTTTCATACCAGCAAGCGTGACTGGACTGGCGCGTCGCTCCCCTTTACCGGCATTGTCGCCGACGCAGTATCGCTGGGCGGCGCCGCGACCCTTCCCGGGACCTTCGACGAAACCGGATTCGAGTTCTCGGAAACCGCGACCTACCGTGCCGGTGCCCATGCGTTCAAGGCTGGCGGTGCCGTGCAACATCGTACTGTCAATGACAACTGGCTCCCCGGTGGCGCGGGTCGCTTCGTCTTTGGTGACCTTGCAACCTTCGCCGCGGGCGAGGGTGCCTTCTACCAGGCGATCAGCTCCGCGCCAGCTCCCGATCTCGGTGTCACCGACGTCAGCCTCTTCGTCGAGGATAACTGGCAGGCCACTCCCGCCCTGCTCCTCTTCGGTGGTGGACGCTTCGATCATGAAAGTCTTCCGGCCGATGCGGTCAGCGCCAACGAATTGTGGGAACGCGTCTCGGGCTTTCGCAACGACGTGGTACCGACCGACAAGACGAGTCGCGACCTCGGCCCGCACGGCGGCTTTTCCTGGGATGTGAGTGGTACCGGAGCGACGGTTATTCGCGGTGACGCCGGTCTGCTGTCGGGACAATACGATCTGGTGTCCCTGGCCGAAGCGGCCCAGTTCGACGGCAGCGTCGACATTCGGCGCGCGACGGGGCTGCTGAGCTGGCCGGAGCTCGGCGCCAGCGCCGGAACCAATGCCGGGGAGGCGTTGGCGTCCTTTGGCCCCGACGTGCGCAAGCCGCGTTCGTTCAAGGCGGATCTTGCGCTTGTCCAGCGACTCGGACCGGCAGCAACCTTTACCGTCAGCGGTGGATATCGTCACGCCGACTATCTCCTCCAGCGCGAAGATCTCAAT
>DASYAK010000066.1:0-11583 GCA_036501385.1 Gemmatimonadales bacterium | reverse complement strand
ACGGCGCCAGCAGTGATCCCGTCCACCATGCATTGTCGAGCGACTGCGGCGCGGCGGATGGCGGTGGCGAAACCTCCTGCGCGAGGGCCCGGGCGGGGAGCCAGGCAACCAGCGCGGCGCAGGCCGCGAGAAGAACCGGGTGCCGAAGGGCGCGTCGAGGCGGCAACGGAAGCACGGGCGGTAAGCTACTGGCTGCCGTGCGAGCAAGCTTCTGTTGCGGTCAAATTGTGGATGTCGGCCGATTTGGCGCGGCATCGATGTACCTTCTGTGTCGGCCCGCGGCACCAGCGCAGGATCATTGATCCGACCATCAGGGGAACAGATGAGACGAGTCGACGTGACGAGCGCCGCGAGCCGTGCTTCGAGCCGCGCGACGACAAGCCTAGACCGGCCACACTCACCTGCCCGCGGATAGGAGCCGCACGTGAGATCGACTCCGAATCCCCTTCGGATCCTCGGTCTCTTCCGCATCCTCGCCGGCATCTGGTTCATCGCGACCGGGATCGCGACGCTGCGCCAATACAGCGATCTGATGCCGCAAGCTGCGCGGCTCTTTGGCCAGGACATCGGCGCAACCGACGCGCCGATCCGGGCACTGCTAGTGCTGATCACGGCGCCGGTTGTGATCGTGATCGGCCTGGTGCTCGTGGCGAAGGGATGGCGCTGGATGCGCCGTCTACCGCTTCCGCTCGACGCGCCCGCCGCGATCGAGCGCGATGAGGTGATCGCGACGCTGCGTCATCGTCGACTCCTCGCGTACACCGACGGTCCGGCGAAACATTACTGGCTGCTGCGGCGCTGGCTCGCTGATGAATTGCTGCAGATGACCTGGTGGCGTCGTGAGATCGTCGCCCAGGGCGTCGGGACCTTCCTTCGATCCTGCGGCCTGGCGCTGGCGGTCGCGATCTGCTGGCTCGCGGTCTCGCAGCTCATCGCCAATGACCTGTTCGGTCCGTTCCCGGCGGGATTTGTCGTCGTTCTCCCCTTCGCCACCGCGATATGGGCCGGGCTCGCGCTTCTCCTGGTTGGGTCGAACCGCCTGCGGATCGAGTCGGTCGAATTTCCCCGGCCGACGCTCGTCGAGTCCGGCGGCGAAATGGTGGCGGAAGAGATCATCGAGAGTCCTCCCCGGCTGTTGTATTGGGAGCCGCCCGGGTTGGGGCTCGCCCTCGGCGCCACCGGCGTCGCCGTTCAATGCCTGATGTTGTCGTGGTGGAGTCTCTCATATATCGGTTACCCGTTGCTCGCGACGTCGATCATCCGGGACAGCGGGTCGCTCGCTGGTGGCATCCTCTTCTTCGTGCTCGGGCATCGCATGGTGATCGCGGCCGCGGAACTGTTGCTGCGAGTCCAATACGATTCGACGCTGGTCCTGATCGACGAAGCCGACAACGGAATCGTCGCCCGCGCGGCAGGGGTGCGCACCGAAAGCCGCGGGCCTGGCGGGCCGCGTCGCGTCATTGCAGCGGTGGGAGGAACCCACGTTCGTGAATCGGCGGAGAAGCTTGTGCGGTCGTTCTCCCTTCCGTCACCGCCACGATCGCCGTGACCGGTGCTTCGCTGCCTGACCGGCGGTCCGGCGTTATGGTATTGTCATGGCCGCCGACTGGAGCGCGTCGGAGCGGCATTCATCTGTCTGGCGACCTGGCGACCAATTGTGATCGGCCACGTCATTTCTGCGGAGAAACCTGCGCGTGAATAGCAAGCCTGCAACTGGAGCGGTCGCGCCGCTTGCCGCGACCGGGCGCGGCAAGACGATGATCCAGTCCATTTCCCGGAGACAGCGCCCGCGCCGACCGCCGGCGAAGTGACCATCCGACGCGCTGGATCTCTCTGCACGACGCAACGGTGAGGGTATCGCGACCTCTCCTGATCGCGACGTGCGCGCTCATCTCGTGCGCGCCGGTCAACGGCATCAATGAAGACCACAGACTTCCGGTGGTCAACGCAGTGCTCGTCCGCGGCCAGCCGGCAGAATCGCTCACCGTCAGGTGGGCCGGCACCCCCGACGAACCGTACCCGCCCGATGGACCAGCGGCACGCGACGTCAATCTGTGGATCACGTCGACCGCCGGTGATTCCGCGACGGTCGTTCCCACCGGGGTTTCCGGCGTGTATACCATCGCCCTGACGCCACTGTCCGGTGTGACCTATCGCTTGCGAGGCACCATTCTGGGCGAGTCGGTGGCTGGCACGACCACTGTCCCGTCCCTGGCGATCACTGCGCCCAGGGCGGGAGACACGCTGAGCGCGTCGCAGCTCGATCCTCACGGCGAGCACGTCGGCCTGGTGCAAATCGTGCCCACTCTTGTTGCGTCAGCGGTCGGTGGATACGGGGTGATCAGTGGCCAGGTCATCGAAGGACAGCAGGGCTATCTGACAAATCTCAAGGGGCCACTCGGTTTCCTGAGTGTCTTCTATCAGGGACTGGCCGCGTTGCCGGTTCACGCCGACATCGTCGCGTTCGACTCCAGTGCGGCCGCCTTCTATGGCGTGGCCCAGGAAGACGAGCCTGGCTTTCCTCTCTTCGGCGGATTCATCCAGACGACGTTGACCGGCACGCTCGGCCTCTTCGGGAGCAGCACTTCCGCGACGATCGATGTTGTGATTGTACCATGACTCGATTGATCCCGGTGGTTCTGCTGTGCGGCGCAGTGCAAGCGGCCGGCGCACAGGCGGCGGTACCGGCCTTGCGCGGTCATGTTCGCGGATCGGATGGCGGTGCCCCGGTGCATGGGGCCGTGGTGCGGCTCGCGGAAGCCCGGACGCAGGTGTTGACCGCCCTCGATGGCGGCTTCGTCCTCGATCTTCCCGTGGCAGGCGACACACTCATCGTGACGGCGATCGGGTATCTCCCCGACACCCTTGCGCTCGCCGGCATGCACAGCGACACCGTCGCGATCACGCTGCACAACGCGCCGCTTGCATTATCGGACCTGGTTGGCTGGTCCACCGCACCGCAGCCGCTCGCGTCAGGGCAATCGGAGACCTGGTCGGTGTCTGGCAAGGCGATCACCGCGTTGCCGGCGGTAATCGAACCCGACGTCTCCCGCTCGCTCGCGCTTGTGCCCGGGGTGTCCTTCGCCTCGCTGGTGTCGGCTCGACCGATGCTCCGGGGGCTCGGTGCCGACGATGTCGTCACGGCCATCGACGGTTTCCCGGCGATCAATCTCTATCACGCGGGGCGACTCTTCTCGTCGATACCCGCCGTTGCCGTTGATCACGTCGACGTGCAGTTCCAGCCCGCGGACGCCGCCGTTGGCGGCACCACCGCGGGCGAGGTCGACATCACGGGAAAGGCATCACCCAATCCTGGTGGCGCCGAAGTGCAGTTCGGCGAGGGTGCATCATCAGGCGCGGCGGGTGTTGCCACCGCGAATGGTGATGCCTCGCTCTTTGTCGCGGCCCGGACTGCGAAAACGTCACTGATCGATCCTCAGCTTGCCGAAAACAATCTCAAGTACGATTTCGGCGATCTGTACGCCAACGCTCACGGGAGTCTCGCGGGGATCCCCACCAAGCTCTCCTTCTTCTCTTCATCCGATCACCTCGCTGACGAGGACGAAGATCTCGGCGACCCGACTGGCCACATGAACTGGTCCAATCTGGTGATCGGTGCGCGGAGTGACCTGCTCCACGCAACAGCGGGGAGCATCGTCGGCTCGATATCCTATGCCCGCCATGTCGAGGATGGTCACGACATCCTGTCGCGGGGTGCGACGCTCGACGTCGAGAATCGCTTCTCCGCGCTCACGGCGCAGGTCGACGGCCAGCGTAATCTCTCCGGCGGGGTGGCCGCGCGTGCCGGATTCGCGGCCACCCAGCACGACATCCAGAACGACATCACGCCGCTGGAATCCGGAGTCGTTTTCTCGGCCGATCGCGACGAGCGCCCCCTCGAAGCGGCCGGCTACGCCGCCCTCGATTTCGGGACGAGCCGGATCAGGGCGACCGCGGGCCTCAGGGTGGATCATGCCGATGGAGTCACCGCGCTGCAGCCTCGCGCCTCGCTGCGACTGATTGGCAACGGCGCCGGATGGATCGAGCTTGCCGTCGGCCGGAGTGTCCGCCTCTTCGACCTGATCTCCGACACCCAATCAGAGACCAGTAATGCCTATTACAACTTCTGGTTACCGGGTGGCACCGGCGGAACGCCGCTCGCGACCATGACCAACGGGTCGCTCGAAGTCGCCCGCGGCATCGGGCGCTGGCAGCTGCGCGCCGACCTGTTCGGGTCGTCGGGAGCGGGTGTCCCTGATCTCACGCCATCCCTCTCGCCTGCCGATTCCGGGCAGCTCTTCCGCTTCGGCCGTTCGCGTGCGTATGGCGGCGCGCTGAGTGCCGTGGCGAGCGCGCCAAACGGTCGATGGTCGGTTCTGCTCTCTTATACATACGAGGTGTCCGAGCGGAACTGGGGAAGCGGCTGGGTGCCGTGGATCGATGACCGGCGTCATCAGGGGCGCATCTTCGGCACCTTGGAAGCGCTGCGGACCGTGCACCTCTCCACCAGCATCGATCTGGCCTCGCCACTGCCGTACACTCCGGTCATCGCGTGGGTCGTCGTGCCGGCTGACCAGGCATTCAGCCAGCTGCGGCCGATCTTTGGCTCGGAGATGAGCGCGCGAGGCACGGCGCTCCTGCGGATCGACGCCGCGCTCCTGAAGCATTTTGGCGGCCCGGCACATTCTCAGTGGGATGCCGGAGTCGGCGTCAGCAATCTGTCGTGGGGCGACCAGTCGGCCCGCACGCAGTCACTCTACGTCAGCGGGTTCGGTACCCCCACGCTGAGCGTGAAGACGGCATTCACATTCCGGGCAATCCCCAGCATCATGCTGCGCGGCCAGATCGGTGCGTTTCGATAGCTGCCGCCGACGGAGTCGGGGCACCTCGCAAGGTTCCGACCCGGTACCATCTGCTCAATGGAGATGACCCGATGTTACGCTGCACTCCGTTTCTCCTGTTCGATGGCAATTGCGCCGACGCCATGGCCTTCTATCACGAATGCCTTGGCGGCAGCCTGATCCTGACGAAGCGTGGCGATACGCCGATGAAGGACAACTTTCCGATCGAGAAGCATCTACGGATCATCAACGCCCAGCTCAAGAGCGATGCAATCGAGATTTCCGCCACCGACTGGATGGCGGCTCCCGCTTTCGAGCCCGCGCTGGGTAACATGTCCGCGATCTTCGTGATTGGCGGTGCCTACGCCGAGCTGAAAGCGGTCTTCGACCGACTCGGAGAAGGCGCGGACACGAAACGATTTCAGCAACTGCGCGAGATGCCGTTCGGCATCTACGGACAGTTCTATGATCGATATGGCGTGCAGTGGATTTTCAAGGGTGATCCGCGCCCTGGATCGTGAGATCTATTGCGGGCGCTGGCCACGACCTGGCGCTGCACTTGAGCGCGGCCACCTCGTTTGACGCCATCAATCGCTGGCTGCAGCAGCCCCTGCCTGCTTTGCGAGCTCGGCCTTGACCGTGCGCCGGATCACTCCGCAATCGTTCCCAGCAACTCCAGCAGCGTGGGGATATCGACCGGCTTGGTGAAGTAGTGATCGATTCCCACTTCGGCCGCGTGATGCCGGTCACTGTCCTGGCCATAACCGCTCAGCGCCACGAGCGGAATCCGCTTGCCGCCGAGCCGGCGCAGGTCGCGCGCGACTTCGAAACCATCCTTGCCCGGCAAGCCAAGGTCGAGCAGCACGACATCGGGCCCGAACTCCACGATCCGGTCGACGGCGACGAGTCCGTCGCCGATGGTCGAGACTTCGTGCCCCGCGCGGTGAAGCAGCATCGCCAGCGTTTCCGCGCCGTCGGTGTTGTCGTCGACCACGGCGACTCGCAATCCCCGCGGCGCTGTCGGTTGCGCCACCGGCTCGCGCCCCGTACCTCGCGTCGCAGGTGCGGGCGCCCGCGGCAGGCGCATCGCGAACTCGGCACCCATGCCCAGGCCGCCGCTCGTCACCGTCACATCGCCGCCGTGCAGTTCGACCACCCGGCGCACCAGCGTCAGTCCGATGCCAAGGCCGCCGCGCCGCCGGTCGAGCGAATCGTCGGCCTGGGTGAAGGGGTCGAAGATCTGCGAGAGGAATGAGTCGGCGATCCCGGCGCCGTCGTCGCTCACTCGAAGTTCGGCGGCCTCGTCGCCGGACGCCGCAAGACGCACCCGGATATGACCGCCAGCACCGGTGAACTTCGATGCGTTGGTCAGGAGATTGTCGATCACCTGTTCGATCCGTACCGGATCGGCGTGGATGAAGAGCGGTTCGTCCGTGATCGATACCGAAAATTGCTGTGACCGCGCGTCGAGCGTCGGGCGGAAGAGGTCGGCGACGCGCCGCACCACGCCTCGCAGATCGACCACCTCGCGCCGCAGTTGCAGTCGTCCCTGCGAGATCCTCGAGAGATCGAGGAGGTCGTCGGTCATCCGGCTCAGGTTGCGGATCTGTCGCTCGAGGATGGTGCGCAGCTCGGCGAAGCGCTCGGGCGGAAGGTCCGTCGTCAGGAGCTCGGCCACGTTGAGCAGCGGGGCGAGCGGATTGCGCAGTTCGTGGGCGAGCATCGCCAGGAATTCCGTCTTGGAGCGGTCGGCGGCGACGAGATCAGATTGCGCCCGCTTGCGTGCCGTCACATCCTGCTCGAACGCCACGCCGATCGACGGTGCCCCGCTCTCGTTACGCAACGCAAAGCCCTGCGTCTCCACCCAGATCTCGTGACCCAGCTTGTGGACCAGGCGCCGTTCGCCGAGGTGCCTCGCCGTGGCGCCCGTCATCGTCTGGCGCCACTGCTCTTCGGCCTGGGGCCGGTCTTCCGGCAGCACGAAATCGAGGAACGATCGTCCCAGCAGCTCCTCACGACGATATCCGGTGATCTCGCAGTACGCTTCGTTCACCCGCGTGATCCGCCCGTCGGCGTCGCACTCGCGAATGCCGAGGGGCGCGTCATCTTGCAGAATCGCGAGGCGATTGGCTGAGCGGCGGAGCGCCGCCTCGGCCTGCATCAGCGACTCGATGTCCACGAAGCTCATCACCACGCCGTCGATCCGGTTGTCGAGCGTCCGGTACGGCCGGAGACGGAGCAGGTACCAGCGCCCGTTCCGCTCCTGGGTGGTGAACTCCTGGGGTGCCACGGTGTCCAGCACCTGATGCAGCCGGTGCTCGAGGTCGGGAATGTCGATGTTGGACTTGAGGTCGGTGATCGGGCGGCCGACGTCGGTGCCGATCAGATTGAGCAGTGATTCGGCACTCGGTGTGAAGCGGCGGATCCGGAAATCGGGGCCCAGCATCACGATCGGGATCTGCACGCTGCTGATCAGGTTCGTCAGGTCGTTGTGACTCTGCGTCAGCTCCAGGTTCCGGTTGTGCAGCTCGTCGTTGACGGTCGCGAGCTCCTCGGCGCTCGACTGGAGTTCTTCCTTCGACGTCTCGAGTTCTTCGTTGATGCTCTGCAATTCCTCGTTCGTCGATTGCACTTCCTCGTTGGCGGACTGCAGCTCTTCGTTGGCTGCTTCCTGCTGTTCGATGACCGACTGCAGGTACTCCCGGCTCGCGGCGAGTTCCTGTCGCAGGCGCTGAATTTCGGCGAGCGCCTCGTCGCCCCGCATCCGGGGCGGATGGTCTGCCTTGGCCGCGGGTCGGGCGCGCGCACGCGCGGAAGCTGCGTCGTCGAACACCACCATGTAGCAGGTGTCGCTGGTGGTGCCGACCCCGATCGGAATCACCTCGACGCTCATGACGCGCGACTCGCCATCGACGCGATGGCGAATATCACCCTGCCGCACCGGCCGTTTGTCGCGCTTCGCCTGGACGAGGGCGGCGCGCACCGACATGACGAGCCCTTCGCGGAGCATCCTGATCAGATCGAACGACGCCCGCCCTGGCGCCGGCGTGAGATACGGCGACGTGTCCCCGCGGAATTGCAGGACCTCGAACTCTTCGTTCACCAGGACGCCGGCCGGTGCATACCGGGAGAGGAGAATCCGGTCGGCCTCGCGCTGCGGCTCGCTGCCGATCATCGCCGGTTCGGAAGCGATGCGGGGTGAGATGTCCGGCTGCGCCACCGCTCCTCGACCGGCGGCGACGATCTGCCTCCGTCGCGGCGTTTCCACGTGCAGAGCGGGCCCGGGCTTCCGCTGATACAGCTTCGACTTCGTGTCGACCAGTTCGAAGAGCGAGCGGTACGGTCCGATCGTCTCGGAGGGTCCCAGCAGGATGAACCCCGATGGATTGAGCGCGTAATGCAGCGTCGGCACCAGCCGCTGCTGCAACGTGGCATCGAGATAGATCAGCAGGTTGCGGCAGCTGATCAGGTCGACGTGAGAGAATGGCGGGTCGATCAGGGCATTGTGACGAGCAAAGACCACCATGTCGCGAATCGCCTTGTTGACCCGGTATCCGCCGTCCATGTCGACGAAATAGCGACGCAGCCGTTCGGGTGACACGTCCTGTTCGATCGCCTTCGAGTAGATACCGGCGCGCGCCTTGACGATCCCGGCGCTGCTCAGGTCGCTGGCGAAGATCTGTACCGGTAGCGGACGTCCCGTCGCCGCGGCGAATTCCGAGATGGCGATGGCGATCGAATACGCTTCCTCGCCGGTCGAACAACCGAGAGTCCAGATGCGGATCGGCAACGCCCGCGACCGATCGGTTGTCAATGCCGGAAAGACGCGGCTTTTCAGCAACTCGAACGCTTCGGGATTGCGGAAGAACGACGTCACGTTGATCAGGATGTCCTGGAAGAGCGCTTCGACTTCGGCCGGATTGCCGGCGAGGAAACGTTCGTAGTCCTTGATCTCGGTCAACTTGTGCAGCACCATCCGGCGCGCGATCCGGCGCACCAGCGTCGCGCGCTTGTAATGCGTGAAATCGACGCCGGTCGAGAGGCGCAGCGGCTCGAGAATCCCGGAGAGCCGATCGGTGTCGACATGGACGCCGGCGCCGGGAAGAGCGACCAGTGGATGCGCCGCGATGTTCCGGATCGATTCCGCGATCTGCGTCGGAGAGAGGACGAAGTCGATGCAACCGGCCGCCACCGCGCTGCGGGGCATCCCGTTTTCCTGCGCCGTGTCGTCCTGCGCGAAGGTGATGCCGCCTTCGGCCTTGATCTCCTCACACCCAGCCGTGCCGTCGTTAGCCGTTCCCGAGAGAATGACACCGATCGACCGATGCCGCTGTTCGCTCGCCAGGCTCCGGAAAAACGTGTCGATCGGCCGGTAGGTGACCCTTCCCTTTTCCCGCGGAATCAGTCGGAGCTTGCCGTCCAGCAATTCGAGGCCCGCGCCCGGCGGAATCACATAGACGTGGTTGGGACTCACCGCCATCCCGTCCTCGATCGGCTGCACCGGCATCGTGGTCGACCGGGCCAGGATCTCCGACAGCATGCTGCTGCGGCCGGGGGCGAGATGGTGGACTACGACAAATGCCATCCCGGTTTCAGCCGGCAGCGCCTTCAGCAGCTCCTTGGTGGCGTCGAGCCCACCGGCAGACGCGCCAATGCCGACCACCGCGAACGGGAGTCGAGGATCCTCGAGGGGTCGTTGTGAATCGTCACTATCAGAGTCGTCTCCCGGATTGCGGACAATCGGCGGATCGCCCGCCTTTTTCTTCGCGGCTTGACGGGGGCGGGTCGGGGTGGACCGGTGACGTGCCATTAGTTGGCGCTACTCCGGAAACGAGGCAGGGTAGTGCTTGGACGATACCGCACGAACCTATAACCGGCAACTGGGAGGACGTCGCTGATGCAAGGCGAGGTACAGCGGTGAGCTGCAGAGCGTGACGCCTTCACACTGGCCGCCCGCCGTGGCCGGGAGAATCACCGGCCCCTCGGGCATCGCCGGGCGTCACTCGCTATACTCGGGACCAACCGGAATGGAACTCCTCTCGCAGCTCACCTGCCCCGCGTGCGGCCATGCGCAACAGCTCGAAATGCCCGCTGATGCATGTCTCTTCTTTCACGAATGTGTTGCCTGTCACGCGCTGTTACGACCAAAGCCGGGCGATTGCTGCGTCTTCTGTTCCTACGGCACTGTGCCCTGTCCCCCGGTCCAGGATCGAGGCGCCGGGCCCGCCTGAAGTCATATCTCAGCGCCGCGGCCGCCGCGGCCCTTTCCCGGTCGGTTTTCCGTGCGTCAATCCCTTGCCCCGGGCATTCGATCGCTGCTGGCTGCGTTGCGCCCGCATTGCCGCGAGCCGCTCGGCCAGCGGAATCTCCAGTTTCCCTTCGACCTTCGCGTTGTAGTCGAAATCCGGGACGGTCACGCGCGGCAGCCGCTTGCCGACCACCTTCTCGATGTCGCGCAGCATCGGCTCTTCTTCCGGCGCGATGAACGTGAAGGCATCACCGGTCGCTTCGGCGCGCGCGGTGCGTCCCACGCGGTGGATGTAATCCTCCGGCGTCATCGGCACGTCGAAGTTCACAACGTGACCGAGCTCGCTGATGTCGATGCCGCGCGCCGCGATGTCGGTCGCGACAAGCACGCGATACTTGCCGCTCTTGAATCCCGCCAGCGCCTCGGTGCGCTGCGCCTGCGAGCGATTACCGTGAATCCGCTCCGCCCGGATCCCGTTCTTGACCAGCTGCAACTGCAGCCGGTTGGCGCGGTGCTTGGTGCGCGTGAACACCAGGGCATCCTGCATCACGTCGGTTCGCAGCAGGTGCATGAACAGCGCCGATTTGAGCTCCTGCCGCACCGGATAGATCGCCTGGGTGATTCCCACCGCCGGCGTCGACTTCCGCTCGCGATTGATCGTGACCGGATCGCGGAGCAGTTCGCGGGTAAGCGCCGCGATCGGCGGCGGCATCGTCGCCGAGAAGAAGAGCGTCTGCCGCCGCGGCGGGATGTGCCGCAGCACGCGCCGGATATCGGGGAGGAAACCCATGTCGAGCATCCGGTCGGCTTCGTCGAGGACCAGATATTCCACGCCCGGCAGCTTGGCGTACGGCTGGCGAAAGTGATCGAGGAGCCGCCCCGGTGTCGCCACCAGTACGTCGACGCCCGACCGGAAGGCGTGCTCCTGCGGCCCCATCCCTACGCCGCCGTAAACCGCGGCGGCGGTGATCGGCGTGTGCACCGCCAATTGGGTGAGGTCCTCGAGGATCTGCGCGGCGAGTTCGCGCGTGGGCGTCAGTACCAGCGCCCGCGTGGTGCGTCGGGGCTTGTCGATGAGATGATGGAGGACCGGCAACAGGAACGCGGCCGTCTTGCCGCTGCCGGTCATGGCGCACGCCAGGAGGTCGCGCCCGGCGAGTGCGGCGGGAATCGCCTCGACCTGGATCGGCGTCGGACGGGTGAAGCCGAGGTCCTTGAGACCGCGGAGCAGGGCAGGGTGGAGCTGGAGCGAAGCAAACGGCAGGGGAAATCCTTTGGTTTTCGGCACGAAGCGCGAGCCAGGTGGCGCGCGGCACGGGAAGAGTAGCGGGATGGGGTGCGCGATGCGCGCCGCGGGCGACTCGACCCGTTACGAGTCCGTCGCAGTCTCCTCCTGCGCGATTGTACGCACCATGACGCCGCAGTTGTCGATGCGGATCTCAGGCGACGTTAGGCAATCGATGTCACTGTTGCGTCTGCGGGCAGGGCCCCGCA
>DASYAK010000065.1:0-76224 GCA_036501385.1 Gemmatimonadales bacterium | reverse complement strand
GACGCGTTGAATCCCGGCGGCGGCGTGAACGGCATCATCAGCACGACTTTGCCGGCCACCTGCTCCGCCGTGAGCATGTTCATCGTATCGAGCACCACGCCGCCGAAAACAACTGGCGTATTGGAATATTGCTTCGGATGTCCAGCGGCCGAGGCAAGGAAATCGACGCCGGCATGGAGCGTGTGCCCGTCGACCGTCAACGTCGAGGCCGAATCGAGTGCTCGCGCAACGACACCGATGTTCTGGAAGTAGCCGCCGTCGTCGCCCGCCGGTTTGAGACCGAGTGTCCTGACCTCGCTCTCGATATATGCCGTCGCCATCAGGTTGTACTTGCTCCCGACGAAGCGCCCGCCCATCGAATCGTCCGCGTACTTGTAGAGTCGCGTCATCAGATCGCCGGCAGTGATCGCTGGCACCGTCGCCGGGCCCGAGTACTTGAGCGGCAGCTCCTTCGGCCCTTGCGCGGCCAGTGGTGCCGCCGCGCCGAAGAGGAGGGCGACTGCAAGGCCGCGAAGATGGAATGCACCAGTTGATGCCATCGAGATGGTCCCCGGGGTTGAAGTGAAGGTGGGTGGGTCAGCCCTGCCGAAAGACACTCGACAGACGCAAAACGTTGCAACGGGGTTTCGCCATTCGAACAGCTTCCTAACCGCCGCGAACATGCATCTCGCGCCGGGGGTCGGCCCGCAACCCCTCCAGCGGGACCAGGACGCCTCGATCGCCGACTGCGGCACGAAGTTCGGCGCCACGATCGGTGCGGCCGGTCCATGCGGAGGTAACCGCGTCGGCGAGCTCGCGATCTGAAGCACCAGCGCGCAGGAGCGCGCGCATATCGCAGCCTCGATCAGCGTAGAGACAGAGGAAAAGGATTCCGTCGGCGGTCACCCGGGCTCGGTCGCACGTCCGGCAGAATGGCCCCGTGGTGGAGGCGATCACGCCTGCGACTTCTCCGCCGGGAAAGCGGTAGCGATCAGCCGGCGCACGAGGATCGTCGTCCCGGGCCAATGTTTCGGCCCTGCCGAATCGCTGTTCGAGTGCCGCGAGAATCTCACCGCGCGGCACCACGGCATCCGCTCGCCAGTGCGTCGCCCCGCCGACATCCATGTATTCGATGAATCGGGGCTCGATGCCGCGTTCGAAGGCGAACGCTGCGATGTCGGCGAGCTCGTCGTCATTGAAGCCGCGCACCGCAACTGCGTTCAGCTTCATCTTCGTGAATCCCGCGGCCAGCGCGCCATCGATACCGGCGATGACTTCGGCGTGCCGCCCGCTTCGCGCAAAGGCCGTCATCCGTTCCGGGCGGAGCGTATCGAGACTCACGGTTACGCGGTCGAGGCCGGCATCACGAAGCCGACGTGCCACAGCCGCGAGCAGCAGCGCGTTGGTCGTGAGCGCCACTTCCCGAACGCCCGGCAATGGCTTGATCATCGCGATGAGGCGATCGAGATCGCGCCGCAGAAGCGGCTCGCCTCCGGTGAGGCGGATCTTCGACGCGCCGAGCGATCCGAAAATTGCGGCGAGCCGGGCCAGTTCCTCGAACGACAGCAGCGACTCCCGGGAAAGCCATGCGTAATCCTCCTCCGGCATGCAATAGTTGCAGCGCAAGTTGCACCGATCGGTGACCGAGATCCTCACCGCGCCGAGCGGCCGACCCAGGCGATCAAGCACCGGGGTCATGACGACGCCGCGATCATGCCTTGGGGCGCGGTGGGATCGACCCACCCGGAGGTGCCGTCGGTGTATTCCTCGCGCTTCCAGATTGGCACGTGCCGCTTGATCTCGTCGATCACCCATCTCGCCGCCTCAAAGGCAGCGTCACGATGCCCGGCGCCCACTGCAACTGCAACTGCAACGTCGCCGACCGCGAGCCTTCCCAGGCGGTGCTGAACTGCCACGCGGCACTTCCAGCGCGATTCCGCGCTGCCGACTATTGCAGCACAGACGTGTTCGGCCATCGTGTCATACGCACTGTACTCGAGGCCGACGACCTCTCTGCCGGCGTGATGATTCCGCACCAGCCCGGAAAAGGTCACGACGGCGCCGCGTTCAGGTGCAGTTATCCTGGCTGCAAGTGCCGTCACATCAATCGCTTGAGCGGTGAGATACGAGATCATCTCACCCACCAGCGAGCGGCGGCAGGAGTGCGATTTCGTCGTGCGGTGACAGCGATGTGCCGGCCGAAGCCTGTGACATGTTGACAGCGACGAACGGATCGCCGGGAAGTGACGCGCCCCCCGGGAGAACCCGGAGGGCGCTGAT
Source organism: Gemmatimonadales bacterium (assembly GCA_036501385.1). Lineage (GTDB taxonomy): Bacteria > Gemmatimonadota > Gemmatimonadetes > Gemmatimonadales > GWC2-71-9 > Palsa-1233. Next base: position 73,965 of record DASYAK010000065.1, on the reverse strand, counting down.
CAGATCCCCAACCCGCGAACCGGGAGGCAGAGTCACCTCAACCTGTTCCGCTCCAAAGAGTTCGGCGTAGCGAGCGAAGAGCCGAACGCGGTGCAACGTCACTCGTCGTCGTCCATCTCCGACTCGTCGGGGACATATTCCTCGTGCGCGACCAGAGCTCGCAACTCCTTGCTGGGCTTGAAGACAGGGACGGGACGCGCTGCGACCTCGACCGGATCTCCAGTGCGCGGATTGCGCGCCATGCGCGTCTTGCGCCGCCGGATCTTGAACGTTCCGAATCCGCGCACTTCGATGTTGTGCTGGTCGTGCATCGCCAGCTTCACCGCATCGAGAAATGCGTCCACGACGCGGGCGCAGTCCTTCTTCGAGATCATCGGCCCCGATGTTCGGGCGATGGCGGCAGTGACTTGTTCCACGAGATCGGCCTTGGTCATCGCTCCCTCGGCAACGGGCTGGGTGAGGCGAGCCGGAAGCCTCACATCAGGGCCGATAACTACGAGCTTAACCATTGCCTGTCAAGAGGTTGCGAGCTTCCCACCAAGCCAGGCCCGAACCGATCCAAGGAACTCCCCGAAGTGGGGGTGGGCGTCGTGGGGCCCCGGGGCCGCTTCAGGATGGTACTGGACTGCGAAGATCGGTAGTTCGCGGTGGCGCAGACCCTCGATCGTCCCGTCGTTCAAATTGAGATGGGTGACCTCCAAGTCGGGGGCCCCGGCGACACCTTCGGCACCACCCTCGACCGCAAAACCGTGGTTCTGGGTGGTGATAAGCACCCGGCCGCTGGCCAGCTCCTTGACCGGATGATTCCCGCCCCGGTGGCCGTATCGCAGCTTGCAGGTCCGGCCACCGAAGGTCAGGCCGAGAAGCTGGTGCCCGAGGCAGATGCCGAAGGTCGGCAGGCCAGTTTCGGTCAATGTACGGATCGTCTCCCGCGCATAGCCCACTGCGGCGGGATCTCCTGGCCCGTTGGACAGAAATAGACCTGCAGGGTCGCGGGCGAGTACGTCCGACGCGGACGTCTCTGCAGGAACTACCTCGACGCGGAACCCGGTGCCGCCGAGCATTCGGACGATGTTGCGCTTGAGCCCGTAGTCGAACGCCACCACCAGCGGGCTCCCCTCGGCTCCAGCGAGATACCGCTCAGGAGTCGTGGCGCGCGACGCGAGGTCGAGCCCATCCATCGATGGGGATGCCAGGAGTTCGGCCCGGAGCGCGTCGGTGGGAATGTCACCTTCGGCGATCACACCGCGCATTGCACCGCGTTCGCGAATGTGCCGCGTGAGGCGTCGCGTGTCGACACCGGTCAGGATCGGGACCGATGCCGCGTCGAGCCAGTCGGCCAATGACCGTCGCGCTTGCCAGTTCGAGTAGTGCTCGGAGAGTTCTCGCACCACAACGCCACTCACCTGCGGGTGAGCCGATTCGTCGTCATCGAGCGCGATCCCGTAGTTGCCGATCATCGGCGCCGTCATCACGACGATCTGGCCCAGATAGCTCGGATCGGTAAAGGTCTCCTGATATCCGGTGAGATTCGTGGTGAAGACAACCTCACCAATTCCTCGCCTGGTGTGCCCGACCATTCGCCCACCAAACCAGGATCCATCCTCCAGCAAGACGAAGGCGGGACGATCAGTCCCGCCTGCGTAGTTGGCCATCAGGGCTTCTTCCCATTCGATGGAGGAGCGGTGGTCGAAGCTCCGCCCGGCGCCGTGCTCCCGGCCGTCGTTGGCGCTGGCGGAGGCTGGGTCAGCCCCGGGATCGCCGCAGCCGGAGCGGTCGGCGCAACCGGCTGCGCCACGGCTCCCTGACGAAGGCGCTTTTGCACCTCGGAAGCGCCCTGTGCGCTGCGTCCGCCTGAAATCAGCGACAGAATCAACGCCAGCGCCATGAAGGCACCGCCGAACCACCAGGTCAGCTTGGTGAGAAGATTGGTCGCCTGACGCCCGCCCAGTACCTGCGATGTCGTCCCGCCACCAAGTGACGCAAGGCCACCACCCTGTCCGGCCTGCATCAACACCACCGCCGAGAGGAGGAGGCCGACGAGAATCATGATGATGAGCAAGAACGTAAACATCCGTGTCCCCTGTAGTTAGCCACTCAATCTAGTGGCATCGCCGGGCCGGCTCAACCGAGCCGCCGCCTACTCCGCCGCGCAGATCGCGGCCCAGGTATCGGGATCGAGTGACGCCCCGCCCACGAGCACGCCGTCGATCTCCGGCTCGGCCACCAACTGGCCGACGTTATCGAGATTGACCGATCCGCCGTACAGGATTCTGGTGTCCCGTGAGAAGTCGAGCTGGACCAGGACTGCTCGAATTGCCGCGTGGACTGTTGCGGCATCCGAAGGGGTCGCTGTTCGTCCGGTTCCGATCGCCCACACCGGTTCATATGCGATGACGATGTCGGCCGCGGCGGAAACACCCGCCAGACCCACGCGAAGCTGGCGGGTCACCACGGCTTCGGTCTCGCCTCGCGTCCGTTCTTCGAACGTCTCTCCCACACAGAGCATGGCGAGGAGGCCTCCGTCGAGGACTGCCCGCAGCTTGCGATTGGTGTCGGCGTCGGTCTCACCGAAGATGCGGCGCCGCTCGCTATGGCCCACCAGCGCGGCCGCCGCTCCGGCGCCGCGGGCCAGCGCCACCGACGTCGCACCGGTGAAGGCACCATTGGGCGCCCAATAGACATCCTGCACACCGGCGACGAGATGCTCGTGTCCTCGAAGCCGGGTCGCTATGGTTTCCAATGATACAGCAGCGGGAAAGATCATGACGGTGCGCCCGGGTCGCGGCCGATCGACGACGAGAAATCGCTCGACGAAGGTGCGCGCCTCGCCGGGAGCAAGATGCATCTTCCAGTTGGCGGCGAAAAGCAGCGGGCGCGCCGTCATGCGTCGTCGAGCGCCAACACGCCTGGAAGCGGCTTCCCTTCCAGGAATTCGAGCGACGCCCCGCCACCGGTCGAGACGTGCGTCACGTCGTGCTCGACGCCGGCTTTTGCGATCGCGGCGGTCGAATCCCCGCCGCCGACGATCGTCACGGCGCCGTTGCGCGTCGCCGCGGCGAGTGCATGCGCCATCGCGAGGGTTCCCCGATCAAACGGCGGCGTCTCGAAGACACCCATCGGTCCGTTCCAGACGATCGTCTTCGCCGATGCGATGATGTCGCTGAAGGCGCGCACGCTGCCTTCATCGATGTCGTACATCGCCCACCCCGGCGGAATCCCGTCTCGTGGGACCACGCGCGTCGGTGCAGTCGATTCAAGGCGCTCGGCAATGACCGCGCCGGTCGGAAGCAGGAGTTTGGTGCCGGCCTTGGCCAGCAGGTCTTTCGCCATCGCGACCCGGTCGTCTTCGACGAGCGATGTCCCGGTCTCGAATCCCATCGCCTTGAAAAAGGTGCACGCCATCGCACCCCCGATCAGAATCCGCTCGACCTTGGGAAGGAGTGCATCGATCAGATCGATCTTTCCCGAAATCTTGGCGCCGCCGAGAATTGCGAGCAGCGGCCGCGCGGGATGATCGACTGCCTCACCAAGAAAACGCAGCTCCGACTCCATCAGGAAGCCGGCCACCGCAGGCTTGAGTCGATGCGCGATTGCCTCCGTCGAGGCGTGGGCCCGATGCGCCGAGCCAAACGCATCGTTGACGTACATGTCGCCGAGCGCCGCGAACCGATCAGCCAACGCGCCGTCGTTGGTTTCTTCGCCGGGATAGAAGCGGGTATTCTCGCCGAGGATCACCGCACCGCGCGGGAGGCGCCGCACCTGCGCCGGCGCCTCGGAGCTGGCGGGATCGGGGAGGAACGCCACGGGAAAACCGAGGAGGCGTTCGAGCGCGCGGGTCAGCGGCTGGAGCGAGTAGCGCGGGTCGGGTCGCCCCTTCGGGCGCCCGAGATGGGACAGGACGACGATCCGCGCGCCCCGGGCATGGAGATACTCGATGGTCGGGAGTGACGCGCGAATCCTGGTGTCATCGGTGATGGTGCCGTTGTCCATCGGGACATTGAGGTCTGATCGAACGACGACGCGCTGGCCGTCGAGGTGCGACGGATCGAGCTGCGCCAGCGTTCGCTTGCTCACAGCGACTGGCCGATGTGACGGATCATGTCGACGCAGCGTGCCGAGTATCCCATCTCGTTGTCATACCACGATGAAACGTGCAGCAGTGTCCCGTCGACCACACTTGTTGACAGCATGTCGATGGTGCTCGACGCAAGATTGCCGATGTAGTCGACCGAGACGAGCGGTTCGTCGCTCACTTCGAGGACTCCCCGGAGCGCTCCGGCGGCGGCGGCGCGGAACGCTGTGTTCACTTCATCGATCGTGGTGGCTCGACCGACCGTGCAGGTGAGGTCGACGATCGAGACGTCCGCAGTCGGCACCCGCAGCGCGATCCCGTCGATCTTCCCCTTGACCTCCGGAATCACCAGCGATGTCGCCTTCGCCGCTCCGGTTGACGTGGGGATGATCGACAGTGCCGCGGCGCGCGCCCGGCGGAGATCCTTGTGCGGCAGGTCGAGTACGTGCTGATCGTTGGTGTAGCTGTGCACCGTCGTCATGAATCCGTGTACGAATCCGAATGCGTCCATCACGACCTTGACAACCGGGACGAGGCAGTTCGTCGTGCACGATGCATTCGACACGACGTGGTGCTTTGCCGGGTCGTACTCCAGGTGATTCACGCCGTAGACGAACGTCTTGTCCTCACCCTTGGCCGGCGCCGAAATCAGCACCTTCTTCGCGCCGGCATCGAGATGACGTGCGGCGGCGGCCCGGTCGGTGAAATGTCCGGTCGATTCGACCACGATGTCGACGCCGAGCTCTCGCCACGGAAGCTTGGCCGGATCTTTCTCCGACACGACCTTGATCGCCGCCCCGTCGACAACGATGGTGTCATCATTCGCGGTGACGGAGCCCGGGTAGCGTCCGTGCACCGAATCGTACTTGAGCAGATGGGCCAGGGTTGCCGTGTTGGTCAGATCGTTGACCGCCACAAACGTGATTCCCTGAACATTCGCGGCCCGGGCGGCGCGCACGATGTTGCGGCCAATCCGTCCGAACCCGTTGATCGCTACGCGTATCGACATTGACAACCTCGTTCCATGTTTTCCTGTGCCATCACAGGGACTGAGTTCACGTGCCCGTCAGGGGCAACTCCGCGCGAGCGAAGGTCACGGCCTCCACGCGTTCGGCGCCGCGGTCGAGAAGCTCCGATGCCGCCGAAAATAATGTGGCTCCGGTGGTGAACACATCGTCGACCAGAATGACGGGTCGGTTGTCCTCGATGCCCGAGAAGGCGGTCGCGAGATTGGCGCGCCGATGCTCGGGAGTGAGCCGGGTCTGGGTCACGGTTTCGCGGGCCCGGCGAAGACGTTCGGGGCGCACCGGAAGTCCGGTGATCGCTCCCAGCGCGATCGCGAGCTGCTCCGCCTGGTTGTAACCGCGCGCTCTCCGCCGGCGGCGCGCCAAGGGAATCGGCACCAGGTCGGCCTGTGCCACATGCCGCACCAGCGGCGCCATCCTCAGGGCGAACGATTCAGCGAGGCGCCACCACCCCTGGTACTTGAAGCGATGAACCAGCTGCCGTACCACCGGATCGAGGCGGACCGCACTCCGCACCGGCCCGAAATCCGGCGGCCACTCAGCGCAGACGCGACATTCGAGGCGCAGCGGCAGGTGCTCCCCACAGCTGGGGCAGGTCGGATCGGCGATCGGTCGCCACCGAGCACGGCAGACTTCGCAGACGAGGCCATCGTCGCCAACCGCCGAAGGGTGGTGGCAGACCATGCATTCCGACGGGAGAATCCATCGTTCTGCCCGGTGAACGATGTCAGTCCATCCGGCCATCGACCACCGCTTTCATCAGCTCAAGGGGAGGCTCGACCTGGGGGAACCAGAGCCGCCACGACGCCGCGCCCTGCGCCACGAGGACGTCGCGACCGTCGATCGCCTGCAGACCGCGCTGGCGGCAGCGTTCGACCCACCGAGTGGCGCCGCCGCGGCGGTAAGTCAGGTCGAGCACCGCGCACCGCCCGGGCAACGCGTCCCAGTCGATTGGATCGCTGTCGTCCGTTTTCAATCCGAGCGGTGTCGCGTTGACAACTATCGCGCATCGATCGAAGCCAACGCCGCCGACGCCAAGCGACTCGGCCCACGCGGCGAACGCCGCGCCGCGTGCAGCGTCACGGGATCTGACCGCAACCTTCATGGCCCGTTCCCGGGCTGCGCCAACCACGGCGCGAGCGCTGCCGCCCGTGCCGATCACGCCGATGCTGCCCGCGCCGACGGACAATCGATCGAGCGCAGCGAGGACTCCATCGACGTCGGTATTGCCGACGTGAAGCCGGCCGTCGCGAGTGCCGAATACATTGGCCGCCCCGAGTTCCGTGACTCGGAGGTCACGCTCCCACGGCATCGCGGCCGCCACTCCCTTGAAGGGAATCGTGACATTCCCGCCGCCACCATCGCGCGCCAGCGCGGCCATCACGGCCGGTGCCTCTGACGCGGTCGGCCTGAGCGCCACGTAGGTGGCATCGAGTCCCATCGCCTGGAAGGCTGCGTTGTGCATCGCCGGTGAGAGTGAATGCGCGACCGGGTCGCCCAGGACCGCGAAGACTCGCCTCCTCCCGGACGCGATCACCGGCGACGCTCGACGCGAATTCGCTCGATGGCAAGATCGAGAAGCTCGTCGAGAACAATGGCGACCTCGCGATAGCCGGCGACGTCTCCCCCCATTGGATCATGAACGTCGCGACGACCATCGGGGCCCCCGGCGTAGTCGCCGAGTGTAAACACCTTCTGCTCGCCGCCGAGTTCGGCAACACGACGCGCGTGTGCTTCGGTCATGGTGAGGATCAGATCGGCCCACCGCACCTGATCTGCCGTGAGCATCCGGGCGCGATGCGACGACAGGTCGAGTCCGCGCTCGAGAGCCACCAGATACGAACCTTCCGAGGCGGGCCTTCCATCCCATGCAGCAGTCCCCGCTGATTGCGTAACCGTATCGGCGAGGTCGGGACTGCGCCCGAGCTTGTCGGCCAGAATCGCAGCCGCGAGCGGAGAGCGGCAGGTATTTCCCGAGCAGACGAGGAGGATGTTCATCGGACGAGACGTCGAGCGATCACGGAGCCATCGAGCCGGCGCGCCGCCGGAGTTCGGCCCGCGGAATTGCGCCCTCGCGCACCAGCCGCGGGACGGCCCCGCTGCAATCCACCAGCGTTGACGGCGGTACGTTGCCCAGGACTCCGCCATCGAGCACCAGCAGGTCACCCGCAGCGATCGCATCGGCGAAGAGACGTTCGATCGCTTCTGGCCCAGGAGCGGCGGGCTGTCCCGGTCGGTTCGCGGAAGTCGAGGTGAGCGGGTGTCCGAGTCTGGCGATCAAGCGCGCCATGCCGCGGTGCGACGTCCATCGGACCGCGATGCCGCCCTCGGGACCCCGCAGTGAATCGGGGAGTTTTCCCTCCCCGCCCCGCAGAACCAGCGTGAGTGGACCTGGCCAGAATTCCCGGCCGAGTACGCGCGCTTGCGGCGTGAGCACCAGGCCAGTGCGTTCGAGCATTTCGAGCCCGCTGACCAGCAACAGGAACGGCTTGCCGGCTGGACGCCCCTTGAGCTTGGCGAGCAGGGCCAAGGCCTCCGGCACCGGCGCCGATCCGAGTCCGTACACCGTCTCGGTGGGATACCCGAGGATCTTGCCGGCCGCGAGATGCGGTGCGAGCAATTCGGCGGCTGCATCACCGTCGGCCTCGGTGTGAAATGCAATGCTCATTGCCGGCTCGCGTACCACGTCGCCAGCTCGAGATCGTGAGCGGTGGTGATTTTCAAGTTTTCGATTGAGCCAGGAATCAGATCGACAGGCTCGCCCAGCCGTTCGACCAGCGTCGCGTCGTCCGTCGCGGTGAGCTCATCCAATCCGGGCGCGCCGTGAGCGCGCGCGAGGACGGCACGCGGGAAGGCCTGCGGCGTCTGGGCGGCCCAGAGGCCGTGCCGGTCGACGGTCGACAGCACTCGGCCAAAATCGTCGGCGCGCTTGACCGTGTCGGCCACCGGGATCGCCGGCACGGCGGAGCGGCCGCGTCGAGCGGCGGCGATCCCGGCGTCGATCGTGGTGCGTGCCGGAAATGGGCGGGCGCCGTCGTGCACCAGCACGATGACGCAATCGTCGGCAAGAGCCGCGAGCCCCGCATTCACCGAATGGCGACGCTCATCGCCGCCGGCTACAAGTGTGAGGCGTTCACCGCGCGCGCCGTCAAGCCACGGCGGCGGTGTCACGGCATCGTCCGCGGGCACGACGACCACGATTCTCGCCACTTCCGGGTGCGATGCAAACGGGCGGATCGCGTGAAGGAGCACCGGAATTCCGGCGAGAGTCTTGTACTGCTTGGGCACCGGGCTACCAAAACGGGTTCCGCGCCCCGCGGCAACGATGACGACACCGATATCACGCGGCAAGGGTACGAACCAACTCTTCCACGTGATCGAGGCCGTGATGCCGCAACCCGGCGATCTTTGCAGTCGAGCGCGACGAGCCGAACGCATGGACAAAGCCGAGTCGCGCCGCCTCGTTGAGTCGGCGTTCGAGCCCGCCAATCGGACGCACCTCGCCGCCGAGACCAAGTTCGCCGACGAAGAGCGCGTTCGCCGGCGCAGGCCGATCGTGGGCCGAGGAGAGGAGCGCGGCCGCGACGGCGAGATCAGCTCCCGGTTCGTTGAGGCGGACACCGGCGGTAACCTGCACGAACACGTCACGCGTCGCGAACGACGCGCCCGCTCGCCGTTCGAGCACCGCCAGAATCACCGCAAGACGCTTGGGGTCGAGGCCGGTGGCAACTCGCTGCGGCGTCCCGTACCCCGACGGTGCGGCCAGCGCTTGCACCTCGACCAGCACCGGCCTGGTCCCTTCCATGAGCGCCGTCACAGCGCTGCCGGCGGTTCCCTCGGCCCGCGCTGCGAGGAAGACCGCTGACGGGTTGGGTACCGTGACCAGTCCGTGCTCGGTCATTTCAAAAACGCCGAGTTCATCCACCGAGCCAAAGCGGTTCTTGGTGGCGCGCAGCAAACGGTAGTCGAGCGCAGATTCCCCTTCGAAATAGAGCACGGTATCGACGATGTGTTCGAGCGTCTTGGGACCGGCGATGCTGCCACCCTTGGTGACGTGTCCCACGACTATGACCGCGACACCGCTTTCCTTGGCGAAGCGCATCAACTGGCCGGCGCATTCCCGCACTTGCCCGACATTCCCGGGGGCACTCTCGAGCGCGTCGGTGTACACCGTCTGGATCGAATCAAGGACGAGGACCGACGCGTCCATCGCACGAGTGGCTCGCAGGACCGATTCGAGCCGAGTCTCGCCGATGACGCGGACCTCGCCCGAGCCGTGACCGAGACGATCGGCGCGCAAACGCAATTGATCGGCGGATTCCTCGCCGCTGGCATAGAGGACCGCGCGGCCGCCCGCTTCGAGACGTGCCGCCGCCTGCAGCAGCAGCGTGGACTTCCCGATTCCCGGTTCGCCGCCGATGAGCGTCATCGATCCCGGCACGATGCCGCCGCCAAGGACGAAGTCGAGTTCGGTGAGTCCGGTGGTCCAGCGTTCGAGGCGGGTTGCGGTGACGTCGCGAAGCCGGATTACCGGCGCGCCACCGATCGCCTTGTCGATGGTCCGGGTGGCGGTGATCACGATCGGCTCTTCGGCAACACTGTTCCAGGCACTGCACGCTTCGCATTGACCCGACCATTTGGGATGGTCGTGTCCGCACTCGGCGCACCGCCAGACCGATCGCTGCCTGGCCATCAGCTCTCGCGCTCGGTGCGATTGTCGAATCGCGTGTATTGCTTCTGGAAGTGCAGATCGATGTTGCCGGTCGGCCCGTTCCGGTGCTTGGCGATATGGATGTCGGCGCGCCCGTCCAGCGACTCGCCTTTCTCTTCGGCCTTGTCGCGGAGATCCTTGTACATCTCTGGTCGATGAATGAAGATCACCACGTCGGCGTCCTGTTCGATCGCGCCCGAATCGCGGAGATCGGACAGGACCGGCGTCCGTTCACCGCCGCGCTGCTCCGAGGCGCGCGAAAGCTGCGACAGGGCAATGACCGGCACCGACAGCTCTCGCGCCAGTCCCTTGAGCGAGCGCGAAATGTCAGAGATCTCCTGCACCCGGTTGTCGGAGTATTCGGGGCTGCGCATGAGCTGGAGATAGTCGACCACGATCAGCCGGACATCGTTCTCCGCGCGCAAGCGACGTGCCTTTGAACGCATCTCGAGGAGGGTCAGTGCGGGCGTGTCGTCGATCCACACCGGACAGCTCTGCAGAATTCCGGCTGCCCGGGCAAGCTTGGTAAAGTCGGAATCCCGGAGCGAGCCGCGGCGAACCGATTGCGAGTCGACCCGCGCCTCGGAACAGAGCATCCGCTGTACCAGTGCATCCTTCGACATTTCCAGCGAGAAGATCGCGACGCCGAAGCCTTTCTCGGCGGAGTTGGTTGCGATGTTGAGGCAGAACGCCGTCTTTCCCATCGACGGTCTGGCGGCGACGATGACCAGCTCCGAGGGCTGGAAGCCGCTGGTCATCTCGTCGAGATCGACAAAACCGCTGGGCACGCCGGTAACCGCCGAGCCGCTCCCCTGCAACGCCTCGATCCGCTCCATCGTGGGCCACAGCATCTCCTTGATCCGGGTAAACCCGGCTTCCCGGCGCTGCTGCCCGATCGTGAAGATCTTCCCTTCGGCGCTGTCGAGGAGTTCGGTTGCCGTCGACTTGCCGTCGTACGTGGCCGTGATGATCTGCGTCGCGGCCTCGATCAAATGACGCTGGATCGCCTTGTCGCGAAGTATGCGGGCGTGAAATTCAAGATTGGCAGCCGTGGGAACGGCGTTGACCAGTTCATCGAGATACGGCACCCCGCCGGCGGCTTCGAGATCGCCTCGTCGCAGGAGTTCGTCGCGGAGCGTGACATAGTCAATCACCATCCGTTGCTCGAGGAGACCGCGCAGCGCACGGAAGAGGCGCCGGTGTGCTTCGCGGTAGAACATGGTGTCGTCGAGCAACTCGGCGCCACGCAGCGCCGCGTCGCCGTCGATGATCATCGCGCCGAGAACGGCCTGCTCGGCCTCCTGGCTCCAGGGCGCACCTCGCCCCTGGAAGGCGTCAGGCGTCGCGGTCGAGGAGCTGTCTTGCAATACGGACGTCATCCCACGCCGGCCGTTTCCAGTTCGGGTTGCGGAGCAACGCAGCCGGATGGTAGGTGACCACCAGCGGCGTGCCATTCCAATCATGCACCTTGAGGCGCAGGCGGCCCAGGGACTCCTTGACACCAAGCAGTGCCTCAGCGGCTGTTCCGCCCAGCGCAAGAATGACCCGGGGCCGCACCAGTTCGATCTGCCGTCGAAGATACGGCATACACGCCTCTCGTTCATCCGGAAGCGGGACGCGATTCCTGGGCGGCCGGCATTTGACCACGTTGGCGATGAATACGTCGGCGCGAGCCAACTCGACTCCGGCGAGAATCTTGTCGAGGAGTTCGCCGGCCCGGCCCACAAACGGACGCCCCGACAGATCTTCGCTTTCCCCCGGCCCTTCACCGACAACCATCAGGCCGGCCCGCGGATTTCCCTCGCCGGGAACAGCGTGAGTCCGGGTGCGACACAACGGACACTTGGGGCAGACCACGACGGCAGCCGCGATCTCCTCGAGCGACGTCCACACCGACTCGGCCGTCAGGGCGGGAAGTCTCACCGACAATCCCGGCCCGGGAATTGGCGGCATCCCTTTTCGCCAGCCAGCGCTGTCATCGGGTTCGCCAGAAGCGCTGGAGGTCGATTCGGGTTCGCGCGGTGTCGAAGGCGCTGGTGGCGCAGATTCCTGGAGCACAGCCGGTTCGCCAGACGAAGTGTTTATGGGTTCGGTGACCGATGCAGCAGCGAGGTCGAGCGGCGCATCGAGAATCACCTCGTCGCCGCCGAGGTCTCGCTGCAAGGCCAGCCAGCCGCGGCGACCGTCAGCCACGGTAGGACTCGATCGCGTCGAGGATTGCCTCGGCGACGTCGGCCTTGGTCCGCAACGGGACACGGCGCATCCCGCCGCGGCGATCCATGATCGTCACCGCGTTGGTGTCGACCTCGAATCCCGCGCCGATTTCTTCCGCGTCGTTGATCACAATGAGATCGAGCTGCTTGCGATCGAGCTTGGCGCGGCCTTTTTCAAGCGCACTCCCCGTCTCGAGCGCGAAGCCGACGGCCGTCAGGTCCCCAGGCCGGTTGGCAAGCGTCGCAAGCAGGATGTCGTCGGTCGGAACGAGCTCAAGGGAGAAGCCGCCATCGCCGCGCGGAATCTTCCGGTCACGCGGAGCCGCCGGCCGGTAATCGGCAGGTGCCGCCGCCATGATCAGGACATCGGCCGCTGAAAGCGCGCTCCGCACTGCGTCGGTCATCTGGGCTGCTGTCTCGACCGGCACGACCTTTACGCCCGGAGTCGCCTCCTCGGCCGACGGCCCGGAAATCAGCGTGACCATCGCGCCGCGCATCCACGCCGCATCGGCAAGCCGATATCCCATCCTGCCGCTCGACCGGTTGGAAAGAATTCGCACCGGGTCGATCGATTCCCGCGTCGGTCCGGCGGTGACGACAATCTTTCGTCCGGAGAGCGGACCGGGCCGACGAAGCAGGCGTGCCGCGTTCGCGAGGATTTCCCCAGGCTCAGCCATACGCCCCGGGCGATCCGACGGACCCTCGGCCAGCGCGCCGATCACGGGGCCGACGGCGTGCCAACCTCGTGCACTCAGCATCGCGAGATTCGCCTGCGTGGCGGCGTTGGCGTACATCTCGTCGTTCATCGCGGGTGCAAGGAGAACTGGTCCCGGCGAAGCAAGAAGGAGTGTGGTGAGAAAATCGTCGGCCATCCCGGCTGCTGCGCGAGCAATAAAATTCGCTGTTGCCGGCGCGACGATCAGCAGATCGGCATCGCGTGCGATGGTCACGTGATCGAGCGCCGCACCCCGGTTCCAGAGCGAGGTCCGGACCGGCCGACGCGTAACGGCCTCGAATGTCGGCGCGCCGATGAATTCCGATGCACCGTGCGACATCACCACGTCGACGAGTGCGCCCCTTCGCGTCAGCTCGCGGGCGAGGAGCACACACTTGTAGGCCGCGATCCCCCCGGTCACTCCGAGGACGATGCGCCGGCCCTCCCACATCTCAGGCCTCGGTGCGACGCCGGCGCAACTCGCGGAACGTGAGTTCGCCGCTGGTGAGCTTCTGCAACGAGAGCGTTGTGAGTTTCTTGACGCCCTCGGCCTGCTGCCACCCCGCGACCGCGTCCCGAGGAAACTCGTTCAGGTAGCGGGCAAACTTCGCCGCAACAAGCACACCCCGATACTTCGACCCGGTTTCCTGCGCCACTTCCTGCGGTGTGAAGATTTCCACGGTATTCTCCTCTGTTAGTGAACCGCCGTAGTGCGGTGCAGCTCAACTGCTACCTCGGCCCGCAGTCGGTCGAGCACAACGGCAAAGTCTCGCTGCCGGCTGGTGCGCCGTGCTTCCGCGTCGAGGATGGCGTTCACGGCCTGAACCGCCAGCCCCAGTTCATCATTGACCACTACGTAGTCGTATTCGACGGCCGCGCCGAGTTCATCAATCGCCCGCTGCAATCGTCCGGCGATCACCGGCGCCGAATCCGTGGCCCGATCGCGAAGCCGCTCGGCCAACGCGGCGCCACTCGGCGGCACCACGAAAATCAGCACGGCGTCGGGAAACCGCTCCCGCACCTGGCGCGCGCCGACAATTTCAATGGCGAGCATCACGTGACGGCCGCCGTGCGTGATCCGGCGCACTTCACTCGCCAGCGTCCCGTAACGATGGCCGTTGTAGACGGCGTGTTCGAGAAACTCGCCGGCCTGGACCCGCCGCTCGAATTCGGCTTCGTCGAGAAACCAGTACGATACCCCGTTCACTTCACCCGGCCGCGGCGCCCGCGTGGTAGCCGACACTGACATCGCGCAATCGCCGCGACCCGCGACCACCTGTGCGGTGATCGTCGACTTCCCGCCGCCCGATGGCGACGACAGGACTACCACCATCGGAGTCACTCGATATTCTCCAGCTGCTCGCGCACTTTTTCCAGCTCGCCCTTCATCAGGACCACGTCGCCGGCAATCGCCGCGTCGTTTGCCTTGGCGCCGATGGTATTGACCTCGCGCCCCATTTCCTGCGCCAGAAAGCCGAGTTGTTTGCCAATCGCCTGGTCGCAATCGAGCGCTGTCGCCGCAGCGTCGAGATGTCCGTGCAATCGCACCAGCTCCTCGCTGATGTCGAGTCGGTCAGCCGCAATCGCCAGCTCCTGCGTCACCCGTGCCGCATCGACCACCGCATCGCCAATGAGCAACTGGACATTGGCCGTGAGCCGGTCCCGTTCCCGCGCCAGGCGCATCGGCGCGCGCGCTGCAATTCTGCCGGCTGCTGTCCGGATGTAGCCGAGATGTTCGGCAAGATCGCGGGCCAGTGCCGTCCCCTCCCGCCCGCGGGCCGCGCGGCATTCCGCAGCGGCGAGCGCGATGACCGGGGCCAGCATCGTCCAACTGACCGGTGCATCGTCGCCACGACGTCCGCCGAATACGTCGGCCTGGCGCGCAACCAATTCGACGGTGACATCGCCGCCCAAAGCAAAGCGCTGTTGCAACTCGCGCAGCGCCTTCACGACCTGCTCGGCCCGGGTCAGGTCGATCGTCGGGCCAGCTGCGTCGTCGTCGGCCCAGCGGACCTGCACATTGACGTGGCCCCGTTCAAACTGGCGCCGCAATGCGTCGCGCAAGTCAAGCTCGAGGGCGGCGAGGTCTGCTGGAAGTCGCGCGGCAAGATTGAACCAGCGGTGGTTGACCGTCCGGATCTCCACCCGCGCTCGTCGCCCCCCTACCTCGCCCTCGGCCGCCCCGAACCCGGTCATGCTCAGCGCCAGAGATCGCTCCGGTCAGGAGAAAGCCCGGAAAGATAGCGCTCGGGGGCTAGTTCGAGAACTCCCAGCGTATGCCGAAGGTTTGTCCGCCGGGCTGGATCGGATAGCCAGGCACGGTGCCCAGTCGGACCGCCTGCAGATTGACCCGATCGTAGTAGGCGATGAAGGGCCCCAGCTGAAGCTGAATGACGGTTCGAAAAAAAGTGGCGCCGGGGAGGGCGATCGGAGCACCGGTGGCGTCGCGCCCGCCGATTCCTGGGCTCCAGGTCTCCATCATGCCCTGCAGCTTGAGCTGGAATATTCCGCTGGGGAAGTTGCGCAGGAATCGTGAGCGGATCGTCGCAGTAGTCAGCGCGTGCTGCGGTGGAACCCCATCGGGAAGGATGCCGCGGAGCGGATTCTGGTACGCAGTCTCGAGGGTGAACCAGTTGATCGGCGTGAGCCGGGCGTGGATGGTGACCCAGTCGGTGCGCGGCAGCGGCGCGTACGCCGTGATTGCCGCGAACTCGGAGAAGGCGAAAGGTTGCCAGCCATCGTCACGAGCGTATCCGGCGTCGACCGCAAGGAGCTTGGTCGCAAAGCCGATCGTCCCCTGCGCATCAACGAAGTTTGACGACCGCTCGGTCGGGATCGACGGCGCCTGAACCCGGCTTCCGCCGCTGTAGTTCGCGCCGACCGTAAAGCCGAGCGGCAGTTGCACGCCGACGTGCGCCGTCGCCCAATGGCTGTCGCGGTCGCCGGTGTGCCGCTGCGCCACCCCTTCGAGCGATCCGGTGAGCCACCGATCGGGGGACCATCCTAGCTCGATGCGTCCCGACCACGGTGTCCATCGCGTCGCATACCATCCGCTGGCCACACCCGACCACGTCGGTTCGCGGATCGCCGCGGTTGCGCCGAATTCACCAATTCCTTCGTTCCCAGGCGCCGAGTCGCTGGTCCACGCAGTATGGGCCGCGTAGAGATCGATCCCGGCGCCAAGTCCGTCGTCGCGTGCCCGCCACGTCGCGCGCAAGCTGGCATCTGTGCGACTTCCGTTGACGGCACGGACCAGCGTGTCGGTGCTGAGATCGTTGAGTTCGAGTCCGCGGTCGATCGACTGCGTGATCACCTGGCCCTGAATGCCGAAGTGTGGCGACGGGACGTAGCCGAGCTGCAGCCAGCCGCTACCGATCGTGTTCGACCCGGTACCATTCGCCAGCGAATTGACGCCGAAATAGTCGGCCGCCGCCGCGAGCCCGATCCCGCTGGTATAGCGCCGCTCGAAGGAGGCGAAGTATCGAGCCAGCCCTCGATCTCCCTGCGATGCACCGACCTTGGTTCTCGGCGCTTGGCGGTCGTACGCGCGGGTGAACATTCGCACCCGCATCGTCCCGGGCGCGGTGATCACGTCGATGCTATCGAGGAAACCGAGCGGAATCGTCGATGGATCCCAGGCGAGCGAATCGGCGCCGACGCCGATCTGGGGGACGCCGTCAAGCTCATAGGACACCGAAGTGGCACCACGCCCCATGTAATTGGGCAGGACTGCGCTACCAAACCATCCGGCACGTTCGAGGTAGACACCGGGAATCCGCGCCAGCAATTCAGCGACGCCTTCGGCGGTGGCCCAGTCGATCGAGTCGCGGGTGAACACGGTTCGTACGCCGGCGGGTTGCACTTCGGCAACACCCGGACGCGGGAGCGGCGCGCGGTGGACCAGGAGATCCTTCTGCACCTTGAGAAGCCGGTCGGTGGTCGAGAGCGTATCGTGCTTGACGCGCGCGGTGTCGGTCCGGGTCGAATCAAGGGGCCGATTGAGAACCGGCTCCTGGGCCACGAGCGTCGCCGCGTTGAGGGCGAGGGCTGCACCAATCACCCAGGCGACGACTGGTGCTCGCACGCGTGATCTCAGCTCCGCGCGAGGAGAAATTCGGTGAAGAGACGCACCAGCACGCCGGTGGGTCCTTTCACCTGGGTTGGCAATTCTCGATCAGTGTACGCCGTCCCGGCGATGTCGAGATGCGCCCACGGATAGTCTTCGGCAAATTCCCGGAGGAACCATCCCGCCGTGATGCTCCCTGCAGGACGGCCGCCGGAATTCTTCATGTCGGCGATATCGGACTTGATCAGCTCGCGGTACTCATCCCACAGCGGCAGTTCCCAGGCGCGCTCGTCGGCGCGTTCACCGGCATCAATCACGGCCCGGATCAGCGCGGCGTCGGTCCCCATCACGCCGCTCGCGGCGTGACCGAGTCCGATCACGATTGCGCCGGTGAGCGTGGCGCAGTTGATCACCGCCGCCGGCTGGTACTGCCGTGCCCAGGACAGCGCGTCGGCGAGAATCAATCGTCCTTCGGCGTCGGTGTTGACCACTTCGATTGTCTTGCCGAGATGCGATCCGACAACATCGCCCGGCTTGTACGCCGTTCCCGATGGCATGTTCTCGCAGAGCGGGATCAGTCCGATCAGATGCTGCCTGGGCTTGAGCTGGCCGATCACCTCGAACGTGCCCAGCACCGCCGCGGCCCCTGACATGTCGTATTTCATGTCCTCCATGTTCTGGGCCGGCTTGATCGAGATCCCTCCGCTGTCGAAGGTGACTCCCTTTCCGATCAGTACCACCGGCGACGAATCGGCTCCGCGATGCTCGAGTACAATGAAGCGCGGTTCGACGGCACTTCCCTGCGCGACTGCGATGAGCGCCTTCATCCCAGCCTTGACGATCCCGGCCCGATCGAGCACGGTGACAGCGATGCCGTGGCGACGGCCAAGCTCCGTGGCGCGTTCGGCGACATACGCGGGAGTGCAGGTATTACCGGGAAGGACCTGAAGTCCACGAGTGAAGCTTTGGCCTGCAGCGATGATGCTGCCCAGCATCGCGCCGCGCGCAAACTCCGCATCGGACGACGAGGTTATCAGCTCGCAATGCTCGAAGGCGGGTTTGACCACCTCCGGCGGGCGCTTGAGGTCGGGAAAGTGCCACGCACCAAATGGTACGCCTTCAGCGAGGCTCTGGCCGGCACGTGCCGGCGGGACTCCGGTGGCCACCTCCGGGAGAAACGCGACCGACGCCGATGCAACTCCAAGCGTCCGCGCGCGCTTGCCGCCGATCATCGCTGCCCGACGCAACGCCGCATCGGTCACCCGGCCCGAATCACCGAGCCCAACGAGGAGGATTCGCTCTGGCGTCTTCGTTGCCGGGTAGAGAAGCGCCGTCTCGTCGCGCGCGCCAGTGAAATCACCCGATTCCCAGCAGCAAGTCATTGCACCGTCGATCGACCGGTCAAGATCGGCCAATTCGCCGGGGATGGGTCCCTTGGCGATCGGTATGACGAGAAGTGGCGTCTGGATTCCGGAGAGCTTCGAAATACGGTGGGTTACGGCAAGCGACATGTCAGTTCCAGGGCATGCGAGAGTCCGATTCATCAATCGAGCCGAACGATCAGGGCGGGAAAATACACAGAGATCGGGACTGGGCGGAGGCGGCGAATCGGCGCCCAAGAATGCCCAAGGAGGGACTCGAACCCTCAATCCCTTGCGGGAAGCGGATTTTGAGTCCGCCGCGTATACCGTTCCGCCACTTGGGCCTGCGCACCAAAAACGCCGGTGCGCCGCACCCCGTCAAGGCTCCGGCGGAGAGGCGCCGCGCGCGCCGATAGCGGCTTGTCGTTGCAGTTGGAGGTCCCGAACCTTCTGCAGCAGGCGATCGCGCGCCACCTGGAATTGGCCTCGCTGGACCGGGCTCAGAATCGGTGTGAGATCCTTCATTTCGTCACGAAACGTTTCAGCGTAAGCGACTCGATTCGCGTTCAGACCGTCCACAGTTCTGGACACATTGTCCGGATTCGCAGCAACTCCAGGACGGAGCTCGCCAGCCAGCGACTGGCGAAGCTGCCTCTCCTGGGCTTCAAGGGCAGCCCTCTTCTGTGCCCAGAGGTCTACCACCCGCTGAAATGGTCCGACCTGATCCTCGGTGAGCCCCATCTCCCTGGTGACCTGGGTGAGAAAAAGACGTTCGATGTTCTGCTCGAGAACGGCCCGCCTCGGCGGTCGCTGCGCAGCAATCGGGCCGGCAATCATCAGAAGGCCGATGACCAAGGCCCCGTGGCGTGTCGCGCGCGTCATTGTCCTCCCTCCGAACGAAGCAGATCCTCGAGCTCGGATTCGGTCAAGTCCCCGAGATGGGGTACCAGACCAGGTGTCGCATCGGCAGCAGTGGGACCGAGCGACGCCTGCACCACCTCGAGTTGCTGATCAGACAGATTCTGCAGTTCAGGCAGGATAGCGATTGGCGCGGCCGCCGACGGCACCGCAGTAGTGGAATCCGGGTGTCCGGAGATCGCAATTACCAGAATCGCCGCCGCCGCCACGGCGACGAGCCCGATCGCGCCGCCGCGCCACGGGATGCGGCGCACAACCCGAGGAGCTTCACGATCGGCGGCGAGGCGAGCCAGGACACCGGTCGCGATGGCAGATGGATCGACGATCGAATCGGCTCCCAGCGCTGCGCCGCGCTCGACCAGGCGCCATTCCAGCGCGCACAAAGCGCACGAGGCAAGGTGAGCGAAGTCGCCGGCAGTCCAGTTGCCGACACCCCGCACCACATCTGGCATCTGTTCAGAGAGCCGTTCGCACTCGCTCACTCCAGCAACTCCTTCAGCCGTTTGACTGCATGATGATAGTGGACCCGGGCCGCGCCAGGCGTGCTTCCGACGGCTGTCGCGATCTCGCGGTATTCCAGCCCCTGCTGAACCCGAAGCAGAAATACTTCGCGTTGGAGCCGCGGCAACCGCTGCAGTCCTGATTCGAGCCTGCGCTCAGCCTCGTCGGCCGCGAATTCACCCGCCGGATCTGAATGGTCTGCAATATCGTGATCGTCGATCGGAACAAATGCACGCCCCTTTTGCTGCCGGTAGCGGTCCTTGAGAAGATTGCCGGCAATCCGGAAGAGCCATCCCCTGAACGATCCCTCACCGCGCCATCCATCGAGACCTTTGAACGCCTTGAAGAATGTGTCCTGTACCAAGTCGTCGACTTCGGCCGCGTTGGCGCCGGCTGCCCCGAGGTAACGCCCGAGCGCCAAAGCATGGCGCTCGACAAGGTGTCGGGCCGCGAGCTCATCACCGCCCCGCCAGGCCAGCACCAATTCAGGGTCCGTCTGGGGGCAGTCGCTCATCACCGGCCGTACTCCGAACGACGTTGCGACCTGGTCCACGTTAAGATTGACGGTGTCGCTGCGTCTCGATCCATCGGTCTGACGGCCGAGTCCCGGGCGTGATCTTTCTCGGGTGTGAATGCGTATAAGCCAATGCTAGAAATAATGATACGATATCTGATGTCAGGTGTTTTCTCGCTAGCAGACAGCGGATGACCGAGACGCCGGCACAGTTTTCCACGCCGACGAAGGCGTTGGTGATTGGCCATCGAGGAGCCTCCGGTCACGCCCCCGAGAACTCGTTGGCGGCGTTTCGAATCGCGGCAAATGGCAGCCACGCCGGCGTATGTGATGGCGTCGAGCTCGACATTCAAACCACCTCCGACGGCGAGCTTGTGGTATACCACGACTCCGTCCTTGCCACGGGAGAAGCTATCGCCCGGCTACCGGGAAGCAGGGTCCGCGCCACAATCCTTCGGGACGGTACCCCAATCCCGACGCTCCAGGAGGCCCTCGCTGTTCTCGGAGGCGTTGAGGTCTTCATCGAGGCCAAGCACCTCCCCGCTACCGCCGACCGATCGCTCATGGCGACTATCGGCGCGTTCGGCGGAAAGTGCCACCTGCACGCCTTCGATCATCGGGTGGTGGCGCGCCTCCGTCGCCTCGATGCGAGCCTTTCGCTGGGAATCCTCTCACGGTCGTACCCGGTCGATCCGGTTGCCCAAGTCACCCACGCCGGGGCAGGAACGCTCTGGCAGGAGGCGTATCTCATCGACGAGGCACTAGTGACGACCTGCCACGCAGCTGGGATCCGGGTGATCGCGTGGACCGTGAACAACGCGGATGAGGCCGACGCGCTTGCAAGGATCGGGGTTGATGGCCTCTGCGGCGACTGGCCGGAACGTTTGCGCCGTCACACGTGAAACGAAAAAGCGCCCCCGCAAGGAGACGCTTCAGCATAATCGCAACTGGACCGGAGCGCCGTCAGCCGACCGCTTCAATGGGGTAGACCGAGATCCGCAACCGGTCGCGATCCTTCCGCTCGAACTTGACGACACCGTCGATGTAACTGTGCAACGAGTCGTCCTTCGCCTTGAACACGTTGCGCCCGACATGGAACTTGGTGCCGCGCTGCTTGACCAGGATGCTTCCCGCGGTCACCCGCTCGCCGCCGAAATGCTTGACGCCGAGGTACTGCGGGTTGGAGTTCCGCCCATTGCGGCTCGAGCCGACGCCCTTCTTATGTGCCATGATCTACCTCAGCCGAGAGCGACGCCAGTGATCCGGACTTCGGTGAACTTCTGCCGATGACCGGTCTTGCGCCGATAATTCTTGCGACGCTTGAACTTGAACACGTAAATCTTTTCCTCTTTTCCGTGGCCGATCACTTCGACCGTCACGGAGGCACCCTTGACGACCGGCGAACCGGCCGTGATGGTATCGCCGTCCGAGGTCAGCAGGACTTCGTCGAAGGCGATCGTGTCGCCTGGCGACTTCTCTTCCATTAATGGCAGGCGGAGCGTGGCACCGGTCTCGGCTCGCCACTGCTTCCCCAGCGCCTTGAAAATCGCGTACATCAAACCCCTCCAAAATAGCCCGCAAACCTATTGGAACTATGGACTTGTGGCAAGGGCTGCTCAAGCTACGGCGTATAGCTCGGTCACATCACGACCCGCCGGTCGTGACATCAACCGGAACTCGTCGAGGCGGAGCATCGGATCATCGCGGAGCTCCAAGTCGATCCCGCCCTGCCGGCCGAGGCTCTGGACCAGTCGGGGTTCCTCCTCGAGGAGGTAGAGAGCCACGTCCGGGTGGAGCCTGATCGCAAGCTTCCGTTCCTTGCGCTCGGTCCCGGCGCGCTTCAGCGCCCGTTCGAGCCGCCGGGTCACAACCTCGGGGGAGAAGATGCGCCCCGTCCCATGGCAGACCGGACATTCGCGGGTCATTGAAGCCCAGAGCGACGGGCGGACCCGCTGCCGGGTCATCTCGATCAGCCCCAGCTCCGATACCGCGTACGCCCGCGTCCGTGCCCGATCTCGACCTAGATGGGTGCGCAGCTCCTGGAGCACGCGGTCACGATTGGCCTTGGTTTCCATGTCGATGAAATCGGCGACAATGATTCCGCCGACATCGCGAAGCCTGATCTGCCGGGCGATTTCGCGCGCCGCCTCGATGTTGGTGCGGAGAATCGTCTTCTCGGGGTCGCGCTTGCCGGTGTATCGCCCGGTGTTGACGTCGACCGATACGAGAGCTTCGGTCGGCTGGATGATGACGTAGCCACCGCTCGGCAGATCAACTCGCTGCTGAAAGAGATCGCGAATCTCCGTCTCGATCTTGAATCGATCGAAGAGCGGCGCCGGATCGTCATAGAAATGCACCCGCTCGGTCAATTCAGGATCGATCAGCTCGAGATACTGGCAGATCTCGCGGTGCAGCTCGCGCGAATCGACCCAGAGCGCATCGACCTTGGCTGAAAAGACGTCGCGCACCAAGGAGCGCGTCAGCGACGCCTCGCGATGGAGGAGTGCCGGCCCGCGCCGCGCATACATCTGCTTCCGCTTGATCTTCTTCCAGGTCGTGATCAGCGACTGGATTTCCCGCCGGAAATGATCCTCGGTGACGCCCTCGGCAACGGTCCGCACGATCACCCCGCCAGCGTCGCTCGGCACAAGCTTCGACACCATCTCGCGTAATTTGGCCCTCTGCTCGCGGTTTTCGATCTTCCGGGATACGCCGACCTTGGTAGCATACGGCATGTACACGAGAAACCGGCCCGCGAGCGAGATCTGGGCTGTAACCCGGCATCCTTTGGTCGAGATCGGCTCCTTGGTCACCTGGACCGGGAGCATCTCTCCCTTCTTGAGCCGCTCGGCAATGTCGGGGACAGCGCGACGCCCGCCGATTTCCCGGCGGCCGCCGTCGCCTCGCCGCCGGGTCGCGGCTTGTGGCGCGGTGGCTGGGTCGGCGTCGCTGCTGGCCTCGCCGTCCCCGTCGGGGGCTGCGTCGTCGTCATCGCGATCCTCCGGGTCGTCGTCCTCTTCAGGTTCGAGGAGATCCGACGCATGGAGGTAAGCGCTCTTTTCAAGGCCGATGTCTACGAAGGCTGCCTGAATCCCGGCAAGGACTGCCTCGACCCGGCCATAGTAAATATCGCCGACGGTTCGACTCTGGTCGGGGCGATCGACCAACAATTCGACCAGTCGATCGTCCTCGATGATGGCGACGCGGGTCTCGCGAGACGTACCAGAAATCAGGATTTCGCGCTTCACGGAGTTCTCTCGGAGGGCCGGCGCGCGTGAGCGTCCGCCTCGCGAATGGAGGGGTGAGAAGATGCCGGACCTGAATCGGACGTGTCCCCGACGAGTGCTCCAACGTCCTGACGGGGCTACCGTGACAACAGGGCGCAGTCGATGGAATACCATCGAACGCGTCCGATCGTCCGCCGGTGCCACCGGTGAACGGGGGGCCGTCGTGTTGCCGTGGGGCGATGCGCGCGCCAATTCGGGAAGCCCAGCGGAGAATAACGCAAACGATATCTGCAACCAGGTAGCCGATCCGATCGGAGCCGCGTCGACGCGCGGCGAGTCTTGGAATCGGATTGAGTTGCATATCTAAACATATGAAGTATTGGGACTTACGGCAAGGACGGCCGACCCGAACCACACTCGCAAAGGGGCGAGTTGGAACCAGAATTCACAACCAGCGGTTGTTCACGAATTCGCTGGACAATTGCGGTTCTGATCCCTGTTCTGCTCGGCCCCGATACTCATGTCACTCGCAAACATGAACGACCGCGACCGCGGCTTGCGATGGCCCACGCCTTGCTCCCGGAATCGAGCATCATGAACGGACGATCGACATTCCCGCGGCGCCTGATCCAGGCGACTCGATTCGCGCTAATCGCTGGAATCGCCAGCTGTCGCAGTGACAGTCAGCTCCCAGGCGCGCTGTCGTCGATCGCCATCGTCGCTGGAAGTGACCAGGCGGCGACGGTAGGGACCTCCGTCGCCATCCCCCCCGCAATCCAGGTGCGCGACGCGAACGGGGCGCCGGTTGCCGGCGTCGTGGTCCATTTCTCGATTCCATCGGGGAGCGGAACGATCTTCGGTGATTCCACCACCACTGACGCCGATGGCAAAGCGATGGTCGGTGAATGGATCGTCGGTACGGCCCCCGGCATCGACACCCTCGAGGTGCAGACAGTCGCACCCGCGCTGATGGCAGTTATCACGGCGACGGCGAACGCCGGGACGGCGGTGTCGCTCCGATCATCGTCGCAGCAAGGGTATCTGGCGATGATCAACCAACCGGTATCGCCGCCTCCGGCGGTTCTAGTGGTCGATTCCTTCGGAAACCCGGTATCAGGGGCGAGCGTGACATTTGCCGTTTCCCTCGGCGGCGGAAGCGTAACCGGCGCGGACGCAACCAGCGACGCGAGCGGCGTGGCCACCGTTGGGTCGTGGACTCTCGGAGGAACAGCGGGAACGAATCTTCTCCGGGCCCGGATTGCCGGTGGCGCGTCAGTGACGTTCACCGCACAGGCAGTGACCAATGCTCCGGTACTCTCCGCCACGACACCCACGGCACAGTCCGGCTACCTCGCGTTCCCGGTCACGATCCTCCCGCGGGTACTTGTCACCGACGCAAACAGCCAGCCGCTTGCCGGCGTTCCGGTGACGTTCGCGGTGACTAGCGGCGATGCAACCGTGACCGGCGCAATCGGGATCTCGAACGCGAACGGCATTGCCGCGCCAGCTGATTGGCGACTGGGCCAGACATCGAGCACGCTCACCGCTACCGCTGCGCTCGGCGCCACACCGGTAATCTTTACGGCGTCCGGGGTGCCGGCGTCGTTCCTGATCGACGTTCGATTTCTCACGCCGATTTCGGCCGATGGGCGAGACGCGTTCGTCGCGGCGGCGCGCCGGTGGATGGGAATCATCACCGCTCACCTTCAGCCCGTCCTCGTTGTCCTGCCGGCCGGCGCTTGCGCCGATCTGCAGCCGGCGATCAACGAGACGATCACCGACGTGGTGATCTACGCCGAGGTGACGCCCATCGATGGCGAGGGCAATGTCCTGGCGTCCTCGGGTCCGTGCGCGACCAGGTCCGGGTCGGATCTCCCGGCAACCGGCACGATGCAATTCGACGTTGCCGACCTTCCCGATCTGGTGACGAGCAACCAGCTCGTTCCCGTGATTACCCACGAGATGGCACACGTCCTCGGTTTCGGCACAATCTGGGCGGACCTGGGAGTGATCAGCGGGGCGGGTGGCCCTGATCCGATCTTCATCGGATCGCAGGCGCTCGCAATCTGGCCGCCGTTTGCAACCGCGCTTGCTTATACTGGCCGACCGATTCCGGTGGAGAACACCGGCGGAGCGGGAACCCGGGACTCGCATTGGCGTGAGACCATCTTGCAGGCCGAGTTGATGACGGGGATTATCGAGCAGCCCGGAGTGCCGATGCCGCTGTCGAAGGTCACGATCGCCAGCATGGCCGACCTCGGCTACCAGGTCGACTATAGCAAGGCCGACATCTTCGTCGGCAACCTCCTGGCGCGAGGCAGCACGGGTGGCACGCGATTCGTGCTGAACGAGCGGTTGAACCATCCGATGTTCAATGTCTCGCCGATCGGCACCTTCAAGGTTCGCGAATAGCCATTACCGCGCCGGTGGCGAACACCGGTCACATCCGGCGCAACGATCTATCCGCTCACCGAACCAGCCGAGGAGTTCCCGCCGGCGGCATCTGCGCGTTCGCGCGTAGGCGACCATGACATCGATCCTGCGGGCTGCTTCACGCCGCCGCCGCCGGGTCCGTCGCCAATCGATCACGCCTCGATCGGGGCGAAGCTCAGCGGAAAGGCGATCGGCGGCCGCGACGACCGACGCCGGCTGTCGCACCCGAAGCGAGGGATCCCGCCAGATCTGTTCGAGCAGGCGTTCGGACGGAAAGGTCGTCGCAAGCTGCCGCCGCGGCAGTGCCGCGTCTGTCGGGTGGTGGAGGAGGACGCACCTGGCCGGTGCACGGTCGCGACCGGCACGGCCTGCCTCCTGGTAATAGGCCTCAGGCGTCGCCGGCATACTCCAATGCACCACCAGTCGAACCGCGGCCTTGTCAATCCCCATACCGAATGCGCAAGTCGCCACCACGACGCGGACGCGATCGTTGGTGAACCGATCGAGGACGCTGCTTCGCTCAAGCGGATTCATCCCGGCATGGTACGGTGCGGCGTCGACGCCGTTCTCCACCAGGATGCGCGTGATACCGTCGACCAGACCCCGGGTCGGCGCATAGACAATGCATGTTCCGGTCGCAGCGCGAATCAGGCGCACCAGCCGGCTGACGCGCTCATCGCGGCCGGAGACCGCGATAACGTCGAAACGAAGGTTGGGCCGATCGAACGACCCGACAATTTCGCGATAGTCGGGATGAAAGGCGAGGGCGCGCCGGATCTCCCGCCGCACCGCGGGCGTGGCACTGCCGGTAAGCGCGATGCAGGGCGGATTGCCGAGGGCCGAGCGGGCCCGCCCCAGACCGCGATAGCTGGGGCGGAAGTCATGGCCCCATTCTACGATGCAATGGGCTTCGTCGACGGCCAGCCTGGCGACCCGGCCGCCACGGGCGAGATACTCGTCGGCGAAGCGCGGCAGCCGTTCCGGCGACAGATACAGCATTCGAAGGCGTCCCGCAGCAGCGTCGGCGAGGATCGCGGATTGTGTCGCCAGGTCGTGCGTGCTGTTGATGGTGGCTGCTGCTATCTGACGGGAGGCGAGGGCCGCGACCTGGTCCTGCATCAACGCGATCAGCGGCGACACTACCACGGTGAGTTGGTCTCCAGCAAGCGCGGGGACCTGAAAGCAGAGGGACTTCCCGCCCCCGGTGGGAAGCACCGCGAGCACGTCGCGCCCGCAAAGTACGTGGTGGATGATCCGGGACTGGAGGGGCCGGAAATCGGCATGCCCGAACGAGCGTTGCAGCAGGTGGCGCGCGGCGGCGAGGGGTGATGTCATCAAGGAAAGCGATCCGGGAGGCGCGCGAATCCCGGGTGCGCCATCACGCGCGGCGGACCTCGATTGCGCCGATCGTTCAGCGTTCCGCTTCGTCCTCACTCTGCTGGGTGCGACGACGAGCCGCGACGCGCAGGAGAACTGCGATCGCAAGCACGGCGATCGCGGCCCAGGCGATGCGGCGGTCGTCGCGGCCGATAGCCAGGACCGCGAGCGCCACGCCAAGCAGAGCGACCACAAGCCGGACCCGGCTCATCGAGCGAGAAAGGCCGCTATGGCGCGCCGAAAGTCATCGGTTGTGCGCGCGATCGCGTTGACGCGCGCGCCGAGCAGGACCCCATCGGTGAAGGTGCGTTCGTCGAGCTCGACAAAGAGTTGCTTGGTGAGCGCGAAGGCCGTCGAACTCTGGCGTACGAGAGTCGCACCAAGCGCGGCCGCCTGGACGTCGATCTCTTCATCGGCGACCACCCGACTCACCAGCCCGAGCTGGAGTGCTTCCGCCGCGGCAAAGATTCGCCCGGTGGCGACAAGTTCGAAGGCGCGCTTCTCGCCGGTTGCCCGTCGCAACATCGCCATCACCATCGCCGGCACGAATCCGCGCTCGATTTCCGGATACCCGAAGCTCGCCGATGCGGACGCGAGAACGATGTCGCACGCGGTCGCCAGGCCAGCACCACCCGCAAGCGCGCGTCCGGTGACAACGGCCACCACGGGCTTGGGGAGCCTGCGAAAGGCGAGAAACAGTTCGCCGAGCGCCAGTGCGTCGCGTTCATTCTCCTCTGTCGTGCGATCGGCCGATGCGAGGAGCTCGTCGAGATCGGCTCCGGCGCAGAAGTCGCGTCCCGCCCCGCGCAACATCACAACCCGGATGCCCGCTTCGAGCTCGGCGCGAGCAATGCCGTGGGCAAGCCGGTCAAGCACCGCCCGATTCAAGGCGTTCCGCTTTTCGCCGCGATTGAGCGTCAGCGTCAGCACACCATCGGCCAGCGACTCGAGGACGATCTCAGTCATCCTTCGGCCGGAATCGCTTGGCAAGTTTGCGCGGCACCGGAATCTCCATTCGAAGGAGTGCCGTGGAGAAGACCTTTCCCTGCGCATCGGTCTTCAACGACATCGTCCCGCCGCCATCGAGGGCGCCGTGGAGAAGGAAGTTGAGTGCGCCGAGGTTGGGCAGCTCGAAGCGCTCGACACCGCTCACCATCCCGCGAAAGTGGCGGGCGACGCGCTTGACAGTGACTTCCTTGCGAAGGATCGGATAGAGCTCGGCGTCGAGCGCGATGAGACCGACATTCGCGGTGTCGCCCTTGTCACCCGAACGGGCGTGAGCCAGATAGCGCACTGCAATCGACGTCGTCGCCATCAGAGCAGCTCCACCGTGACCGACGGTTCAATCAACTCGCGCGGCACCAGCGCCGGCCAGTAGGCAACGATCTCCTCGACCTGCGGACGGCCGCCGGCGAACCCGGTGACCGACGGCGGCCCCGTGAGCACCAGCGGCGCGATCTCGCGGGTAAAGCGCTCCACCGCGTCGCGATCGCGGCCGCGGACTCCGACGCGAAGCGTGACCTCGGCGATGTCGGGACTGGCCGGTCCGGCCAGCGGTCCATGGGTCGCATCCACGCCGACCAATTCCGTCAGAATCTGGTCGAACTCGAGACCGAGGGCCGACAATCGTTTGCGCAGGATCCGGTCGGCGGCGCGCGCTTTGTCGACGGCGTCTGGCCACGCATAGACCATGGTGCCGACGGCCTTGTATCCGAAAAACCAGGCAATCGACACCTTGAGCATCGGGGTGCGGGCGGTCCCGCGGATTCCGCTCACCTCCACTCGGTCCCGGCCGCGCTGACGCAACTGGATGGTGGTGAAATCGGCGACGCCGTCAGGAGTGATGTATTCGGTGGGATCGCCCATTTCGTACACCAGTTGTTCGGTGACGGACGCGACGTTGACGATGCCACCAGTTCCCGGATGTTTCGTCACGGTGAATGTGCCGTCAGCGCGTGCGTCGGCGATCGGAAAGCCGACGTCCTCGAGGCGACGAACCCGCCGCCAATCCTTGAGCAGATTGCCGCCCGAGCTTTGCGCGCCGCACTCGAGGATGTGACCCGCAATCGTTCCCGACGCAATGCGGTCCCAATCGTCGAACGCCCAGCCGAACTCGTGCATCAGCGGGCCGAGCGTCAGTCCGGTGTCGGTCACTCGACCGGTAATGACGACATTCGCGCCGCGTCGCAGGGCCTCGACCACCGGGGCCGCGCCGAGATATGCATTGGCCGAGCGAATCCGGTCGCGGATGTCGGTGAGCGGCCGTCCGGTGTCCATGTTGGCGAGCGGCTGGCCTCCGGCGATCAGCGCGTCGAGCCGGTCGAGAATATCGTCGCCCGTGACCAGCGCGATGTGGATTGAATCGCCGATGCCGAGGCGGTCGGCGACCGTGCGAAGCGCGGTTGCGCACGCGCGTGGGTTCACGCCACCCGCATTGGAGACGACCCGGATTCCCTTGCTGGCCAGATCGGGAAGAATCCGCTCCATCTGCGTCACGAAATCCCGCGCGAAGCCGGCGCCCGGGTCGCGGCTCCGCTGCTTCTGCAGGATCGACATGGTGACTTCGGCGAGGTAGTCGAGGACGAGATAATCGATCGGACCGCCGGACACTTGCCGGATCGGGGCCTCGAGCCAATCGCCCCAGAAGCCCTGACCTGCAGCAACGCGAACCACCTCGCGCCCGCTCATCGCTGGTGGCCGGTCCATCGCGCAATCGGGAGCTCGCGAGTCCAGATATGCTCTGGTCCCTCGAGTGCCACGACGGTGATGAGCGGAAGAAAACCATCGGGAATCGGGACCGGCGCCGCATCAGGCGTGAAGCGTTCTTCGCGCAGTTCGCCGGCCGCGACGGTCTTGAACGACGAGCCGCCACCGTCGAGCGAATAGGGTGTGTCGACGTAGTACTTGAATGTCAGGTTGATCGACCAGGGCGTGGATGGATTCGCTTCAGCGAATGCGGGTGAGAGCAGAATGGCGAGCGAGTCGTGGCTGACGCTGTCGGGAAGATCGACGACCGCGCGGCTGGTCGCGTAGTTGATCGGCGAGACGTCGATTTCCCGGCCGCGTCGATCGAAGACCGAGAGCCCGAAATCGGTGAAGCGCGACCATTGGTCGCGAGACATGTCGGTGTCGAGAACGAGATGCGTGGCCCATGGCGGAATCGGAACGACCACGCGCACCTCGCCGCCCACATTCCGCTGCACGACGATCTGGCGCTCGGCCCCAATCAGTCCCGCCCGCAGGCGCACCGAGAGGGGTGCTGCGACCAGATTTCGAGCCGTGACGAGCAGCGTGTCGCGCTGCATCGCAGCACTCAGGCGCAACGGCGCGAGTCGCACCGCGACGGTCGCCGAAGCAGCCGTGGCCGGCGGCGCCACGGCGTCAACTTCGTACACCCCATTCACGACGTCGCTTCCACCTACGTCAAACATTCCCGCGGCAGTACCGAACCCGGCCGCGACACTCGGACCATCGCGAAACGGCATCCCACCTGGCTCGTGCAACGATGCCGTCCCGTGGATCGACGGATCCGACATGCCGATTTCCACCTGGAAGCCCCGCCCCGTGTCGACCGGAACGAACACACGACCGACGCCGCCCGCCGGCATCGTCACTGCCAGGGGCGTGCGGGTTCCACCTGCGGCGATCGGCGTGCGAACCGTTACGGGAACGACTGCGATCGGCCCGGCCGATGCATCCGGCCCGTCGATCTCGACGCTTCCAACAACGACACCCGGAGCGTCGGCCGCTCCGGCGGCCATGCCGACAGTGAATTCTCCGCGCCCCGCACTGATTGCGAACGCCTCCGGCACCTGAATCCACGGCGCACTGGCATGAAGATGCAGTGTGAGCGGTCCGTTTCCATCAAGTCGCCGCACGACGACTCGCGCGCCCAGTGCGCGCGCGACACCAGGTTCGGCGGTGAGGAAAACGGCACCCCGACCGTGCACTGATCCGACATCGACGGCGAGGTCCGCGACCTCGTGCGGGTGTGACAGCCACTCCCATGCGGCCGTGAGATCGGGAAGTCCCATCCCTTCGTCAACGATCGATCCGGATGGAAGGACGTGTCCAGCGGAGCGAAGTGCCTGGCGGATCATACGACCCGGTGCGGTGCGCCCGGACGAACGCAGTCCCGATAGCAGTCGCGCCGCCAGTCCCGCTGCATACGGAGCGGCCATGCTGGTACCAGTCTCTTCTTCGTTGCCGATCGCGAAGTTGGGAATCGTCGAATACGCGGCGCCGGGGACCACGATGTCCGGACCAGCGATCTCGGCACCGCGACTTGAGAATGGCGCCACCGGCTCGACAGCTGAGCTGGCGAGATTTGTCCCCGCGAACGAGAGCGGCAGCGTCGCGCCGACCGAAATGACGCGCGACGCGCTGCCCGGAAAACCGATCGTGCTGAGACCAGGCCCGTCATTGCCCGCCGCGACGGTCATCACCACGTCCGGGTTCGCGAGCAATACCGAGTCGATCATCGCATCGATTCGCGCCGTGCCGTCCACCTCGTTCCCGACGCCAAACGAGAGATTGATGACCAGCGGCATCTGGCGCCGGCGGGCAGAGGCGATGGCGTATTCAAGCGCCCGGAGCATCGAGCCGGTAACCGTCACGGCTCCGTAGGCGTCGTCGGCAATCTTGAGTCCGATGAGCCGCGCGCCGGGTGCGACGCCGTCGAATCCTGCGACGCCATAGAGATCGTGCCCGGCCGCGATTCCCGCGACATGGGTGCCGTGGCCAAAGGTGTCGAAGACGAGGTCGAGCTCGGGCGCGCCGGCATCCGCGGTAAAGTTCGCCACAAAATCGACTGGCGCAGCAAGTCCAGCAGGCGCCCAGCCGAAATACTCATGCGCCACGGCGAAATCGTGGATTGGATGATCATTGGCGAGGGTCCCGTCACCCTGCGTATCGGCGAACATCGCCCACCCCGCCTGGGTGTTGACGACGACAATTGCCAGCGAATCGCCGACGTGATGATTGCCGTTCACATCAGCGGCCGGGGCCTGCCCCAGGCGGGCCTCGTCGAGCATCCCGCCCCACATTGTCGCTCCGGTCGCGACGGCCGCGACACGGGAAGCTCCCAGCAGGCGTTGGGTACCGACTACCAGCGTGTCGCCGCGGCGCACGATCGGTCGCAGTGCGATGCGTCCTTCGCCGGAGAAGTCGCGAAGGTCGAGAATCTTCGACGCACTGTCGCTGCTCAATTGCAGTCCCGGAATCCCTGGATCGATTCCACTGTCGAGAATGGCAATCAGAATGCCCCGGCCGTCGAACGTCGGATGCGCGACTGCGAAGTTGTCGACACCGGCAGAGTGGAGCGCCATCAAGCCGGTACGAAACGCATCAGCCGGCTCGACCACCCGATGTGTGGTGTCGAGACTCGCCGCGCGATGGGTCGTTGCCGCGCGGGCGCCGCCCCGCTGCTGTCCGATCGTGGACAACAGCGGGCCATTGCGCATAGCCGCCGACCCGCCTGCTGGCGCGTTGCCCACGAGGCTCGCCAAGACAATCCAGATCGCCGTCCG
Source organism: Gemmatimonadales bacterium (assembly GCA_036501385.1). Lineage (GTDB taxonomy): Bacteria > Gemmatimonadota > Gemmatimonadetes > Gemmatimonadales > GWC2-71-9 > Palsa-1233. Next base: position 41,301 of record DASYAK010000065.1, on the reverse strand, counting down.
CATGATCACGATGGCAGGTCCTCGAGGACGAATGGACCGAGGTGCGGTCCGCGATTATGGGCGGTGACCCGGAGAAGGAATGCCAGCAGATCGCGAGTTTCCTCGGGTGTCACAATCGCGTCGACGAATCCGCGTGCCGCCGCATACCGAGCATCGAGCTGCGATTCGTAGTCTGCGCGCATCGTCTCGATGGACTGCTGTGCGACCGGGTCGAGCGGTTGTCGCGCCTGGCGCGCCTTCTCGATCGCTGTTCCGTGGGCTGCCGCGATCGCCGCTTCGCCCTCCATCACGGCCATCCGCCCGGTGGGCCAGCTGAGGATGAAGTCCGGATCGAAGCCCTGTCCCGCCATCGCGTAGTACCCGGCGCCGGAGGCATGATTCACGGTAAGCACGAGCTTGGGAACCGTGGCTGTCGCCATTGCCTCGACGAAGCGGGCACCGGCCCGGATGATCCCTTCGTGCTCCGCTTCGGGACCGACCATGAACCCGCTCACGTCCTGCACGAAGAGGAGCGGGATCCGCTCGCGGTTCGCATTCTCGACGAAGTACGCGACCTTCTCCGCACTCTCCGCATACACGATCCCGCCGAAGCGTGGTTTGTCACCGGCCGGTCGCTTGATCAAACCACGCTGATTCGCGATCATGGCCACGGGTTGTCCCGCGATCCGCCCGTGGCCGCACAGCATCTCGCCGGCACGGTCGGGCTGGAATTCATCAAGATCGCCGCGGTCGAGAATGCCGTCGAGCAGATGCCGCATGTCGTACGACAACCGGTGATCGTGCGGCAGCAGATCGTAGAGCGCCGCGGAATCCGACCGCGGGCCATGCGCCTCGTGAATCGAGGCCGCCGGACCAGTCAACCCCGGAAGCCGCGCGACGTACTCGCGAATCCGCCGCAGACAGTCGGCGTCATCCGATGCCCGGTAGTGGGCGACCCCGCTCAGCGTGGTGTGCGTGCGGGCCCCGCCGAGCGATTCGGCGTCGACCGTCTGCCCGGTTGCACCCTTGACGAGATTCGGTCCGCCGAGCCCCATGAAGGAGGTGCCCTCGACCATGAAAATCACATCGGAGAGCGCGGGGAGATACGCCCCGCCGGCGATACAGCTCCCCATCACCGCGGCGATCTGCGGCACGTGCAGGTAGCGGCGCATCAGCGAGTTGTAATAGAAAATGCGCGCCGCGCCGTATTGACCGGGGAAGACGCCATCCTGGTACGGCAGGTTCACACCGGCGGAGTCGACGAGATAGATGATCGGAATCCGCTGGCGCATGGCGATTTCCTGCGCCCGGAGAATCTTGGTAATGGTCTCGGGCCACCACGAACCGGCCTTGACCGTCGAGTCGTTCGCGACAATGACGGCGTCCCGCCCCGCGACGACGCCGACCCCCGTGATCACTCCCGCGGCGGGTGCCTCGCCATTGTAGCGATCCCACGCGACCAGCAGCCCGACCTCGAGCCACGGCGTTCCATCGTCACGCAGGCGGTCCACTCGTTCGCGCGGCGTGAGCTGTCCCCGCGCGTGCATCTTCTCGACACGGGCGAGGCCGCCCCCTTCACGGAGGCGCGCAGCCAGGACGAGATACTCGTCGGTCAGAACGCGCAGGCGCGACGCCCGCGACGGCGAGTCCGTCGACGGCATGGAACTCAGGCGTGCAAGTTGGCGCGCGCCCAGTCCCGGACGTACGCAATAAGGTCGCTGGTTGGTGTGCCGGGTCCGAAGAGGCGCCCGATCCCCTGTTGCTGCAACGCCGCGGCGTCCTCGGCCGGTATGATCCCGCCACCGGTGACGAGGACGTCGCCGCGCCCTTGCTCGACAAGGAGTTGATGCACGCGCGGGAAGAGCGTCATGTGCGCGCCGGAGAGAATCGACAGCCCGACGACGTCGACATCCTCCTGGACTGCGGCGGACGCGATCATTTCCGGCGTCTGGTGCAATCCGGTGTAGATCACTTCCATCCCCGCGTCGCGCATCGCCGCAGCGACCACCTTGGCACCACGGTCGTGTCCGTCGAGACCAGGTTTCGCGACCAATACCCGGATCGGCCGTGCGAGCGGTGCCGCCTGAGCTGCAGCCATCATCGTCCAACTCCCGGATCGATCATTTGAATCGGAGCAATCCCGCCAGACCATCGACCGACTCGGCCGGTGCGGGATCGTAGATCACGTCGAGCGCCACGCGTTGGCGCAGCGCTTCCTCGATCGCATCGTCGATGATGTCGACCGTCGGCATGACCTGTCCGTCATCTCGCAGGTCGCGAGCCAGCGTCGAGAGCCGACCCGTCTTCAGTGAACGAAATCCGGGAAGGATGGCGTCGCCACGCACCAGCAGAAGACGAACCTGTCCTTGCGACAGTGCCTGCAGCGTTGGCCGTACTCCATTCACCGCCCACCCCGTGCCCAGCCCTTCGGCCAGTTCCTCGATATGCCGTGCCTCGGAAGTTCGTACGAAGACGGCCCGGACTTCGGCGGTAATTCGCTGCACGACGATCGGCGTCGCGTCCTTCGGCGTCACCCTGGCGTAACCGATCAATCGATCGGCGAGGTAATTGTGCAAATACGGTTCGAGCGCCGCTGCCTCGTTACCCGGCGCGGCGATCACGATCTGGTGCCCGGGGGATTTTCGATCGAGATCGAACAATGCCCGGGCGACGCCTTCGAGATGGCGGCGTTTTTCGTCACGAATCCGGTTGTGAAAGGAATGTTCCCCGGTGGCGTCGCCGCGGGCGCCAGCCGAGTGATAGCGACCGCCGCGCGTCACGTCGGATACCACCTTGTGCACGACGCGGGCGTCGTACGCCGTCACTTCCCAGATCAGCGCCGTCGACCGATCGAGGGTCACCGTGAAGATCCGGCCGAATTCGGCCTCGCTGGCCGCGAGCTCGCGCACCAGGGGCGTGCGATCCACTGCGAGACGCGACCGATGCACCCGTGGCAGTGGCCGCACCTCGAAGAGATCGAGCGGCGTCGAGGCGAAGATGGCGACGCCTTGCGAGTCGGGGAGATGCGAGTCGTCGCGCAGATGCTCGATCACTCGCGACAGATCGGAGCGGATCGCGTCCTGCCGGTGCCGATCCCATCCCATCGACGGCAGGGCGTACTCGAGCTCCTTGGCGCGGTTCTTCGCCTTGGTGAGATACTTTCTCCGGACGCGGTCGCGCGGCTCGAGCTTGAGATAGCAACTGATGACCGGATCGGGTCCGGGCTTCATGTGGAGCACGTCACGCGCGCCCACGGACTGCCGGGGTGTAGCCATGATGCTTCCTCCCGGGATCTAGAAGAACACCGGCTCGCGATACGCGCCCCAGACTGCCTCGAGCACGTGCCGGATTTCGAACAGCGTACAGTAAGATCGTGCACAATCGAGCATCGCAGGGATGACGTTACGGTCGGCGCGGGCGGCCACATCGAGGGCCGCGAGCGACGTTGCAACCGTGGCGGCGTCGCGGCCGCTTCGCATCGCCGCCATTCGCGCCCGCTGCTGCCGCTCGGCGGTGTCGTCGATCCGCAAGATCTCGATCGGGGCCTCGGTATCCTCGACGAAGCGGTTGAGCCCGACGATCGTCCGCCGCCCCGCCTCGACTTCGGCCTGGAACCGCGCCGCCGATAGCGCGATCTCCCGCTGGAACCACCCGGCCTCGATCGCCGCCACCGTCCCGCCCATCGCGTCGACCTGCGCGAAAATCTCTTCGGCATCAGCTTCGAGACGCTGGGTGAGCGCTTCCACGAAGTACGACCCGCCCAGCGGATCGGCCACGTTCGCCGCGCCCGTCTCGTACGCGAGGATCTGCTGCGTGCGCAACGCGACCCGCACCGAATCCTCGGTGGGGAGCGCCAGCGTCTCATCGAGCGCGTTGGTATGGAGCGATTGGGTCCCACCGAGTACCGCGGCCAGCGCCTGATAGGCAACGCGCGCGACGTTGTTCACCGGCTGCTGCGCGGTGAGCGACACGCCGGCGGTCTGGCAATGAAACCGCATCTTGAGCGACCGCTCATCGCGCGCGCCGTAGCGCTCGCGAAGGTGGCGTGCCCAGATGGCGCGCGCAGCCCGCAGCTTGGCAATTTCTTCGAAGAAGTCGTTGTGCACGTCCCAGAAGAACGACAGCCGAGGCGCGAACCGGTCGACATCGAGCCCGCGCGCGATGCCGTGTTCGACGTAGGTGAATCCGTTGGCCAGCGTGAAGGCGAGTTCCTGCGCCGCCGTGGCACCTGCTTCGCGGATATGGTAGCCCGAGATGGAAATCGAATTCCATTGCGGTGTGTGTTTGCTGGTCCACTCGAACAGATCGACGATCACCTTGAGCGACGGTTCGACAGGATAGATCCAGGCATGCTGCGCGACAAACTCCTTGAGAATGTCGTTCTGGATCGTCCCCTGGAGCTTGGCGATCGGTACACCCTGCCGCTCCGCGGCCGCGACGAAGAAGCAGAAGAGAATCGCGGCGGGTCCGTTGATCGTCATCGACACCGACACCTGATCGAGCGGAATCCCGTCGAAGAGCGTTTCCATGTCGGCCAGCGACGAAATCGCGACGCCGCATTTGCCGACCTCTCCCTCCGAGCGCGGATGATCCGAGTCGTAGCCCATCAGGGTCGGAAAGTCGAACGCGACCGACAACCCGGTCTGCCCGCGCTCGAGGAGGTATTTGTAACGGCGATTGGTGTCTTCGGCCGTGCCGAATCCCGCGAACTGCCGCATCGTCCAGAGCCGGCCACGGTACATGGTCGGATGGATACCGCGGGTGTACGGGAACGCCCCCGGCAAGGGCTCGAGGGACGTGACGTCGAGCGCGGTGTACACCGGCTCGAGCGTGCGTCCCGAGATCGTGGTGAAGTCGCTGTCGCCGCGCTGCGGCATCGCGGCGGCCCGAGCCTTCCACGCGTCGACCTCGGCGCGAAGGCGCAGCAATTCCTCTTCCTGCTCGGCCAGGCGCTCGAGCAGCGGATCGCGAGCGGTTGTGCTCGTCATACCCTGGCACCTTCCTTGAGACCCGCGACGATATCGGCGGCGAGTTCGTAAGGACTGACCCGGCCAGCGGCGAGATCGTCGAGCCGGGACGTGATCATCTCTTCCGCGTGCGATTCGTGCCATACCCAGTGGCGCATCGCACGTTCGACAACATCCCGGGTGCGCTGAGCGACACGGGCCCTGCGGCGCTCATCGAGGACACCACTGCTGACCAGCCACTGCCATTGCTCATCGAGACCGGCGATGAGTTCGGGGATCCCTTCGCCGGTCACGGCGGTGGCAACCCGTACCACCGGACGCCAGCCGGAATCGTCCGCGACCGGTACAGTCGTGCGCGACTTGGAGACCCCGTGATGCGCCGGCACATGCCGTGATGCGCGCCCGAGGCGAAGATCAAGCGAAAGCTCGAGTTCGCGGCGGAGTTTCTCCGCGCCGGGGCGATCGGCCTTGTTGATCACGAAGAGGTCTGCGGCTTCGATGACTCCGGATTTCAGCGTCTGAATTCCGTCGCCCGATTCGGGAACCAGCACCAGCAGCGTCGTGTCGGCCATACGGGTGACATCGAGCTCGGACTGCCCGACGCCGACGGTCTCGACGATGATGCGATCGAAACCTGCCGCGTCGAGCACGTCGCAAACCTCGCGCGTCGCCGTGGCCAGGCCGCCCAGGGAACCGCGCGTCGCCATCGATCGGATGTAGACGCCGGGGTCGAGTGCGACACGTTCCATCCGGATCCGGTCGCCTAGCAGCGCTCCGCCGGTGAATGGCGATGTCGGGTCGACTGCGACCACCCCAACGCGCAGGCCCTCGGCGCGAAACGCTCCGACCAGCCGCTCGATCAGCGTCGACTTGCCGGCTCCCGGTGGTCCCGTGAGCCCGATACGGCGAGCCCGGCCCAACCGGGAATGCAACCCCGCGAGCAGTTCCTCGAATCCACGGCGGCCGTTCTCGACGATCGACACGGCGCGCGCCAGAGCGGCAACCTTCCCGTCCAGCAATGCCGCGGTCAACGCCTCATCGCGCATGCCTGAAGCTAGCACCGCCCGAACACCGGGGGCAGAGGCCGACTCAGAGCAGGACCGCGCTGGCAAGGCCCAGCAGCAACGCGAATCCGCACGCATCGGCAAGCGCCGTCACCATGACGGGCGATGCGGGCCATGGCTCGCGGCCAAAACGGTGCAACACGCGTGGCACCATGGCGCCGGCGACGGTCGCAATCAGCACATTGCCCGTCATCGCCGCGAGAACGACAACGCCGAGTTTCCATGATTCGCCCAGCAGCACCGCGACGCCGGCCACGACGCCACCGATGGCAACGCCGTTGACGGCGCCGATGGTCGCTTCACGGACCAGCAGCGCGCGAAGCGATCGGGATCGCGCCGAACCGGTGGTGAATCGGCGAACGGCCACCGCGAGCGCCTGAGTCCCCGCACTACCACCCGCACTGGCGACGACCGGCATCCACACCACGAGCGTGATCGCGCGGAGCAGCGATCCCTGGAAGAAGTAGACCACCGCGGCAGCCGCGAATGCCGGCAGGAGATTGAGGTACAGCCAGGTCAGCCTGCCACGCACCGCAACCAGCCACGATGTCTCCCCCGCTTCTCGCGCCGGCACGCCACCGATTCGCAGCAAATCTGCCGCGGCCTGGTCTGCAGCGACGTCGCGCACATCGGCCGCGGTGATGCGACCGACCAATCGTCCGGTGCGGTCGACTACCGGAACGCTGGCGAGGTTGTAGCGCGCCAGGATGCGCGCCACCTGGTGTTGATCGACATCGGGGGTGAGATGCACAGCCCCCCGATCCATGACATCGCGCACAGCGGCGCCCGGTTCGGCAAGGAGCAACGCCTTGACGGGCAGAACTCCGCGCAACCTTCGCTCCGCGTCGACCACAAAAATTTCGGTGAGATCGCCGATCGACGCAGCCTGGCGCCGGACCGATTCGGCGGCAAGCCCGACCTGATCGCTATCGACCACCGACACCACCCGCGCAGTCATCAATCCCCCGGCGGAGGTTGCGTCGTAGCGCAGCAGCAATCCTAGATCGGAGGGATGCTGCAACGCGTCGAGAATCCGCTCCCGCTGCCGGGTCTCGATCTGGCCGAGCAGATCGGCGGCCGCGGCGTCCTCGAGCGTCGTGATGATCCGCGCCGCCGATTCGTCACCCAACCCGGCGAGCAGCTCCCCGATGCCACTGTTGCGCGGCAGCTCAACGATCGCTCGCGCGGCAATCGCAGCCGGGAGGCGGGTCAGCAGCAGCACCCGTTCATGGGCGCGAAGCGAGACGACGACATCCGCGAGATCGGCGTCGGCGAACGAAGCGGCGCGTTCGATCACCGCCGGCCAGCGACCTTCGCGGATCAGTGCGACCAGTTCGCGCGGTTCATCGATCACCGCGAAGGTCATCCGCCGACGCGGTCGAGGGTCACCGGCGTAGTGCCGTCCCGGCGCACGAGCAGGCGTTCGATCCGGTTGGGCGACGCTGCGAGGACGTCGATTTCCAGGCCGCGCAGGGCGAAGCGGTCGCCGGTTGCGGGAATGCGGCCGAGCAGTTCCGCGAGAAGTCCGACGAATGTCACCGCTTCTCCTCGAGGCAGCTCGACGCCGAAGTGCTCGGCGACCGCGGCGGGCTGCATCGATCCGTCGACCTCGAGGACGGTCGCGGTCGCGATCGTCGTGACGGCCGCCGCGTCGTCCTCGTCGGCAATTTCGCCGACGAGCGCACCGAGGAGGTCGTCCAAAGTCACGATTCCCGCCGTCCCGCCGAATTCGTCAACCACAACCGCGAGATGCTGGCGCTCACGCTGCATGTCGAGCAGCGCATCGCCAGCGGCGCGAAGTTCGGGCGCAAACGACACCGGTCGAAGCGGCAGCGGATCGCCGGGCTGATACTTGAAGAGGTCGAATGCGTGGAGCATCCCGACAATCTCATCCAGCGTCGCCCCATAAACCGGCAGGCGCGTATAGCCGCTCTCGTCAAAGACGCGTTCGATGTCGGCGTAGGCCGCGTCCTGCGGGATCGCGACCACTCCGGTGCGCGGTGTCATCACCGCCTTCACTGGCCTGCCGGCAAACGCCATCACGCCGCCCACCATCACCAGTTCATCGCCGCCGACTCCAGTGGCCAGGCCCTCCCGCGTCAGCGCCCGGATTTCATCAGCCGGATCCGTCCCGCTCGCCGGAAGGACGATACCGAGTATTGCCGCGAGTCCGGAGAGGATCGAACCAAGTTGTTCCACCACGCGCTCGGCGCGCGGAAGCGTCAACCATCGCGGCAGGAGATAGCCGCCGAGGAGTGTCACGGGGACGCCGATGAGGACCACGACCAGACCGAGTTCGACCAGCGTGAGATCGCTGAATACACCGGGAATCGCCGCGCCGGTGAGCGCCACACCGAACGCCGCCGCCGCGGTGGCAGCGGTGACCTGGCGTTCGGTGATGGCGAGCCATCCAAGGGACTCGCGCGTGCCCTTGAGTCGCCGCGAAATCGCTTCCGCCAACGCGACCCGCGCCGTGGTGACCAGCGCTGCCGCACCGGCCGAGCCGACGAAGGCGAGGACGAGGCCAAGAAGAAAGAGCAACCAGTTCACTCGGGCACCTCGGCCGGGACCGGCCACACCGTCACCCTTCGCACGCGTCGGCGCACCACGTGATCGGCGACGAAGCGCCACCCGTCGATCCCGCGCTCCTCGCCCACGCGCGGTACATGACCGAACTCGGCCAGCACCAACCCACCAACGGTTGCCACCTGCGGCTGACCGAAGTCGTGCTGCAGTTCCGCCTCGAGGTCGGCGAGTGGCGTCCCGCCCTGTACCGTGTAGTGGCCATCATCGTGGCGAAGGAGCGGTTGCACCTCGTCCACGTCGTACTCGTCGTGAATCTCGCCGACGATCTGTTCGAGAACATCCTCGAGCGTCACGATTCCGGCGGTCCCGCCGAACTCATCCACGACGACGGCCAGATGCCCCTGCCCGCGCTGGAAGTCCCGCAGCTGGCGATCGAGGCGTTTGGCTTCGGGGACGAACGCGGCCAGCCGGATCAAATCCTGCCAGCGCTCGCCCGCGGCGGGGTCGTGGCGGCGGGCCAGCATGTCCTTGGCGTGAAGCATTCCGATCACCGCATCAGGATTGTCGTCGAAGACGACCAGTCGCGCGTGTTCGCTTCGCCGCAGCGTCGCGATGACTTCGGCCGCCGTCTCGGAGACGTCAACCGAAACGATGTCGATCCGCGGCGTCATGACTTCCGAAACCGTCATCGAGGCAAGCGAGAAGACGCCAGCGGCCATGTCGTGCGGTGTCGGCCCGCCCGGTCGCGCCGCTGCCGCCGGATCGGGGCCGTGATCGACCCGCGCAGCGAGCCGCAGGAGCGGTCCGAACATCGGAACGGCACGGAGTGCGATCGTGCGTGCGTAGGGGACGAGCTCGGGGGCGAGAGACGCGAGGAGTCGCGGCGCAAGATCGCCTACCGCCCAGACCAGGATCGTCACCAGAATGATCCGCACCAGCGCGGTGAGCGTGAGATACATCCACCACCGGACCGCCGTGGCGGCGAGGGCAGCTGCCACAGTCATCAAGGTGAGATGCATGATGTGCAGTGCCCGGGCCGCCGACACGGGCTCGGCGCCGGGATCCCGCGCCAGTGCGCGGGCACCGAGTTCACCGTCTCCCTGGCCTGCCAGGGCAACGAACGCTGCGGCGAGCATCACGAGCCCGGCCAGGGCGGGCAGGCCGCGAATCAGTTCAGCCATGCCAGCGACGCCAGATGGCGCTCCTGACGATGCCACATCGCGCTACGAGTCCGGCCGGCGCCCGCCGGGTGCTCGCAGCCGAGGAGATGCAACGTTCCGTGCACCACCAGTCGGAGCAGTTCGTGCCGCACGGCGGCGCCGTGGTCACGGGCATTGCGCGCCGCCGCATAGCGGCAGATGTAGATATCGCCGGCCACGCCGCCGTCACGCTGTAGTAATGGAAATGATAGCACGTCGGTCGGCCCGCGATGGCCGAGATACCGGTGGTTGAGCCGGCTCATGACGCGCTTGCCGACGAACGTCACATGGACCGACGCGTCGCGCCGTTCGCGGCGAAGCACCTGACGCACGGTCGCGTCGATTACCCACGAAGGGAGTCCCGCCAGCGCCCCGTTGACATGCACCTCCGGCTCAGGACGCGCCATCACCCGGCCTGGTCGTCGGCGTAGGCGCGGATGATGTCCCGGACCAGCCGGTGTCTCACCACATCGACTTCGGTGAGATAGTGGAACCCAATGCCGTTGATTCCGGGCAGTATCCGCTCGACCTGAATCAGCCCGGAATCCTCGCGGCTCACGAGATCGATCTGCGTCTTGTCGCCGGTCACCACGACCTTGCTGTTCACGCCGAGTCGCGTGAGAAACATCTTCATCTGCGCGCCCGTCGCGTTCTGCGCCTCGTCGAGGATGATAAAGGCGTCGGCGAGCGTGCGGCCGCGCATGTAGGCGAGGGGCGCGATCTCGATTACCCGGGTATCGAGCGCACGCTGCACCTTGTCGCCCGGCATCATGTCCTCGAGAGCGTCGTACAGCGGCCGGAGATACGGATCGACCTTCTGCTGCAGATCGCCTGGCAGGAATCCGAGCGATTCGCCGGCCTCGACCGCGGGGCGCGCCAGCACGATCCGCTTGACCCGCTTGCGCGCCAGCGCTTCGACCGCCTTCGCGACCGCGAGGTAGGTCTTCCCGGTACCTGCCGGCCCGATGCCGATTACGATGTCGTGCGCTTCGATGAGATCGAGGTACTCGCGCTGGCCCGGCGTCTTGGCGACGATCGCGCGACGCATCCCCGGCAGGACGATCTTCTTGGCGTCGCCGGGCGGACCGAGGTCGCTCACCTGACCGCCGGTTGCCATCCGGTACACATCTTCGGCGGCGACTCCCTGGCCGGCACGAGCGAGATCGATCAACCCCTGCACCACCGGTGTCGCGCGTTCGACTTGCGTGGTGGTGCCCAGCAGCGTGACCGCGTCGCCGCGCTGGGAGACGCGAATCCCGAGAGCACGCTGCAACTCGACAAAATTGGTTTCGTTGACGCCGGCGAGAAGCAGCGGGTCGGCGCCTTCGGCGGCGAGGGTGAGCCGTGTGTCGTCGGGGTTCATCGCGTCTCGTCAGTGGCGAGACGCAGATGGAGCGCCGCAAGATCAGCATGATTCACCGGAGTCGGCGCTCCTTCGAAGAGTGCCCGCGCTCCCGCCGTCTTGGGGAAGGCGATGACATCCCGCAGGGATGACGCGCCGGCGAGCAGCATGGCGATCCGGTCGAAGCCGAGGGCAAAACCGCCGTGCGGAGGAGCACCCGAGGCGAGCGCATCGAGCAGAAAGCCAAAACGCCGCCGCTGATCGTCCGGCCCGATTCCGAGAAAGTGGAACACGGTCGCCTGGAGGGCGGGATCGGTGATCCGGATCGAACCGCTACCGAGTTCGTTGCCGTTGTAGACAGCATCGTAGTGAAGCGCGCGGCATCGCCACGGCTCGGTCTCGAGGTATGCCACGTCATCGGGATGAGGAGACGTGAACGGATGATGGGTGAACACCCATTCGCCGCTGCCAGAGTCGCGCTCGAAGAGCGGAAAATCGACCACCCAGGCGAAGGCATGCTCGGCGGTACGAGGCACTGCCTCCTGGCGGCCGAGGATGGTACGGACCGCGTGCAGCGCCGGCGATGTCACGGCATCGGGTCCGGCCACGGCAACGAGCAGTGATCCGGACGACGCGGCGATCGGATCGGGTTCAGCTAGCAACTGTGGCAACGCCTTGGTGCCCTGCCCTTCCCACCCAGCCTCAGTTTTCCTGGCCCAGATCAATCCACCGGCACCCGCGGCCTTGGCGGCTGCAGTGAGCCCGTCGAGATCCTTGCGGGAAAGCGTCGCCAAACCTGGCGCGACAATGCCGCGAACGCGTCCGCCAGCCACTACCGCATTGGCGACCCAATCGACGGCGAAGGGCCCAACGCGCGCCGTGATGTCCTCGATCTCCAGGCCGAAGCGAAGGTCCGGCTTGTCAATTCCATAGCGTTCGAGGGCGTTGGCGTGACTGAGGTGCACGAACGGCGTCGCGATCTGGTGTCCGGCTTCACTCCAGAGATCGGCGAGGACCCGCTCGACGATCGGAAGGACGTCGTCCTGGACGACAAACGACGCTTCGAGGTCGATCTGAGTGAATTCGGGTTGCCGGTCGGCACGGAGGTCCTCGTCGCGAAAGCAGCGAGCCAATTGGAAGTACCGATCGAAACCGGCCACCATGAGCAGCTGCTTGTAGATCTGCGGCGATTGCGGCAGCGCGTAAAACTCGCCAGGCTGCACCCGGCTCGGGACGAGGTAGTCTCGGGCCCCTTCCGGCGTGGGCTTGGTGAGAATCGGCGTTTCGATTTCCAGGAATCCGAGTTCAGTCAATGTCCGGCGCGCCCGCTGCAGCAAGCGATGGCGGAGGATCAGGTTGGCTTGCAGATCCGCACGACGCAGGTCGAGCACGCGGTGCTGTAGCCGCAGCTCCTCGGCGGCCAGCTCCTCGCCTTCGCGGCGTGCAACTGGAATCGCCGGCGTGTGGGCAGGCCCGGTCACAACCAGTGCACTGACCCGTACCTCGATATCCCGGGTCGGCATGGTCGCATCGCGAGCTGGATCCCGGCGCGCAGCCACCGTGCCTTCGATCAGCAGGACGGTTTCAGGCGAAGCGTTTGCCGCGGCCGCGACCACGTCCGGAGAGCTCCAGTCGGGATCGCACGAGAGCTGCACCAGACCGTCGCGGTCGCGGAGGTCGAGGAAGACGATTCCGCCGAGGTCGCGCCGGCGGTGCACCCAGCCGCCGAGCCGGACGCGTTGACCCACGTGCTCGGCGCGAAGAGCGCCGCATCGATGAGTGCGGAGAGTAGTTGTCGCCGTCGAAAGAACTGGGTCGGTCAGGCTCGGCTCGAGTGGAGTGGAACGGGCTAAAGTAACCCGCGCCCAGCTGAGCCAGCAACAAAACTGTCGCGACAAAGACCTTCAGGAAGCAGGTGATATCGGGTGGTTCAAATGTCAGCGGGAAAAGGAGATCGAGCATTCAGGCCAGCCTGCTCACCAAGCCTCGGGGGGCCCGGACGATCGAGCGGCACCCCTTCGATTCACTTACTTTTGAGAAGTGACCGCCCCACCCACCATTCTCGATCTCCCGCCAGGCGACGCCTCGGTGTTGCTCAAGGCATGGGTCGCCGAGCACAAGCTTCCGCCATATCGGGCGACTCAACTGCTCCGGAGGCTATGGATTGCACCAGTCACGAGCTGGCAGGGGGCGACCGAAGTGCCGAAGGCGATCCGGGCCGAGCTCGAGCGCACGTTTCCGATTCCGCGGCTGCGCGAGGAAGTCGTCCAGGAATCGCAGGACGGAACCAAGAAATTTCTCTGGGGACTCGCGGATGACGAGAAAATCGAATCGGTATTGATTCCCTCGGCAGGCCGGCGAACCCTGTGCATTTCTTCGCAGGCCGGGTGCGCGCTCGGATGCGTCTTTTGTGCGACGGGGCAAATGGGATTCCGTCGAAATCTCGCGACTTGGGAGATCGTGGCGCAGGTCCGGGAACTTGTGCTCCGCGACCCGGGCGATAAGCCCACCAACGTCGTTTTCATGGGCATGGGTGAGCCGCTCCTCAACTGGGACGCGGTGAACGACGCGCTGACGATCCTCAATCACCCCGATGGATTCGGCATCGGCGCGCGACACATTACCGTCTCGACGGTTGGAATCGTCCCCGGGATGCTGGCGCTGGCGAAGCGCCCCGAGCAATTCCGCCTCGCGATCTCGCTGCACTCGCCCCACGCCGCCGACCGGCTGGCCCTGATGCCGATCGAGAAGAAATACCCGCTGGCGGAGGTCATCGCGGCAGCGGCCACCTTCCAGCGACGAATCACCTTCGAGTACGTTCTCATCGCCGGAAAGAACGATCGCGAACGCGATGCGATCGGACTGGCGTCGCTTGCACGCCGTCTCGGCGCGCACGTCAACATCCTGCCACTCCATCCAGGCGGCAACCCGGAGCTGGTGCCGACCGCTGCCGCGCGGATCCGCGAATTCCGCGAAGCGCTGACGGCGCGCGGGATCGAGGCCGTAGTCCGCCGCAGCCGAGGGCTCGATATCGACGCCGCGTGCGGCCAGCTGCGAGTAGCCGTTGAGAAGCGAAGGAGGGGAGCGAATAGTGGCGCGAGCAGCTGACGTCGTCGTTGCGATCGCAATCGGAAGCGGCGCCGGCGGTGTCGCCAGGTACCTCCTCACCAGTTCGATCTCGGCGCGAGCAGGTACGTCGTTCCCGCTGGGAACCTTCGTGGTCAACGTCTCCGGCTGCCTCGCTATCGGATTCCTGATGCGCCTGATGCTCGACTCCGGACAATTTTCGCCAACGACGCGGGCGTTTTTCACCACCGGCCTGTGTGGCGGTTTCACCACCTTCTCGACCTTTTCCTGGGAAACGATCGCCGCGATCGAAGAGGGCGCACTGCGGCGCGCGGCACTCTACGCCCTGAGCAGCGTGGTGGTGGGACTCGCCTGCGTATGGCTCGGATCGGCGACCGCGCAGCTTCTCCTCCGGGCGATGCGTGGACAAGTGGCATGACAGGCAACAGATCACCCTCGAACGGAGCGACTCGATGAAAGGCGAAGCGGGAGAGCGCGTGTTGATGCGCATTCATCTCGGCGAGCGGGATCGCTGGCACGGGAAGCCGCTGTATCAGGCGATCGTCGAGCTGCTTCGCAGCCGTCACTATGACGGTGCCACGGTCTATCGGGGAATCATGGGATTCGGCGCGAGCGCCAAGCTGCGCACTGACCGGCTCGAAGTCCTGTCCCTGGACATGCCGATTGTGGTCGAATGTGTCGACACCGAGGAACGGATCGATGCGATCCTCCCCGAGCTCGATCCGATGATCGGCGGCGGCCTGGTGACCTACGAAAAGGTGCAGGTGCGGCTGTATCGTCCCCACACCGAACCCCGGACAGATAGCTGAACGCTAGTTGGCGGCGTGAAGCTTCACCGACAGCCAGTCCGCGAGCGCCCCAAGCACCCCCGGGTCCACGCGCCCACTCCTGAGATTGACGTACCCCGCTGGCTGCCCGCTCGGATCGGGAACGAAGAGGTGATCGAGGCCGGGGAAGAGATGCACGGTGACGTCGCCGTTTCCATTGCTCCGGATCGCGGCGGCAAGTTCTCTCGCCTGATCGGGAGTGACCTGATGGTCGGTCTCTCCTTGCAGTATCAGCACCGGCACGGTCACGCGGCGCGCGGCGATGAGCGGATCGTAGTCGAGGAAAAATTGCAGCCAGCGGCTTGTCCGGGCGATCGAATCGACGGCGACAGCCGCGGCACGGATCAGCGAGTCGCGAGCCGACGCCGGAATCGACGGATCGCCTTCGATCGCGTTGCGCTGCTGATAGTGAATGACGTCACTTCCCTTTTCGGCAGTTCCAGCGAGCAGCACGATCCCCTTCAGGCGATGGTCGGTCGCAGCCACCATCGGCGCAATGACGCCGCCTTCGCTGTGCCCCACGAGCGCCAGCCGATCGCCATCGATGTCCGATCGCGTCCTCAGGTATGCAACCGCGGCGCGGATGTCATCGGCGTAGTCCGCCGTGGTGCCGAGCGCGCCACCGGAAAGACCCACCGTTCGATCGTCGAGTCGAAGGACCGCGATGCCACGTCGGCCCAGGGTGTCGGCCACCTGGCGGAACGGGCGATAGCCGCCGGCCACCGGAATGTATTCGTCGCGATCCTGCTGGCCGCTGCCGGTGATCGTCACAACCGCCGGGACTCGACGCCGCGCACCGATTGGTATCGTAAGCGTGCCGCCAAGGGTGATTCCACCCGGGCCGGTGAGCGTGACTTCGGTTGCCGTGTACGGCGCGCCGGCCGACGCCGAGTAGTCGGTCCGACCGAGGCGAATCGACGCGGCAGCTGCTGGATCGACGCGAATGATCTCGAGATGCTGCGACGGAATCGTGCCACCGAGAATGCGTCCCTCCCGATCGACCCGGAGACGCTCCTCGCTTCCGGCAACCGAGAGCGTCATCGAATCCGCGCCGATCAGCGTCAACTTCACCGGTATCGTCGCCCCGCCGGAGAGCGCGAAGGCCGGAACGTCGAGCGGTCCGCCGGCGGCGCGTGCCTTGCGCGTGAAGATCTCGGCCATCGCGAATGAATTGTTGAGCAGTGGAACGGCACCTGCGACAGCGTGAAAGGCCTGGATGGCACCCTGCACGTCGACGAAGATGCTATCGCCGCGAAGTGCGATGCCGACGCGCCGCATCGGTGCGATGTCGGTTCCGGCTTCGCGAAATACACTGATCGACATCGAACGGACCGAGCTGGCCGGCCCGGTCACCGCGACGTAATCGGTCCTTGGCTGCCCTTTGACGCCGATCTGACCCTGAAGCGTGTCGGCTGACCAGGCAAATCGCTCCAGGACGATCGTGTCGCCGCCCACACGCATGATGAACGCGCCGCGATCGGGCGCCTGCTGTGCTGCAAGCGGAACAGCGATCGCGGTGGTTGCCGCGGTTGCGATCAGGAGCAACGCCCTAACGAGGATGCGGCCGGTCATGCGTCCCTCCCGATCGCGTCGGGGTCGTTCTTCCAGACGAAGTAACTCCAGACAACGGAGAAGAGCGCCGAAGCTGACACGCCAACAATCAGCACGATCGTCGCGGCCCTCGGCCGGGCAATCGCCGTCAGGACCGCGGCGAGTCCGGTGGCGACAAAGGCGTAGCCACCGACGTGATGGGTCTCGCGCCACGACCGGTCGCTCGACAGCGTCCACGGAGTCCGGATGCCGAAGATCCAGTTAGGCCGGACTCGCGTGAGCAGATTGCCAAGCAGAATGAAGAGCCCGCCGATGCCGAAGCCGATGATCGATCCGATGTCGATCTTCCAGCCGAGGTTGAATCCGACGATGAGGACGTCGACGACGGCGAGCAGTCCCAGGACGGCGTTGGTCACTATCCAGTACGCGCCGGCGTGCAACGGAAAGTTCCGGCGCTCGGGATCGAGCCGTGGCGCGATCGACAGGATCACGGCCATCACCAGCGCCATCGCCGGCATGAACGCCACCAGCTTGCCCCGTGACATCCACCCGTTGACCTCACCGTTCATTCCCCAGTGACTTGCGACGCGCGCCGGGAGCCGGTCGACCATCGTCAGGCCGAAGGCGAGCGCGAGGAGGTTGAGCGCGATCCCTGGCCAGAGCTTGCGGATCATGTCGTGCCTCGCGAACGAGTGGGCGCCTGTTTCCGGGCTGGCGACTTGCCCGCGATCTCGAGCAGATGCTGGAGTGCGTCCTGAAATACCGTGGTATTGAGCGAATAGATGATGAACTGGCCGTCGCGCCTGGTCTGTACCAGCCCGGCGTCTCGCAGTACCTGGAGGTGGTGCGACACCGACGCAAACGCCATGTCGAAGTGACTGGCGAGTTCGCCGGCCGGGAGATCGGCATCCTTGAGAAGTTGCAGGATCCGTCGGCGTGTAGGATCGGCCAGGGCGCGGAAGGTGCTGTCAAGCATTGATCGTTAGATAATCATCTAAACATCTGAGAACAAGATACTGGGCCTGGACTGGGCGGGGGCCGGCTCAGATGACCCGGTCGGGGACCGGCTGCCCGCTGAAGAAGGCGGTCAGGTTGCCGACGGCGCGGAGGCCCATTGCCTCGCGAGTTTCTCTCGTGGCCGATCCGAGGTGCGGCAGGAGCACGACGTTGTCGAGGCCGAGATAACGACGATCCACGTGCGGCTCGCCACGGTAGACGTCGAGACCGGCGCCGGCGAGGTGGCCGGACACGAGCGCCGCGACGAGCGCGTCGTCGTCGATGATATCTCCACGTGCGGTATTGATCAGGAACGACCCGCGCTTCATCTGCGCCAGTCGCGGCGCGTTGATCATCCCCCGGGTTTCAGCCGTGCTGGGACAGTGAAGCGACACCACGTCGGATTCGGCGAGGACGGCTTCGAGCGTCGCGCGGGGTTCGGCGCCGACGCCGGCCAATTCCACCGGGGAGAGCGCCGAAGGGTTGAAGCAGAGGACGCGCATGCCGAAGCCGTGGTGGGCGCGGTGAGCCACGGCGCGCCCGATGCGGCCCATACCGACAATGCCCAGCGTCCTGCCGCTGAGATGCGCGCCAAGGAGATGCGTTGGACTCCATCCCAACCATCGTCCTGATCGCAGCTGGCGTTCCCCTTCGCCGGCACGCCGGAGGGTCATCAATATCAGCGTCAGCGCGAGATCGGCGGTCGAATCGGTGAGCACATCGGGAGTGTTGCTCACCACGATTTCATGCGCCTGCGCTGCGACGAGATCGATGTTGTCGGTGCCGACTCCAAAATTCGCGATGATTCTGGTTCGCAGCGGATACGCCGCGAGAACCTCGGCGGTCAGCTTGTCGGTCACCGTGGCGAGGAGACCATCGGCCTGGCCGAGGGCTCGCTGCAGATCGTCCGCGGTGGTCGGCTGGTCGCGCGGGGCGAATTGCACGTCGAAGCGCTCTCGCAGCGACGCTTCGACCGGACCCGGCAAGCGGCGCGTGACAATGACGCGCGGAAGCGTCGCCATCAGGGCGTCATCCGCCACACGTGCTGGGCGGCACCGACGCCCGATCCGGGCTCGACAGCCACGTCGGCGTCACTCAGGGCCATCTCCACGAGGCCGAGCGCACCGAGCAACATCCCTTCGTTGAGGTCACCGAGATGGCCGATGCGAAAAGCCTTCCCCGCCAGCGGGCCGAGACCGCCGCCAAGAGAGAGGTTGTAACGGATGAACGCGTTCTTGATCAACGATGCCGCGTCCACTCCCTCGGGCGTGAAGACGGTCGTGACAGTGTTCGACAGTGCGGCAGGTTCGCGGCAGCAGATCGACAGCCCCCACCGCGCCACGGCGGCACGCACGCCCGCCGCGAGCCGCGCGTGACGCGCAATCACGTTGAGCATCCCCTCTTCAAAGAGGATTTCAAGCGATTCGCGCAAGCCGTAGAGCATCGGGATCGACGGCGTATAGGGGAAATAGCCGCCCTGATTCTGCGCCAGCATTGGCCGGAGGTCGAAGTAGGCGCGCGGAGCGCCGCCATCGATCGCTGCGAGCGCGCGCGGGGAGAAGGCGAGGAGCGCGAGTCCTGCAGGAAGCATCAATCCCTTCTGCGATCCGGTGACGGCGACGTCGACGCCCCAGGCATCGTGGTGATACTCCAGCGAGGCGATCGCGGACACTCCGTCTGACATCATCAGCGCGGGATGACCAGTCTCATCGATCGCCCGCCTGATCGCGGGAAGATCGGCGGTCACTCCGGTCGAGGTTTCGTTGTGGACGATGAGTACCGCGGCAATCCGTCGTGCCCTGTCGCCGTCGAGGGCCGCCGCGATCCGGGCGGATGGGGGCGCGACACCCCACGGCAGATCGGCGAAGGTCACGACATCGTAGCCGAGCCGTCGCGCGGCATCACCCCAGAGGGTGGCGAACTGTCCGGCACATGGCAGCAGAACTCGAGCGCCCGGCGCGAGCGTGTTGGTCAGGGCCGCTTCCCACCCGCCCGTTCCGCTCGATGGAAAGATCGCGACGGCACCCGTTGTCGTCTCAAAGAGTCGTTTGGTCTGCTCGATCAGCGGCAGGACCAGTTGGGGGAAGGCGACCGAGCGATGGTCCTCAGACGCGCGATGCATGGCGCGGAGAATCCGGTCGGGAATGTTGCTCGGTCCGGGAACAAACAGGTGGTGGCGTCCAGGCATGATTCGTCAACGTGAGAGAGGCCTTAATATTGACGCGGATCGTGCGAAAGAGAACCGCGCGCCGAAATCGTTGCTGGAAACCTGCGTGAGTCCTGGGCCATCGGGGGTGAGCGTGGCGTCTGGAACGAATCGGGTGCCGACACCGGAGCAATTGCTGCGGCACTGTTACGCCGAGGCGATCAGGGCGGTTCAGCCGCAACGCGCCCTCTCTCGAACCCTTGCGCCGCTCAAGCCTCCGCCAACCCCGTGCTGGATCATCGCCGTTGGGAAGGCGTCGAACGGGATGGCGCGAGGGATCGTCGACTGGCTCGAAACGCACGCCGCCGAACCCGCTGGCGGCATCATCGTGAATGCCGGCAGCACGCCATCTCCGCACCGGGCGATCCGTGTCCTCACCGGCGATCACCCGATTCCGGGCGCGAAATCAGCAGCGGCCGCGCGGGCCATCAGCGAGACGATCGCGGCAATTCCCCCTGACGCATCGGTTCACGTCGCCATTTCTGGGGGAGCATCCGCGCTGATCGCGGGGCCGCTCGCCGGGCTGACCGCCGACGACGTGACCGCGACATTCAAAGCGCTGCTGAGTTCCGGCCTCGACATCAACGAGATGAACGCGATACGCAAGCGCGTCACGGCGTGGAGCGCCGGCCGGCTTGCCGCGGCGCTGGGCCGCCGGATCCTTCACGTCTGGGTAATCTCCGACGTCCCCGGCGACGACTTGGGAAGCATTGCCTCGGGTCCATGCACCGGTGATTCGTGGACGCGGCGCGACGTGGAACAACTGGTTGCCAGGCACGGACTCGCGAAGGCGTTCACGCCCGCGGTGAACCGCGCCCTCGGCGAGGAAACGATCAAGCCAGGTGCGCCGGAGCTGCGCGGAGTCGATCCGCAGATCATCGCCAGCAACCGCACCGCAGTCGAGGCGGCGGCCGATGCGGCGAAGGCGCTTGGTGTCGACACGCAGATCATGGAGCCTGGATTGCGCGGTGACGCCTCGTCGATGGGGCGAACAATCGCGGAAGCGCTCGGCGCCGGGCGCGCACCAGCGGCGGTGCTCATCTGGGGCGGTGAAACGACGGTCACGATCGCGGGCAAAGCGGGGCTGGGCGGAAGGGCGCAGGAATTGGCGCTCGCCGCGGCCGGGGTCATGGCCCGGCAGCATCTGACCGGCACCATCCTGTCGGCTGGGACCGACGGCCGCGACGGACCGACCGACGCGGCCGGCGCGATCGTCGACGGGAGTGTCTGGAATCGCATTGTCCAGGCAGGGCGCGATCCGGTGCGCGACCTGGCCAATCACGACGCGTATCACGCGCTCGACGCAGCAGGAGCACTGATTCGCACCGGTCCCACCGGCACCAACGTGACCGATCTCGTGCTGGGAACTACGCCATAGCGGCTGCGAGCACCTTCATCGCCATGCCGTGGGCCACGGCGACGTCTGGCGATCGTTGCACGAACTCGAAATAGCGCTGCTGGAAATCGTCACCCTGGTCGTCGGGGCGCAGGAGTTCGCGCGCGGTGGCAAGGAGAACTGCGACCCTGGAGTCGGCTTCGGGACCGGGGTCCGCCAGTGCTTCGTCCATTGCCGCAATCAGGGCCGTGAGCGGCCGGAGCCAGACGAACCAGGGGTCGTGAATCACCAGCTGGAGGAATTCCGGGTTGTCGGCTACCCGGCCGTTCAGCGCCTCCCAGGCGATTCGTTCCGTCCCGAGGAGCGCACGATGCACCACCAGCACGGCGTCGCGCGTCGCACCAAGGCGAGCTGCGACATTGGAGATCATCGGGCCATCCAGCCATCGGTCATCACAGAGGCACACGACGACATGGCTGCGGATTCCTTCACATCAGCCGCCGCACGGGCCGGGCCAGGTGTCGTGCGGCTATCAACGCGGGCGACGTCAACTCTAGTGCCTGCGGCGAATGGTCGCCGCACCAACCGGAATGAGGATGTCATGCCCGCGAAAGGTAGCCACCACACCGGCGGCCAGCGCCGCTACGGCAAGGCCGCGTCGAAGAGCGTCGAAAGCGCCATGCATCGCGAAAAAGCGGGGACGCTGCGAAGCGGCAAGAGCGGCCACGGCGGAAAAGTCACCAGCCGCAAGCAGGCGATCGCGATTGGTCTGTCGGAAGCCAGGAAGAAGGGTGCCAAGGTTCCGCCACCGAAGCATTGACGGTTGCCACGTCAGCGGTGTGAAGCGACGGCGGTCCCGAAGGCGCTGCCGAGCATGATGCTGAGATCGACGAGGCGGGTCGTATCCGGCGCCGGGACAACATCGGCCGAGCCGAGTGCCGCGATGGCGCGTCCGACCCCGGTGGTGTCACCTCGCCGGACCAGAATGGCGTTCCGCGAGCGAGTCCCGTGTCCCGAATCGGCGTTGCCGTAATAAACTACGTCGAGCCGGAGATGGCGCAGCCGGAGCGTTGCCGCCAGCGCGAGGCCCGGAGTCTTCGTGGCATTGAGCACTTCGACCGTCACGTGGGGGAATGAATCGGGAACCGAGTTCGCTGCAACAGAACGCGGTGCCGCCGGTCGCTCCCTGGCAATCCACCGACCCGCGGCAACGGCGCATCCGAGGCCGGCGCAGAGGAGGATGAATCCTCTCATCGGCAGATCATCTCACGGAACGCGACACTCTCTGCGGGCAACGTCCACCCGCGCTCGACGGCGTAGCCGAGTCGCCGCGCCACGACATCGCGCAGCACAGCGTCGGGGTGATCGGGAAAAGTCCGGGCGAGCGCGGCACGGCCCACCTGGTCGAACTGGCGGCCGGGTTCGAGGAAATCGGCGCAGTAGAGCGCCCGGCCAGTGCGGCCCCAACCGACCCATCCCACCGAGTGCCAGCGAACCGCGCTGAGGACGTCGGCGTCAGTTTCGCCTTCAAGTTCTGCGCGAGCGGCCGCCGCGGGGCCATGGCGGAGTTCGACCGGGCCTTCGACGTTGGGAGCCCAGCGGCGCATTTCCGCCTCCGGCGCGTCACGGAGCGCGTCGTGCAGCCAGCCTGCGCGCAACCATCTGGCGGCTTCATCCTGAGGCAGCCGCATCACAACCGTCCAGTCGCCCAGGAGTGCCACCACCCGGTCGACGTGGGCGCGTCGCGCCGGCGTGACGATCGCCCAGGACGGCAGGCCGCCGCCGTCAGGCACGCCGGTTCCCCGCATCACATTGCGGTCATTCCGCCGCGCCGACGCGATTGGACGCGTCGACGAATGCGATCGTCGGGCGGAAGTCCGCAATGTCGGCCTCGTCGACATCGGCGAAGGCCATCACGATCACCAGATCGCCCCGCATCCCGCGCCGTGCTGCCGCGCCGTTGAGTTGCACCGTGCCCGAGCCGGTTGCACCGGGAATGACGTAGGTCACGAAGCGCGCGCCGTTGTTGACGTTCACCACCTGGACCTCTTCGTACGCCACCAGATCGGCTGCAGCCATCAGGTCGGTGTCGAGGGTCAGCGATCCCTCGTATTCCAGATCGGTCGAGGTGATCGTGGCGCGATGAATCTTCGATTTCATGAGACGTCGGCGCATGACCGGTGGCGAGCCCTCAGAGGATCACGTTGTCGATCAGGCGAGTCGTGCCGACGCGAGCCGCGAGTGCGACGATGGTACCTGGTACGGCGCGATCGACCGGCGCGAGCCGCTCCGGATCGACGACCGCAATATAGTCCGCGCGCACCCCCGGGGCCGTGCGCAACGCCGCCTCTACCACCGCGCGGACCGCGGCTCCATCGGTTTCGCCGCGGAGCGATGCGGCGCGCGCTGCCTCCAGCGCCCGGTACAGCACCAGTGCTTCGCTGCGTTCGCTCGCGGAGAGATAGACATTGCGCGAGCTCATCGCGAGGCCGTCGGCTTCGCGAATCGTCGGAACCACATCGAGTTCCACGGGAAAATCGAGATCGCGAATCATCGAGCGCACCAGCGTGACCTGCTGGATGTCCTTTTGGCCAAAGACGCTGACGGCCGGCCCGACAATATGCAGGAGCTTCGCGACCACAGTGAGTACGCCGTCGAAATGACCGGGACGGACCGCGCCTTCCCATCGGGTGGCCGCTTCACCGGCAATCACCCGGGTGCCGGTGTCGGCGCGATACATCTCCTCGACCCCGGGGATGAACAGGACGTCGACACCGCGCGCGGCGGCGAGGGCACGATCGCGCGGGAGGTCGCGGGGGTAGCGTGCGAGATCCTCTTCCGGCCCGAACTGGAGCGGATTGACAAAGACGCTCATCACCACGCAATCAGCGCGACGACGGGCAGCATCAACCAGCGCGAGGTGTCCGTCGTGAAGGGCGCCCATCGTGGGCACGAGCGCGATGCGAGCGCCGCGCGCGCGTTCCGCGGCGAGCCGCTCTCGAACTTGGGCGATCGAGCGAGCGTCGTCCATGATCAGTCGAACGAGTGACGGTCGTCAGGATAGCTGCCGTTGCGAACGTCGGCGCCAAACGCGGCCACGGCTTCGCGCACCGTCGCGGCCAGCGTGGCGTATCGCTTGAGAAACCGGGGTGAGAACTCCTCGTTGAGTCCCAGCATATCGTGCAGGACGAGCACTTGCCCGTCGCACCCGGGCCCGGCGCCGATGCCGATCGTCGGGATCTCGAGCGACGCCGTAATCGCCGCCGCGAGCCCCTTGGGGACGAGTTCGAGAACGATCGCAGTGGCGCCAGCGTCCTCGAGAGCTCGAGCGTCGCTCTGGAGCCTGGCTGCCGCGGCCTCGTCGCGCCCCTGCACGCGCGTGCCGAGGAGGTTGACCGATTGGGGCGTGAATCCGAGATGCCCGAAGACTGGAATGCCGCGATCGACGAGGGCGCGAACCGTGGGCGCCATGGCTTCACCGCCCTCGAGCTTGACGGCATGGCAATCGGTTTCGGCGAGGACGCGCCCGGCATTGCGCACCGCCTCCTCGATACTGACCTGGTACGACAGAAACGGGAGATCCACGAGGATCGGCACATGCATCGCCCCGCGCCGCACGCTGGCGGCGTGGTAGATCATCTGATCGAGCGTTGCGCTCAGCGTCGACGCGCGACCAACGAGGACCTGGTTGAGGGAATCTCCGACCAGCAGCAGGTCGACCCCTGCCGCTTCGAGCAGCCGGGCGAAGAGCGCGTCGTAGCAGGTCAGCACGACCAGCTTGTCTCCGCTCTTCTTGCGCGCAGTCAACTCGGGGAGCGTCACATGGTGCTCAGGCATGCGCCTCCAGTTCGGCAATCTCGCGTGCCCAGAATCCTCGGTCACGCAGTCCCGGATGAGGTATGGTCAGCGCTGGCAGGTCGCAAAGGAGGCCGCCGTAGCGAACCAGGTCAAGGTCCAGGGTGCGCGAGGTCCACCGCTCGCCCCGCTCGCGCCCGGCTCCCCGCTCGATCCGGTGGCATTCCGCGAGCAGATCATTCGCCGGCAGCCTCGTTTCGAGCGACACCATCTGGTTGAAATACGCGGGCTGCTCGAGACCAGCAAGCGGCGCGGTCTCCTCGATCGTGGTCGTCGCGACCACGCGGGTTCCGGGAAGCGCAGCCAGCTCCTCCCGCGCGATCGCCAGGTAGGTGCGACGATCGCCCAGGTTGCTGCCGAGCGCGACGAATGCCGTGATCGCCGCGTCAGGTAGCATCAACCGCCGAGCGCATCGTAGCCATGAACTCCGCTGCCGCGGCCACACCGTCACAGCCGAGCGTCTGCACCAGTGCACTCCCGACCACCACGCCGTCGGCGAGTCGTGCGACACTCGCGGCCTGGGCCGCAGTCGACACGCCGAAGCCGACGGCGATCGGAAGCGTTGTCGCCGCCCGGACGCGCGCGATCGAACCCTCGAGGTCAGCCGCGAGCGAGGTCGACGCTCCGGTGACGCCGAGACGGGCGATCAGATAGATGAATCCCTGCGCGCCGTCGACCGCGGCAACGATCCGCTCCGACCGGCTGGTTGGCGCCACAAGGCGAATCAGGTCGAGCTCCGAATGCTGCACCGCTGTTTCCACCGCGGCATCGGCACCCGCGGGAAGATCGGTGAGAAGGAGTCCCGCGATTCCGATGCTCGCCGCATCCCGGAGGAGGCGATCGACGCCGTACTGCAGCACGGGATTGAGATAGGTGAAGAGGACGACCGGCGAACGAAGCTGCGCGCTGGCGATGAGCTCCAGTGTTCCGGGAAGGGTCATCCCGTTGGCGAGGGCGCGAAACGTCGACGCCTGGATCGTCGGTCCATCGGCGAGCGGATCGCTGAAGGGCACACCGACTTCGATGATATCGGCGAACGGATCGATCGCGCGCAACGCGTCGCGCGACGCCGGCGTCGTCGGGAATCCGGCGGTGAGGTAGGGGATCAACCCGGTGCGCCGGACGCCGCGCAAAGTGCGCCACGTCTCGGTCAGGCGGGAATCAGATGAAATAGTCGCCAACGGTGATGCCATATCGATCGGGTGAAGTAACCTTGACGATAACCCGGGGATAGCTGCCGTTCGCCGCAGGCATCGACAGGTCCACCAGTTCGCCCGGCGGCGCCAGTCGACCGCCGCTCGTGTCGACGACGAGCCGTACCAGCGGACGATGGAGCTGGTCCGGGTCGGGCGACGCGCCGGCCACGATCGCGACCTCGAACGTATCGAGGATCACGCACGTTCCGACCGGATAGATCCCGAGCAGATTGATCAGCGCCTTGACCAGTGTCGGATCGTAGCCGCGCCCCGGATTGAACCACATCTCGCGCAGCACGGCGTCGGGTTCGAACGGCACGTTCTGATAGACGCGCCGGGTGGTGGCCGCGTCGTAGCCGTCGGCCACGGCGATGAGCCGGGTGAAGAGCCCGAGCTGGCGGGGCCGGATCGGACGCGGATAGCCGCTCAGGTCGACCTTCATGTGGTGCTCGTGCGCCGCCAGAATGGTGCGATAGGGGAGCTCTTCGCCTTCGCGCATCTTGAAGAGCGTCAGCGTGCCCAGCCATGGGTGCGCCTGCATCGCGCGCCATTCCGCTTCGTCGAGCGCCGCACTCTTGTTGAGCAGCGATTGCTCGAGGCGCGCCTTGCCGATGTCGTGCAGCAGCGCGGCGAGCCCCAGGTCATAGAGCTGCAGTCGATCGAAGCCGAGGCGCTTGCCCAGGGCGACCGCGAAGATGCAGACGTTGACCGAATGGGTGAAGGTGTATTCGTCGTAGTCGCGCAGGGTGGTGAGACCGGTGATCGAGAGTTCGTTCTCCATCACCTGATCGACGATCACCTGGATCGCCCGCTTGAGCCGGCGAGTGCTCGGCATCGCTCCCATGCGGACACCCTGCACGACGTCGCGCGCCACCGCGACACCGTGGGCGTAGGTCCGCTTGGCTCGCTCCAGTCCTTCGTCGGAGTCGCCGACGACGTCGGCGGATACGTCCCCCGGCGACGCCACGCTGATCCGCACGATCTCGGCCTGTTGCATCCGCTGGCGGAGCGCCTCGAGACGCTCGTCGGCCTCGACTTCGGCGGGAACGGTACCGGTCATTGCCAGAAACGCCTGGAATTCGCGGCGGGTGATCCCGTCTTCGATCCGCAGAAGTCCCATCCCGCACGACTTCATCATCGAGACAAAGCCGCTGAACGCCGCGAAGTTGTCGAGGCCGAGTCGCAGGCGCGTCTGATTGATGAAGATGAAATCGCCGGAGAGCCGGACTTCGATGACGCCTTCGAGCCGGCAGAGCGACACCGCCGTGCCAACCAGGTCGTCGAGGGCCCGCTGCACCGCAGCATTTTCCAGCGGATAGAGCTTGAGCGCGCGCTGGGCGCCATGGATCGAAATCAACAGCGCGCGCCCCGACTGGCGGAGCATGCCATCATCCCGAGCTGTCATCTCGCTCACTGAACCCACTCGCGCAGGACCGCGTTGGCGGCACTGCGCACCACGGCATCCCGATCGGACGTGCAGCGATCGACGAGGAGTCGCGCGTCGAACGTCCCCACCTTTCCCAGTGCGTAGAGCACGCACGCGCGCACCTCGGCCGGTTCGCGCCGACGGAGCAGTCCGCGCGGCTCCAGGAGGCTCCGGAGCCGCGGAATCGCGGGTTCGCCCGCAAGGCGCCCATACGCTTCGAACATCGCCCGGCGTTCGCTGCGCTCCCAGTCGACGTTGGCGTCGGTGAAAAGCAGGCGTTCGAGCTGCGGAACCATCCCGCCCGATCCGCCGCGATTGACGAGCGCGCTGAGGGCAATCTGCCGGACGCCGCGCTCGGGATCGCCCAGCGCCGTTTCGATCGCGCCGACTGCAGTCGGCGTTCCGAATTCACCCAGCGCCCGGACCGCCGACATCCGGACGGCCTCGTCGCCGTCCTTGAGTCGCGCGACGATGACCGGCACGAGGTTCGAAAGGCCGAGACGCGACGCGAGCGAAATCGCGGGCACCAGCGCGTCCGAAGGCCCTGCATCGAGCAGCGCGGCGAGCGCCTGTGGCTGCGCCCTCGCGATCGACTCGACACTGCCTTCGAGCACGCGTCGCACGCCGGCGTCCGCCATGCGTCCCAGCTGGGTGAGGACAGCGGGCAACGCCGAGGGCTTGAGCTCCCGGAGGACTTCGCCCACATCTTCCTCCGCCGGGCGCGCGGCCATGTCGCCCAGCACGCGAAAGAGCTGCTCGAGGATTTCGGGCGTCGACAACTGTTCTTCAAACGAGAGAACCGCGCCGTGCAGATCCTGGTCGAGGCCGTGGGCTCGCGCCGAGATGACGCGCAACTCGCGGATGATACGCGCGACAGCGCGGAAGCCCCCGGTCGACAACTGCACCGGCAGGATATCGTCGAGGAGGCTGACCGCTTCTCGCCGCACCGCATTGTCGCGCTGCCCCTCGAGAATATCGAGCAGGGCGTCGATGGCCGCCTGGCGGATGTCGCGCCGATATTCCTCTTCGAGCTCGGTCTGGACCAGCCGGATTTCAGCCTCGTGAAGAAAGTACGGCGTCGCGTCGAAGTCGGTGAGATCGACGACGCCGAGATTTCCCCCGCGGGCGTCGTCCGAACCTGGAGGCGCCTGTTCGGCAGCAGCGACTTCTTCCTTCGCAGCATCGGGCGAGAGCGGTTCGCGCGAGTCGCTGTTCTGAAGAAATTCGATCCCGTCGCCGAGCACTTCGATGAACACGTAGGAGACCAGGACGAACTCCTGCTCCCACAGCAAGGTGAGCAGGTCGTCGCTCGCGTCGACCGGCAGCATCCGTGCGGAGTTCGCCACTTGAAGAAATCGGACGATTTCCTCGGCTTCGACACCCGGAAGGAGAGTCAGCTTCCGGAGACCGTCCTTGTAGAGTTGCCAGGCCAGCCCTTCAGACTTGGGTTGCTGGCGGTAGACCGGCACATCTTCCCAGGTGATCTGATCTTCCTCGATGCCGAGCACCAGGCGACCGGTCACTCCCCACACCGGAACGAAAGCGTCGGCGACCTGCTGCATCGCACGCTGATAGACGGGATTGTTGGGGAGGTACATCTGTAGCGCGCGTTGTCCCTTGGAGAGAACGCGCAGCAACTCCTCGACGACCTTTACGTCCGCTTCGTTGGACGCGACCGTCGGCCCTGCTGTCACGCGGGAGTGCCAACCGTTGCCGCGACGTGCGCCACGTCCTTGTCGCCCCGCCCGCTCAGGCAGAGAAGGACGTGCTGGTCGGCGGTCCAGCGCCCGCGGGCCTGCACGATCCACGCGATCGCGTGTGCCGTTTCCAGTGCGGGAATGATCCCTTCGAGCCGCGCCATCGACTCGAAGGCGTCGAGCGCCTGGGCGTCATTGATCGCGTGGTATTCGACGCGGCCCTGATCGCGAAGCCACGAGTGCTCGGGGCCCACGCCCGGGTAGTCGAGACCGGCAGAAATCGAGTGCGCCGGGAGCACCTGACCATCGGCGTCCTGCAGCAGATACGAGAGCGAACCGTGGAGCACTCCGGGTACGCCGGCCGAAAGAGTCGCGCTGTGACGTCCAGTCACGATCCCCTCACCGGCAGCCTCAACGCCAACCAGCTCTACTTCGGCGTCGTCGAGAAACCCGGAGAAGATCCCGATCGCGTTCGACCCGCCACCCACGCAAGCCACCACCGTGTCGGGGAGTCGGCCGGCGCGTTCCATCAGCTGCGCCCGCGCCTCGCGCCCGATCACCGATTGGAAGTCGCGAACCAGTCGCGGAAAGGGATCAGGTCCGACCACCGACCCGATGATGTAGTGTGTGGTGGGAACATTGGTGACCCAGTCACGCAGCGCCTCGTTGGTCGCGTCCTTGAGCGTACGCGTTCCCGACCCAACCGGAACGACCGTGGCGCCGAGAAGACGCATGCGATAGACGTTGAGTGCCTGCCGCGCAACGTCCTCCTCGCCCATGTAAACCACGCATTCGAGTCCGAATCGGGCGCACACCGTGGCGGTGGCGACGCCGTGCTGCCCCGCCCCGGTCTCGGCAATGATTCGGCGCTTCCCCATGCGGCGGGCCAGAAGCGCCTGCCCGATCGCGTTGTTGATCTTGTGCGCGCCGGTGTGGTTGAGGTCCTCACGCTTGAGCCACACGGTGGCGCCGACCCGGTCGCTCAGCCGCGGCGCGGGTGTCAGAGGAGACGGGCGCCCGACGACGTCGCGCAGCAGCTCGGCGTACTCGTCCCAGAATTCCGCGTCGTCCCGCACGCTCTGATAGAGCTCGGCGAGATCGTCGAGCGCGGCGACAAGGGTTTCGGGAACGTAGCGGCCGCCGTATGGGCCAAACCGGCCGGCGACCGCAGTATCAGGCGGCAGAGCGTGCGGCAAGGACATTCTCCAGAAAACAGGCCAGGCGCTCGGGGTCCTTGATGCCAGGTGAGGATTCGATCCCGGAACTTACATCGACCACGTCTGGCCCGACGACCTCAATGGCGCGACGAACCGAGTCGGGACCGAGGCCGCCGGCAAGGACAAACCGGGCGCGGGGCACGGCCGCACGTGCGGCGCGCGCCAGGTCGAGCGCGATACCCACGCCTCGTCCGCCGGCACCGCCGGGAACGCGGGCCTCGATCGCGACCGCGTCGGCGCCGTCGGCAGCGGCACCGAGCTCGGCGGCGAGGTCAGTCGCGAGGTCGATCGGTACAACCCGCCACACTTCATAGCCGCGCGTCCGAAGCTCGGAGGCCGTCTCCGGCGGGTGCTCGCCGTGCAATTGCGCGCCGGCCAATCCCGCTCGTTCCATGATATCGAGGATCGTTCCCAGCGGACGCACCCCGAAGACTCCCAGCACGGGAACACCTCGCGCCACGCGGATGATCGCCGCGGCCTGGGTGACAGTTACCATCCTCGGCCCACCGGCGAAGACGACGCCGAGACGCCACGCGCCGTGAGTTGCCGCCAGTGCGGCGTCCTCAGGACGAGTCAGACCACAGATCTTCGCGCTAACGAGCATGGCGCACCACGCCGGTCAGTTCTCGCGTCATGCGGGCGGGATCCGACGCACGGGCGAGCGCCGATCCGATGAGAACCGCGTCGGCACCGGCTTTGGCCGCGCCGGCCACATCGGAGCGGGTCGCCATCCCCGACTCAGCCACGGCAAGGAGAGAGGATGGAACCGCTGCAATCAGCTCCCATGCTGACGCCGTGTCGATGGCAAAGGTGTCGAGATTCCGCGCATTGATTCCAACCACCGTGGCGCCCGCCTCCAACGCACCCTCGAGCTCGTCCGCGTCGTGTGCTTCGACCAGCGGAGTAAGGCCGAGCTGGTGGGTGAATTCGATCAAGCGTCGCAAGGTCAGTTGATCGAGGGCGCGCACGATCAGGAGTGCCGCGGCCGCACCGGCAGCGCGCGCCTCGAGCAACTGGGTTTCGTCGAGAATGAAATCCTTGCGGAGGACAGCGAGCGGAATCTCGCGTGCCACCGCGTCAAGATCATCAAGCGACCCGCCAAAGAATGCCGTGTCCGTGAGGACCGAAACTGCGGCTGCGCCTCCATCAGCGTAGGCCGTCGCCAGCGACACGGGATCTAGCCCCCGGTTGATCACTCCGGCCGAAGGTGACTGTCGCTTGACCTCGGCGATGAGCGCCACCGCTGATCCACGGAGCGCTCCGGCAAAGTCTCGCCCGGCCGGCTGCGCCCCGGCGGCCAGCTCGAGCTGGCGGCGGCTGGCCCGGAGTCCCGGAAGAGTGCTCCGCGTCTGGTCGAGGATCCGGTCAAGAGTCGTCATTCTTGCGATTCGGTTTCCCTTCGGGTAAGTTCGGTTCGGGATCTCTTCGCAATCTTACTTGGAGCTTGCCTTGACGCTCACCCGAAAGCAACACGACATTCTCGATTACGTCTCGTCTTCGATCACGAAGAACGGTTATGCGCCGAGCTTCGAGGAAATTGCCGAGCGTTTCGGGTATCAATCTCTGGCGACGGTGCACGAGCATCTCAGCAATCTGGAACGCAAAGGTTACATCCGCAGGGGATACAACGAGAGTCGAGCGATTGAAGTTCTCGCCCGGCGTGGCACGTCGGGCGCAACCGAGATTCCTCTCCTCGGAACGGTCGCCGCCGGCTTCCCGATAGAGTCGATGATGGCGGGAGAGGTCGTCCCGGTTCCGGACGCAATGCTCCCCCGGCGCGGCCCCAATTACGCACTCAGGGTCAAGGGCGAGTCGATGATCGACGAACAGATCCGCGATGGCGATGTCGTCGTCGTCAACGGCCGCGACGCCGCGGACAACGGCGAAATGGTGATCGCGCTGGTCAATGGAACCGAGGCCACCGTCAAGCGCTTCTACCGCGAACCGGGGGGATGGATCCGGCTCCAGCCAGCCAATACGGCGATGCGGCCGCTACGCTTTCAGGAGCGTGACGTGCTGATTCAGGGAGTCGTGGTTGGAGTGATTCGCAAGTACTGATATCGCTTATCGCTCCGAAGCGCGCTGCGGCGACGCTCGACGCAGCGCTTCGACTCGCTCCCGAGCGCGCCCCGATTCGAGCGACTCCACTGCCCCAACGACTGCCTCAGCCAGACTCGACGCGAGCCCGCCGACGTACGCCGCGGCGGCAGCGTTGAGAATCACCGCCGCGCGAAGCGCTGGCGCGGCACCTGCCGGTCGATCGAAAAGCTCCAGAATTCTGGCGGCATTGTCGTCCGGATCGCCGCCTTCAAGGCCTTCGAGCGACGCCGTCTCCAATCCGGAGTCTGCCGGGTCGAAGGTCCACTCCCGGACGCCTCCATCGCGGACCTCCCAGATCGTCGTATTGCCGACCGGCGAGATCTCGTCCATGCCGACATCGGCGTGGACCACCAGACCGTGCGCCACGCCGAGGCGGACCAATGCGGCCGCCATGATCGGGCCGCGGGCACGATCGGCCACGCCAACGACCTGACGCCCCGCGCCAGCCGGATTCGCCAGCGGGCCCACCAGGTTCATCAGAGTCGGCACCTTGAGCCGGCGGCGGACGGGACCGACGTGGCGCATCGCCGGGTGGTACGATGGCGCGAATAGAAAGACCAGCCGGGCCTCTGTGAGAATCCGGGTGGCGTCGAGAGGCTCGACTTCAATCGCGATCCCCAGCGCCTCGATCACGTCAGCGGAGCCCGAGCGCGAGGTGTAGCTGCGATTGCCGTGCTTGGCGATCGTCGCGCCGGCGCCAGCTGCCACGAAGGCGGCAGCGGTCGAAATATTGATCGTCGTGACGATGCCGCCGCCGGTCCCGCAGGTGTCGACGAGGATTTCAGGGCGCGGGTGATCGACTCGCCGCATCGCGCGGCGCAGCGCGCGCACCGCCCCGGCGACGTCGTCGGCAGACTCCCCCTGGGCCCGGAGTGCCAGGAGGAGTCGCTCGACCAACGGTTCGGGGGCGCCACCGCCCATGATTTCGACGAACGCCGCTTCGGTGGCAGCCTCGCTGAGCGGCCGGCCGGCGTCGAGTTCTGCAACCGCCGATTCAAGCGCCGTGGTGGACCGGGAAGAGACCGTCATCGTAGTGGCAAAGCGTATGAGCACGGCGGCGCTTTTGTCAATATTGACAATGGTTTGCGTGGGTTGCCGCGACCTCTTTCGCGGACTAGTTTTGGCTACTTCATGGAGCGCGCCCTGCTGCTGTTCCTGGAGTTCGACGGCACCAGCTTCTGTGGCTGGCAACGACAGCCACATGGGCGATCGGTGCAACTCGTTGTCGAAGGGGCGCTGTCGGAACTGGCCGGGTCGCCGCGCAAGGCTGTTGCCGCAGGACGGACCGACGCCGGAGTGCATGCCCTGGCCATGCCGGTGAGCACCGCGATGGCGGACCGGTGGACGTGCGGAAAGCTGCTTCGGGCGCTGAACTCCATCCTCCCCAGCGAGATCGCCGTGCGCCAGGTCCGAGCCGTGTCACCCGGGACGGACGCACGGCGCTCGGCTCTTGAGCGCCGCTATCGGTACGACGTCGGAATCGATGCCGCCGCCCGATCTCCTTTCCGGTCACGAACCGAGTGGGCCGTCACCAGCCCGCTGGCCCTCGACGCGATGCAGCAGGCAGCCGAGGCGATCCGGTCGCAGCATGATTTCAGGGCGTTCGCCGCCGTGGGAGAGCCGAAGCCACACTACGACTGCACAATCACCGAGGCCGATTGGTCGTCTGCGACTGACGGGCGACTCCGATTCATGATCGCGGCCGACCGATTTCTCCATCATATGGTGAGAATGCTGGTCGGCACCATGATCGATATCGGCCTCGGCCGCAGACCAGTGGCCGACATGGCCGCCCTCCTCGCCCGTCGCGACAACAGCGAGACGAGCCCGCCCGCGCCTGCAGCCGGGCTTTCCTTCGTGTCGGCTCGCTACCCCGACAGCTGCTTGCTCGAAGAGTGCGCCACATGGTAGTCCGTCGCGTCGCCCTGATTCTCGCCGTGCTGATGCTTCCGGCGTGCGGCCACGGGAGCCGTGCCGCGGCACAGCAGGGTTCGACCTTGGCGCGCACTGCGCCTTCGCGGGCGATCGACGCGCAACGCCGCACCGCGATCGTTGACGCCAGCGCCAAGGTGGCGCCGGCAGTGGTGTCGATCCACGTGATCCTCCCGACGCCGCGGCAGACGGCATACGACATGTTCTTCGGTGAATCGGAGGGAACGCCGCAGGGATTCGGCACCGGATTCATCCTTCGCTCCGACGGGATCGTCGTCACCAACCAGCACGTCGTCGCCAACGCGCAGCAGATCACCGTCACTCTCGAAGATGGCACCGATGTACCGGGCCGCGTCCTTGGCGAAGATCCGGTGACCGACATCGCGGTGATCAAGATCGACAGGACGCATCTTCCGGTGGTGACCGTCGGAAAATCGAGCGACCTGATGATCGGCGAGTGGGCCATCGCGCTCGGCAATCCGTACACTTATCTCCTGGGCAACGCGGAGCCGACCGTGACGGCGGGCGTGATCAGCGCCACCGGGCGCAACATCCTCCCGACCGGCAACCTGCAGGGGATGTACGTCGACATGATCCAGACCGACGCGGCGATCAACCCGGGCAATTCGGGCGGACCGCTCGTCAACGCGCTCGGCGAGGTGATCGGCGTCAACTCGTCGATCTTCTCGAACTCGGGTGAATCGGTGGGACTGGGCTTCGCGATTCCAATCGAGCGCGTGGTGCGCGTCGCGAACGAGATCATCGCCACGAGCACGGTCCGGCGAGCGTGGCCGGGGCTCGAAGTGGCCGGTGCGCAGAACCTGCTCGATTGGAAGCAGACCGGTGGCGTTACGGTGCAATCGGTGGCGCCCGACGGACCAGCGGCCAAGGCCGGGATCAAGATTGGCGACATCCTCATCAAGGCGAACGGTCGAACGCTCCGGACCTTTCTCGACTGGGAAGCGGTGAAGCTCGACCTCAAGGTCGGCGACGCAATCGACGTCACCGTCAAGTCCGCTGGCCGCACCGCAGACCACCGCATCGTCACTGGCGACCTCCCGACTCTCACCGCGGCGCGAGTCCGCGTGCTCCAGGGCCTCGATCTCGTCACGGTGACACCCGCGGTTCGCGACGAACGGCGCATCACCACCAACACGTCCGGCGCCCTGATTCTCAAGGTCCAGCCCGACATTGCCCAGATCACCGGACTGCAGGAAGGTGACATCATCTTTGGCATCAACCAGCAGCCGCTGCAATCCGCCGACGAAGTAGCCAAGGCAATCGACGCACTCCGGCCGGGCCAGAACTTCATTCTCTGGATCGAACGTGGCGGTCAACGAGGCCAGATCCAGTTGCGAACGCCGTGACCGATGCCCGCTGGCAGTCGCCGCTCGGCACGCGCTACGCTTCCGAAGCGATGCAGCGCCTCTGGGGCGAGCCGCATCGCATCGCACAGTGGCGCCGCATCTGGCTCGCCCTCGCCGAAGCCGAGAGCGAACTCGGCGTGGCGATCCCGGCGGCGGCACTGCGAGAAATGCGACTGCACCTCGACGACGCCGACCTCGCTGCCGCTGCGGTGTACGAGAAGCGCTTCCGGCACGATGTGATGGCGCACGTCCACGCCTTCGGCGAGCAGGCCCCGGCCGCGCGCCCCTTCCTGCACCTCGGCGCGACCAGCGCGTTCGTGACGGACAACGCCGACGTCGTCATCATGCGCGATGCACTGACGCTGATTCTCGGACGACTTCTCGACGTGATCGCCGCGTTGCGCCAGTTCGCCGGCGAACACGCATCGCTGCCCTGCCTGGCGTACACCCACTTTCAGCCGGCGCAACTGACCACGGTCGGCAAGCGCGCCACGCTCTGGATCCAG
Source organism: Gemmatimonadales bacterium (assembly GCA_036501385.1). Classification (GTDB taxonomy): domain Bacteria; phylum Gemmatimonadota; class Gemmatimonadetes; order Gemmatimonadales; family GWC2-71-9; genus Palsa-1233. The sequence continues at coordinate 4,925 of DASYAK010000065.1, read as the reverse complement.
GATTTCGCGCTCGATGCCGAGGCAATCGGACATCGGCTCGACACCCTCCGGCTCCGCGGCTGCAAGGGAACCACGGGAACCCAGGCGTCGTTCCTCGAACTCCTTGGCGGTGACCACGCGAAGGTTCGCGAACTCGAGCAGCGAATCATCGACAAGCTCGGATTCACCGATGTGTTTCCGGTCACGGGACAGACGTACCCGCGGAAGCTCGACGCACAGATCCTCGACGCGCTGAGCGGCGTGGCGCAATCAGCCTCGAAGTTCGGCGCCGACATCCGGCTGTTGCAGCACGAGGGCGAGATCCTCGAACCGTTCGAAGCGGAGCAGATCGGATCGAGCGCGATGGCCTACAAGCGCAATCCGATGCGCGCGGAGCGGATGGGCGGACTGGCGCGCCATGTGATTTCGCTCCAGGCGAGCGGTGCCCACACCGCGGCAGCGCAATGGCTCGAACGGACGCTCGATGATTCCGCCAATCGCCGGCTCACCCTTCCCGAGGCATTCCTTGCCACCGACGCGATTCTCCTGCTCGCGGGCAACATCAGTCGAGGGCTCGAAGTCCGGCCGGGCGTCATCGACCAGCATGTGCGCCAGCAGATGCCGTTCATGGTCACGGAGCGGTGGTTGATGCTCGGCGTGCAAGGCGGTGGCGATCGACAGGCACTGCACGAAGTCATTCGCCGTCATTCCCACGCGGCGGCCACCGCTGTTGCGACCGGGGAGCCCAACAATCTCCTCGACCGGCTGGTGCGCGACGGCGCGTTCGACGCCATCGAGCAGGCCGATCTCGAGGCCGAGCTCGAACCGGTTCGCTATGTGGGACGGGCACCGGAACAGGTCGGAGAATTCCTGGCGGAATATCTCGATCCGCTCGTCGCCCGTCTCGGAAATCGCGTCGCCGCCCCGGCGCGAGCGGAGCTCACGGTATGACGACGCCGCTGATCAGCTGCGAGCTCCCGTTGCCGCTCTGGCGCCGCGGCAAAGTTCGCGAAGTCTACGAAGTCGGCGCTGATCGCCTCCTCATGGTCGCCACCGATCGGGTGAGCGCATTCGATGTCGTGATGGCGGAAGCCGTGCCCGACAAGGGTCAGGTCCTCACGCAGCTTTCGGCCTTCTGGTTCGACCAGCTCGCATCGGTGACCCGTTCGCACTTCATCAGCGCATCGACCGACGAAATCATTGCGATGGTGCCCGCGCTCGATCCATTTCGCGACCAGATTGCCGGTCGTGCGACGCTGGTCGAGCGCACGCGACCGGTGCAGTTCGAGTGTGTCGTGCGAGGCTACCTCGCCGGATCGGCATGGGGCGAGTACCGTCAGCACGGGACGCTCGCTGGCGAGACACTGCCGCCGGGACTGGTGGAGTCGGCCCGCATGCCTGCACCGATCTTCTCCCCGGCAACGAAGGCCGAGACCGGACACGATGAGAACGTTTCATTCGATCGCGTTCGCGCCGAGCTGGGAACGCTCGCCGACCAGCTTCGCGACGCGTCGCAATCACTCTATGACGCCGGAAGCGCCATCGCCGCCGAACGCGGGATCATCATCGCCGACACCAAATTCGAATTCGGCCTCGATTCTACAGGCGCGCCGATCGTGATAGACGAGATTCTGACCCCTGACTCGTCCCGTTTCTGGCCGGCCGAGGGCTATCGAGCCGGACGGCCACAACCGAGCTTCGACAAGCAGCCACTACGTGACTGGCTGGCGGAAGAACGTCGCAAGGGACGTTGGAACGGAAACGCTCCGCCGCCGACGCTTCCCGACGAAGTGGTCGCCGCGACGAGTGCACGATATCGCGACGCCTACCTCCGCCTCACTGGCCACGCGCTCCCGGAGTTTGCCTGATGCGAGTCGCTCGAGAGGGGTGGCCGTTCATCGCGATGGCCTGGACCGCGGTCATCGTCTTCCTTGTGGCGGGATGGTGGCCGATCGCGCTGGTCGTGGCGATCGTGGCGTGCTGGGTCGTGGCATTCTTCCGCGACCCGGTCCGCGACGGTCCTCGCGGCGACTCGCTGGTGATCGCGCCGGCTGATGGCCTGGTGGTGAGCATCGTGCCGATCGACGAACCATCCGTGGTGGGCGGCGCGACGCATCGGGTGGCGATTTTCATGAATGTCTTCAATGTCCACGTGAACCGGTATCCGGCCTCCGGGACGATCGTGTTCCGCAAGTACCAGCCCGGCGTCTTTGGCCATGCCGGACGGGAGAAGGCGAGTCTCGAGAACGAGCACAGTGACGTCGGTCTGAGTACCGCGCACGGCAAGATGCTCGTTCGCCAGATCGCCGGAAGCATCGCGCGGCGGATCGTCACCGACCACGCTGTCGGAACCGCGGTGCGCCAGGGAGATCGCATGGGATTGATCCGGTTCGGGTCGCGGGTCGACATCTTTCTTCCCCTCGGCGCCACGATTCGCGTCAAGGAAGGCGACCGCACCCTGGCCGGCAGCACGGTGATCGCCGAATGGAAGTGAAGCCGATCAATGCTCCCCGGCGCACCGTGATGCGCCGCGTCGTGGTCGTGATGCCGAGCGCGTTCACGCTCGGCAATCTCTTCTTCGGCTTCTGGGCGATTGTTGCGGCGTACAACGGCGGCTACCTCTGGGCCGGCTGGTTCATCATGTTCGCCGGTGTGCTTGACGGCCTCGACGGTCGCGTGGCGCGCGCGTCGAATACCGGAACCCGCTTCGGCGCCGAACTCGATTCGCTCGTCGACGTGATCTCGTTCGGCGTGGCACCGGCGCTGCTGATCTACTACGAGGAACTCGCCACGGTGCGCGGGTTCGCCTGGGTCCTCTGTTTCCTCTACGTGATGGCCGCGGCGATCCGTCTCGCCCGGTTCAACGTCGTCGCGGGACTCGGCGGCCGTCCGTCCGCGTGGTTCACCGGTCTTCCCTCCCCGGCCGCCGGCGCCACCCTCGCCGTCTGGTGGGCATTCTCGCAGACGTCGTGGTATCGCGTCACCCTGGCGCAGTACAATGGTCAGCACATCGTCACAGTCGGCCTGATCGTTCTGCTGGCGATGCTGATGGTGAGCAACGTCAAGTACCCGCGCTTCCCCTCAGCCGGCTTCCGGACACCCCAGCAGCTTGTCGGGCTCGTCACCTATCTCGTCATGCTCGTGGGCGGGCTCACCGTCCCGCGCTATTTCCTCTTCCCGCTCGGCATCGCATACATCACCTTCGGCCTGGTGCGCGCCGTCGTTCACAATCTTGCCGACCGCAACGACCACCGCGTCGATGGCGATCAGCCGGCGATGTCGCTGCTGGAGAACCGGCGCCGGCGCAGTGGCCGCAATCGCGAGGACCTCGAATGACGTTTCGCGTCCATGTCCGCATCGTGCCGCGCAGCGGACTTCTCGACCCGCAGGGCCAGGCGATCGAACACGCCCTCGCGGCGCTCGGCTTCGCCGGCGTGGCCGACGTCCGCGTCGGCAAGGCGATCGAACTCGGCATCGATGCGCCAACGCCGCAGGCCGCGCGCGAGGAGGCCCGAGCCATGTGCGCCCGGCTGCTGGCGAACCCGGTCACCGAAGATTTCGTGATCGAGACCGACACGCCGTGACAACGATCGCCGTCGTCCGCTTTCCGGGAAGCAACTGCGAAACCGAAACCCTCGCCGCCATCGAGCGAGCGGGCGGCGGCGCCGTCCTCGTCGACTACCGGGCGACCTCGCTCGCCGATGCCGCCGCCGTGATTCTTCCCGGCGGATTCGCCTACGGCGACTACCTCCGGTCGGGGGCCATCGCGCGCTTTGCGCCGGTGATGGACGCCGTACGCCGCCTCGCCCAGGAAGGCGGCGCGGTGATCGGAGTCTGCAACGGTTTTCAGGTCCTCTGCGAAGCGCAGCTCCTCCCCGGCGCGCTCCAGCGCAATGCACAGCAGCGCTTCGCCGGCCGGCCGGTCGACGTGCGCATCGAACGCACCGACACCGTGTGCACCCGCGACTACGCCGCCGGCGACGTGATCCGGATTCCGATCGCACACGGCGAAGGGCGCTACGTCGCGGACGATGCCACGCTCGCCATGCTCGAACGTGACCATCGCGTCGTGATGCGGTACGTCGGCGTCACTGGAGCCGATGCAGCCTACAATCCCAACGGCTCGACCAACGACATCGCCGGCATCTGCGATCCCACCGGACGGATCGTCGGATTCATGCCGCATCCCGAACGGCAGGCCGATCGGGCGCTGGGCTCAGACGCCGGCCAGCGCGTCTTCACGTCGCTGGTCACCTCGCTCGTCGCGAGCGTCGCCGCGTGACGGCAATCGCACCGGCCGAAGCCTTCCCCGGCGAGCGGCCCGTCACGGATGAGGTCGTCCGCGAACACAAGCTGACTTCAGCCGAATATCGGGCGATCGTCGATCTCCTCGGCCGGACACCAACGCTCACCGAGCTCGGCATCTTCTCCGCGCTCTGGTCGGAGCACTGTTCGTACAAGCACACCCGGAACGTGCTGCGGCGATTCCCGACCGATGGTCCGCAGGTCGTGCAGGGGCCGGGAGAGAACGCCGGCGTGCTGCGCCTTCCCGATGGGTGGGCCGTCGCCTTCAAGATCGAATCGCACAATCACCCCAGCGCGATCGAACCGTACCAGGGCGCCGCAACCGGCGTCGGCGGCATTCTCCGCGACGTCTTCACGATGGGCGCGCGCCCGGTCGCGGTGCTCAACTCGTTGCGCCTCGGCCCGCTCGACGATCCCCGCAATCGGTATCTCTTCGCCGGGATCGTGAAGGGCGTCGGCGACTACGGCAATTGCGTCGGCGTCCCCACGCTCGGCGGCGAAGTGGTCTTTGCGCCCTGCTACACCGGCAACCCGCTGGTCAATGCGATGGCGGTCGGACTGCTCCGCGAATCGGAGCTCATCACCGCACGCGCGCACGGTGTCGGGAATCTCCTGATCGCCGTCGGCGCGCGCACCGGCCG
>DASYAK010000064.1:0-13238 GCA_036501385.1 Gemmatimonadales bacterium | reverse complement strand
AAGGTTGGGCGCGCGTATCGCCCGTCGCCGCGGCTGGAACGCGTCGAATGACCCGGACGATATGCTGGGACGTCGACACGCAGGTCGACTTCATGATGGCCGACGGAAAACTCTCCGTTCCCGGCGCCGAGGCGATCATTCCGGCGCTGGAGCGGCTGACGCGATGGGCACACGACGGTAGGACGCCGATCGTCGCGACGGCGGACGATCACGACGTGGGCCATGCCGAGATCACCGACCACCCCGACTGGCAGACGACATTTCCGCCGCACTGCATGCGCGGAACAGCCGGGCAGCGGAAGATTCCGGCGACGGCGTTGTGCGATGCACTGATCTTCCAGCCGGTGCCGCTCGATCAAGCCGGGGTCGCCGACGCGGTCCGCAATCATCGCGGCGATTTTCTTCTCAACAAGCCCGGGACGGATGTCTTCCGGTGGAATCCGAACGCCGCGACCGTCCTCGAGACGCTCGCGCCGGAGCGGGTCGTGCTGTACGGTGTCGCCACCGACTTCTGCACCCGGGCGGCGGTGACGGGTGTTGCCCGGCTTCGCCCCGACGCAGAGCTGGTGATCGTCACTGACGCGATCCGCGGCATCAACGAACCGGCGAGCCGGGCGCTCCTGGTGGAGTGGAGCGCGCTGGGTTACACGCTGGCGCGGTCGACAGAGGTCACGGCGTGACGCTCTCGGGACGGTACTTCGTACCGGGTCCGGTGGAGATCGATGCGGAGGTGGCCGCCGCGATGCTGCGCCCGATGATGGGCCATCGCGGCCCCGCGGCGCGCGAACTGGTGGCACGGGCGCAGCCCGGACTGCAGACACTCTTCGGCACGGAGCGGCCGGTGATGATGCTCACCGGTTCGGCGACGGCGATGCTCGAGGCCGCGGTGCGTTCGGGGATGCGTGATCGCGCGCTCTGCATCGTGGGAGGATTGTTCGGCGAACGGATGGCGCAGGTCGCCGAACGCTGCGGCAGGGACGTCATCCGGCTCAACGTGCGGCGCGGCGCCGTGCTCGAGCCGGAACTGCTCGACCAGATGCTCGACGGCCCCGCCGTCGACACCGTGACGATGGTCCACTCGGAGACCTCAACGGGCGCGCTGGCACCGGTGGAGGAGTTGATCGCGCGCTTTCGCAACGAGCGCGACGTCATCACGATCCTCGACGCGGTCTCATCGCTTGGCGGGATTGCGGTCGAGGCCGACCGGTGGGGCGCCGACTTCGTCTTCACCGGGTCGCAGAAGGCGATGGGACTCCCGCCGGGGCTCGCGTTCGGTGTCGCGAGCGAGCGATTCGTCGAACGGTGTCGCTCCATTGATGACCGGGGCTTCTACCTCGACGTGATCGACCTCCTTGCCGCGGCTGAAGAATTCCGTTTTCCGCAGACGCCGGCGCTGCCGATCGTCTACGCGCTCGACGTGCAACTCGGACGCATTGCCGCCGAAGGACTCGACGCGCGATTCGCCAGGCATCGGATGATGCGTGAGATGGTCGAGCAGTGGGTCGAGAGTCACGGGCGATGCGGTATCCTCGCGCCGCCGGGGCGCCGGGCCGATACCGTGACCGCGCTGACGCTCGCGCCGGAACGCTCCGCCCAGGCGATTGCCGTGACGCTGCGGGAACAGGGGTGGGAGATCGCGGTCGGGATCGAGCCCGACCAGGATCGACTGCTGCGCATCGGACACATGGGCGACCTGCTTCCCGAGCAACTCGCGCGGCTGCTGCCGGCGATCGAGACATTGCTGTAGCCAGGGGCTATCAGTAGTGGCCTCCGGTCTACAATGAAGACCAATGCCAACACGCAGTCACGCCGCTCCCCGCGCCACGATTGCCAGCCCGGCGTGTCGAAGCGCCGGCTGAGTTTCCGCTCTCATGTCCGGTCCGATCGTTCCTCGTGTTAACGCCGCCGCGACTTGTTCGTCCTTTGACTGTGCCCGGGTTGAAACACCGAACCCGAGTCCATACTCAACTGCGGGGGAACTCCGATGATTCGCACTCGTCTCATGATTGCCGGGCTGCTGGTGTTGGCAGCCGCGTGCAGTAGCACTGACAATTCGACCGGCACGTCGGCAGACGACGCGCAGATCAACAGCGACATTTCAGCGGCGGCGGCCGACGGTTTCGCGGAAGACGTCAACGTCATCAGCGGCATGGACGGCCAGGTCGGTTCGGCAGCGAGCATCAATGGTGGGGCCGACATCATGGGGCGCGGCGGCTGGCGCCCCGGGCTCACCGGCTGCTCCTTCGTCGGCGGCGAATTCAACTGTCCGTCGGTCACCAAGAACGGCCTCACCGTGACGCGGACGATCACGCTCCTCGACGGCAGCGGGCAGCCGGAGTCGGCGTATGATTCGCTTCTCACGGCATCAATTCATGTCGTGGCCGACATCAACGGCGACCGCACCAACGGACCGTGGACCGCAACCGTAGATCGCCATCGCGACTTCACCGTGACCGGACTGCTCGGCACCGAGACGACCCGGACGGTCAACGGAACCGGGAACGAGACGGTGGACCGGTCGCGCGACACCGAGAATCCGCGGGCATACAACCTGACCTGCAACAGCACCATTACCGACGTCGTCCTGCCGGTGCGCACTGACGGCGGCAACGGGTGGCCGGTGTCGGGTACGATCACCAGGACGTGCACCATCACCGAGACGGCCGGACCGAATACCGGACGTACGGTGACGCGCACCATCACGATCACGTTCGGCGGCAGTTCCTCAGTGACGGCCAACATCGGCGGCACGACGTTCACGATCAACCTGAGCAGTGGGAGCGCGACCGAAACACACTGAGAGACGAGAGTCGAGAGAAGGGGCTCCCGACGGGGGCCCTTTTCTTTGTACCGTCGCTCTCCTCCCTCGTCTCTCTTCTCTCTTCTCTCGTGTGGGGCCATATTGGCCGCATGTCGGACTACGATCCCGATGCAGTGGAAGCCAAGTGGCAGGCGCGTTGGCGCGAGGAGCGCACCAACGAGCCCGACCTGGAGCATGCCGCGCGTCCGTTCTATAACCTGATGATGTTTCCCTACCCCTCGGCCGAGGGGCTGCACGTGGGGAACATGTTCGCGTTTACGGGCGCCGACGTGTACGGCCGGTTCAAGCGGATGCAGGGGTGGAATGTCTTCGAACCGATGGGATTCGACGCGTTCGGGATCCACTCGGAGAACTTCGCCCTCAAGATCGGTGTCCATCCGGCCGAGCTGATTCCGCGCAACATCGCCACCTTCACGCGGCAGCTCACCCGGATGGGCGGGATGTTCGCGTGGGACCATGTGCTCTCGACGACCGATCCATCGTACTACCGCTGGACCCAGTGGATCTTCCTGCAGCTCTTCAAGCGCGGACTGGCGTATCGCAAGAAGGGGGCGGTCAACTGGTGCCCGTTCGACAAGACCGTCCTCGCCAACGAACAGGTGATTGCGGGAGCGTGCGAACGATGCGGCACGCCGGTCGAGCAGCGCGTCCTCGAGCAATGGTACTTCCGCATCACCGATTACGCGGGCAGGCTGCTCGACAACCTCGATGATGCGGCCAAGATGGACTGGTCGAGTTCGACGGTCACGGCGCAGAAGAACTGGATCGGCCGGAGCGAAGGCGCCGAACTCACGTTCGACGTGATGCCGGCTGTTGCGGGCCGTCGCATCACCGTCTACACCACGCGCATCGACACGCTCTTCGGTGCAACGTTCATCGTGCTGGCACCGGAACATCCGCTGGTCGACGCGATCACGACACCGAAGCAGCGAGCCGCCGTCGACGATTATCGCGCCGCGATCGCAGCGAAGGATCTCGTCTCCCGCAAGGTCGGCGAGAAGGAAAAGACCGGTGTCTTCACCGGAGCGCACGCCGTGATTCACGGGACCGGCCGCGAGCTGCCGGTCTGGATCGCCGACTACGTCCTGATGGAATACGGCACCGGCGCGATCATGGGTGTGCCCGGACACGACGAGCGCGACTTCGAATTTGCCCGCGAGTTCGATCTCCCGATCGTGCGGGTGATTGCCGGCGTCGGTGACGCCGACGATGCGCCGCTCGACCAGGCGTCGATCAGCGATTCGGCGACCGATCGCGTCGTGAATTCGGGGCCGTTCAGCGGCCGAAGCCCGGCCGACGCTCGTGAAGCGATCATCGCGATGCTCGAGGGAGCGGGGGCTGCCACGCCGTCGCAACCGCCGGTGCGTCGAAAGACGCAGTACCGCCTCCATGACTGGTGCATCTCGCGGCAGCGATACTGGGGACCGCCGATTCCGATCATCTACTGCGAGCGTTGCGGCCCGGTCGCCGTTCCCGAGGAGCAGCTTCCGGTCCTGCTGCCGCCGCTCGAGGATTTTCGTCCCGACGATTCGGGGATCTCACCGCTGGCCCGCAACGATGCGTGGTACCGGGTGCCGTGCCCGTCGTGCGGTGCGCCCGCGCGGCGCGAGACCGATGTTTCCGACACCTTCCTCGACTCGTCGTGGTACTACCTGCGTTATCCCAGCACCGGGATGAATGATCGTGCGTTCGACCCCGACATCACTCGCCGCTGGCTGCCGGTGACGAGCTATATCGGCGGGAACGAGCACGCGGTGCTTCATCTGCTGTACTCGCGCTTCATCACGATGGTGCTGCACGACGCCGGGTTCCTCGATTTCGACGAGCCGTTCCGCCGCTTCCGCGCCCACGGGCTGATCATCAAGGACGGCGCCAAGATGTCGAAGTCGCGCGGCAACGTCGTCATTCCCGACGACTACCTCGCGCGCTGGGGCGCGGACACGCTGCGCACGTACCTGATGTTCCTGGGACCGTATCAGGAAGGGGGCGATTTCCGCGACGCCAGCATCAGCGGCCCGCGGCGCTTCCTCGATCGGGTCTGGGATCTGGTGTCACAGGCAACCGACCCTGACTGCCGCGACGCCGAGATCCGCCACGAGGTCCTGGTGAAATGGCACCAGACGAAGCAGAAGGTCGCCGGTGAAATCGAAGCGCTGCACTACAACACGGCCATTGCCGCCCTGATGGAACTGGTCAATGCGCTGCGCGAACAGAACTGCTCGGAACACACGGTGGTGACCGAACTGGTGCAGATGACCGCACCGTTCGCGCCACATTTCGCCGAGGAGTGCTGGGAACGACTCGGCCACAGCGGGTCGATCTTCGATTCAATGTGGCCGGCATTCGATCCGGCGCTCACCCTCACCGACGACGTGACGATCGTGGTGCAGGTCAACGGCAAGGTCCGCGGCAATGTCGTCGTGTCGCGCGACGCCGACGAAGCGACGGTTCGAAGCCAGGCCGAGGGTGATGCGTCGGTGGAGAGACACCTTGCGGGGAAGACGGTGCGCAAGGTGGTCTATGTCGCGGGACGGCTGATCAATTTCGTGGTGGCATAGTCGTGGCCGAGCCGATCGCCTTCGACGATTTTGCTCGCGTTGATATCCGCGTGGGACGGGTCGTCGCAGCCCGGCACAATCCGGCCGCGATCAAGCCGGCGCTGCATCTCGAGATCGATTTCGGGAACGAGATCGGGATCAGGCATTCGAGTGCGCAACTGACGGTTCACTACACCGCGGAGGCGTTGATCGGACGCCAGGTCATCGCGGTGGTCAACTTCGCGCCGAAACGGATTGCCGGCGTCAAGAGCGAAGTGCTGGTGCTCGGACTCCCCGATCCCGACGGCGCCGTCGTCCTCCTCCATCCCGATCGCGACGTTCCCCCCGGCGGGAAACTCTTCTAGCTACATCGCCGGCATCGCGTGGCCTTCGAGCCGGGCCTTCAGACGCTTGAGCTCCTGTTCGGACATCAGACGGAACGCCGCGATCATCACCTTCGATCCCACGTCGAGGATTGCGCCCTGGACCTTGCCCCCGGTGTCGCCACGATTGACACGCATCGAATCGATCGCCGGCGAGGCGATCGTGCTGATGACCGTGGTCGAGTCTCCGGCGGTCACCAGCGAGTCCCGCCGCATCGCGAAGACCTGCTTGCTCGAATCGTTCCGCATCTGCAGAACGAGAAGATGCGACGGGACGACTTCACTGACCGTCCAGGTGTATCGATTTCCGGCCTTCGTTGTGCCGCCGGCCCGGCGCTCGATCAGGAGCGAGTCACCGGGGACGACCACGCCATGGTGCGACGCGGTGATCGTGACCCCGTTCCCCATCCAGACGGCCATCGAATCGGGGTCCGCGAGGGCGCCGAACACGCGATCGGGTGAGGCGGCGATCGTCACTGTAGCTGAATCACCCCCCGCGGTGAGCCTCCGGTACCCATACCAGCACGTCGCCACCAGGGCCACCAAGAGTACGACGGCCGCTCCAACAATCCATTTCCACATCGGCTTCCCCTGATCACGGACGATTTGGGGCGAAACGTAAGCCCCAGAGGGCGACATAGTGCAACTCGCGACGCATCAGGACCGTCCCGCATCTATACTGTTGCGATGACCAAAGCCGCGACCATGGACGCCATGTCCCTCCCCGAAGCCGATGCCCTGATTGCCCGAGCCAAACTGGGCGATCCGGTGGCCCTCGAAGCGCTCTACCGCGCCCATGCGACGGCGGTCTACAACCTGGCGCGTCGCATCTGCCGAACCACGGAAGACGCCGAAGACATCCTGCAGGAGACCTTCTTCGAGGTGTGTCGTAGTATTCGCAACTACCGCGGCGATGGTTCGATCTGGGGATGGATTCGGAGCGTGGCGTCGAGCAAGGCTCTGATGCGCCTGCGACGCAACAAGTATCGTGACACCGATGAGCTCAACGACGACTTGATGCCGGCCCGGGGAGGTTCTGCGGCGCTCCGGATGGATCTGGAAACTGCCCTTCAGCGGCTGACGGACACGGCTCGGGCCGTCGTCTGGCTGCACGATGTCGAGGGATATACCCATGAAGAAATCGCCGACCAGATGGGCAAGACCGCCTCGTTCTCCAAGTCCCAGCTGGCCCGGGCCCATGCCCGGCTCAGAGTCTGGCTCGGCGAGGAGGTATCAGCATGACGACCAGTCATCTCGATATGGATCAGCTCCTGGCCCTGCGCGATGGTGATCGCAGTGAGCCCGGGATTGCGGCCACTCAGCTTCATCTTGCCAGCTGTGCTGTCTGCCAGCTCGAACTCGACCGGCTTCATCAGCGCACCGCTCGCCTGCGTGCCCTGCCATCGCTCGCGCCGGTGCAGAACGAATTTCCCGCCGTGCGCGATCGCCTCGCCGTCGACCGGCGCCGGAAGAATTGGCGCGCGACCGCGACCATTGGCCTCGCCGCGGCGGCTGCGCTCTTGGTGACGCTCATTGGCCGCGACCTGGTGCACCCGACGCGTCTCGACGCCGAGGAAGAACTCAAGACCGAGATCAGCAGGTCGCAGCAACTGGAGCAGGAGCTCCACGACTGGAACCCCGACCAGCGCGTGATCGATGGCAGCACGGCGGTCGTGGTGATTCAGCTGGAGAACCGGATTGCGGCGCTCGACGCGCAACTCAGCGCTGCGGCCCAGCTCAATCAGAAAGCCCGGATGCACCGTGAGCTGCAACTCTGGCAGCAGCGCGTTGGTCTGATGACGGCCCTGGTCGATGTTCATGTGACCAAGACCAGCAACGTAGGCATGTGAACTGATCCCCCTGGGAAGGAGTGGCACCATGCGTCACCTCATCGCACTCGGCCTGAGTCTCGGCGTCGCAGTCCCCGCCCTGGCGCAAACTGAAGTGATCATCCGGAGGCCAGGGGAGAAGGATCAGGTGATCCACCTCGATTCGACCCGGAATCGGGCGTTCTCGATCCAGTGGGACTCCAACTCGTTCAAGTGGGACTCGAACCTGATTCGCAATCAGGCGCGCGTCTTTCAGGATCAGGCGCGGACGCTGCAGGCGCAGCTGTCGAAGATGCAACTCGATTCGACGTTCTCCCAGCTGTCGCGCATCCGGCTCGATTCGATGGACGTCCAGAAACTGGCACTCCGGTCCCGCCAAGCCGCTGACGAAGTAAAGGGGGCAATGGCGCAGATGGAGCGCGAGATTGTCAGGGCCCGGCGTCAGCCGCATCTCGGCGTTGTGATCGAAACGGCGCCTCGTGCCAGCGACAATTACGGTGCCTATATCAGCGCGGTCACGCCTGGGAGTCCCGCGGAAAAGGCCGGCATCATGGCGGGCGACATCATCACGCGCATCGCCGGCCAGTCGGTGCTGAGCAAGTCGGCGCGTAACGACGACCGGTCGGAAGCTTCGCCAGGGCTCCGCCTCATCTCGCTGATCTCCGGACTCAAGGCCGGGAAGGAAGTGGAGGTCGACCTTCGTCGCGGAACGCAGACGCGCACGATCAAGGTGACCCCGACAGAGGAGGATGGCGAGTTTGCGGCGGTCATGGCACCCAGCGTCACATCGATTTACCGCGGGGACGGGAATGCCGTCGGCGTGGGTCTTGGCGATGGTGAAGTCATGGCGCCACGGGCCCGGCTCACCGCGATGGCGCCACGGGCTCCGATGTCGCCCGACATGCCGATGCCCGCCCAGGCTTTCGCTTTCGGCAATGCGATGGGGTCGGGAGCCTTCTACCTCTCGGCGACCAACTCCCTCTTTGGTAACTTCGAGCTGGCACCGATGAACGACAAGCTTGGCGCCTACTTCGGAACGAGCGAGGGAGTGCTGGTGGTCAACACGGTGGCCGAACGCCAGCCCTTCATCGTCCGCGGGTATGCCTCGCGCGGCGACAGCGTCAGCCTCATGGGGAAGGCGACCGCCGCTCCCACGCGGTTGCGCACTGACAGTTTCGACAACCAGGGAAACCGGATCTACGGTGCCAATACGCTCGGCCTCGAACCCGGTGACGTGATCGTTTCGGTTGACGGTCGCAAGGTGACCACGCCGTCACAGTTGATGCGGATCGTGGCGACGTATGACCACGGCGACGACTTCAAGCTGCAAATCATGCGGCAGAAGCGGGCCGAGTCGGTTCCGGTCAAGATGCCCTGAGATTCGCCTCTCCCGGGCACGCCAGCGGGGCGCCGACGAAGAGTCGGCGACCCGTTGTGCTTAAGTTCATTGGATGACCCGCAGGCCGCTCCTCTTCCTTCGCGCACTCGCGCTCCGATGTCCCCATTGCGGCCGGCGGGGCGTCTTTCGCCACTGGCTTGCAATGAAGGAGAACTGTCCGGTCTGCGGCCTCTCGCTGGCCACCGGCAATCGCGTCGGGGCGTACATTCTCAATCTCTTCGCCGCCGAGTCGCTCGTTCTCGTCGTCCTCGTGCTGGTGGTGGTGACGCGTTGGCCCAATCCGCCGTGGACGCTCCTCCAATGGCTTGCGCCTGCACTGGCGCTTCTGGCGCCGTTGTTCTTCTACCCGTTCTCGAAGCTCGTCTTTGTCGCGATCGATCTTGCGATGCATCCGGGCGCCGAGCCGGATGCCCTGGTCCATGCGATTGGCGGGGAATCCGGGGAGAACAAGCCCGCCTGACGCGTCCCGATCGGCCCGTCAATTCAGTCGTGCCATCGCCGCCAGATGATTGCCACCATGAAAAACGCAACGACCGCGGCCACGGTCACGTCACTCAGGAAGTGCGCCTGGGCTTCGACTCGTGTCACCGCGCAGGCCGTGGCGAGTCCGATCCACACTGGCCACGCTCGCGGATAGATGCGGCAGAGCAGCCACGCTCCACTGAAAGCGACCAGCGCGTGGCTGCTCGGCAGGCCGATATCGGTCGTCTTGAACGGCTGGATCCTGAACGGGCGGAAATAGTAGGCGCCGTGGTGCAGGCCGGGCCGTTCGCGGCGTAGAATGATCTTGAGCACTTCGCAGAGGGCGCCGCCGGCCGTGGGAACCAGCGCCAGCAGCAGCGCACGCCGGGTGTTGCGAGTGTCGAGCCAGAGCGCCAGCGCCAACACCAGCCAGATCGGGAGATATCCGACGGTTCGCAACATCCTGCCGAGGTCGTGATCGTAGATCCCGGGATGGACGAGATGGCGCCACGCCCATTGATCGCCGAGGTGGGCGAGGACAATGGCCACCACCGCCACGATGGCGATTCGACCCGACGAACGCATCGCCCAATATATTCGGATGATGCGTCAGACCCCGATCCTTCTTCTCCTTGCCGCCGCGGTGGCGCCGTGCGCGCTTGCGGCGCAGGACATTCCGCCCTATGTCCCGGCGAATCCGCTGCTCGAATCGCGCAGCGCACTCTACCTGCAGCCCTTCATCGCACCACACAGCGGATGGCAGCTTCGGATCCTGGGCGATTACTACAACGCGATCGAAGTGTCCGATGCACCGGCACCGGGCGGCGGACTACGCGAGACGCTCTTCGATGCGGAGGTTCTCCAGGCCGACGTCTGGGTGACAAGAGATGTGTCGAGTCATGTTTTTGTTCTGGGGAATATTCCGGTGCGCGGTGGTTACAATGGATTCCTCGATGGTTTCCTGAACTGGTATCATCGGCTGATCGGACTTTCGGTACCGGCGCGGAACCAGCAACCGGACAATCTCTTTCAGTGGCGATTCTCCTTTCCCGACACGTTCGTGACGCGAAGTGCGCCAGGAACTTTCATCGGGGATGCCAGGGTTGGCGCGGGAATTCGCTTCGGCCGCACCGAATTGGTCGGCACGGTGACGCTACCCACGGCCACGACGAACAGCGATGGCTGGACGCGCCACACCATCGGCACGTCGGCCACACTGGTCACCGATCTCATTCGAAGCAACCGGATCACTGTCGACGCCGGTGCGACCGGTGGATTCACGCCGACGGACGGACCCGCCCTGATCTCGCAGTATGAGCGCGATGCATTCGCCGGGGCATTCGCCGGGCTGCGATGGCGCTTCGCAGGTCGCCAGGCGGTCTTTGGCACCGCGTGGGTTCAGTCGCCGAACTGGAGGGGAACCGGGTGGGATGCGTGGGACGATGCCGAGGTCACCAGCGACTTCGGATTCCTCCTTCATCTCGCCCGCCGCGGCCCCGAACTCCAGCTCGGCATGACGCAGGACCTCATTCCGCGCGGCCCGGCAATGGACGTGGGCTTCACCATCGGGCTGCGCTGGAACTGATCTCGATCGCCATTACGCGTCGTTGTTGGCACCCAGCGGTGTGCGCATCGCCGCCATTCGGAGCGCCGGGTGGTGCCGCCATAGCCAGCCGACCATGACCGCGCCTGCGAGAGCATTGGCAGCCAGAACACCGATGAAGGGGAACATACCCCGCACGAGCTCCGATCCAACCGATAGCACGCCGTAGAAGAAGAGCAGGAACACCACCAGCAGTTGCACCACGGCATAGCGCGCCAGGCTGCTCGTCTCCGAGGCGCGCGTCAGCGCGGCGAGCAGCAGGCCGAAGGCAATGAAGGCCACGAAATGGAAGACGGTGTATGCCACGATCGCCGCAGCATCCGGCGTATTGACGAGCACCGGCTGATGCAGAATGAACGCCTCTCCGAGCACCGAGGGCGTCATGAGCGCGTGTCCGCGAGTGAGGTCGACCACGAAATAAAAGAGGGCGACAACCACGGCGCCGAGTACTCCGGTGATGATCCCCTCGCGCCGAAGCTGGGCGTCGTGGGGCGGCTTCGTCCCGAACGGTTCCGTCATTGGTCCTCCCTGAATGGGGCGTAATCAGGGGACGAACGAAGGTACCGCTAGGGCACGCGGTCCGCTGCCCCTTCCCCGAAGAGGAACTGTTCCAGGTTGCGGAGGAGGAACTCCCGGGCCTTGGGCTGGTGCGGGACGAGTCCGTAGTGATTGATCAACTGCTGTTGCTGCTTGAGCCAGTCACCCCAGCAATTCTTGCAGATATTGTCAAAGATTCGCTGGCCGAGGTCATTTCCGAACGGCTTGAATGCCTGCCGTTCGCCTTCGCGTCCGCAACGGACGCAGTGCACCGTCATCATGAGTGCAAGCTAGCGCGCCACTATTCGCCACGCTTGAGCGCTTTCACGCCGCTCGCGGTCCCGATCCCGGTGGCACCGCCGACGACGAGCGCCATTCCGAAACCGACCAGCGGAAGAATCGCGACAACCGGGATCAGGATCACCGTTGCGGCGAAAAAGGCGATCCACGGGGCGAGCGGATTGCGGACCGCGTCGACGTAACGGAGCCGGTTTCGCACGTACTCGCGTGCGATCCCGAAAGCAAAAAGCGCCCCGCCCATGGTGACGACGAAACCGACCAGTGAAAAGAGCGACCTGAGGAAATGCATATACACCTGCCGATAGAGGACGTGTTGCAGTACGAAACAGCCAGGTGGAAAGATTCAATTGCAGGCATCAATGACGAAAGAGATACGCCACTTTCAGGAAGAAGCCATCCTGCTCGCGGGTCAGGTAGCGGAAGGTGAGAGGTCGGTCGCCATCCATTGTCGAACCATATCCAAGGAAGACTTCCGACCCCGGATTGGGCTGATACGACAGGAGCCAATCGATCCGGAGCGAATCGGTTCGCGATGCCGAGCCGGGAACTCCCAGGCGCGGACCGAACTCGACGCACGCACCGTGAGCGACGCCGTGACGCCGATCGCGTTGCCCCGCGCGGCCTCCGGAAAGATCGGCGTCGCCCCGTCGGAAACACCGAGCGACGCCTCGTAATGCTGGAAGAGCGGCGTTGCCACGGTGAGACTCTCATTCCACGCGCCGAAGATTCCGCTGGGGGCGGCGAACGGCGTATCGACGTCCCCGGAACGCACCGTGTACGACGCGTACGTCGCCGGATCGAAGCGGGTGAACGCATCGGCTGCGCTCCCGTTGACGTTCCAGCCGCCGCGCAATCGCAACGACAGGCTCACGTCGCCGTCGCCTTCGATCGGGCGATGACGAAGGAATTGCTGGTAATCCCAGATCTGCGGCGTCCCGCCGAAAATGCTGAATTGCTCGATTGGCGCGCCACGGGCGCCGTACCATGAAAACCGATTGTAGGCGTGGGTCATCACTACACCGGTCCGGGGCACAAAACCGCTCCGCGCGGAAAAGTCCTGGTCGATGCCGGTCACGAGATAGTTGAACCCCCAGGTAGATCGTCACCTCGTCGTCGCTGGCGATGTTGTCGCGCCCCGAAAGGGTCGCGTGCACCAGCGCGGGATCGCGATCGTAGGCGAGAATGCCGAAGTAGATCGCGGTCGGCGAATACCAGACCAGGACCACTGTGGAGTCTTCGGCTGGGCGAGAATCGACTGGACGGTATTGTCTGAATTCACCGAGCCTTGCCGCCTGCAGCCAGGCCGGTTCGTCGAGCACCCCGTCGATGGTGACCTCGGCTTCGACCCGGGGAATGCGCACTGATGG
>DASYAK010000063.1:0-4327 GCA_036501385.1 Gemmatimonadales bacterium | reverse complement strand
GTCTCCCACGAACAGGCTGGAATCCGCCGCCGCGCCGAGGGCGGCAAGGGCGCGCTCGACCGGCTCGGGATCGGGTTTGGGATGCAACACATCGTCGGCACCGACGATCACTTCCATCTCGTTGGCCAGCCCGATCAGGGTCAGCCCGCGCTGGGCGCCCGACCGATTCTTGCTCGTCACCAGGCCGATGCGCCGTCCGGCCGCGGCGATACGTCGCACCATGTCGACCACGCCGGGGTAAGCGTGAACCCTGGCATCGTGATGGGCGAGGTTGTATTCGCGATACGTGGCGATCCATGAGTCGATGAGCGCCGAATCGTCGGTCATCTTGCCGAAGACACTGCGCAGAGGCGTTCCCATCCCGGCGAGTATCTCGTCGCGGGAATGCCAAGGGAGGTGGTGGATCCGGAAGGTATGATGGTAACTGTCGACGATCAGGTCGACTGAGTCGAGCAGTGTTCCGTCGAGATCGAAGAGCACGGTGCTGAATTGCGACATGCGTGAACGTAGCCGAGGCTCACTGGAAGGCCAGGGCGCGCCTGCAGGACTCGATCACGTGCGCAAGCCGCGCGCGCGTCAGACGAGCATCACCGCCCCAACCGCATGCGCCGAAACCGAATCGAGACCCGGTGAATCGGCGACGTCGGCCCGTATCAGGTTGTCGTCCGTCAGCATTGCCAGCTGAGCCAGAATCGCGCGGGCGCCGGTCGTCGGTGATGATCCCGCAAAGCGCAGCAGACGATCGAGTCGCGTCATCGTTGCCGCGTCCCGCCGACTTGCTGCGTGCCGCGCTGTGCGGTGGATTCGAGTGATCAACCCTGCTGCGTGTCCGCTGTCGCGGGCCAGGGCGAGGGCGAGTGCCGCCCGGATCGCCTCACCAATCTGGTGGGCGCAGCGACTGGCATCGCTGGTGACGGCGATTGCATGGCAGGCGCGGCCGAGGAGCGCGTCGATCAGCGACCGGTCGGTGGTCCATCCGCCGTCGTCCGCACTGGCAACAATGATCACACCCTGGCGTCCGCCCTTGGCAAGCAGAACCGCAACAACGGCTGCCGCGTGGCCGCCATCTGTCAGCAGCGAAACGGCGACACCCGAATGGGGCGATCGCGCGTCCTCGCCGGACCACTCAAGCTCGGTGAGCCATCGCCGGGTAATCTCGCCCTTGCGGTCGATGCGGGCAGCCGGCGCCAGGGCGGTCTCGATTGCAGGCGGGGGAATCCGCACCACCACCTCGACCTGTTGACGATGCTGTCCCAGCCGGAGGAGGCGGCCCTCGCGCTGTTCGATGCGCATCGCCGTCCACGGAAGATCGACGTGTACGATGCGCCCGGCGGCGTGCAGGTCGAGGCCTTCCGCGGCGACATCAGTGGCGATCAACATCAGCGGCGCGTTTCGCCGCGCCCGCCAGGTGCTTCGTGCAGGGCCGAACGCGGCGAGAACATTCTCCCGGTCCATGCGATGCGGGCCAATCCCCGCCGCAACTCCGGTGACCCATGCCGCCGAATCGCCCATCGATTCGCGAAGGCGTTGTGCGGTCGCTCGATGCCGGGTGAAACAGGTGGTGACTTCGCCGTCAAGGCAGCGGTGAATCAGGCGACCGATCCACGCTTCCCTGGGAGCTGGACCCGCAAGGATTTCTTCCAGGTGATGGAGGTCACCAAGAGGAAGGTCGCCTTGCATCGGCGCGACATCGAGGACCGGCCACAGGACAAGCTGGTCGAGCGTCTCTCCCGCGAAGCGCCGTAGCATCGCACGCGACGCACCACCCGCATCGCGCGCCTGGAGGAGGAGCGCTCGATACCGATGCAGCGAGGACCAGAGCGCAGCGTCGCTCGATCCTGCGGCATCGAGCAGGACCGACCGGAGGAGCCGCCGCACGGTGGTCGACTCGCTCAGCACCAGCCGATTCACGATCGCCACGGCAGCTTCGCCTCGTCGAATCTCGTCGGAGTCAGGACGGACATATTCGGTTTTCCGCGCGAAGACTACCGGGGCCGCGCCTGTCGTTCGGACGACTACGCGTCGAAGGGCCGCGGCACCCTCGATTCGCCCCTCGAGGTCGCCCAGCCGCGGGGTGCCGTCGAGCGCAAGCGTGTCGTCGGGCACGATCATGCGAAGGAGTGCGAGCAGGTCGCCCATACGGTTGACAATCGGTGTCGCGGTCAACAGCAGGACCCGGCGCCCAACGATCCACGGCGCCAGCGTGCGGGTGCGCCGCGCCGACGGATCCCGGAAACGGTGCGCTTCGTCGACGATGACCAGCCCCGCGTCAGTCGCGGGGAGGACACCTCGGCTGGTGCGCTCGTGCGTCCAGCAGGTCAAGCGCACGCCGGCACGCGCCGCGGCGCACTCCCACTGTCGGCGAAGAATCGCGGGAACGAAGGCGACGACGGAGGCGGATTCGGCCAGGGCCGCTCCCAGCGCAATCCAGGTCTTCCCGGTCCCGGGTCGCTCGGCCAGCAGCGCGCCACCCCAGCCGCGCAGCGCCGCCATCACGCGCCGCCATGGGCCGATCTGCTGCGGCAGCAGAAACGGCGGGGGATTGCCCGACATGTGCGCTGGTATCGCCGCATCGGCGATCCATTGCAGCGTCGTCGCAAGAGGATGCATCGCGAGCGGGGGCGTGGCCACATCGGCCGGATCGTGCACCGGGCGCAGAGCCTCAGCGACGATTCGCGGCCAGCGCGTTGATCGCGGCATGTTCGCTAGTCGAAAGGCCGAGGAGTTCGGCGGCGCGCGCGTCGAGCGCCTCCTGCACGTCATGATCGGCTGCGGCGTGGGCAAAGGCTGCCAGTACCGGATCGCCAAGTGCGGCTGACGGCAGGGGAATCGCACTCACGGCGCGGGCTGCGAACCTGGCACACCCGCCGGCCGCCGGTTCTGCCGTGAGCCGTGCGAGGACGCGGATCGGTGTGGCGTTGAGCCACGCAGCGACCGATGCTGCAATCGCCTCTGATCGCACCGCGGCGACATAACAGCTGTTGAGCGGGACATCGCGCTGTTGCCAGACGACCGCCGCCTGCAACGTTGCGGCGAGGTCGCGCCACACGACCCGATGTGGCGCGGTGGCTGCGCGAGTGCGAAACATCTGCCACCACGGGCCACTCCGCTGATCAGCGCGTCGACCGAGGCGTGTCGCGTGTGATTGCAGATAGGCCGCAACCGGTGCCGGGAGCGACTCCCAGGGCGCGCCGCGGTCATCGGCAGGCCAGAGCATCATCCCTCCAGGCATCGCCGAAAATGGCCGGATGTTCCGGCCGCGGATCGCCGGGCGCGACCATTCATACAGCGACTCGGGAGGGTCGACGAAGGCAGCGTTCGCGCCCGTCTTGACGCCGAGCTGCGCCACGATGTGATCGGAGAACGGCGGATGTGCCGCCGCCATTCGTGCGGCGAGCTGCTGAATCTCGGGCGCCGCCGTGACCCACGTGGCAGCTGCGGTCCACCGGTTCTGCTCCTCGGACGGCGCGTTGCGGGCAAGGCCCAATCGCACCCGATGCTGCGCGGTCGGTGTGCGCCGCGTGGCGATCAGTGCCAGCGGGTACGCTGTCGCTTCGAACCCGGCGCGGGGGTCATCGGCGAGGTCGGCAACGCAATGGAGGGTTGAACGCGCGGCGAGTGCTGCTCTGGCGGTAACGGCGTAGTTTGCGGTCGCGATCTTGGCTGGCACCAGTAGCGCCAGCGTTCCGCCAGGCGCGAGGAGCTGGTAACTCCGCTGGATGAATGCGATGGCCAGATCGGGAAGGTGCTGCCATCCGGCCCCGCTTCCACGCCACCATTGGTACCGTGCGGCCAACGCGTCACGAGTGGCGGCC
Organism: Gemmatimonadales bacterium; assembly: GCA_036501385.1. Classification (GTDB taxonomy): domain Bacteria; phylum Gemmatimonadota; class Gemmatimonadetes; order Gemmatimonadales; family GWC2-71-9; genus Palsa-1233. The sequence continues at coordinate 512 of DASYAK010000063.1, read as the reverse complement.
GGCAATCGCTCGGCGCGAACCCACGGTGGATTGCCTACCACGAGATCGAACCCACCGCGCCGGGCAAGCACCGGAGCGAACGCCGCGTCGATCGCGAACGGTGCCGCAATCGTGTTGCGGGTCAGCCGGCGAATGTCGGTGCGACACGTCGCACGTGCCCGACGCAGGTGTTCGAGATCGCGGCGCTCGCTCGAGTCGAGACCGCGTCGCTCGCCAAAGAGCGTTGGCGTGCGTGCCGCGGACAACCGTTGTGCGATCTCCAGCTCGAGAGCCGCTCGTCGCTGCTGCAGCGCCTGCATCAGGGCGTCACGTTCGGTTTTCCGCGCCGCGGCGATCGCAGCCCGTTTCGATGATCCGTGAGTCCCGTCGATCGCTCGCTGACGCGCGCCGATCTCCCGTGCCGAATGGTCGCTCACCCGGGCGGGGTGCAGCGGATCAATAAGCGTGTCGCCGGCTCGCACCGTCGCGTCGAGATTTGGCAGTGGTGTCAAGATGCCGACCGCTCGGCCCCG